>CAZKPS010000001.1:0-52900 GCA_964554765.1 uncultured Candidatus Saccharibacteria bacterium
AATGATTAAGAATATGTAAGACAGTATCATGACCCATTTTTTAAGTTTGACGGTTTCAAGCACTATCACAAACACTGAAAGAAGTATGAGTGATAGTATAGTAATATCACCCCAACTTCCTACAAGTGTTGTTACAGGATTATCAAGCACACCAAGAGCAAACAATCTATATCCAAAGAAAATCCGAACAACCTGAGAGATCATTGCGATTGCAATAGATCCAAAAAGAAGTGAGAGAATCATAAAAATCTTTTTTGTGTTCTTTGTCACTTGAGACAAAACAAACAAAAATACAAATCCAATAAAAACTGTTATGAATGTATCTTGCTCGGTCATACTTCCAATTAGGGACTTATATTGAGATACACCCACCCATCCCGAAACGAAATAAGTAATCGCGATGAGTACTGCAATGATGTGAATAGGATTAAGAGAAAGTGTAATCGTCCCCTTCTTCATCCGATCAACAACAAGAAAACAGAATGCAAGAAGTGTGCCGAGTACCAGAAGAGTAAGCTTGGCTTGAGTAAATCCTAATATTGAGACAGGAAGAAAAAAAAGTGGCATCAAAAAGACAACTGCACCAATAGTCAAAAACGCAAGATACTCAAAATTAATTTTTTTCTTCTCGATGCTTGGTGTATTTATAGCTTCACTTTTTTTATCGACCAAATCAACTTTAGTTACCTTTATTTTCCCTACCATATAAAAAATAATAATTATTTTTAAAAAATATTAACATCATTATATCACAACAATTTAAAAACACTCCGGTAAAACCAGAGTGTTTTTATATTGCGCCTATAAGCCGAATTCTGTGCCTCACCATAAGGTAAGCGATAGCAATTTATCTGTTCATCCTGTTACCAAGTGAATCAAGCGACACTACCGCTGCGAAGCAGCGGAAGTACCAAGTCTCAAAGTTTCAAGTATTCAAGGAAAATGCAAATGCATCCTACTTGGATAATTGAGACTTGTTTACTTGATAATTCCAATGCTTCGCATCGGTCTCGGTCTTGCACGGAAGTAAGGGTTTTGCCGTTTCACTTTTATGTTTCCATAAAACTCACCCCGAAGGGCGCTCTCTGCATTTCGCTTTGAGCGTCTCTGCTCGCACCTCTATAGGATATCTCCTATTGATGGGTATTACCCACTACCATTCCGCTGCGAAGCAGCGGAAGTACCAAGTCTCAAAGTTTCAAGTATTCAAGGAAAATGCAAATGCATCCTACTTGGATAATTGAGACTTGTTTACTTGATAATTCCAATGCTTCGCATCGGTACCGTGTTCGGACTTTCCTCCCGAGCATCACGCGAAGCATGATGCGAATAGAAAGTAATGAGTATTAAGTGATGAGGAAAAAGCATTTGCATTCTACTCATAACCCACATCTCAATAACTCACCACTACATCACATTCCATGTGATGCTCGAGTAGCTATCCAGCGCTCATATTTTATACCACAAAAAATAATATGAGACAATGTTACCGCGATAGCGCTCTATCAACTCAACCAAGGGAGTCCACAAGTAAACATTTTTCACGGCCGTGAAAAATGTTTACTTGTTTACATTAACCCTCTTTGAATTGATTTTTTCACCAAAGAATCGGCTTCCCAACCGATCAAACTTTTCCTTCGAGTCTGTCGTATAAAACTTAATATGTTTTTTCTTTGAAAGTTTTTTATTAATTTCATTGTGCCTTTCAAGGTATTGAACAAGCTTTCTGGCTACAATCTTCCCCTCAGACAATACAACAGTATCTCCTGCACACCTTTTTATTTCCTTCTCCAGTATCCCGTAGTGAGTACATCCGAGGATGAGAGTATCAATACTGTGCGCACACACTTCGTCTACATATTTTTTAATCATCAACTTTGCACTCTCACTTTTGTCTTCCCCTGCCTCAATGAGTGGTACAAGCATTGGTGCCGGAACTTCATAGACTTTTATTTTACTGTCGAGTTTTTGTATCTCTCGCTTGAATGCGCCTGATGAGACAGTCGCCTCGGTCGCCAGCACCCCAATCTTTCTGTTCTTTGTCTGCGTGACAGCCTCTTCTGCACCAGGAATGATAACTCCAAGCACTTTTTTATCGGGATATTTTTTGGGTAAGAATTCTTGCTGTATTTTTCGGAGAGCTTCACTCGATGCAGTATTACACGCAAGTATTACGAGATCACACCCACTATGAAAAAGGAATTCAATCCCCTCACAAGTGAATTCATAAATTATTTCCTGACTTCTGCTCCCATATGGTGCACGAGCAGTATCACCTAAATATACATAATCATACTGTGGGAGTATCTTCACTATCTCGCTTAGAATTGAGAGACCGCCGAACCCTGAGTCGAAAATTCCAATAGAAGACATAGAGAAGTGATCAGTAACAAATAATGGGTAATGAATTAAAATTCGGTTTCTTGACCGATTTCAAGTGGGATGAATTGAATATTATTTAGTGGAAGCACGACGGATATTGCACCCTTATTAATCGAACGAAGACCGAAATCGTTTAACTGCCCATCATGAACAGGTAATGCAATTTTTGGTTTTAACGCGAGAGCAAACTCGATCGAATCCTTTACTCGACACCATGGACCCTGAACAGGCAACAATAATATTTCCATCTCTTTATTAGGATTAAAGAATGAATCCCCTGGATAGTAGAGACGATCACTTATAAAATACCCTGTATTCGATACCCTACTTATATCTTTATATATTTCAACATGTTCTTTTCCATGTCCACTCAACTTTACACCCTTACATTCAAATACTTCTCCGTCTTCCACCACCTTTGTATTTAAAATATTTTCTCTCTTTAACAGTTCATTTACAGAATTATTAGTCACAATCAAAACATCAGGACTGTTCTTCAAAATCTCTTTGACTGATTCAATATGAAAATGATCTCCATGTTCGTGAGTAATGAGTATCACATCGATATTTTTCACTTCATTTTGTGCAGTTGTATAGTTTCCCGGATCAGTGAGTACCCTCACCCCGTTTTCTTCTATAAGTAGACAGCAATGACCGTATTTAGTAATTTTCATCCCGTTAGAAAAAAGTTAACATGTGCTTGTAATTGAGTTCGCCTCCGTTGTCATAATATTCTGGTTATCTATTGAAATGAATACTTAGATTTTTCGAACAGGATTCATTAAATTTATTTATCCTCCTTCTCAAATTCCAAACAGACTCCATTCATACAATACCTTTTACCTGTATTAGTTGGACCATCATTAAAGACATGCCCAAGATGTGATCCGCATTTACTACAGACCACCTCTGTTCGTTGCATTCCATGCGAGTCGTCATAGACTTCTTTGACACTTCCAGATAATGCTTCATCAAATGAAGGCCAACCAGTATCCGAATCAAATTTTGCATCAGAATTAAAAAGCTTTTGTCCGCAAACTTTGCAGGCAAAACTTCCATCGTCTTCCACTTTGAGAAGTTCACTCGAAAAAGGTGCTTCAGTCCCTCCCTCTCGTGCAACTTTATAGAGTGCAGGATTTTCTTTCTTAAGTTCTTCGTCGGATTTCATTTATTTACACTAAAAGGTTATCTAACTTATCATTTATTTCTTTGAGTACATCTTCTGGATTTGGTCTTTCTGAACTTTCTACTGAGTCAATCAAATTTATAGCATCGAACAACTCTTTCTTTTTGTCTTCAAAAAAAATAATATCATCCTCTTTAAGATAATCTGCTCCTTTAGATCTAATTGCCTCCATAAACATTCCGGTCATCAAAATAACATTATTCCATGCTTCTTTTAGCTTGGCTCTTTCACTAATCTTCACATCCTCTGCCAAGGCAACTCCTTGTGTGCCGTTATCAAGTCTTTTCTTGATAGCATCTGGAATACTATCAATATTTTGTCTCAATATGCTGAGGTGATTGATTAATTCTTGAGACATACGTCGCATCTCTGGTTCATGTTCCATAATATTTTGATATTAATTAAATTGTATTTTGAGCTGCATCCTGTTTCTAATATAAATATACTTTTAGCTATTGGAACATATTTCCCAAGAAATTTAACCCGTGAAGTGACCAAGACTTTCTAAACGAATTCTTCTTTATTTTCTCAAGCATTTTGTTTCTCTTAACTTGATTGATCTTCATTGGGAGCATCCGAATGATTTTGAAATAATCAGTCGAAACACCACAAAAAGTAAATATTCCAATAACCCAGTTAATTATAAATGGTAAACCCAAAAAAACATAGAGTAAAACCGGGCCATCACAAGTGATGTAAAGCCGGGCCGTTTTACCACAAAGTCCCGGAATTCTCTTGCCTTTTTCATAGTGAAATGCAAAAGGAGATGTAATATTGTGATCAAGAAAGTTTTTCATAATCGCAGGCATCGAGAGCCACCAGAGAGGGTGAATAAAAATAAGTTCGTCTGCCCACCTAATCTTCTCGTGTATCGCATCTCGCACAGGATTTGGAGCTTTCATCTCTCGCGGATCTTCAAATCGTAAGAAATCTTGTTTCAAATCTGTCTTGTAGAGATCAAGTATCTCCACTTCTCCACCCTTTTCAATCCGTGCTTCGCGTACCACCCGAGCAATGTCGTGAGTGTATCCGTTTTTACTTGGGTGTGCAGTGATAATAAGTGTTTTCATAATTAATATATAGTATATCGTATTTTGTATATAGTATATAGTATATAAATTAATTCTTCCCGCATATTGGATATGTAGGAAGAACTTCTATACCTTTTTAAGTATTGTTACTGTCCCTGTATTCGCATCCACCCCGATGCAAAATTGAGTACAGCAGTAGCTGATACCCGAGAGCGGTGCAATTTGCCACGGGGCAGGCCTCTACAGGTTAAGCATTATTTTGCTTTCTTGATAATAGTAACTGTTCCAAGATTGGCATCTACTTCGACAAGGTCTCCATCCTTCAAAACTTTGGTTGCGATTTTAGTTCCTATGATGCAGGGTTTTTTGAGTTCGCGGGCAAGGATTGCTGCATGAGAGAGCATACCCCCCTCGTTTGTCACAAATGCACCAGCCATCTCCATAACCTTTATGTAATCAGGTCGTGTTGTACTTGTCACCAAAATATCTCCTTGTTTCACTTTTTCGAAATCATTGCTACTTATAACAATTTTAACCTCCCCCTTGACTAGACCCTTGAATGCGGAGACACCGTGCAATATAGTTTGTTGTTTTGAATTTAAGGTCACATCAAGTTGTTCTAAAAAATTTCCATCACTCACAATGTATAATTTATCTTTCTTGTAGATAAAGGCACTGTTTTTTATTCTTGCACTTAATTCACTGCTCTCAATCTTTTTTTCCGACAATAAAACCGTCCTGATTTCTTCATAAGTTAGAAAAGCCAATTCTTCGTTCGTAAATCCAAGTCTCATTGCGATTTCTGCCATAATAAACTTTAGTTTATATGAAGCTTCGCCTCTCCAATAATTTTTCCTTTCTTTGTAGTTTGCATATACAACATAAAGATCAATAAAAGACGAAAGTACCTTGTCTTTTTTAAAAGTTTTTTTAATTTTATAGACATCAGATTTCCTTATTTTATATTTGATTTCAATGTCATCAAGATATTTTTTAGCTTCGCCTGTTGTATACTCTTGAATCTTTTTCAGATGATCAGTCTCTGTTGTCTCGTCATAGTACCAATCAAGCATCCCGAAATGTCTATACCTCTTTACAATAGTACCTATTTTTAGTTTCCCTAAGACAACCAGACATATATCCCTTTGATATTGATCAATAGGCAAAATCTCCGTCGGTAATGAGAGTGTTTCTTTAATTTGCTGCACATTCGTTCCACCCCTTTCTTTTAATAAATCATCAAGTTTTTTCACCAAAAGCTCTTCAAATGGAGCAAAGAGGATTCTGCTTATGAGAGAAATACCTCGCTCTTCCCTTAGGAATCTCTCCAGCTCTTTAGATAAAAACAAATTTGATTTGCCTCTATATGAAAAGGACGTCTTTTTGATAAACTTATTAAACCTTTGATAACTTGAGACTATCTCTTTATTAATCTTTGATGCAAAATTATCTTGAACGAAAAATCTCTCAACTCTTTTCATATTTTCTGTATCATTCTTGAGAGGATAATATTGTGCTACTATGCCATTCTTGATACGAAATACATTATCACCAAATTTAGTCTTAAAATATTTATTAAATTGATTAGCATACCCATCATAGAAGAAATCAATAAGCCGAAACCCCATTCGTCTATCATATCCAAAAGCCCACTCTTTACTCAGAATGTCTTTTTCAATTTTTTTTGACATCTTAGTTTTCATCTGCTTTTTTAAGTATTGTTACTGTCCCTGTATTCGCATCCACCTCCACCAAATCACCGTCCTTCAAGACTTTGGTTGCGATTTTGGTACCTATGATGCATGGTTTTTTGAGTTCGCGAGCGACGATGGCTGCGTGACATATTATACCACCCTCATCAGTCACAATTGCTCCGGCGATTTCCATTGCTTGTATAAAAATAGGTAGAGTCATAGGAGATACCAGTATTTCTCCAGCACCAACTTTAGACAAATCATCCTTACCAAAGACTTTACGAACAACACTTCGCACAGTACCAGGGTATGCAACAGAACCCTTTATCTCTGAAACTACAGCCATCTTTTCTGACTCAAGGGATATATTGAATGATTGATACAATTCCTTTTTAGATACAAAAATTTTTCGAGGAGTGCAGTAATACCCATTCATTCTCTTTGCCAAAACACTTTTTGCCGGAATATTGTTTGTTTTTATTTCAATCGCTGAAATAACTTTCGAGAATTGACTGATTTCTGGAAAAATTACTTTAATACTTTGCTCGATTACCGCGTCTACATTTCCACCACTTGTCCGCTCGCCTTGTTTCCGAACTTTGAGTAGTAATTTAAAATCAAATTCCTTCTCAAGACCTTTTTCCTCTATTGCTACAATAAGCCACCAGATAGCTTCGAACCACACCCAAAATTTTTCAAGTAGGTTCATAAGTTTCTTGAGTTCACTTTTGGTGAGTATCTTTTTGTTCTTTATGAACTCATTAACAGCACTTTCTGTCTTTGAAAAATTAGTTGCAACCTTCTTACAAAATTGTTTATCTTTGATTGCACTTTTAAGCAATTCTTTTTTCAAGAAATCTATTCCGGATTCATCCATAAAACACTCAACCCCATCACTACCTCTCACAAATACAATATATGGATATTTGGGTTGCTTCCTTTTGGTCCAAACCTTTGGCAAAATACTCTCTGCTCTACACCACATATCACAAAGCGCCAAACAATAATCTCGCGAAAATTGCTTTATGTATAGGATTCTTTTCATTTCACTTTCTTTAGAATTGTTACAACCCCCTTCTCTGCATCCACCTCCACCAAATCACCGTCCTTCAAGACTTTGGTTGCGATTTTGGTACCTATGATGCATGGTTTTTTGAGTTCGCGAGCGACGATGGCTGCGTGACAGGTAATTCCACCCTCATCTGTAACGAAAGCGGAAGCAATCCTCATAGCAGGTAAATACCTAGGATCAGTCATGCTTGTCACCAAAATATCTCCAAGCTCAGTTTCATCTGCATCACCAATAAATGTAATCAGTTTTACTTTTCCTCTCACTACACCTTTAAATGCAACATTACCTTTAAATTCATTTTGCGAAAGACTAACATCTTCAATCAATCCCAATTTAGACAAAATTTGTTTATTTCTTGAGATAACTTCACTTGTAGCTGTCTTTTTAATAAAAACAAAATCCTTTCTTGCATCTATATTTTTAGGTAGTTTATTTGTCTTAATGAAATTATTAAACTCGGGCATAGTCAAGTATTGAAGAGTATTATCTTCAATACCTCTTTCTTTTTCTAGACTATTTAGAAGTTTATTTTGAACCTCGAAACCGGTTTTGTATACAAACTCATTCTGTTCTCTGATTTTAAAGCAAAGTTGTAAAGTCTTATTACTTATTTTTTCAGCAAAGTACTCTGGAACTTCTATAGCAACCATAATTAGCGGTAAGAGCTCAATGAAATAATTATGTAAAATCAGTAACGATTTTGAAAAATCCTTATGCTTTTCTTTTATAAATTTTTTGTATTTCTTCAGAAGAACATCATGTTTTTGCTTATGATTTACAAGCGATGATTCCCTATACTTTTTCATCCAGCTTGTAGCCCTATTCTTTGCATCATTCTCAGAAATAAAATGATAAAGGATATTATTTTTAATCAAAATATAAAGAGGACTTGATTTTAATGAAAAATACTTTGTCATCCCCTCACCACAAAATGAATTAAATACCACAGATGTTCCGAGTAAGGTGTAATCTCTTTGGTGTTTTGAGTATTTATTTTTCATTTTATTTTTATCTAAACCAGAACCCTACTCCTCATCCTCCCCTCCACCTTCAAACCCTGTTTTTGATTTTTCTTGGAGTGTATCAATGATTTCGTCGATATTACCGAGCATTATGTTCGGCAGGTTGTGCCATGATTCTTTGATCCGGTGGTCTGTGATTCGGTCTTGAAGGATGTTATATGTTCGAATTTTTTCTGATCTTCCTCCGGTACCGATCTGACCCTTTCTATCATCTGCATATTTTGCAGCTTCTTCCTCTCGCTGTTTTTCTTCGATTTTGGCAGTCAAAATTGAGAGAGCCTTTTCTTTGTTTTTGAGCTGACTTCGCTCTGATGTACATCGCACATCAATACCCGTAGGCTTGTGTACCATTCGCACCGCAGTCTCCACCTTGTTCACGTTTTGTCCTCCTGCCCCACCTGATCTCGATGTCTCAACAATCAAATCACTTTCTTTGATTTCTATTTTTGTATATTTTCGAATTGGAAGAATCACCACTGATGCAGTTGATGTATGGACTCGCCCGTTCTTTTCTGTTGCAGGCACTCGCTGCACTCGATGAATACCTGTCTCAAATCGAAGCTTCTTGTACACATCTCGTCCCCTGATTTCAAATGATGCTTCTTTGTACCCCCCTCCATCAGTCTCTGCTTCGTGAACAGTATTCCATCCCCACCCTTCTTTTACCGCATAACCTTTGTACATTGTTGCTAGCTCGTGCGCAAAAAGCGCAGCCTCGTCTCCTCCTGCTCCGGCTCGCACTTCAAGGATCACCTCGTTCGGAAACTCATCCTCCTCTTCATCTACTTTGAGAATCTCATCCATTTGTTTTATGAGTTCTGTTTTTTGTGATTCGATTCGTAGGAGATCTTCATCCGAGAGTTCTTTCATTGATGGATCACTTTCAGCAAGAGCTTTGATCTCATCCTCTTCTCTCTGCAATCGCTCAAAATCTTCCGCAAGAAAACGGGTTTTGTTGTTTGATTTGTACTTAGTGATATCGATCATAGATTAGTATGTAGTATATAGTATTTAGTATGTAGTATAAAGATGATAAGAAAACAAAAAACAAAGCTTCCGGAAGAAGCTTTGTTTTTTGTGAGTATCTATTTCTTAGACTTTGTAGTACCAGACTTAGCCATTCGGTTCTTGAACTTCTCAACTCGTCCAGCTGAGTCGATTAGAGTTTCAGTGTTTGTATAGAAAGGATGTGATGCACTAGAGATTTCTACATGGTAGAGAGGATATTCTTTACCTTCGAATTTTGTAGTTTCTTTTGTAAGTACAGCAGAAGAAATGAGGAATTTGGCACCTGTAGTAGTGTCCTCGAATACAACTGGTCTAAAGTTTTCTGGGTGGATTTCTTTTTTCATGATTTTGCTATTATAGCTTAAAAATTCAGATTTGCAAGCATGCCCGAGCACTAAGTTTGTACTCAAATTTAGTGCTCGGGGCAATAAAAACGGCGCGCTCTCCTGTTCGGAAAGCGCGCTGCGTGGTAATTGTTTGTAGGCCCTATTTACATGTAGCAGGAGTCGGTGGCAACCGACGAACTTTTGGTTTAACCAAGCCGGAGGGCCAGAAGTGCTTGGGTAAAGTTTTCTTTACAAGTTCGATTGTAATAGCACGTTCTTTCTGCCAATTCTCACCCCACACAGACTCGCCCAAATGCATCCCCACACAGATCTCAGCAACATGCTTCCATAGCCGCTGACTTCTACAAGTGGAACGAATCTCCTTGTAAATATCCCAGAGAAGCTGCAAACAGAACACCCCGATAAACCAGGGAATAAGCTTGATCAGCCAAGGAATGTTGACTGGCAAGTCGTGCCAGCGCTGATCCGAAAACCAGGGCTGAGATGCAACAAGGGAGCAAAACATAGGCATTGCAATCCCGAAGAAAAAGGTGACGATGATGGCGAGGCAAAGCAGAAGCTTTTTGGGCCTACTCTTTGCAAGGTGTGCGAGGTAAATCGGAATGTTACCACTCCGACAACTTTCAGACGAGGACGCTCCCGCCAGCTCAAACTTAGCAGCAATGACAAGGAGTCGGTAGTGTGCGAGTGCCTTTTTGATATATTTTTTCATGTTTATTGGTTGTGGCTTGTGTTGTGTCCCCTATACGTAGAGGACGAACCACACCCTCAAATTTAAGACCGTGGTTCGTCCTCCAACAAACAATTTCAAAGAGCACTTTATCTACATATTATATCACAATATATGGGTAAATGTCAAGCCATATCACCTCGGTCTTCGACCACCCCTCTTATCTTAAGAGGGGAAGAAATCCAGTAAATGCAGCGCACCCTTCGGGTGCGCTGCATTTACTATATACAATATTCCATATTCAATATTCTAGAATTCCATTGCATTCACCCCCCTCTCTATGCTATAGTATACCCACTGTAACTCTCCTTATTTAAGCCCTATTAAGGCATATTTCAAAAGCGGGTTACTCCTCAAATTAACAAATATAATTCATATTATGATCGCTACTTACCTACCTTATATCCAAATCGTACTTGCAGTACTCCTTATTGGTCTTATCCTCCTTCAGCACTCTGACGCAAGTGCAGGTGCCGCATTCGGTGGAGACAGTCTCGGAGGCACAGGACACACACGACGAGGTCCAGAAAAATTCATCTTTATATTAACAATCGTTATTGCAATATTGTTTGCTGTTTCTGCATTCGGAGCACTCTTCATCAAATAGTCCTCTCTCTATAAAGCAAATCGGATTGCTTGCACCTTTAAGTCTATTACATTGTGTTAAAACAAAACCCTCTTATGAAAAAGATAAAATCTATCTTTGGTCTTGAAAAAAGACGAAGCCTTCTCTTTGTATTTGAAAAAATGGGATTCCTTGAAAAGGTAGTGTTCTTTGTCCTCGCAATATTACTCACCATAAGTGCACTTACGCTTTTGAAAAAGGCATCAGACGCTTTGAGCGTTGAAGTACCTGTTGTTGGAGGAACACTCAATGAAGGAGTGGTAGGGTACCCGCGATATGTGAATCCACTTCTCCCTGTGACTGATTCTGGACGAGACCTTACTACACTCGTATTTTCAGGTCTAATGAAATTTGATGGTAACAATGGACTCGTCAATGATCTCGCAGAAGAGTACAAAGTCTCAGACGACGGCCTCACCTACACAGTAACACTCAAAAACAACATCTTCTTCCAAGACAGTACTCCGGTCACAGCATATGATGTAGAATTCACAATCAAAAAAGCAACAGACCCAATCATCAAGAGTCCAAAAGCAGCAAACTGGGATGGAGTCACTGTGCAAGTGATTGATTCGAGAACAATACAATTTACACTCAAAAGACCTTATGCCCCGTTTATCGAAAACCTCACACTAGGAATCCTTCCAATGCATATATGGAAAGATATTGACTCAGATGCGTTTCTCTTTAGTCAGTTTAACTTTGAACCAATAGGCTCTGGTCCTTACAAGATAGCCGATATCAAGCGTAATACTTCTGGACTTCCAGAGTATTACCACCTTGTTCCATTTGAGAAATACGCACTTGGACAGGCATATATACAAGATATTTATATGCATTTCTATACAAGCGAGGACAAGCTTGTTAACGCATACAAGAGCGGTGAGATAGACAGTATGAATTCTATTTCTCCTGAAAATATTAAATCAGTAGATACTGGCAGATCTGAAATTTTAAAGAGTCCTCTTCCACGAATATACGGTGTATTCTTTAATCAAAACGAAGCAAAAGTGTTTGCTAATGCAAATGTTCGAAAAGCCCTCTCACTTGCAACACCTGAGAATCAAATAATTCAGAATGTACTTCTTGGATTCGCCACACCAATCGAAGGTCCGATTCCAAAAAACATTTCAACACTTCCACCAAGAGATGTGTCAGACGATGAGGGGCTTGTGGAAGCCGGAGCACTCCTCGCAAAGGATGGCTGGACCAAAGACACAAACGGAATACTTGTAAAAAAGGATAAGAAAGAAAATATATCACTCACGTTTTCCATATCAACTTCTAACGTCCCAGAGCTCAAAGCTATTGCCAATCTGCTCAAATCCTCTTGGGAACAACTAGGGGCAAAAGTGGATATAAAAGTATTCGACAGTGGAGACCTCCAACAAAAAGTAATTGTTCCTAGAAAATATGACTCGCTTCTTTTCGGAGAGTCTATAGGACGGAATGCAGATCTTTTTGCGTTCTGGCATTCAAGCGAAAGAAACCATCCAGGACTCAATATCGCTAACTATACAAACAGTAAAGCAGACAAAATACTTCAGGATATAAGAACAACCAGTGACAGAGACAAACGAATAGCCCTCTATCAAAGTTTTGAAAAAGAAATAAACAAGGACAAACCAGCAATCTTCCTCTACTCCCCTGATCTTGTGTATATTGCACCAAAAGATATTACAGGGATATCCCTTGCAGGTATCACATTATCTTCAGAGAGATTTTCAACAATAAACAAATGGTACAAAGAGACAGAAAAGGTATGGAAAATCCCTTGGTTTAACTAAAAAATTACAACAATATTTTCAAGACTCAGATTTGGACACAATGTATTTGTGTCGAAACCGAGTCTTGAAAAAAGTAGTTTACTCTCATATTAACTATAAAGATAGATTCCAAAAAAAATTATTAATTATTAATTATTAAAATTTAACTCATAAATAAATAGAGTTAGAAAAAACAAAAAAAATATGGACAGACACAACAACAGAAACGACAGACGACCGATACTCCGAACTCCAGAAGTTCGAGCGGTACACAAGACTCCACAAGGAGCATCTCAGGGAGGCGGACCACGTCATCATCACGCCCCACATGTAAGTGGTGCACGAGACAATCGGCGTCCACAGAGACATTCACGACCTTTTACAGGAGAAAGAATGCAGGAACGAGAAGATCGAGGTGGACAGAGTCAATCTCGACCAGAACGACCTTTGAACATTCCACAACTTGGTGAGAATATCCGAATTATTCCTCTTGGAGGAGTAGAAGAAGTGGGTATGAATATGACAGCTATCGAATACAAGAACGATATTATCGTTATTGATATGGGATTCAAATTCAAAGATCAGGATACTCCTGGTATTGATTACATCCTCCCTAATACAAAATATCTCGAGGATAACAAACACAGAATCCGAGCAGTGATTATCACCCACGGACACCTCGACCACGTCGGAGGAATCCCATATATTATGGAGCGAATCGGTAATCCACCACTCTACACCCGAAACCTTACAGGACTTATGATCAAGAAGAGACAGAGTGAATTCCCTCATCTTCCAATGATTGATTTTAAAATCGTGGACAAAGATGAATCAGTAACACTTGGGGAGATGAAAATTAAATTCTTCGGAGTGACTCACTCTATCCCCGATTGTCTCGGTGTATGTATTAGAACTCCATGGGGTAATATTATTAATCCTGGAGACTACAAGCTCGAACATATGGACGGTGTACCAAGTGAAGGTGAAGAAAAAGTATACGGAGAACTTTCAAAAGAAAAGACTCTTCTACTCCTCACCGACTCTACAAACATCGAAAACCCAGGATTCTCTACTCCCGAAGTACTCGTATATGAGAACCTCGCAAACATCGTAAAGGAAACAAAAGGTCGACTCATCATTAGTATGTTCTCTTCTCATGTGACTCGAATTGCAAAGATTATCGAAGCTTGTGAAAAGAACAACAAAAAAGTAGTGATCGAAGGGCGAAGTATGAAGAACAATGTGGAGATTTGTAAGGAAGCAAAAATCCTCGAACTCAAGAAAGACACAATCATTCAATCATCTGAAATCCCTAACTACCCACCAGATCGAATCGTAATTCTCGCCACTGGTGCACAGGGGGATGAATTTGCAGCACTCTCACGACTCGCAAACAAGAGCCACAAAGTAATCACTCTCACAAAGAATGATACTGTTGTTCTCTCTTCATCTATCATTCCTGGTAATGAAAAATCAGTGCAGGCAATGAAAGACAACATCGCACGAACAGGCGCAAAGATTGTTCACTACCGAACATCTGAAGTATTTATTCACTCTACAGGTCATGGTAACAGAGGTGAGATCGAATGGCTCCATAAGAAATTGAAGCCTCAGTTCTTCATCCCTATTCACGGAAGTCACTATATGCTCCGACTTCACGCAGAACTCGCATACGGACTCGGTATGAAAGAAGATGAAGTAGTGATAGCGGACAACGGTAGCATCGTTGATATCGTAGAGAACGGTACAAAAATGATCAAACACAAAGAGAAGGTGCCATCAAGTCCGGTTATGGTAGATGGATTTGCCATCGGAGATATGCAGGAAGTAGTACTCCGAGATCGACAGATGCTTTCTCAAGATGGAATGTTCGTCATTATCGCAAGTGTGAACACAGTAAACGGAAAGCTTCGAAAATCTCCAGACATTATCTCTCGAGGATTCGTCTATCTCCGAGAAAACCAGGAGCTCCTAAGACAAGCACGAATCATCATCAAGAAAACAATCGAAGATAATTCAGTCGGAATGAATCCAATCAACTTTGAGTTTATAAAGGATGTAGTGACTGACAATATTGCTCGATTCCTCTTCCAAAAGACTGCAAAGAGACCGATTGTGATTCCAGTGATTTTGGGAGTATAGCTAGAAGATAGAATATTGTATGTAGTATAGAGAATAGAAAAACTCCACGGCACCCTTCGGGTGCCGTGGAGTTTTCGATTTCCATTTTTATTCTATATACCATATACTATATTCAATATTCTATGCTAAAACTACTTACAAAATCAAAAAACACAAGTCATTCTTGCCTTCATATTTTTATTGCTTCGATTTTTTTTGCATTTCATTATTATTTTATTCTCTACATTAACTCTTCATTTCTAGAGACGCTCGTACCTCGTTCAATGATTGGGGTTATCTATGCTCTAGGATCACTCATCTCCATACTCGGACTCATAAAACTCTCTTCAATCATAGAAAGGCTGGGTATTTTCAAAGCTATTCTCACACTTTCTATTATTGACATAGCATCGCTTGGAATAATCATAAGTACCAATAACACCTTTTCAAACATTCTGTGTTTTATAGTTTATCTTTCGATACCTACCCTTATGCTTGCAAGCCTTGATACTGCCATAGAAGATACAGCAGAGGCGGTCACGATGGGTAAAACACGAGGCATATTTCTTACAGTTCTTGCTACAGCATCAGTTATTTCCCCTCTTGTTGTAGGCACAATGATTGCAGAAAATGGATTTAAGCAAGTATACCTTTTCTCATTATTCTTCCTCTCCATATTCCTTTTGATACTATTTATAAGCAGAAACAAATTTGGCAAAGCAAAGGCAAACAGCATTAAAGGATTTAATTCGATAATAGAGTTTTTCTCAATACCTGACATACGTCGAATTGGTATCATTAATTTCACTCTACAATTTTTCTTTTCATGGATGATTGTTTATATCCCTATATATCTTTCTACGGTCATAGGCTTTAGCTGGGCTGATATCGGAATAATAATTAGTATCACACTCCTTCCTTTTGTAATATTAGAAATCCCTGCTGGAGAACTGGCAGACGAAGTGCTCGGAGAGAAAGAAATGCTTATTGGTGGAATGATATTTATGATTATAGCAAGCCTACTTATCCCAATACTTAATAAAAGTGATTTTGTCCTGTGGACACTCATACTACTACTTGGTCGGACGGGTGCTGCTATAATGGAGACAATGGTTGAAAGCTATTTCTTCAAAAAAAGTAAAGGTAAGGATGAATTGATTGAGGTCTTCCGAATGAGCCAACCTCTTGCATTTATCGCAGGCCCGCTTGTAGGAAGTCTTTTGCTTTTGTATGTACCGTTTGGGTACATATTTCCTGCTCTTGCGGTGGTGCTCCTCGGGGCAATGCTTCCAGCACTACGGATTAGGGATACGAAGTAACCGAATATAGAACAAGAATATTGAATATAACAAACAGCCACGCAACTATGTTGTGGGGCTGTTTTATTTCTTTTCTATATTCTATATACAATATTCTACCTTCTATCTCTTATTTCTTCTTTGAGACTTTCTTTACAGGATTCAAATGCTTCTTCAGCTGTTTCCAATATCCCTTGAGCTCTTTTGCGACAGCATCAACCTCATCACCATGCTCTGCTCGCATCTTTTCATATTTCTGCATTACTGTCGCAACAGTTTGATTGTAAGATTCCTCTGAGATATCTTTTGCTTTCTCAATCTTCTCGAGCACTTCTGCCTTTGCCTTAAGTGCCCAGCTCTTTATCTTCTTCTTTGTCTTTGATCCCTCCTTTGTACCATAAATAAAATATGCTCCTGCTGCAGCTGCGAGAGTTGCTACTACTGCAATACCTGCACCCATTCCACTTTTTTCTGTTTTTGCCATAAAAAAATTTTTACCCTGTAAAGTTTTGATTAATGCATTAGACTTTTTGTCTAATGCTGGAAAATCATAGATTTTCCATTAGTCAAATTTTTTTAGGGTGAATAATAATATTAATAACTGCTATTCCTTACTCTTTGACCTTCTCTTACTTCGAAGAATCCAAAGTGATGAAAGTATTGTCGCTATTGTTTTGCCTTTAGACTTTAGAGTCTCTCGAGCAGTCTTTAGATCATCTGCGATTTCATCTGTCTCTTGTTTTGCTCTTTTTGCAATGTATTTAATATCTGATGCGATACGAATAACATATGCAAGAGCAACAACAAGTACCAATGTCACGATAATGACCGCGATAGTGGTGACAAAGAAAAACATATCTGACTTTGCAATACTTTCCATAGTGATATTATAACATAAATCAATCGAAAGTTAGAAAGTCTCAAATTCACAAGTAAAAAATGAGGCTTGTGCGTCTTATTTATTCTCTTTTAGACTTTCAACTTTAAGACTTTTGACTATTGTTATGCACACAAACACCATTTGATCCTATAGAACCAATGGTACACTCCCCACAATCATCACCACCACAAGCACTCTGTCCTACCTCAGAAAACATGACAGGGATTTTAAATGATGGAGGATTTGTACTACCGCTTGGATTATCAGCCTCAATGATAACAAATCCAGACTTACTGTGAGGTGGAGTAAATGGAATAATCCCCGAAAACCCTACACTCTCCACAGTCATCCAGTCATCGGTTGCAACGAGTGGTCCCTGCCCCAAAATCCTGCCATCCCTATCTACTATTTTTGAAATTATCTGGCCTTCAAAAAACCAAGTCCCAGACACACTTCCAGAAATAGTCACTGGATTTTCAATAAGTGTGTTCTGTTTCGGAGAAGTGATTATTACCTTATTTTTAAATGTTTTAGGGTTGTAGTATTGCTGTCTTGAGGCGACAGTTTCTATTTCTTTTGAAAAGGCATTGATCTGGCCTGTTATATAAAAATAAACGCCATATATAATTAAGATAGTGGTTAGAAAGTATGTAAATGATTTATGCATTGAATATATTAGTGATGTGTCAATTCCTCTTTTGTGACTCTTATATCATGTGTACCAACAACAATACAGACAACTCCAGTCACGAGGTGCAGAATATTTCCTGCACCATTAACTGTGATAAGTCCTAATATTTTACCAATATCAAACCCAGTAAACCATCCCCCAAGAACTGCGAGTACGAGCAGTATCACACCAACTGTTCGAACAGCCCTCAGGAGCAGTATATCGTCCCACAAAGCAATCCCAATAAGAACAAATCCAATAAGAAGATGAATGAAGTTATGCAAAAAGTCAGTTGCCAAGATTGCATTGTGCCCTATAAAGTCGTTTGGATAGACAGAACCGAGCGCAAGTAAAATAAAAATGCTACCAAAAATAATTGAAAAATTCCTCATATATTACAACATAATATTTTTACTTTTTAATCCTTCGATTATTTTGTCGGCAATATCCTCAGGAGTAATGTGAGTAGTATCTATAACAAGATCAAAGTTCTTAGGATCATTAACATTCTTGATACCATAATATTTGAGGAATCTGTCATAAATAGAATTCTCTCTTTGGATAGTCTCAGCTTGTACAGTCACAATATCTTTTTTCTCTCTTTGTGCCACACGACGAGTTCTCTCCTCAAAATCACACTCAAAACAGACCTTGAATGAATCAGGGATAAACTTCCACCCGAGTCGAGCCTCGACAATGAAGTTGTCATTTTCCTTACCGAAATCTTCGATAACCTTATCTCGCGCAATATCAATACTTTTATCGTATCGTGAGAGCTCATCAATCTCATTAAGAGTGAGGTTCATTCTCCTCGCAGTCTCACGAGCAAAGTCTCCACCCGAAAAAGACTTATAACCAAGTTTTTCACAGAGAATCCGGCAAACAGTCCCTTTTCCTGTCCCTGCGAGCCCAAATATAGTGATTTTTGCCATATGAGAAATAGTATATAGTATATTGAATATAGTATCTAGTATTGAACAACGAGGCGCCGTAGGCGCCTCGTTGTTTGTTCTATATACAATACTCTACATTCAATCTCCTACTTAATAAATCCTCCGTACTGATGCTCCCAGAAGTTCTGGTATATCCCCTTCTTTGCTACAAGCTCTTTATGATTTCCCTCTTCGACTATCTTACCTTTCTCCATTACAATAATCCGATCCATTTTTTCGATTGTCGATAGTCTGTGAGCAATAACAATCGTAGTCTTGCCTTGCATAAGTACCTCGAGCGCTTCTTTGATGTGGGTTTCGGACACTGAGTCGAGTGCGCTTGTCGCCTCATCAAGAATAAGTATAGGAGCGTTTTTAAGTATTGCACGCGCAATAGCTACCCGCTGTCTTTCACCACCAGAAAGCTTCACCCCTCTCTCACCGACGAGAGTATCATATCCGTGAGAAAGTGAACCAATAAATTCGTGAGCATGGGCTTTTTTAGCAGCGTCAATTATTTCTTTCATTGTTACTCCTGGTTTCCCATAACCGATATTTTCTGCGAGTGTTCTATGGAATAGAATCGGATCTTGTGGGACATACGACACCACAGAACGTAGATCATCCTGTGTAACATTCCTGATATCCTGACCATCAATTTTTATACTACCCTCTGTTACATCTGCAAAACGAAGAAGGATTTTGGTAAGTGTTGTCTTACCGGCACCCGATGTTCCAACCACTCCCACTCTCTCACCTGCGTGGATTTTCAGATTGAAATCATCAAGAATCCTTACACTGCTTTTATATGAGAAGCCGACTTTATCAAAAACAATATTACCCTCTTTCATCTTTAACAATTCGGGATTAGCTATATCAGTAATTTCAATAGATGTGTTTAATATTTGAACAAATTCATCCGCATTTGCGATTGAATCCGAGAGTTTTCTGATTGCACTCCCGAGCCCACCAAGTCTATTAAACAGTGTTGTTCCATAAGATATTACTAGCACAATTGTTCCAGCTGAGGCTTGTCCTCTCCCCCAAAGGAAGATGGCTACAAATATGAGCGATGATTTAGCAAGAAGAGTAATCACAGACTGAATACCATATGTCATATTTGAAAATGACCACGCTCTATGACGTGCAGATCTGTCTTCTTCTAAGACCGAGCCAAAATATACTCTCTCATCTTTTTGGGATGAAAATAGCTTTAGGTTAAGTACATTGGAAACAATATCAGAAAGCACTCCTGTGAGTTTGGATTCCTTTTCGCTTCTCACTCTTTCAAGCGGAATCCTTTTGTAGGTGAAAAACACAACGCTGGCAAAAAATATTGCAAACCATACAAGCGCTACAAGTCCCAAAGTAAACGAATTACTAAAGAGCACATAGATAATTCCAACAACAGTCACTACTGCATAGAGAAATTCTCGAATAATGAAGCTTATAATTACATCGAGCGCTGCAACAAATTTCTTTAGCTTGTTCACTAATGATCCAGCGAAGTTATTCGTAAAAAACTGATACGAATGACTCGTGAGTGAATACATGGAATAATCCGCGACTTTCACCATACCATCAGAGATAGCCTTAATATCGATATATTCAAAAAATCTGTCGAGCACTGTCGAAAGAATCCCTGTAAGCACAATAAGATACAGAAAATGCACCACGGTATCATAAGCACTTCCCCTCAAAATAGCATCTACTATACCCTGATAATAAATCGGTGCAAGTACGGATGTAATATAAGTGCTCACAGCAAAAAGCAACGCTTCAAGGGTGAATAAATAAATATACTTACTTCCCAGAGCGTCCCTATAGTGACGATAAATCGATTTTTGCTTTTCTTTTTTCATAAATTAATAGAGCATCTAAATGATTAAAATCATTTTTTAATAATTCTATGAGGCACAAATGTGCCTTGCATAGTATAGAAATCTCGCAAGAGATTTATAGATTTGTTTGAGCCTCTCCTGAAGCTGGAGTACTGTCTTCCAATTCGACAGCTTTCTCTTCGGTTGTTGCAATAGTTTTTTCAGGTTTTGCTTCGTGTCGAGTAGTATCCTTTGGTCGATTCTCAACAAATGAGTCGTGTTTTCGGTGTCGATGATGTTTTTTCATTACCTCATCGTGAATAGATCTCATGGCAAAATAGAGTATTGTAGCGCCCGCCACAACAGAGAATCCGTACTTGAATCCGTGACTGAATCCTGTAAAAGGTATGATTACAAGGAGTAATCCAATGATTGTATGTAGTCTATTTATTTTCATCCAAGCATTATAACACAGATTACCTATTGTAGACAATTACCACAAACTCCCCTCGAACCTTGTCAGCATTAGCCGCAAAATACTCCAAAACCTCAGCAGGGGTACCAATCACATACTGCTCGAATATCTTTGTAATCTCTTTTGCCACTTGTACCTGTCTTTCGGGTGCAAACTTAACCAATGACTCAAGAGTCTTCATGAGTCTGTGAGGCGATTCATAAAAGATATACGGTCGTTCTGATGCTGCGATTTCTTTAAACAATGTCTCTCTACCCTTTTTATGTGGTAGGAATCCCAGGAATGTGAATTCGCCTCCCACGATTCCACTTGTTGAAAATGCGGATGTAAGTGCAGATGCACCAGGGACTGCAAAAATAGGCATCTCTGGTAATTCTTCACGAACTTTTTTTACAAGTAGTGACCCTGGATCAGAGATAGCTGGTGTTCCCGCATCAGAGACGAGTGCAATATTTCGTCCATCTGCGAGCATTGCGATAATTGAGTCAATCTTTGAAAGCTTCGATTGTGCGTGATATGACTGTGTCATAGTCTTAATTTCGTAGTGATTAAGAAGTTTTCTCGTCTCACGAGTATCTTCGCACAAGACCAGATCCACTTCTTTCAAAATCCGAAGCGCTCGAAGTGTAACGTCTTCGAGATTACCTATTGGGGTTGCGATGATATATAAGCTCATAATAAATAATGAATGATTTAAAAAAAATTATTTTATTGATTTGAAAGTCAAAAGAATTTGATTAATAATTTTTGAATACAGATTGAAAGGGTTGGCTGAGCAATTTAAATCAAGTATCTGACCTTTTGATGGAAAATTTAAAAGATAAAACATTTGACTTTTATCTCCGCCGAGGTCTTCTTGAGGATAAAAACGCACTATACTTTTTCTATCTAGCGCAACTTTATCAAATTTCCCAAAATTTTTTTCGTATTTACCTTCTAGCACATCATCTATTTGATAGTAATCATCATCTGACATGTCCATTAATACACATTGTATTGAAGTGGTTCTATAATCCGGTAATTTTACTGTGATAATTTCATTAGGCACAACCGCCCCCTCAATTATAAAACTTTCCGGATACTTAAATTCAAACCCATACTTCTCATTCCTGTATGTTTTCCAATCTTTAGTGTCTATATCGCTTTGACTTTGTACTTCAACAGGTTTGATATCAGACACCTTTTTAAATTCTGATTTGAAATAGAAACCAAGACAAATAGCTCCCGCGAGCACAATAACTGCGAGAAGTTCTGAATACCAAGTGACTTTGTTCCAGATTATTTTCATTTTAATACTTTACTTATTTCTCTAAAATCTTTTTTATTTCTGGATTATCAATATCATAAGTCACCAGTATTTCTTTTGTATGTACAAGCTCACTTATTAGCTCCTTTACCCTGTTTATCTCTCCTACTGGTACACTATGATCTCGAGTCATCTTTTCGAGCCGTAGGTACAGAGCATCTCGAACATCATTATGATATTTTTGAGTCAAATCACGTGAAAAGTCCCCTTCTCGTACAAGTGAGTACATAGAAATACCTCCTTCATTCATCACAATATCTGTCGGTACCAAAAAATATTTTCTATTTTTCTTTGCCATAATGTTTTAAAAAAATTAATAATTTGACGGGACACTTGCAAACTTATCTTTGCATATAATAACATGATCAAGGACTTTTATACCCATAATCTTCCCCGCTTCTACAATCTGTTTTGTTACCTCTATGTCGGCATCACTCGCCTTTGGGCTTCCAGCTGGATGGTTGTGAGCGAGTATCACCGCAACAGCCCCATATTCAAGTGCAGGACCAAAAACCTCTCGCGGATGAATGATATTAGCATCTATCGTGCCGATAGATATCACTTCATCATGAATGAGCTTATAGTGCGAGTTGAGATAGAGTCCGCGAAGATGTTCCTTTGGAAGACTGCGCATATCTACCAAATATTCATAAATATCTTTTGCTGTTCGAATGACGGGCATCTGGCTATTTTTCTTTTCGAAGAATCTCCGACCGAGTTCTATACAAGCCACTATCTGTGTCGCTTTTATAAGTGGAATATCCAGATCCTCTGAGAGCTTTTTTGGATCTGCTCTCCCGATAAGTGCTTTCTCCCCATATTCCTTCATCACTCTTCCTGACATCTCAAGTACCCCTTCTTTCTTTGTACCTGTATTCAAGACGATTGCGAGCAATTCTTGAACAGAGAGTGTTGATGCACCGAGCTTTGATAACTTTTCTCTCGGTTTGTCTTCTGGGGGGAGATCACGAATCGTCAAAACATATTTTTTTGATGGTATACCTACATCCAAAAACTTATGTGAGTCAGTAATAGTATATGACTTCATCCCGTTTAAAAAAGGTTAGCAATTACTACTAATATTTTTTTATACTTTACATACATATTCAGTGACAAATTTAGACTTAGTAAATAATTCGCTTTTCTAACGGGACTCGTATCCGCATCCTAGATTATAATTATTCTGAATGGTTAACCTTCTTTGCACCATCAATAAGTCCTGAGATTGTTTGTCTGATTTTATCAGGATTATTGGCTGCGTAGAGATAGAATTCGTTTCGTGAACCAGCAGTCTGTATAAACACATCTCCGAATTTCATAAAAGTTGCAAGGATTCCATTAGATTCAGTCGTAATATCCTCTACATCTTCGAGTCTTACAGCCGATACCTCACGTGAAAAGAGTCCTTCATGATCAATATCAACCACCCTCTTGTTTGTGACTACCCATACATCAAGATAAAAATCTGTCCATTCAACATAAAATAGAATCCAGAGAACAGTGAGCCAAATAGTATAAGAAAAACCAATAATATAAATCCAATGTTCTAAATCAGCTTTTGGGATTGCGTAGAGAGATACAAAGAGAAATACAACAGGAATAAACGCAAGCACGACCATACTAATCCCCCATGTAAAAATCTTCCACCAATGCTTTCGAAATATTGCGACGATGTGCTCTCCTTGTTCAAGTGGAATCATAAATATGTATTGTTTTAGATTTGTATAAAAAAATCAAAAGATAAAAAAAAGAGAAATATCATCCCACCAACAAAAATAAGTTGAAAGAGTCTGAATAGTACAGTATTGAGCTGAGAGTATTTAATCCAATGATAAAAGAGTGCAAATGTCATCCATCCGGCAAAAAGCCAAAAGACAACAAAACCTACCCAGAGATAGTGGGAGATATTAAAGTTTTGTAGGGTTTCGATGGAGATCATGGAAAAATTATAGCATATAAAAATAAGATGTATTAGGGATTTCGATCCTTACAGGATCAGGTCACAGATAATTTTCTACTGAAAATTTTCGCAACCCTGTCTCGTGCCGTCGCACTCCGACGTTCCGGTTGGGTCCCCCCAACCTCACCTTTCGAGTGAGAAATGGGCGAGACCCATTTCGCAAGAGTTTTTTAGAACTTTTATAAGAGATGAATTAGTACCGTATTCTGTGCGTGTATTAGGGTTCGAACCTAAGACCTTTCGAGTATCAGTCGAATGCTCTACCAGCTGAGCTATACACGCACAGAATAAACTACATTTATTTAATTCATCTCTTATAAAAGATCAAAAAGGTGTACAGTTCCTGTAAGGAATCAGTCGACCCTACAAGTTAAAGTCTACTGACTTTACTCGCAGGCCCACCTCGCGCCGTCGCGCTCCGGTCTTGCGCTCGCTATCTCTCGCTCACTCTACCAGCTGAGCTATACACGCATATCTCGATACAATATCAGAAAAAATATGAAAATTCAAGGCAAAAAAAATACCCTAGTTTATGCAACTCGGGAAACTAAAACCGCACGAAATTTTTTTAACTCTTTGAGTAGGGATTGCACCTCTTCTTGTGTCGCATTAATCCTGCTCCAGACAAGATAGTCAAACACCACCATACTCAAAAAAAACAGAACCAAAGAAAATACAACTCCTTTCATATGACTCAATTATTTGTGTCGATAGGGTCAGTGTTGCCTCCACCCTGTACGTTCCATGAACTCTTTCTCCTTGACACAGACCACATATAAAAGGCCATAGATAAGGAAGGTTGCAACAGCAGCTAACACCAAACGCCCGACAAAAGAAATATATGTTTTCATCCGAGGTGCATAATAACACAGGAAAAAATATTTTCAAAAAAAGACGACCATTTAAGATCGTTTTGTGAAAACTTCGTATTTTGGTTTGCCGTCAGGCTGGTTGTTATGGTTTACGATTATCATTGAGATTTGATCCAGTTCTCCTTCAAAATCTGTGATAACAGAATCATATCTATTTTCAAACCTATCAAAAGCCCTTGTCTCACATTGAAGAATCGCAAACACATTACTCTTTATTGCTTCATCCCACCGATTATAATGCCTATCAATCTCACAATTCCATGTCCCTCTTATTTGTCCAGGGAGATTGTCACAGTTAAGAATACAGAGTGTTTTCATAATAACAATAGTGCTTCGTTCAAAATACCACAAAAGGAAAAATAATAAAACCGCACGCTTGCGCGTGCGGTTTCTAACATACTTTATTTTGTTCCGTTCTGTTGTTGGTCTTTGCCATCTGTCATCTATATTTACTTGATAGACAAGTCCTCAGTACCCCTGAGAAAAGGCATTACAAAAATTGTAATGATCGGCCTTTGCTTCTAAAAAGAAGCCTTTCAATTTGAAATATTCCACGAACAGCTTCCGCTACCCGTGCCTTGTTACGACTTACTCCCTGTCATTGAGCTTACCGTAGGCCGCCGCATGGGCAGACTTCGGGTATTCCCAACTCCCTTGAGTTGACGGGCGGTGAGTACAAGACTTGAGAACGTATTCACCGCGGTATGGCTGACCCGCGATTACTAGCAAATCCGGCTTCATGTAGTCGAGTTGCAGACTACAATCCGAACTGGCGCCACTTTTCTAACGATTTGCTCCATCTTACGATATTGCGTCGTGTTGTAGTGGCGATTGTATTATGAGTGTGGCCCAGGGTATCAAAGGGCCATGCTGACCTGGCGTCATCCACGCCTTCCTCCCCCGCACAAGTTCGCGAAGCGAACTCAGAATATTGATTTAAGATTTATGATGTATGAATAAATGCAAATGCACCATTCTTAAATCCTAAATCTTACTTCTTAAATCTGAGCACTTCGTGCTCTTATGCGGGGGCAGTCTCGCCAGACATATATAACTGGCAACGTGGGTTGCGTTCGTTACCCCACTTAAGGGAACAGTTCAAACCACGAACTGACGACGGCCATGCAACACCTGTCTATCCGCCTTTCGGGGCTCTCCGTTTCTGGAGAGTTTCGTATAGATTTCCAACCCTGGTAAGGTTCTTCGTTTAGTGTCGAATTAAACCTCATAATCCTCTGCTTGTGCAAGTCCCCGTCTATTCCTTTGAGTTTTAATCTTGCGATCGTACTACCCAGGCGCTTCTCTTAACGCGTTAGCTTCGTCTCTCAGAGGGTCGATACTCCGAAAAACAAGAGAAGATCGTTTAGGGCGTGGACTACCTGGGTATCTAATCCAGTTCGCTACCCACGCTTTCGTGTTTCAGTGTCAGGAATGCGCCAGTCTGCTGCCTTCGCTTTTGGTATTCCCCATGATATCAACGGATTTCACCCCTACACCATGAGTTCTACAGACCCCTCACATCCTCTAGTTCTCCCGTTTCAGATGCTGGTTTTCCGTTAAGCGGAAAGATTTAACACCTGACTAAGAGAACAACCTACACACCCTTTACGCCCAATAATTCCGGATAACGCTTGGAGCACTCGTATTACCGCTGCTGCTGGCACGAGTTTAGCAACTCCTTATTCATAGATTGATCAAAAATTTCTGATCTATAAAAGAAGTTTACATGGCGAACCACTTCATCCTTCACGCGGCGTCGCTCCATCAGACTTTCGTCCATTGTGGAAGATTCTCGACTGCAGCCACCCGTAGGTGTATGGGCCGTGTCTCAGTCCCATCGGTGGGGGTCACCCTCTCAGGTCCCCTAAACGTCATAGCCTTGGTGAGCCATTACCTCACCAACTAGCTGATATTACGCAGACCATTCCCAAAGCGTTAAAACTTTACTCCTTAGAGACTATCGGGTATTAGTCCACCTTTCGATGGATTATTCCCGACTTTGGGGTACGTATCTACGTGTTACTACCTCGTCTGCCACTAATCTGTCTATTTCCATTTATCAGTCAGTATTGCTACCTTCATCAAAGCTTCCATAGATTAGATCCGTTCGACTTGCATGCCTTATCCACGCCGCCAGCGTTCATCCTGAGCTAGGATCAAACTCTAAAATAAAATCACAAAATATATTAGTATTTGTGACCGAACGGAACAAAATAGAATATGCTAAATAAATTTTAGAATACGTATCTTGAACCTTTTTATTGTTTAGAACCGTTAGCACAAATTGCTTTGTGCATTACTCAATTATTTTTTGTAAATAGATTGGTTGAATATGTTTTTTAAAAAAAACATATTTTCTTGCACTATTGTTCTTATTTCAATTGAATTTTCAACGAACATCCACCTTTCGGTGGACCCTCCTTTTTTTAATTAGGACGTAGGCATCATTATACTTATACACATTAGGAAGTCAAGGAAAATTGGGGTAAAAAAGCAACAAATAGTAAACAATGAACAATAATGCGTAAAATCGTTGAAAAATAAGGGTATTTAAAGGAATAAAAAAGCTGTCCCGAGGGACAGCCGAAAAGAGCAGCAACTCAAAAGTCAATCTCAATAATTTCTCCGTGAGGATCAACTTTTTCTGGCGTAGGTAATTTGCGCTTTGCAGCACTTTTTGCTTGAGCCAATACCAAACAAGGATTCAGACCAGAGGCATTTGCCTTAGCAACAAACGGTCCCCTTATTACACTAACAGTGACAGTCAGTACCGGATAACCCTCTGCACGATGTGATGAAAAAGTTCTCATAAAAAATCTTCGGTTGTTGAGATACCCAAAAGAACAAAACCAGCTTCCGAGGTGGAGAGCTGGCTTTCTTTCTTAAAAAAATTTTGATTTTTAATCTCTAATTTTTGATTTTAGGAAGGCAAGTCAAATCTCCACGCTTTGATGCGAGGTTTAGCAGCAGCAGCCCTAGTAAGTTTTGCTTCGCAAAATTTGAAAGGGTAAAATTTGCTTTGTTAAATATCATAGACAATATGGTACTCTTCCCTCTTTTTTTGTCAATCCGGTAGTGAATTTCGGTATCATAAGATCTCTGGATTTTACAGGCAATACCAATACCAAAATCTACTACCGGATCAAATAATTTATTTGCTTAAATTTTAAAACTAAGTAGTATTAATATTGAACAACTGCACATTACCATGAATCAAATCGACACCCTGAAACAATCTGTTATCGCACATATTCCTAAATGGCTTTTCAAAGTTTTACAACTTCGGTTCAGACACGATCGACGTCGCCTTGGTGTGAACATGATCGAACTAGAAAGAATAGCCGCCGGAACAAACTTTAACATCGAAAAGATTCCCGAAAACAGACTCCAAATCATGACAATCTTTTCGGATCCCTGCAGCGTGTACGCAGCACCAACATCAAGGATGATTCTCTTTCTTATCACCGAACCATCCGAAAGAGCAAGATTGATCCAGGAAGCCATCGGTTGTCTGTTTGAACCCGAAACCATCAACAGACGGACTTGGAAAGATGAGATGTTTCCATTTCTTACTTGAGAAAAGTTTCCAAACACAACACAACTGCCCCACGAAAGTGTGGCGGTTTTTTATTTTTCTCCCCTTCTTATCTCCCGCTCTGTGTCTCTTTTTTTTATTGATTCTCGTTTATCAAACTTTTTCTTTCCTCGTGCTATTCCTATTTCTATTTTTATTTTGCTTCCTTTTGGAAAAAGTGAGATTGGTACTATGGTTGTCCCTTTTTTACTTTCTGCGTCTGCAAGAGTTTTGATTTCCTTTTTTGTAAGGAGTATTTTTCGTACACGAGTTCTCTCATAACTTTCAGGAGTATTAGTCATCTGATATGGTGGAATATCTGCTCCGAGTAGGAATGCTTCGCCTCCTCGTACAGCAACATACGCACCAAGGAGTGACCCCTGATTATTACGAATTGATTTCACCTCAATCCCAGACAACTCAATACCGCCCACGAATTTCTCGAGGATTTCGTAGTCAAAATGGGCTTTTTTGTTCGTAATGTAGCTCATTCGTATATAGTATATAGAATAAAGAATAAAAACAAATGCACGACCACCTTTGGTGGTCGTGCATTTGTTTTATATAACCCTAACTAAACGTCAATGAATACAACCTCACACCTTTTGGCACATTAAGAAAAAAGGTATTTTTTTGCGCGGATGAGTTATCGACGATTGTATAGAGTGTTGCATCTTTAATATTCATTGTCGACACATTTTTAGCATCACCATTTTGGATTGTGATTGTCGTAGTATTTGGAGATTCTGCGACGAGATGCACCCTTGTTGCATCATAACTAAATGCGAGAGTAGCATCTCCATTTGATTCGATATATTGGTTACCCACAGTCCAGTTACCTCCTAAATAAAATTCATTAGGTATAAATGTTTTTGGCAATGTAAACGTATCCATATACTCTCGCCCACTATCCCCGTTACCAAAAAAATTATAATTTCGAAACGCTCCAAAATACGTCTCATGACTTCGTGCTGATGTTTTCTCTGTAGCTACAGTTGCGCTCGCATTAGAATTACTTATTTGTTTTTCAACATCTGTATTACCTAGTCTGTCCGCACGCTCTTGTAAAGCCTCTTTAATTTTTGATTCTGTAATGTCATACTCACCTTCTCCGATATGGTCATATATCACAAACCCATCAATATCGATCAAATATTTTCGTGGCCAATAGTTATTACCGTATGCATTCCAAGTCCCGTAATCATTGTCGAGTACCACTGGGAATTTGATACCAAATTTCTCCATCGCATTACGAACATTTTCTATTTTCCTTTCAAAAGCGAACTCTGGAGTATGTATCGCTACAATCTCAAGCCCTTTGTCTTTGTACTTTTCATGCCACGCATTTACATATGGAAATGTACGCTGACAGTTAATACAACTATATGTCATCACATCAAGGAGTATGACTTTTTTACCTACAAGGTCCTTGAGTTGGAACGGATCACTGTTTACATACCCGCTTGGCTTCACAAGCTCTTTGTACATAAGATACTTGATTTTCTTCTGCATAAGCGTTAGAAATGTTGACCTTAATGAAGTATTAGATGCGTCAATATCTTTATCAGATGTTGTCGTCGTATTTTGTGCATTCGACAATTGCTCAAGAGTTGTATTCATTTCTTGTGTCTTTGGCAAGAGATATTTTTCCTCTATTGATGTCACATCGAAAACACTATTACTTATGAGATATGACTGCACTGTTTTGTCATATCCAGTCACCACAAAAATACCGACAGCAAGAAAAATAATTCCCAAAGTTTTCTTAAACCATCCTTCGGGATTCGATACCCCTTCGAGCTTACCCACAAGTTTCTGTCCGAGCCATGAAATAAGAAGGAGTGCAAGTGAAAGCCCGATAGAATACGCAATCAAATCAACAAGTCCTTTTGCAAAACTCTGTGGGAGTACTGTCGCGAGTATGACAAAATATGTCGGACTACAAGAAGAAAATACAGGTCCGAGCGATGCACCGATTATCACATCCCCGAGGACACTTTCCTTTTGTACACCCTGTGCAAGCATTTTGTTCGACTTGCGACTAAGTGTAAGGTTGAGCTTCGCTGCAACCTTCTCCCACTTGCTATGGAATATAGTGATAAATCCAAAAAAAATAAGTATCCCGCCAGAGAGATATTGCCAGAATGTCGGAGGCACATTCACAAAAATCGTTGCCACTTTCAATATCAATGTAAAGAGAATCACTGATATAGTGAGTGATGCAGTGATGATGAGTGGTTTTATCATTGACCGCGTATCAGATACAGAGCTACCGATAATTACTGGTAAAAGCGGAAGCACGCACGGTGCGAGCACCGTAAGGATCCCAGCAACAAATGAAATAAGTAAAAATAGCATTTAAAATTGTGAGTAATGGATAATAAATAACAAAAAACTACTGCCTTGTTGTTCCAGTTGTTGCTGCGGTATTTTTGAGATTTTCTGTAGTTGTAGCCGTTGTACTTGTAGCCGTTAATGCGTCAGAGGTAGAAGCTACTGCAGAATCATCAAAAATCACCCCATCTTCCATTCGACCTTCAAGATAACTCGCACTTGCTTCATCATTAGTAACAGGAACATCTACAACTATTGGTGCATGTACTTTTTTTGCTCTAAAGTAGAGCGATAGAATAATGACGATAAAGAAAAAAATCATCAAGAGGAATCTTAGTTTTGAGTTTTTTGGTATGATTGGCATTTATCCTTGAAAATTTTATCTGTTAAAAAGTTGATTATATACCAAATAATTATACCTTATTCGTATACAGGATTGAAACATATACAAAATTGTCTCTTTTTCAGCAACAAGTCAACTTTTTTGTTATGCAATCAATTTGAACAAATTTAATAGGTTTCTCACTAAGGACTATCAACGATTCGATTTTAAACATAGAAACAGACCTAAATTACATAACCACAGATAAAACTTTAGAGGATTTATCCTATGAATTTATGACTATTAAAGATTAATCGGATTTTAAATATTATAACCCATATTCTCCACACAACACAGGGTGTGAATATTGAATATGGCATATAGAATGTAGCAAATGCACACCACATCTGAAGCCGTACATTAATCTGAATTCATTCAATACACACTATTCACTTTTATTGTATTTTTAGTATTTTTCTGTTATATTTAATAAACAAAATCTTTATACCCTGTGGACGCACGAATAAATCATCAAATAAGAGCAAAGGAACTTAGAGTCATTGGACCCCAAGGTGAAAACCTAGGTATTTTGTCGTTTGGAGAGGCTATGGATAAGGCACATGAGGCAGAACTCGACCTTATTGAGATATCTCCAAACGCCGTCCCCCCTATTGCAAAAATCGCAGATTATGGTAAATTCTTATACGAGGCTAACAAAAAACTCAAGGTCCAAAAGCAAAAGGCCCATACGATAGAGGTTAAAAATCTCCAAGTAAAGATAGGTACAGGCGACCACGACCTAGCTCTCAAGGCTAAAAAAGCGTCTGAATGGCTTGCCGAAGGCAACAAAATCAGAATCGATCTATTCCTCACAGGTAGATCAAAGTATCTTGAAGTTAATTTTTTGAAGGAAAGACTCGATAGAATTCTTCGTCTCGTGACAGTCCCTTTTAAAGTCACCGAAGAGGCAAAGAAGTCTCCAAAAGGGCTTAGTATCGTAATAGAAAAAGAAAGATAATTGCTTTGCTAAATTAATCAAGTATCAAGTAATCAATAATTAATAATAAAATCAGATGAAAACAAACAAATCATTTGCAAAGAGACTCAAGGTCACAAAGAACGGTAAGATTAAAGCTCGAAAAGCTGGTCAGAACCATTTTAATGCAAAAGAATCTCGAAACAAGCAGTTGAACAAGAAGCGATCAACAGACTTCCCTATGTCACAGCGAGACATTCGGAGATTTATCACACAGAGTAAGTAATAACCGAAATTTTAATTAAGAAAACAACATGACACGAGTAAAAAAAGGAGTAAACGCAAATAAATCACGAAAGAATGTCTTGAAGCAGGTAAAAGGATACCGATTTGGACGAAGTACAAAGGAGCGAATGGCTCTTGACGCTATCGCACACGCTGGTAACTATGCTTTCGCACACCGACGAGACAAAAAGTCAGATCGACGACAACTCTTTAACGTTCGGATTGGAGCAGGACTTAATGGTACTGGTATTTCATACAGTAAATTCATCGGCGCTTTGAAAAAAGCAAATATCGGACTTGATCGAAAAATACTCTCAGGACTCGCAGACTCACACCCAGAAATCTTCAAGAAGATTGTAGAAAAAACTAAATAATCCCAAAACAAAATACCATACCGAAAGGTGTGGTATTTTGTTGTATCCCATCTTTGTACTAAGAACAAATAAAAGCGCCGCCCGTAGGGCGGCGCTTATATTGTTGATTACTTACTATTTATTACTTCCCTATTCCATTATTCCATCCAAGTTTACATCATAGAGAATTGCATCTGCAACCACTCGATAATCATAAAGCTCATTTTCTGCAAACCAAAGAGCGATTTCCTTGTTAGCATTATCAACCTCATCTGAACAGTGAATGAGGTTTCGTACAGCTCGGTCATCAACAGCTGAAATCTGGTAACTATCAAGAGTGAGGTCTCCTCTAATTGTTCCAACATCACTTGTTGCAGGTTCTGTCTCTCCTACCATCTTTCGAACAACAGCTACTGCCTGGTTGCCTTCAAGCACCATAGAAAGTACAGGACAAACAGTCATAAACTTCTCAAGAGCTCGAATAATATCTTTACCATATTCAATAGGCTCCTTATCAACAACAAGTCCTGCATTCTTTCGATCTTCAGCAATTTTTGATCCCTTTTTCAAAAACCATGCATCATCTTTTCCATAATGATCCCAGAGCTTCGCTTTATCGAGCATTCCAAACTTCATCCCTACCACCTTGAGACCTACTCGCTCAAATCGTCCAAGTATCTCTCCCATTAGTCCTCGCTGGATTCCATCTGGCTTAATAATTACAAATGTTCGTTCCTTTTTTGGATGCATTTCTTTATATATTAAATATTAAAATCACGTAATATGATTGTCGGATTATATTATAAAATAAGGGTAATTACAAACCTCTAGCTTAGGACTTAGAAGAGTAGTACATCCTATATAATTATATTTCTCTTCTAAGCCCTAAGCTTCTAAGTTTGCCTTACACTGCAAACGGATTGTTCTTTGCCACTGGTGCAGCAACTGATCCGGGCGTTACTACAGAATTAGCAACAGGGACTGTCGGTACTGCTCCAAAAGAATTAAGAGGTACCGCTTCTTTTGGTGGTTCCTTTTTATATTTGTTTGAGATTTCATCTTCTATAATACCTCGCTCTCGCCCATATGTGAGATATGATAACTCTTTAAGTTTTGCCACAATACCCTCGTCACCCTTCAAAGGAGGCATCGTCTGAATGCTAAATGGTCGCACAGGTCTACCATTCGAGAGCATTTTAATATATGCATTTCTGTTATCAAGATTGAGCAAATCCTTTGCAGAAAACACAGGTGCAAATTGTTTTTCTAGATATTCAGCGTCGTCTGCTCCGACTCGAAATGCAGAAATAGATCCCACGTTTCCAAAAACAGCATCTTTGATTTTCTCCTCAAGTTGAGCTATGAATTGATGAGCAATCGTAAGCGAGAGCTTGTACTTTCGTGCCTCAGAAAGAATTTGGGAAATAGAATCAGTGGTAATGTTTTGAAACTCATCAATATATAAGTAGAATGCAGGAAGTGAAGTGCCGAATGAATCTGCGCGAGAAAGTGCAGCCATAAGAATCTTACCAACAAGAATAAGTCCAATAAGGTTCGCATTGATATCTCCGAGACGGCCCTTTGATAGGTTCACGAGGAGAATTTTCTTTGTATCCATCACTTCACGAAAATTAAATGTTGAATGTTCCTGAGCAATGATTGGTCGCATAATTTCGTTTGAAAGGAACACATCAAACTTTGAAGTGATGTATGGTACCACATTTTGGAGCGATGCCTCCCCTCCTGCCTTGTCTGCGATTTCTCTCCAGAACTGTATTACTGTAGGATTCTTACACTTTGAAAGTTTCATCTCACGAAACACTTTTGATGAGAGTACACGAGAAACATCGAGAAGTGTGTTACCCGATTCTGGATCATCCATCACAAGCAGTACAGCATTTCTAAAATACTGTTCAAACATCGGACCTCCGGCCACCTTCATATCAAAAAGTTTGTTGAAAATTGAAAGAAGCTCGTTTACCACAAATGTCTTTTGTTCTGGGTATCGCGGGTCATACTCGAGCATATTAAGCGCCATAGGTCGGGGTGCGTATCCAGGATCAAAATAAATCACATCTTCATATCTCTCTTTTGGTATGATTGCGAGGATATCCTGGATATCAGATCCATGTGGGTCAATCATGCACACACCATTACCCGCCAGAATATCCTGAGTAATCATATTTTTGAGAAGTGTAGTCTTACCGGTACCTGTCTGACCTATAACATAAAAATGACGGAGACGATCTTCGTCTGTGGTAAATATATTTGTATTTTGATTTCTATCACTATTTATACCAAGAAGTGTCCCTTTTGGAGCAAGTCCCAATGGCGCAGGAGCCGTAGCAGCTTTTGACACCTTGAGCTGTGGGGACGACACATTATATTGAGGGAAATGCATAATACTTGTCACCTCTTTGATTGAAAGTGGCAAATTCCGCTCATTATCAAACACTCTATAAATAAATTTCTTCAAAAATGCAGCCTGTTTCTTTGGAACCACTTCCTCAAAAACTATCTTTGCTCCTCGAGTATTTTCAAACTGATTAAAAGAGCTTGCGATTTCATAAGCTATTTTGTATGCTCTTTGACTATTTTTTGCGGAAGCAACGATTCGAATGTTTGATTGAAGTATTGGTGTCGACACCTTCTCTCGTATTTGTTCAATGATTGACTGATTTTCTGTAGCCTTGTTTGGGGCAATATTTGACTGACTACTCTTTGTAGGTGCGAGACCGAACACTTCTTTTACCCCTTCAAGTGCGATTTCTTTAAAAGTTTTTGAGAATTGTCCCAATAGTGTATGCCTCACATCAAGTGCTCTTTTGGCACTCCCTCCTCTTTCGAGATCACGAAGTGACTCTTGATAGTGCTCAAGATACTTTTCGTGATCCGGGCGGAGAATTATTTGAACACTTGCACCCTCACCATCCCCATCTATTTTTGAATATGTATTGAGAAGAATATTGAGAGGGTCGAAATCGAATTTGTCGTAACATTTGATAGGAAATATCGGATTACCACGCACCCTCCCCTCCATTGCGACTGTGGCACCATCATAATTGAAGATATTATAATCGTCTTTTTTTTCAAACAACTTTGCCTTTGGAAATATGGAGAGGATCTGCTTTTCAAAAAGGTGCGACATTTCGTCAGGTACTGAGACATAAAATACGGATTCGAGTGATCCTTCAGGATTGGCAAGCTCGATTGAAAACGACTCATCATTTTGATGTGCCACAGATACCATACCCGCATAAAATTGTTCCATAGATGAAACAAGTTCTTTGAGTGCCTTTTTTTTCTCTTCTTCATTTTCACTTGTAGGCAAAGAAATCTCAAATAGCGTATGCCGGAGTGCCTTCGTATATTTCTCAGCCCCCTTCACATCACCCATTGGAAGACCTGATTTTATATATTGAACTAGAAACCTATGAAAGTCGTCTTCAATATGGGGATTGTTGAGAAGGGTGAGAATGTCGAGGGTATTACGTAGCCCCCTCTCAGCGAGGATAGCGAGAAGCTCCTCCATTTTGCGATCATGATTCTCTGGCGAAAGTTCGAGCACTATTTCCTTCTGGTGTACTTCGAGCATCTTGTGACCTTTGGCGAGGACCTCGTCTGGATTTGCTTCTGCATATTTTCTGATCTCTTCTCGAATGACACTCTCACGATCCCCGACACCGAATTTTTCTATATAATTTTTTTCTTGAGAAACGACTTTTGCACGGAGATATTCGATCTCTTCTTCGGGAGAAGAAAATTTTTGAACCTCATTAAGATGTAAATTTTCAGCCATACTATAATTATATTATTGTACCGATTCTTGGCTACCAGAATTTTCTGTAGACTCTGATACTGAAGGTTGAGGAACCTGTTCTATCACAGGCGAAGACGCGGGTGTTTCTGTCTCCCCAGAAGGCTCTGGAGCTGTTTGTGTCACTTCGGTAACCGTGCTGGTGTCTGATATGCTAGTTGAAGTTGAGGTATTTGTATTTGATGTTTGAGTTGTAGAAGCTGTTTCACTACTAATACTATTATTTGTGGTTGTAGCTGTTGAAGTGTCTGAGCCATTGTCGCTTGTAGTATTTGGGTTTGGAGCCTGAACTGTTATATGAGAAGCTCCATTATTCAAGAGTAGCTGCTTAAATTCTTGTTTTGACACACAAACATCATCAACACAAATATCATTCTGTATTCTCAGCTTGTCATCAACAAACCAACTAGAAATATTACTAATTTTTGATGAAATATCATTTATCTGACTCTTGATCTCTTTAATTGCACCGATCATTACGGCAACAATTTGATTGTAAGACACTTCTCGTTGATCACTGAATTTATCTGTCTGCAATTTCGAGACTGCATTTGGGATTGCAAGTTCCACTTCTTGAGCAAGAAGACCCAGTACAGGTTGACCGTTTGGATTGTCTTTCCATGTAAATGATACAGGTTGAAGCTTTGTAATCGCATCAAGCGCCATCTTTGAATCCAAATTAAATTGAACATCCTTCAATCGAGCATCTGACACTGCATTGAATTCAGAAGCAATAATCCTTCCTGTCGCCCTTATCGAATACGAATTAGTCCCCGCTGATGTACCTATAGCACCTGCTGGATTGAGATATCCGTATGTTTGGTTCGAGTCTACGGTTACTGCAACATCGATAGGAAATGCAGGACTTGCTGTCCCAACACCCATCAACCCCCCATTTGTAATTATCATACTTGTAGCAGTCGAAGATCCGACAACAAGCGCAGGAGAAGTCCCAAGACTACTTGAGTCTACAGAGAATTTCGCCCACGGGGTCGTTGTACCAATTCCGATATTACCTGTTGAGAGTGTTGTAGCGGATCCATCGAGACCGGTACCGAAAAGAAGATTGCCGATATTGAGTCCTTTTGTCATTGTTGTTGAAGTAGCATCAATATCATAACCTATTATGATGTTATTTGTACCAGCAACTAGATTATTGCCAGCTTGATAACCAATCATAATGTTACTTCCACCAGTTGTATTGTACCCAGAATTATAACCCACAAAGACGTTATTTGCTCCTGTTGAGTTACTGTATCCGGCACCATAACCAACCATCACACTATTTGAAGCGCTCGTAAGAGCACGTCCTGCCCATGACCCGAGCACTGTATTGTAATTTCCTGAGAGACTTGATGCACTGATCGCACCATAACCAATAGCAATGTTGTCAGTACCACCTCCACTACCTGAACCTATTGCGAGATAGCCGATACCAACATTTCGTGCACCCGTGGTTACACCAGCAAGAGCACTTGCACCTACCGCAACATTCGTATGACCACTTGTTACTGTTGAAAGAGCACTCGAACCAATACCAGTATTGTAAGTACCAGTTGTTGTGAAGTTACCTGAATTCGGACCAACAAACGTACTCGCGGTTGTATATCCGTGCAAGAATCTGTTCCCCCCGAGATTTAGGGTACCTATTGTTGCCGATTGTGTTGTAGGTATATAGAGTGCTGATGTTGATGCGGTTCCTTGTACCTCTAGAGTTGTCTGTGGATTTACTAGACCAACACCCAATCGGCCATCTCCAGTGATCGCAACCCTGTTTGGAGTTGTCACTGCACCATCATTTGTCGTACCGAATCTAAATCCAGCTTTACCACCACCTTCGTTGATAACACTCATCTTGGCGAGTTTGTGCGAAGTACCTTGTGTGTACCAATAACTTGATATTTCATCCCCTGTAAATGAATTCCCCGTGAGCGTGTATCGCATCAACTCCCATTCACTACCTGCAATACTATTCGTCTTTGAGAGGTTGAGTGTTGCTGCTGGAGTATTGGCAGTTCCTACACCGAGATATCCATCTCCTGTTAGCACCATTTTATTTGGAACTGTTGACCCACCATCACTTGTAACACCGAATCTAAATCCGGCTTTACTACTTCCTTCATTGTAGACACTTAGTTTTGCGAGCTTTGTATTTGAGTTTCCTGCATACCAATATGTTGAGAGCTCATCACCTTGTGCAGCAGTATTTGATGAACTAAATCTCAGATATTCGACTTCGTTCGCGGAGTTAGCTCCAGAAATATGGAGAAGTGTTGAAGGTGATGTGAGTCCAATACCTACCTTACCCGCGTTTGAAACAACAAATTTTGTGGCAGTAGATGAACCAACTACAAACGCGGGTCCACTGATACCGTTTGGATTTATTGAAAATTGTGCCCATGGGGTACTAGTCCCCACACCAACACTACCAGTACTATAATAAATATCAGATCCTGATGTAGTCCATTGTGATGAGCTACCACCTGAAATGTTTAATGAAGATGTCGCCACCCACTGTATTCCCGTTCCAGTAGACTGGAGTACATATCCTGAAGTTCCTGCTGATGCAGTAGAGTCGTAGAGTGCTCCTGTGAGAGAGATATCTCCTGCGACTGAAAGTTTCTTCCATGGAGTTGTTGAGCCGACACCTAGATTGCCATTTGAATGAAATACTGAGTGTGCAGTGTTAGCAGCAACCACAGATACAGATCCTCCCGATGCATTAAGTGTAATCGAACCCGCCCCCCCACCAGAAGTAAGAGACAACGAACCACCTTCACTCGCACCTATATACCCTAGATAAGCTGCTGCTGCACCATCACTACCTCTTCTAAGATAGATAATACCCGCCTGTCCCGACTTACCGACAACCAGATGACTCCCGTAAGTACCTTGAACATCAAGTGCCGAGGTAGGAGATGCTGTTCCAATACCCACATTTCCTCCATTTGTCACAATAAATTTTGTTGCTGTAGATGAACCCACTACAAATGATGGGCCAGTAATACCGTTTGAATTGATCGACAACTGGCCCCAAGGCGTTGTTGATCCGATTCCGAAATTCCCGCTACCATCTATAGTAGCTCGTTCGGTAAGTGTCGAACCATTTGATGTGTAGAATGAAAGTGTTCTTGCTACAGATTGACCAATAGCTCCACCTGTTGCCGATTGACCACCAATAGTTGAGTCAAATACGAGTCCACCAACACCATTTGTGATTGCAGAGTTACCGATAGTCCAACGAGCAGTTGATTCAGAACTACTATATGAACTTAATGAACCCCCAATCAATGATAGTCGGGTACCTGTTGTTGTCGCACTAGTACCTCCCACAGTCAATCCGAGTGTTGCGTGTGCATATCCAGAAACAACAAGAGGGTTAGCAGGTGTCGATGTACCAATACCAACCTTTCCTGTTGAATAATAAATATCAGACCCTGATGTAGTCCATTGTGATGAGCTACCACCTGAAATGTTTAATGAAGATGTCGCCACCCACTGTATTCCCGTTCCAGTAGACTGGAGTACATATCCTGAAGTTCCTGCTGATGCAGTAGAGTCGTAGAGTGCTCCTGTGAGAGAGATATCTCCTGCGACTGAAAGTTTCTTCCATGGAGTTGTTGAGCCGATTCCAATATTTCCTCCCGATGCAACTCTGATTCTCTCTGAACCAGAGCTGAGAATACCGAGCTCGTTTGCTGCAGGCCTATTGAATCCCTGTGTCCCATCTGAAAGACGAATACCTTGCTGATAAAAATATGTAGCACCGCCTCCCCCTGGCTGAATTGCAATATTTCCAGTTTGAGAAACGATATTAAATGTACCAGATTGTGTTGATGTTAAATTTAGACCGAGACTTACATCACCACTATCATTAACCACAAATCTGTCAGCATTTGATGAATTTGCTACGACTAACGCTCTACCTGTTGTAGCTCCAGAACCAGTCACCGCAAATTTCGCAGAAGGTGAAGTGGTACCAACACCAGCACTACCAGTAGTGTAATAAATATTTGATCCGGATGTGGTCCACTGACTTGAGACCTTGTCATTGAAAGTATTCCAATCCGTCGAAGATAGATATCCGTCCTGAGATGTTCCAGCAAGAGCAATAGAGATTGCATTACCTGAAATACTTAGTGGGGTTGATGCAGATGTAATCCGATTTGAATACGCGCTATTCCACTCTGTTGTTGATGCGCTGAGTGGAATACTATATCCGGATGTCAGCGAGAATATTCCAGTTGAATTATTGTAGGTCAATCCTGTTGCACCACTTGAGAGAGCGTCTCGCGCTAGGGTGTTACTAAAATATTTATTGGTTGTCCCTTCAGTGAGAGCATCTGTAGTCTTAGATGAGAAGTCAGCATTAAATAATGTTGAAGAGTAGTACTTATTTGTTGAACCCTGTGCTAGAGCATCGGTAGTGGTACCAGCAATAACACTAGCGACTCGTGCAGGTGTGTAATAAAGATTTGACCCCTCAGCAAGCGCCGATGTAGTAGTGCCCGCAATAACACCAGCAACTCGTGCATCTGTAAAATATTTATTGGTTACCCCTTCGCTGAGAGCATCTGTAGTTGTCGCAGAAAAATATGTGTAGAATGGTACACCAAAATTTGTCAGATTGTTTGCATCGAGATAATATGCGCCCTCGTGGCTATCCAATGTTCCTGCCCAATCCCCTGCAGTTGAAAGTGAAATCACATTGTTTGTGATTGAAAGTGGTCCTGATGCAGAAGTGATTCGATTTGTGTATGCCGCATCCCATTCAGTGGTTGATGCAGAGAGCGGGATCATATAACCACTCTGAAGTCCAAGCGCAAGTGTACCCGATGTTGTGACAGGTCCACCAGAAACTGTAAGACCAGTTGGTACTGAAAGTCCAACACTTGTTACAGTACCACTTCCCCCACTTACAATACCCAAAGTCGAAGTAGATACGAGATCATAAGTACCACTCGCATTACCTAAGAGAATTTGTCCGTAACTAGGAGCTGTCGATGTACCCGTACCACCGTTTGCTATATTCAGAATTCCACCAAGAGTAATTGTTCCCGATGTTGTAACAGGTCCACCAGAAAATGAAAACCCGGTTGTACCAGCTGACACATCAACACTAGTCAGAGATCCACTTCCAGATACATTACCCTGTATGATGTTTGTGACAGTACTAGATAATCCCTGTGTACTGTGATATCCCTGTAATGCGATACGCTCAGCTAGATAATTTATCGTATTTGTATTGAGGGATATCATCTCCGCTCGAAGCCTATTTATTTCGATGGAATTATCAATAGTGAAATAAGAAGGTTTCTCAATCACCTTCTCAACTACCGAACCACTTGTCACAGAACTGTTACGTGATTGAGATAAATTTTTCGATATATTATTTATAACATTATCTTTTTTTGTATCAGTAGCCTTGATTGGCTCAAATACTGAATTACTTCTCACAAAAAGAGGTACTAACGGATCAGAAATCTTATCAATGAAAAAATTAAATACCGAGCCGACACTTGCAAAAGAGTTTCTACCTACAGCTTGAAGCGAATCGTCTATACTTTTTTTTGTTTGGAATGCAATATTACCAGACTTTACAGCCACACCACCTATCACGTCTCCAGTTGTTGTAATTATCTTTTCACTTCCATGCAATACACTATTCCCCACCAAAGTACCTAACACAAAAACATTTCGAACACCCTGAAAGCCAGCCTCACCCATAGCGACGGTGGCTTCATCAATATTTTGACTGACAACCTTGGTCACATCTTCGATAGTATTGATAGTTTTTTTACTTAGACCTGTATACCCCTCCACAGCTTTACCCTTGAGCTTTTTTAAATCTGGGATAAATACTGTAACAGCGGAATCAGCACTCGCAACACCCCGATTTTGTGAGTCAAATACTTTTTCTGACGATGATGGAAAGGATTCAATTGATGGGCTTTTTACTGCCATATTTTCGGCAACCTTCTTTACAATCTGGTTGACAGTAGTGTCCGCATCTCGAATAACCTCACTTGTCTTAGTAGAAATTGTATTTTGCACGTGTCCTGCAAAAACACCCAATGCAATCGATGCATCTGCTAATTTGTAACCTGTATTGTTGATTTGGTACTGACTGACATCAAGTACCCCGTCACCGAGCTTGATGACACCGTCTAGTATTTTGTCTGAAACAGTATAAGTACCATTGTAAATACTTCCGATAGTGCGTGAAGTGTCCGCCACAAGAGGTTTGTAGAAGTGAACAACACTAGAAATTTTGTCGTTCACTACATCAAGAAGTGATGATGTTGATTGTGCATAAAACGCTCCAATATTTCTAACAGTCTCATTGAGAACAGAGGCATGGACACTAAGAGGCGATGATATAAAAATCACCGATAAAAAAACAAAAAGAATTGTACGGAAAACAAATCGCATTTGGATTTAATTTTATCATAAAATTTAATATTATTTTCATAAAAATATGTGGATAAACTATGCATAAAATAACAAATCGCACCTCCCTGCAGATGATAAGAAAAAGCAAAAAAATTCCCTGTAATTCCATTTACAGATTACAGAGAAATTTCATTCGAAAAAAATTATAATGTTAGGATATCCGCACCGTTCTTTGTGACAACGATAGTGTGTTCAAAATGGGCACTTCTCTTACCATCAGCAGTCACCACTGTATACCCATCAGAAAGAAATTCCACTCTCGAGGTACCCTCATTGAGCATTGGCTCAATAGCAAGAACCATCCCCTCTCTGAGTACCACACCCTGCCCCCTCATTTTGAAGTTAGGAATGAACGGATCCTCATGTTGTGAGTATCCGACACCATGACCACCAAGGTCTTCGGCGGGAGAAAAACCATATTTTTTAGCCACTTTTTCGATTGCAACACCAATATCTCCTGTTGTTGCCCCATCTCTCACGACTTTTATCGCTTGATTCAACGCCTCCTTTGTTGCTTTAAGGAGAAGCTCCGAAGTTTTACTTACAGGTCCTACTGGAACAGAAATAGCAGAGTCCGTATACAGACCCTCAAAACAAATACCAGTATCAATTGTTACAATATCACCATCCCTTAGGATTATGGGATTCTCATTTGGAATCCCATGAACCACGACATCGTTTACAGAAACACAGAGCGCAGCCGGAAAAGGTCGAGAAGCTCCATGTGGAGTGTATTTAAGAAAAGCAGGTTTTGCCCCCACTTCCTCAATTCTTTTTCGAGCCAAGGTCTCAAGATATTTTGTCGAAACACCAGCTTTGACTTCGGATGCCAAGAAATGCAAAAGGTCATGGAGAATTTTACCTCCCTTCTTAAGCTTTGTAATTTCTTCTTTTGTCTTAATTGTAACACTCATGTTTAAGTTTATTATACCAAATTATTCAAATCGCTAATCATCGACTCCACTGTCGCCACCGCTCCCGCTCCAGGACCTTCACATAACTTTTCTCCATTGACATAAAGCACATTGTTCACTCCGTCTGGAAGCCAATCGGCATTATTGTCTTCCAAAAACCCAACCTCGACTTTTTCTTTTGACATATTGAGCACACATCGCTTACTCAAGTCCTCGCAAACCATTTTAATATCTTCAGGTTTTAGTATATTCTCGAAAATCTCAGAACAATTTGCAAGAATCACGGTTTTCAGTCGTACATCATTTAACTCACCTTCAACTATTTTCTCAAAAGTGCTCGCTCCAGGTTCTGCAAAACCTCTCTCTAAAATTTCCTTAACGATCTCTTCTTTACTAGCCCCTTTTTTTAAACTACTTCCAATGAAATTCAAAGTTCCGTTTACCACCGCCTTAACTTCCAAAATCTCATTTTTGTATTCTGAAATCTTCCGCAACATCTGTGTTCCCCCACCAACAGACGCAGTGTATTTAAAAATATCTTTATATTTTTTTAATTCTTCAAAATGATTTGCGATTGATGCCTTCTCACAAGTAATGACTGGAATATTTTTCTCGAGAAAAAACTTCTCATATTCGAATGCGATATTACCACCTGTAATCGTCGGAATCGTGATAAATACAATCTGAATATCATCTACAAACATTTTCCAATCCGCCAAATCACCTTGTTTTACAAGACTAGAATTGAATACGCCACGAGAATTCACAATGTATTTAATATTGATTTTTTCTTTTGGAATTTCTGTTGCAAGAACTTTTCCAATATTTCCATACCCAAACAGAATTGCATTTTTCATTTTGGCTTAGAATTTTCTATTCAATCGAAAGCGCAGACATCAAATCTTTATGAACAGCTTCAACAGATTGCTCTCCGTTGATGTGATGCACAACGATATTCTCTCTTGATTTATACATTTCAACAATTGGTACGATCTGAGAATCAAACAAATCAAGCCTTGATGATATACCATCATTTGTATCATCATGACGTGCCCGACCAAGAAGTCTCTCAGTCGCCCATTCTCTACTTACATCGATATATATCACTACAGGCGTCGCATCGTAGAACGGAAACAACGTATCGAGCACCATCGCCTCAGACACACTTCGCGGCGTTCCATCAATGATGATATGTTCGTCCTCCTTAAGATCCCTGAAGAGTGCATTAGTCCACATTGAGACTGCGGCAAATGATGGGCAGAAGAGCCCCTGATCAACAATATTTTTAACCAAACCAGAACTATACGTATTCATACTGAACACTCGTCTGAATTCATCTCCAGTTGAAACATAGTAAACACTCTCACTTTTCTGACCCAACTTTTCAATCAAGAGCTTTGCCTGAGTACCTTTTCCGCTTCCACTTTTGCCTATAAAAATAAAGACTTTTTTGTTCATATATGTATTAAATTATACACTCATAATACCGGAAATAGGCTCAAAAATCAAAGATATTAAATCAAAAATAGAATACCGCACCCAAAGGTGCGGTATTCTATTTTTGATTTCTATTTTTTGAGTTTTAATTTGACTTTAGTATTCTCTCATCGAAATCTGAGCCTCTATTTTCTTTACAAGATCCAAGATCACAGACACTGCAATGAGAAGTGCAGTACCTCCAACAGCTACAGATGTAATGCCAGTAAGTCCCTTCACAATAAGTGGTAATACCGCGATAAATCCAAGGAAAAGTGCCCCGACAAGAGTAATCCGTGTAAGCACTTTGCCTACATATTCTGATGTAGACTGCCCTGGTCGTACTCCTGGGATAAATGCGCCATTCTTTTGGAGATTTTCTGCCATCTGATGCGGATCAAATGTTACTGCAGTGTAAAAATAGGTAAATATAAATACAAAGAAGAAGTATGTAATACCGTAAATCCATTCATTTGCAACCCATAAAAGAAGAGTATCTGCTACATCCCTTACAGTCTGATTTACCACAGCACCTTTCACGACATTGAGAATGAGTTGTGGGAAAAGCAATATTGAGAGAGCAAAAATAATCGGAATCACACCAGCCTGGTTCAATCGAAGCGGTATGTAAGTAGAAATACCACCATACACCCTATTACCTCGTACTCGTTTTGCATATGTGACCGGAATTGGTCGCTCTGCCTCTGTAATGAATACCACAGCATACACAATCACAAACGCCACAGCTGCAAAGAAAAGATATGAAAGAAGTTTTGATGGATCGTAGGCAAAGAGAATCTGACTGAGCTTTGTAGGAAGTGTCGCAACAATACCACCAAAGATGATAAGAGAAACACCATTTCCGATTCCAAATTCAGTAATAATTTCACCCAACCACATAAGTAGTACAGAACCAGCAGTTACAACGAGTGAGTTTACTATGAGTTGAAAAGTATTGAGTTCTCCAACGATCCCCTGCTTTTCAAGAAGTACAATAAATGATATAGCTTGAATAAATGCGAGTGGAATAGAAATCATTCGAGAAAACTGACTGAATTTCTTTCGTCCTGCCTCACCTTCCTCTTGATACATCACCTTCAGTCGAGGAGACATAATAGTCAAAAGCTGCATTATGATAGATGCAGTGATGTATGGTCCAACCCCCAGCATTACAATAGAGAGGTTTGAGAGTCCTCCTCCAGAAAATACATCAAGAAGTCCAAAGAATTGGTTGCTACCAAAAAACTGCGCAAGCTTCACAGCATCAATACCAGGAATCGGCACTGAAGCAAGGACTCGGAAAATACCAAGTAGCGCAACTGTCATTAAAATTCTTTTTCGCAAAACAGCGTCACTGAATACCAACTTTAACTTTGAAAAAAATGATTGCATAGATTTAATTTTACAAGTGTTCAAGTTTCAAGTATTCAAGTAAATCCGATGAAACTGAATTTATTGTAAACTTGATTACTTGTTACTTGGATAATTATTTAACTTCTCCCCCTGCTTTTTCTATTGCAGCCTTTACTGCACCTGTTACTGGAATACCTACAACAGTTACTTTCTTTGTGAGCACATTACCCTTTTTGTCTCCTACGATTTTTACTTTAGGATTTCGTCCTTTGTAGATCTCTACAAGCTTTACAGAGATAAGTGTATTGATATCTACAATTGATCCATTCTCAAAATTCTTTTCGATAGATGAAATAGAGATTGGAAGAGCTTTTACTTCGATAGTATTAAATGCATATCCTCGAAGCTTAGGAAGTTTTTTGATTCGATCTCGGATTTCTGGTCGAATCTTTCGCCCTGCTCGAGCACCCTGACCTTTTGTACCACGGCCAGCAGTCTTACCTCGCTTGCCTCCACGGCCAACCTGGATCTTCTTTCGATTCTTTGTTTTTCTTTTTAGTTCGTGAATTTGCATAATAGTTTCGTTATTAATTATTTATTTTCTGATTTTACTTTTGGAGTTTTGAGTGTGAGGAGCGCCTTCACAGTAGCCTGTGCAGAGTTAAGTTTGTTCTTTGATGGTGATCGGAGTTTTGCGTTAATATCCTTAAGACCTGCAAGTTCGATAACATCTCGAACAGATGATCCAGCAATAATACCTTTACCGTGAGCTGGCTGAATGTGTACTACAGCACTCTTGAACTTCGCTCGGACTTCGTGAGGAATAGACATAGATTTTGTTGTTCGAACAGTGATAGAGTGCTTCTTTGCATCTCGAACAGCTTTGTCGATAGCAAGAGATGTATCTCCAGCTTTTCCTGTTCCAACTCCTACCATGCCCTTTCGGTTACCAACTACAATAGCAACAGAGAAACTAAATCGTCGTCCTCCTGATGACACTCGAGTCACTCGTCGAATAGCGAGAATTTTCTGATCAAATTCTGGTTTTGCCCGAGGCTCTCGTCGAGGCTTTCGATCGTTCTTTCGATCCCCTCCTCGGTGACCACCGAACTTTGAGTTGTGAGCAGATGCACCTGCAGCTGAAACTTCTGCAACAGTAGATTCTGTTACATCAGTAGCTCCTTCAATTTTTTGTGTTTCGTCAGACATATAGTTTATTTAAAATTCTAATCCACCGCTTCGAGCAGCATCTGCAAGAGCTTTCACTCTTCCTGTATAAATATATCCACCTCGATCAAATACAACTTTTGAAATTTTCTTTTCAATAGCCTTCTTTGCGATAGCTTCTCCTACGAGAGCAGCTTGGTTTGCTTTCTTTCCAGGGATTTTGAGACTTGATGCTTCTGCGAGAGTAACACCAAGATCATCATTGATGAGTTCAGCATAGATGTATTTGTTAGATTTGAAAACTGCAAGTCGTGGCTTTAGAGCTGTACCAGATACTTTAGATCTGATTCTGTTCTGTCGCACTTCTCTTTTGATTGTTTTTGGTGATGTTTTCATAATATTTATTTAACTATACTTTACGCTGATTTTTTACCTTGCTTCTGAGGTACATATTCACCCTCATATCGAATACCCTTACCCTTGTATGGTTCTGGCTTCTTCAAATCTCGAATACCTGCAGCAAATGCACCTACTTTTTCTTTGTCGATTCCTGAAACAGTGATGATGTTTTTTTCTACGAGAGCTGTAAGTCCTGCTGGCACTTTTACAATAACAGGATGTGAGAATCCAAGTCCGAATACGATTTCAGTACCCTTGAGTTCTGCTTTGTATCCAATACCTTCAATCTGAAGTCTCTTTGCGAAACCTTTTGTAACACCTTCGACCATATTCATAATGTGAGAAGCATATGCACCCCAAAGAGATGAAAGATTTTCCTTTGTTTTTACCACTTCTACCTTGAGTGTTCCTGCATCAACAGTAACAACAATCTTTTTGTCGATTGTTCGTGTGAGTTCACCTTTTGGTCCTTTAACAGTAAGAACTCCGTCTTTGAGACTTACCTCTACTCCACTTGGGATTGTTATTTCTTTTTTTCCGAGTCGTGACATAAATGTATTTGATTACCAGATTTTAAAGAGAACCTCCCCACCCACATTCATTTTCTTTGCGTCTGTCTGGTTAAGGATTCCTTTTGGTGTTGATAATACAAGTGTTCCGTATCCATTTCGTACAGGCTTGATAAGCTTTGATGGAGTGTACACTCGCTTTGAGAGCTTCGATACTCGGTAAACGTCAGTTACTTTTGGTGTGTTTGATTCGTCATAAGCAAGTTCAATATCAACAGACTTTACGATACCCTTACCCACTTTTGAGAAAGACTTGATATAACCCTCTTTTTGAAGAAGAGTCAAAATCGCATCAATCATTTTTGAATAAGGTGCAGATACAGTAGCTTTACCCGCCATACTGCCGTTCTTGATCTTAATTATGAGGTTTGAAATGTTGTCTTTTACCATGATGATTTCTTAATTCCTGGGATCATTCCCTCGTTTGCTAATTCTCGGAAACAAATTCGACAGAGATCGAAATCTCTCATGTATCCATGCTTTCGTCCACATCGAAAACATCGTCTTACGACGCGACTCTTGAACTTCGGTGCCTTTTTAGACCTTGCAACTACTGATGTTTTTGCCATTTCTTAAATTATTTTAGTATTAGCGCTTAAGTCTTGCAGTATGGAGAGGCGTTAGATGGTTTTGCATACTAAGGCTAAACCGATATATTCTCTCCACTTACAAGTAAAACAAAAAGCTCAAATTGAGCTTGATTTGTCTATATTAGCAGGGTGTCAGGTAAATGTCAAACATGCATTCCCCTCCCTTTTGGATAAAGGGAAGGTTGGGAGGGGTTTGAGTTTATAAGTTCAGACACCCCCCCAATTCCTTACAGGAACTGTACACCTTTTGGATTAAGCACAATCTCAAAAGGTCTCATGATTTAGGTCACAGGTATTTTTCTGTTAAAAAATACCGCGACCCCACCTCAGCGCATCCGCCTCCGGTCTTGCGATTTGGGTCCCACCCCAAATCTCACCCTCGTAAAGCTCTTTCAGGTTATGCAAGAAGTACTGGGGCATTTCCCAGACCTTAGCGTAGAGACTGAAAGCGCACCACCGCACACAACACTTCCTAGAAACTTCTGATTTTCAAGGGCACCATCGTGAGATGATGCCCTTTTGTATTTATAGTGATTTAGAAGTTAATTAAATTGAAGAAAGTATACAGAGATGTGTTTGTTCAACATTATTAACGGTAGGATTTGAAGTCTTTATATTACTGTAGCCTGCAGGACATGCACCAGTTGATCCACAGCCCCATGTGTTAACAGCTGTGTTTCCGGGATATTTCTCATCCCACCCACCACAGACTATAGCTTTTCCTGACGAACCGCTGGTAGTATTATTCACATATGACCCCCCTCCTAGTGTACTAACGCAATTATTTCCGTTTTGATCACAATAAGCAGTTGCACCTACTTTTCCATTTACCCCAAGCTGAAGTGTTGATGGAAGCGTATACCCCCCAGAAGATGTAATGAGGGTTGGACCGAATACTCCGAGACCTCCAACAGTAAGCACACCAAGCTTATCCTGAGCCAGACTACTTACATTAATGGGTGCAGGAGTATTTCCATTAGGAGGAGTTGCTGTAGGGGCAGACCATGTAGCATAAGTTAGTGAGACAGAGCCAATAATAAGTCCTACGAAAAATGCTGTGAATATTCTTTTTGACATAAATATTTGATTACTAATTAATTTTGAAATCCCTTTATTGATACTTCTCTCTCTTGAGGCTTCACATCCAAGCCAGATCTAGCAGATAAATTTTGCATCATCTGGGCCTTGTCTTGGTTATCTATTTTTGCCACTCTCGCTTCAAGATCTGAGGTTATTATATTTTTCTCGACATCACTCGGAGGAACAATGACTTCCGGCACCACATCGTCAGGAACCTTAGTATACACTTTGAAGTAATACCACACATTGTACGCAACGGCAGCGAGAATTATTAGCACAATAAAAACATATTTTTTCTTTCCAGCAGAACTTAAGTGAGGAGTCTCAAATGTTGAATCACTTTTATCAAAATATAACGGTTCCATTTGTATCCAAATTATACACTTAAATGGAGCATCAGTTAATTAAAATGATGTGGATAAATTAAAAACCACACTTTTGCAGTGTGGTTTTTAATTTGAATTTAATTTTATTTTGCAAATGGGAATCCTAGAAGTTCAAGAAATGCTTTTGTTTGATCTTTCTTTTTTGAAGTAGTCACAACTGTGAAAGCAAAACTGAATGTATCCTTGATATCTTCGTCTGCACATTCTGGGAAGATTGTGTGTTCTTTGATACCAAATGTTACGTTACCCATATCATCGATAGATGTTGATTTGAGTCCTCGGAAGTCCTTTGTTCGTGGGAGTGCGATGTGGATGAGCTTATCGAGGAATGCAAACATCTTCTCACCTCGGAGTGTAACCTGGAAACCAATATTGTCTCCCTGTCGCACCTTGAATGTAGAAATAGATTTCTTTGCTGCTCGTACTGCTGATTTCTGACCTGCGATTTTTGTAAGCCGATCACCAATAAATTCTTTTCGCTTTTTGTCAGACACTTTACCTGTTCCAGAAGAAAGCACCACCTTTACAAGCTTTGGAGATTGCATCACATTCTTGTACCCAAACTTTTCTTTGAGTGACTTGTATGCGTCTTTTTGTATTTCTTTGATTGATTTCATAATAATATTTGATTACGGTTTATGCTTTTTTAGCTTTCTTTGGAGCCTTTGCCTTCTTTTCTGTTGCTGCTACATTGGAAATGTGGATAGGCATTGCCTTGTCGAGAATCTGTCCCTTACCATTACCTGTTCGTGATCGCTGGTGTCGCTTCACAACATTCACACCAGAAACAAGTACCAAGCCCTTCTTTGGGAATACTCGTTCTACAGAACCAGTTTTACCTTTGTCCTTTCCTGTGATTACTACTACATTGTCGCCTTTTTTGATTTTCATTGTATTTTTGTTCTTAACTTAAAACTTTTGAATTCACTCTCTCGAGTATCAATTGCTATTGTAATTTTTGAGTTATAAGTTTTGATTTTTGATTTGCTTATACTATTTCCGGTGCAAGTGATGCAATCTTCTGGAAACCGAGTTCTGCAATCTCTCGTGGGATTGGACCGAATACACGACCTGCAAGTGGTTCATTCTTCTCCTTTTCGAGAATTACAACTGCGTTTTCATCAAATCGAATATATGAACCATCCTTTCGTCGAAGAGGTTTTTTCTGTCGAACAACTACTGCTCGAAGAACATCCTTTTTCTTTACTGTTTTTCGTGGTTCCGCCTTCTGAACTGAGAGAATAACAAGCTCACCGATCTCAGCATATCGCTTCTTTGAAGAACCGAGAACTTTGAAAATTCGGCCAATCTTGGCACCTGAGTTGTCAGCTATTTGAACTATTGATCGTGGCTGTATCATATAAAAATATTATGCGATTACTTTAAAATGTTTATCCTTTGAAATCGGTCGGCACTCTTCGATAGTTGCCTTATCCCCTATTTTCTTTGTGTTTCCCTTGTCATCAGCTTTGTATTTCTTACTTCGCTGAATGAACTTCTCATATTTTGGAAGTTTTACGTATCTCTGCACGAGAACAACACAAGTATCCTTCATCTTGTCAGATGTAACGATTCCAGTAAATTGTTTCTTCTTGATTTGTGATATATCATTTTTAATAAAAATCGAATCTTGTGGTAATCTAGTTAAGCAGTAG
>CAZKPS010000001.1:52910-160970 GCA_964554765.1 uncultured Candidatus Saccharibacteria bacterium
CGTCAGCCTTAAATATTATAGCTGCATATTCTTTATCATATATCTGATAGTTTGGTTTTGCTTTTTCATAAAAATTATTTTGCGTTTATTGCAGTCAAAATTCGTGCGATATCCTTTTTCAAAACACTTTGTGCCTTTACGTTCTTATCCTTGGCATTACCATTAGACTTCACAACCCGAAGAGCCTCTCTCTTTTCGTAGAGATCTTTCATTAGTTCGTCTATTTTTTTGTCTTTGATTGCTGCCATTTGATTTGTCTATATTACTTATTTTTAGCGTTTTGTCTATTACTAGTGTGTATCTCGAGCGATTACCTTTCCAATGAGAGGAAGCTTTGTTCCTGCCTTTCGGAGAGCCTCTGCTGCAACAGCATCTGTTACACCATCAACTTCGAAGATAATTCGTCCTGGTTCAACATCTACCATATATCCCTGCAAATCACCTTTACCCTTACCCATCGGTGTTTCTGCTGCTTTCTGTGTCCATGGTCGGTCAGGGAAGATTCTTACCCATGCTCGTCCAGTCTTTCCGAGTGCTCGTGCCATAGCTTTTCGAGCCGCTTCGAGCTGGTTACTCTTTACGTGAGCAAATGTCATTGCTTTGAGTCCGTGTGAACCAAAAGAAAGAGTAGTACCTCGAGTCGCGTTTCGTCGTTTAGACTCATTCTGTCTGTTCTTTTGCCACTTTCTGAATTTTACTTTTTTAGGGAATAACATAGTAGTAATTTAATTATCGTTTACTTATTGAAAACCTCTCCTTTGTAAATCCACACCTTAATACCGAGATCACCCTGTGGGATAGTCGCTCGTGTTGTACCGTAATCAATATCAGCTCTAAGAGTTTGTAGCGGAATTCGTCCTTTCTTCAAAGTTTCTGATCGTGCCATATCTGCACCTCCAAGTCGTCCACCGACATAAATCTTGATACCCTGAACTTCTCGGTTAGCCATTACTTTTTCTACCATTTGCTTCATAACTCGTCGGAAAGGAACTCGCTTTTCAAGACCCTCTGCAATCATCTCTGCAACGATTGGAGCAGAAGATTCTGGAGATCGGACTTCTTCGATGTCGAGCTTGAAGTCAGCTGGCATAGCGATTTTTTCTCGCTTCAAAGCCTTCACAATATCATTTCGGAGTTTAACAGTTCCCTCACCTGATCGGCCAATAAGCATACCTGGTCGTCCTGTCTTGATCACGATTCGAGTAGTCTTTGAACCTCGCTCGATTTCTACACCACCGATAAACATACCCTTGAGTCTCTTGTGGAGGTATTCACGGATGATGATGTCCGCCTTGAGGTTTCCTCGGTAGCCAGAGTGAAGTGCAAACCACTTACTCTTCCAATCTCGAATTATACCTAGTCTATGTGAATATGGGTGAACTGTGTGTGACATATAATAATATTATGCTTTTTTAGCCTTAGCTACTTTTTTAACGACTTTTGGTTTTACTTCTTTTGTTTCTGCAACTTCTGCTTTTTTAGCTTTAGGACTAGAAAGCTCTTTAACACCAAGAGTAATACTCAAGTGTGAAGTTCTCTTGTTGATTCGCGCACCTGCACCACGAGCTCGAGGCATCATTCGCTTCATAGTAACACCCTGATTTACTGATACTTCTTTTACAAAAAGATCGTCAATAGATGCAGAATCATTATTTGTTGCGTTTGCAACTGCACTTTTCAAAAGTTTAGCAAAAACAGGTCCTGCTCGCTTGTCTGCGAATGCAAGGTTGTTCAAAGCCTCAGGGATTTTCTTGCCACGAATCAAATCTGCAAGGAGTCTTACTTTTCGAGGAGATTGTCTGTATGTTTGTAGTGTTGCTTTCATGGCGTTATATTAAATTATTTTTTAGCAGGTGTTGCTGCTTTTGCTGATTGAGCAGAAGCAATTTCAGAAGCCTTCTTTGCTGCATCAATTTCCTTTTGCATCTTTCCTCCGTGTCGTGTGAACTTTCGAGTAGGTGAAAACTCTCCAAGTCGGTGACCTACCATATCTTCTGTAGCAAAAACTTCTGTGTGAGTCTTACCATTGTGAACACCAAAAGTGAACCCTACCATTTCAGGAGTGATCTGACTTCGTCGTGACCAAGTTTTAATAACACCAGTTTCTGATGGTCTTTTTCCTTCAATTTTTCGGAGAAGTGATTCTTCAACGAATGGCCCTTTTTTGAGTGATCGTGTCATTTTGTTTTAAGTTTGTATCAAAAATAGCTCCAAAGGAGCATAGGGGATATACTATCAAAAATAATAAGAATGTCAAATGGATAAAGTGGATTCATCTGAATCCTGCAACATAAGCGGTTAGCTTTTGATCCCTAGTATAATTTTGACTTTCAAATCGCCCGTCCATACCCCACCTCAAGAGACGATGAAGTCCATCTAGGTGAAATAATGAACCTAATGCCGGATTCGTATGACTCCTTCCACCTTGCTTTACAGGTGCCACTGAGAGGAAAAGAGGTGAAAAACCCTTGTCTTTCCAATACATTATCTTTGCCCAGCAGACAGGATTCTTTTCGGTATAATCCGGAAGTGAGTTTTTAAGATTATCTATCGCATCTCTCACAGTCATTCCACCTTCTTCAACAAGGATTGAATCGCCCTCTTCCGCAACATGAAATGGAATAACCAGATTCAAAATATCGTCCACCTCCAATTCACAAAGAGCCCAAACACCTCCCAGTTCATTATTTGCTTGATCCAGGTGAAGTCTTCCCCACTTATTCCCTGCAAAGTGTGGCGACTCTAGATCAATTGGATGTTCCTTTGTAAAAAATTTGAGAACATCATCATATGAGACATCTTTTAGTTTAATCATTATTATTCAGAATATCAGAATTCAAAACAAAATGCACCGTGCCTTTGGGCACGGTGCATTTTTTTTTGATCTTTGCTTTTTGATTCTTGATTTGAATCTATCTCTGCTTTCCAACTTTTCGTCTTGAAACAATATGCTTGTTTGAGTACTTCTTTGGTTTTCGAGATTTCTGTCCTTTTCCTGTTGGCTTTCCGTAAACTGAGATTGCTCGTCGTCGTCCTCGCCCCTGTCGTCCTTCACCTCCTCCGTGTGGGTGATCAACTGGGTTCATCGCTGTACCTCGAACAGTCGGTCGGATTCCTCTCCATCGACTTCGTCCAGCTTTACCAAACTTCACAAGGTGATGTTCGTCGTTTGATACGAGTCCTACTGATGCGTAGCAAGTATCTTTTACCTTTCGAACTTCTGTTGAAGGAAGCTTGAGGAGTGTGTATCCGAGGTCCTGAGCAATAACTTCAATGAAGTTACCTGCTGATCGAGCCATTTTTGCTCCACCATTAGGTTTTACCTCTACGTTGTATACAAATGTACCAACTGGGATATTCTTCAAAGCAAGTCTGTTTGCAGGAGCGATTGGTGCGTTTTCAGAAACGATGAATGTATCACCTGATTTTGTTGCCTTCGGCACGAGTACATATCGCTTTTCACCATCTTTGTAGACTGCGAGTCCGATAAATCCTGATCTGTTTGGATCGTACTCTACAGAAACAATCTTTGCCTCAATGTCTTTTTTGTCATAGACAAAGTCAACATCTCGGAAAAGTCGCTTGTTTCCACCTCCCTTGTGTCGAGTTGTGATTCGTCCTCGGTTGTTTCGCCCCATTGCTCGAGTGAATCCTCCTACAAGAGACTTCTCTGGCTTGTCGCCCGAAAGAAGGTCACGATAGTTAATCGTTACAGTATTTCGTCTTGATTTTGTGTAAGGTTTATAAGTTTTCATATATTTGTTTTATGCGAGATCAATCTTGTCTCCTTTCTTTAGATAGACATACGCCTTGACCACAGCCTTTGTACTTCCCTTCTTTCCTTTTACTACCACATTCTTTGCTGCAAGTTTTACAATATTTACTCGAGTAGGAGCTACTTTGTAAATTTCCTTGATAGCTCGTTTGATAGTAGTTTTAGTTGCAGATTTTGTCACTTCGAATGTATATACATTTCCAGTTTCAGAAAGTGCTGCAGCCTTTTCTGTGATTCTTGGTCGTATGATGATTGTACTTGGATCGAATTTCATAAATTTATTTTACTAGTCTTTCTTTGATAAGTCCGACAGATACTAGAGGATTTTCGATCACCAAGTATTTGTACTTCATAAGGTCGACCGGGTTTAGATTTCGAACTTCAGAAACAAAAGATTTAGAAATATTACTGAATGATTTTTCAGTATTCTTGTCTTTTGCTGAAGTTGCAACAAGGAGAGCATTAGTTCTCTTTGTAGCCACTTTTTCAAAACCTTTTACAGATGCAATGTTGTTCATCACAGCTACTGCTTCTTTTGTTTTTGGCTCTGAAAAACCAAATGAATCCATAAAGATTATTTCTCCATCTCGATATTTTTGTGACAAAATAACTGCGATTGATTTAGCCTTTACTTTCTTGTTGATTTTTCGATCAAAGTTTTTGTCGTTTCGTGGTCCATGAGCAACACCTCCTCCTACCCAAATAGGCGATCTAGATGATCCGTGTCGTGCTCGTCCTGTTCCCTTCTGTGCCCAAGGCTTCTTTCCTCCTCCTCGTACTTCTCCACGATCTTTTGTATGAGCTGTGCCCATTCGCTTTGAAGTCATGATTGAGTTTACAACCTGGTGCACGAGATCAGAATTCCATTTCACACCGAAAACTTCTTCAGGAAGAGTTATCTTTCCTTTTGCTTTTCCTTCTTTTGTATAAATTGATGTTTCCATATGTTTTATTTACTTCTGATTTCGAGAACTGTGCCACGCCGACCTGGAACCGCGCCACTTATCATTATTTGATTGTTTTCTTTGTCGATAGATACAATTCGAAGACCTTTTACAGTCACTCGATCTCCACCAGTTCGTCCTGCCATTCTCATACCCTTTGGTACTCGTCCTCCTTCTCTGGTACCTCCAGAGATAGAACCTGGCTCTCGTTCTGAGTGCTTCTGACCGTGTGATCGTGGACCTCCTTTGAATCCGTGTCTTTTAACAACACCTTGGAATCCTTTACCTTTTGTGATTCCTGAGACTTCTACAATGTCACCTTCTTTGAAAGCATCAACTGTAATTTCATCCCCTCGTGAAGGCATTTCACCTCCTTCGATTCGGAATTCACGGAGAGTTTGGAATGATCCAACATCTTTTGTGTGTCCTGAAACAGCTTTAGAAATATTCTTAGCTTTTCTTTCACCGAATCCGATCTGAACCGCTGTATAACCGTCTTTTTCCTTACTTTTAACTTGTGTCACCTTTGATGGTGTTGCACTGATTACAGTGACCGGACTTACTGTCCCGTCTTCTGCAAACATCTGTGTCATATTGATTTTTGTTCCGAGAATGTATTTCATAGATTTTAGGGATTACATCATTTTTACATCAATATTCACACCTGAAGGTAGAGACATATTAGACAAAGCTTCGATGATCTTTGGATTTGGGTTAGTAATGTCAATGAGTCTCTTGTGAGTTCTCATTTCAAACTGCTCTCGCGCATTCTTGAAAACGAATGAAGCACGGTTCACAGTATATTTTCGAATTTCTGTTGGAAGCGGAATCGGTCCCAAGATGTGAGCATCAAATCGTAGAGCAGTATCAATAATCTGCTTTACAGATGCATCAAGAATCTTGTGATCATACGCTCGAACACGAATTCGAAGTTTTGGAGCGCCTCCAGATGCTTTTTCTTTTTTTGTTTTTGTTTCGACTGCCATATATTTTAGTTATGAGTTTCAAGTGGTGGGTGGTGAGTTGCCTCACCACCTCTCACTTTAATTCATATTATTTTACGATCTTAGTTACAACTCCAGCGCCTACAGTTTTACCTCCTTCTCGAATAGCAAATCGTGTCTGATCTTCAAGAGCAACAGGAGCAACGAGCTTAACGTTGAATGTTACAGTATCTCCAGGCATAACCATTTCTACTCCTGCATTAAGTGTTACTTCTCCAGTAACGTCAGTTGTTCGGATATAGAACTGTGGTTTGTAACCTGAGAAGAATGGAGTATGTCGTCCACCTTCTTCCTTCTTGAGAATGTATACTTCTCCTTCGAATTCTGAGTGTGGCTTTACAGATCCTGGCTTAGCAAGAACCTGTCCTCGAGTAATATCTTCTTTCTTAAGACCTCGAACAAGAATACCTGCATTGTCACCAGCCATACCTTCATTGAGCTGTTTGTTGAACATTTCAATACCAGTAACAGTAGTTTTCTGAGTCTCTTTGATACCCACAACTTCGATTTCTTCACCAACCTTAATCATTCCTCGTTCGATTCGTCCTGTAACCACAGTTCCTCGTCCTTCAATTGAGAAGATATCTTCTACAGGCATAAGGAATGGTTTGTCAGTTTCCCGAACTGGCATAGGGATGTAAGTATCGAGCGCTTCAGCAAGCTCAAGCACTTTCTTTGACCACTCATCATCAACTCCAGAAGCTTCAAGAGCCTTGAGTCCTGAACCTCGGATAACTGGACAATCTCGGTCAAATCCTTGAGATGCAAGAAGATCTCGTACTTCTTCTTCAACAAGATCGATAAGTTCCTTGTCAGGCACCATATCACACTTGTTAAGAAATACGATAATCTTTGGCACTCCCACCTGCTTTGCAAGGAGAACGTGCTCTCGAGTCTGTGGCATAACACCGTCAGTAGCTGCGATAACGAGGATCGCACCGTCCATCTGAGCTGCACCAGTAATCATGTTCTTGATGTAGTCGGCGTGACCTGGAGCATCAATGTGAGCATAGTGACGAGCTGCAGTTTCGTACTCGTTGTGTGAGAGGTTAATAGTAATTCCTCGAGCTTTTTCTTCAGGGGCGTTGTCGATCTGATCAACAGCCTTCAACTTTACGTTGTTACCTGCTCGTGAAAGCACATTAAGAATAGCCGCGGTAAGAGTAGTCTTTCCGTGGTCTACGTGTCCAATAGTACCTACGTTTACGTGAGGCTTTGAACGATTGAATACTTCTGCCATATATATTATTTATATAGATTAACCACCTTTCGGTGTTTGTCTTTAATTATCCTCTCCAAAATGCGCGAGAAGCCATTTTAGAGAAGTAACTTAAAAACGATTTGATAATTGCGCTAGGTTTGCGATATTTACTGCTTTTTTAAACAAAAAACACGCAAAAGCGTTAAAAGTCATACTATCACAGAGAATATATATGTCAACAACTACTCTCCCCTATTTGCCCTTACGAGACTGAGCACTGCCACAAGGAGGATTATAATACCCACTCCCTGCACCAAAAGAAACTGTGCATCAAGGAATATGTAGTTAATGAGAAGCGAAGCAAAGACAAATCCGAGTTCAGCTATAGTAGCTATTGAAGCTTTTGTGTTCTGAAGACCTCGATAATAGAGCAAAAGTGACAAGGAACCCGACACAATCCCTATAATAACAAGATAGAGCACATCAGTAGCTGAAAGAAGCACTATTTCATATATTTCACCTGTTTTGAGATTTAGTCCCAAAAGAAATACAAAGGCGACAGCAAACCGTAGAGCCGTCATAGCCTCAAATGTAGCTGTATTTAAGACATATTTACCAAAAACCGTTGAGGCACCCCAAAGTAACGCTGCCAAAAGTGCATATGAGACCCCTACAATATTAGGATTCCACACCTCACCATCATAAAGTCTCGGCAAAAAACTGGGAAAAGAGATAATATAAGCTCCGAAGATTGCAGCGGTGGCCCAAAACCAGAAGCGTCTCGGCATTTTCTCTTTGAGAATTATGCCCGCAAGGAGAATCGCTATAAACGGCTGGAGTTTTTGAAGGATTATTGCTACAGAAGGATTTACATAATGAAAGGCTTCCGTAAAAGCAATTGATGCGAGAGCAGAACCCCCTACCCCAATAGCAAACACAAAACACCAATCTTTTTTTGAGAGTTTCCTGATAGAATCTCGAGAAATGAAAAGGAGAGGAAGAACAAAGACAAGATTAATTAAATGTTCTACGAGGACAATAAAATTACTCGAAAGATCTTTGGTGAGGTATACACGAAATGGCGCATCAGTCGCCCAAAGCATTGCAGCAATGAATACAAGGAGTGGTGAATATTTTTTAAAAATAAAATTCATATGTTGCAAAGTATAGCATAAATAAAAAATCCCACTGCTGATTGCAATGAGATACAAATAGAGGTGTACTCTTATGCGCAGCCGTAGGAATACCATGAGAAACATGGGCTAAATAAGTAATACAATTGATAGTATACAAGGACCGAGATCCACGCAACATCAATGAATACAAAGATTGCCGATATGACCTCGAAAATAAGACTGTCGCTAACATCATCTTCTTCGGGATCAATATCTTGATCTACCCCAGATTCATTATCAACCATATCAATGTACCAGCAGAGGATGAGAGCCTCGACAACAAGAGCGATAAGGAATGCTTTCATAGGATTGGAATTGGTGTGTAGTAAAACAACGTAACCACCACGATACTACCACAACTCCAAACTAACACAATCACCCTTTTCTTAACGCCAAAAATCCGACAAGTGTATTTACAATAAGTATCCATACTGGAAAAAGGAGGTTTGGTAAATCAAAAATAGTATTTGAGATAAGACTGAGAAATGCTCCAAAAGCCACCATAAACCATCCTAAAGGTAATTCAGACTTTGGATCTCGATATGTTTTTACTATTGTCGGAACCCCTGCAAGAATATCCGCAACGAGCGAGAATATGATCGCAAGGAGTGGATTGTTTGTTGTCTGCCACAGTATAATTGCAACTATTGCAAGTACAAAACAAATAATTTCTATTGGCCCATATTTTTTATATCCATATCCAGTAAAACAAAATACAACGACAGTAAGTGCAGCAAGCAGATCTCCTATGACGAGTATTATTGTCCATGATGCGCCCGCACTATATTGAGCAAGAGCAGATATCGAAAGCAGAATACACCAAAGCACATACGAAACAACATTAGGACGAGTAGTTCCGTGCAAAATATCTTTTATATACGGAATAATAGAAAAGAATGCGAGTACACCACCAGTAGTTCCTAATATTTGGTGCCAGTCTGTCATTAAGAAAGTATAACACTAAATAAAAATGCACCGCGCCTTTAGGCGCGGTGCATTTTTATTTGATTATTTGTTTCTTGACCCTTGTATACTTTGAGCGGAGCGATTATTTCTTCGCTTCCTGGATTTGCTTCTCAACATTTGGAGGCACAATCTCATAGTGATCGAATTCCATTGTTGATGATGCTCGTCCTTCTGTAAGAGATCGGAGGCTTGTTACATATCCGAACATTTCAGATAGTGGCACCATTGCAAGGATTGCTTTGTTCTGACCTCGGTCTGACATAGATACAATCTGTGCTCGCTTTGAACTCAAGTTTCCAGTTACGTCACCCATGAATTTTTCAGGTGTTACAACCTCAACTTTCATGATAGGTTCGAGGATAACAGGCTTTGCTCGCTTAGCAGCTTCTTGGAACGCTTGTGATCCTGCAATCTTGAAGGCGATTTCAGATGAGTCCACATCGTGGTAAGAACCAAATGTAAGTTCACAAGAAACATCTACCATCTTAAATCCAGCAACAATACCTCGATCCATTGCTTCCTTCACACCCTTTTCAACAGCAGGAATAAATTCTTGTGGAATAACACCTCCCTTAATAGAGTCGATGAATTCAAACCCTTCTTCACGTGTTACGTTCTTTGGAACCTTTGCCCCTTCTTCAAGAGGCTTAAGTGGTCGAAGTGTAAGCACCACGTGACCATACTGACCCTTACCTCCAGACTGCTTAACATATTTATGTTCAGCTTCAGCTTCGGCAGTAATAGTTTCTTTGTATGCTACCTGTGGTTTACCTACGTTTGCTTCAACGTTGAATTCTCGCTTCATTCGGTCAATCATAATTTCGAGATGAAGCTCACCCATTCCTGAGATCAATGTTTCTCCAGTTTCCTGATTTGTAGAGATTCGGAATGTTGGATCTTCATCAGAAAGTTTCTTAAGAGCCATACCCATTTTCTCTTGGTCTGCTTTTGTTTTTGGTTCGATTCGGAGTGACACCACAGGTTCTGCGAATTTGATTGGATCAAGAATGATTGGGTTTGCTTCGTCACAGAATGTATGTGAAGTTTTCGCTTCCTTGAGACCTACCGCAGCTGCGATTTCTCCAGCATATACTTTCTTCACTTCTTCTCGCTTGTTTGCTTGAAGTCGTACGATTCGTCCGAGTCGCTCTTTGTTACCTGTTGTTGAGTTGTAGATGTATGATCCTGCTTCGATTGTTCCAGAGTATACTCGGAAGAATGTAAGCTGACCTACGAATGGATCTGTCTGGAGTTTGAATGCGAGCGCAGCAAATGGTTCAGAGTCAGAAGCTTTTCTTTCGATTTCCTCATTTGTATTTGGGTCGATTCCTTTTACTGCTGGAATATCAAGTGGTGATGGAAGGTATTCAACCACCGCATCAAGTACGAGCTGTACACCCTTGTTCTTGAGTGCTGATCCTGTAAACACTGGGAAAAGCTGGTTTGCGATTGTTGCCTTTCGGATTACTCGCTTCAAATCCGCGATAGCAATTTCTTTTCCTTCAAGGAAATCATTCATCATTGCTTCATCGAGTTCTGCAACTTTTTCTACGAGCATTGCTCGGTATTTCTTTGCATCCTCGAGATATTCTGCTGGGATTTCTGCTTCTCGAATAGTGTTACCCATTTCTCCTTCAAAGAAGTATGCCTTCATCTTGAGAAGATCAATCACACCGTTGTGGTTTTCTTCGAGACCAATCGGAATCTGCATTCGAACAGCATTCTTGTTCAATCGGTCGATGATAGATGCAAAACTTCGCTCAAATGATGCACCCATTCGGTCAAGCTTGTTGATAAAACAACATCGTGGCACTCGATATTTATCAGCTTGTCGCCACACGGTTTCAGACTGAGGTTCCACACCAGCCACACCATCAAACACCACAACTCCACCATCGAGAACTTTAAGAGATCGTTCTACTTCCACTGTAAAATCCACGTGTCCTGGAGTATCGATGATATTGAATCGGTGCATAAGAGATCTATCAGTACCCATATATGTAGGATTCCAGAAACAAGTAATAGCAGCTGCAGTAATAGTGATACCTCGTTCCTTTTCCTGCTCCATCCAGTCTGTTGTCGCTTCACCGTTATGTACCTCACCAATCTTGTGTGACATACCTGTGTAGTAAAGGATTCGTTCTGATGTTGTTGTCTTACCAGCATCAATGTGTGCGATAATACCGAAGTTTCGTACTTTTTCTAGTGGATAATCTCTGTTCATAATTATGTGACTTGGGCTCGAGCCTAGGGCTTAGCCTATAAATTAATAAATTTTAATTAAAATTAAAAAGCGAAGGGAGAACCTTCATTAGTGACAGAATACATTAAGATATCAAATAATGCAATACAAAAAGCGGCACCTAAAGGTGCCGCTTTTTTGATTTTCTTTAAAGCCTAAAGCCTTTAGATTATCGTCGTGGAGAGAACCCGCCATCTCGTCGTGGTCGTTCTTCCATAGGTCGAGCTTCGTTTACAGTTACTCGTCGGCCGTCTAGTTCCTTGCCGTCGTACATTGCGATACCAGCATCTGCTTCTGCATCGTTTTCCATTTCAACGAATCCAAAACCTTTTGATCGGCCTGACATTCGGTCAATGATAACTGTTGCTGAGAGAACCTTACCTACTTTCTCAAAAGCCGCTCGTAATCCTGCGTCGTTAGTACTGTATGAGAGACCTCCGACATATAATTTTTTTGCCATTATATATTTATGACTTAATACTAATTATTACCCCACCTCAAATATATAAAGACTTAACCTTAAATACCTACGAGAGATAACTTAACCTGTAGTATACACTATTATCAAGAGATGTCCATCAAATTAAATCAATAAACTAAAAACACACCTTCACGGTGTGTTTTTAGTTTATTGATTTAATTTAGAATATTACCAAGCAAAGTGTGCGAACGCCTTGTTAGCCTCAGCCATCTTATGTGTGTTTTCTCGCTTCTTAACCGCTTCACCTTCATTTTTGTGTGCAAGCATGATCTCTTCTGCGAGTTTTACATGCATTGGCTTACCTTTCTTTGCTCGTGCAGCCTCGATAATCCATTTCATAGAGAGGAAATTCTTTCGCTCTGCTCGAACTTCTCGTGGTACCTGGTAGTTAGCACCTCCCACTCGTCGGCTTCGTACTTCCATAAGAGGACCAGTGTTCTTGAGTGCAGATTCGAAAATTTCAAGAGGATTCTCAACTTTCATTTCTTCTTTGATAACTTCGAGAGCATCTCGAACAATCTTCTGTGCAGCTCGCTTCTTTCCACTTTCCATTACGTAGTTTACAAACTTCGCAACTTTCTCTGACTTAAAGTCAGCGTCAGGTCGGATAACAGGTTTATTCTTTATTTTTCTTCGCATTGTATTTTTGTTGTGTACTTGCCCGTGAGGTTTTTTAAAAACTCCTCGGGTTTTGTTCCCTCTTTCGAGGTACTCCACTTATTAATTAATTAAATTTAAGCTTTCTTTTCTTTCGGCTTTTTTGTTCCGTAAGCTGATCGCTCCTTTCGTCGCTTTTCTACTCCAGTACAGTCGAGAACTCCTCGTACGATAGTATATCGGAGACCGACATCTTTTACCTTTCCACCTCGAAGAAGTACCACTGAGTGTTCTTGGAGGTTGTGGCCTTCACCTGGGATGTAGGCCGTTACTTCCATTCCGTTTGAAAGTCGAACTCGGGCAATTTTTCGAACAGCTGAGTTAGGTTTCTTAGGAGTCTTTGTAGTTACCTTTGTACACACACCCTTCTTGAATGGAGAGTTGTGATATACAGGTCGGTTCATGAGTATGTTAAAACTCTTTCGCAAAGCCACGGCTTTTGGCTTAGCTTGCTTGTGCTTTCTATTTCTTTTTACGAGTTGACTTATTGTTGGCATATATAAATTAAAACGCCCTTATGGGCTATTGCGACAATATACTATACACAATAGATAAATGCAAATGGTGCTCCGCAAAACACTACTCGAAAAGCACGCATAAAATTCTACTGAATTTTTGCTCGGTCTCGGTTACCCACCTGCGAAGTCTTTTCAAGTAATGTTTTACTCCACTAAAGTGTTTAACTTCTAAATCCAAAGACATAGAGAACCATAGAAATTAAGAGCTATATACCCCCACCGATTCCTGTAAGGAGTTTAAAAAGCCAAGCTACAATAGGATCAAGTACAAAAGAGAACCCGAAAATGAAGATAAGGATGAACAAAAGTATGTTTTTCTCAATATATTCCTTGATATATCTGAAATTGTAAGGCAGAAGACCAGTAAACACCTTGAATCCATCGAGCGGTGGAATAGGAATCATATTAAATACAGCCAAAGTCACATTCACCACTACAATAAGAAGTGAGAGAATCCCCTCAGGTGATGCAATAGCTCCGGCCCCCAAAGTTCTAAAATACATTGCAAATACAAGAGCTACCAGAATATTTGAGAGAGGTCCGGCGGCTGCCACCATTACTTCCCCATATCTATTCTTTATATTATATGGATTATACGGCACAGGCTTTGCCCACCCGAACACCACTCCCCCAAGAGAATATGTAATAAGTGGTACTAGTATAGACCCGAAAATCTCCAAATGCTTCAGAGGATTTAAGGTCAGTCTTCCCTCGTATTTAGCAGTAGGGTCACCTAAAAAGTAGGCAGTATACCCGTGAGCCAGCTCGTGGAGGATAATAGAAACAATAATAACGGCGATTTGAAAATAAAAGTTGATTTCCATAGATTATTATGATACCATACATTTTACTGTTAAATAAATTCAAATTATATGAAAGTTTGCCCAATCACAAAGAAATCATCACAAATGGGAGGAAGATACTCAAACCGTACTCGAGCGACGCAGTTTAACCCTTGCGGCAAAATCCGACGGTCTGCAAACTTCCAGAAGAAAAGAATCTTCATCCCAGAACTCCAGAAGTCTGTATCACTCGTGCTCTCTGCTCGAGGTATCAAGACTATCAACAAGAACGGAGCATACAAGACATTGAAGAAAGCAGGTCTTATCTAAATTCCAAAACAAAAGCCGCCCCGATGGGTGAGCTTGGGAGAAGGGTCCCAAACGCAAGAGCTTTTGAGGTCGTACTCGACCCAAAAGGTGTACCGTGCCAGTAAGGCACGGCTTTCTATTATATGAATATTTAAATATAAAAACTGACCACCTCGCAAGCAAGATGGTCAATGCAAGAGACAGGATCGGGCTAGACTTCCTTGCGGACAAGGTACCAGCCAGTATCGCCAGGTTCATCTGAGTAACCGAGAAGATATTCAGTTCCTTTCAACATAACGGTCATTGACCGATCGACCGGAAGGAAACCTTTTTGGCCCTGAAGCTGTTGAGCCACAAGCAGATGAACGAAGAGGGTTGACAGACCTCCATGAACAATCAGATGATCATTCGTACCATCGAACTCGGCGGTGGTGGTAAAGGATGATCGGCACTCTTTGCCCTGTGGACACATGATCTGAAGATCTTCATCAGCCTTGTTAAACAGGGTCCAGTCATAGTGCTCAGCGCCAGTCAGGTTAATGGTCCTGGCTGATGCGGGTATTGGGATTACGGGAATCAGGGGCTTCATGGGATGTGGTTTAGTTTCGGATTGAAAATCTTGTCTATTGGTTTGTCTGCCCTCACGTGAGAGCAAAAGAACAAGATTATTTATCAATGTTTATTATAGTCACATAAAGCTTATTGTCAATAAAATTAATGACAAATTAACTATCCGATAAAGCTATATTTAATATAATTAATTTTAATAAATATCTATAAATGTCATTTTATTTTTGACACTTATCCACATTGTATCCTGCCTGTATCGATGGTATATTTAAGTCAATTAAAATGACAAATGTAGAAACTATATTTAGAAAGCTGGGACTTACGGACAAAGATGCAGCAGTTTATCTCTCTCTTCTCTCTTCAGGACCAATCGCAATTAGGAAGCTCGCAGAGAAATCTGGTATCAACCGAGGAACAACATATGAAATTCTGAAGACACTTCAAAAGGAAGGACTTGTTTCGTATTATCACAAAGAAAAACACCAACACTTCGTTGCAGAAGACCCAAAAATTCTTTCAAAAATCCTTGCTCGTAAGAAAAACGAGATTGATGAAGTGTCCCGAGATATCGAGAGAATAATCCCAGAACTCTCTACCCTCTCAAAAAATTCTATAGGTCAGCCAGTTGTAAAGTTTTATGAGAACTACAGTGGAGTGAGATCAATTCTCAACGATGTGCTCGATTCGACAGAAAAAATCAAAGACAAAAAGTATGTCGTCTACTCCTCTTCAGCTATCAGACCTTACCTCTACCACAAAGACGCATTCCCAGACTTTACCGAACACCGAATCAAAAGAAAGATTTTTGTGCGCACAATTGCTAATGGCCCAGGTGGCGCGACATCAGGAAAAGACGAAAGAAAATGGCTCTCAAAAAAAGGAAGTGCAGCGACATACACACTCATCTATGCTGGTAAGGTAGCAATGATATCAGTGGGAGAAAATAACATTCCTCACGGACTCATCATTGAGGATCAAGGAATATTTGAAACTCAAAAAATGATTTTTGAATCTGTTTGGAAGAGTCTCTAAAAAAACAAAAGCACGAGCCTTCAGCTTCGCCACTTTTTGACTTTCTATTGTTTAGGAGTATAAATACAAATGGAAACAGCCATTCGAAACACTCACCTACTCCATTACCATGATTCACATAACCAAAAGCACACTCCCTCGATGCCCCGAAGAAGCACAACTTGTCGATATCTCCGGAGATTTGTCCGAACATATCGATGCAGCATTCCAGACCGCAACGCAGCATCAGAACAAGGTTCCAGTTCCTGAAACGGAGCCTCCTGAGCAAGTCGAGATTACGCATGAGGCTCAGAAATTCCTGGACACTCAAGACCTTCGGTTCCCCGAGCACTGCCTTGTTGCATCTCTTACACAAATAACAGATGAAGACACGGTCATCATACTCGACGGTGAGGACGCGGGTGTGTATGTGTACATCGTCACCACTTGATCTGCCGTTCCTTTTGCCACAATCTCTCGCGCACGCACCCCGGTCGCGAGTTTTTTTATTTGAATACTTGAATATTTATATTCTTAAATTAATTCACTCTCTCCCATCTCTCTCCATCCGACTCAAAACTAATCCTTCCCACAGTATCCGTCCGAAGTATCGGAACATTCAAACTATTTAAAGTGTCGAGAGTTTCCTCATGAGGATGTCCGTATGAATTATCGACCCCGCACGATATTACCGCATAATTTGGCGATGCAGCTTCGACATATTTTTTATTCGTTGAAGTTCGCGATCCGTGATGTCCAGCTTTTAGAATATCAGTATCGAGTTCAGACGTATTTAATGTAAGGAGATACTTCTCGATATTTTGAGGTGAATCTCCCTGGAGCAAAACCGAAGTGTCTCCATACACAAGCTTCGCCACAATCGATCCATCGTTTGTTGCAAGTTTCGACACATCACGATCAGGAAAAAGAATATGTAAATAAATATTCCGTTCTTTGTCGAGAATAATATTCATTCCTCGTCGAGCAAAGATTTGTTGAAGCCTATCTTTCCTCACAAGACTCTCCACCGTCTTATAGGTATCACTCGGTGAAATAGTTCCAGGCTCAATAATCTCATCGACTTTATATTTATTCATAATATCAATGAATCCTCCAATATGATCTTTGTCAGGATTCGTGATGAGTATTGCATCAATACTTCGATCGAACATCGGCATGACTTTACCCAGTTCTCGAAGTACCACTTTATCAGGACCTCCATCAACCATTATCTGTCTACCATTTGGAGCTTCGATATAGATTGCATCTCCTTGTCCAATATTAAGGAATGAAATAAAAAGTCTCCCATGATGACCAGTAGTATGAGAGATAAAAAAGAATGAAATAGATGTTAAAACAAGAATACTCAGGCAAATGAAAGCAATTTTTCCTCTTTTATCCATAATTCTTATAATTATAATGAATATTCAAAAAATGGTATACTTCTTCCATAAAGAAACAAGGAAGTAATCGTCATTTTCTACGGCCGTAGAAAATGACGATTACCAAATCATTCATTATTAGTTATTAGTTACTTATTATTTACTATTTATGTTTCAAACAAAACAATTCACAATTCCTGAAATAAATGGAATTTCATCAAAGACTATTGAGGAACATCTCAAACTCTATGCAGGCTACGTAAAGCATGCAAACCTCATTCAAGAAAAGCTCAATGAATACAAAGCAGACACTGAGAAGAATGCGTACGTAATCGGCGAACTCAACCGACGATTCGCTTTTGAATTCGATGGGATGCGAAACCACGAATACTATTTTGAACAACTCGAAGGTGGTCACAGACAGGCGATGGGTTCGGCCCTCGACAAAAAACTAGTTGAGGATTTTGGAAGTGTCGAAAACTGGCTTAACGAATTCAAAACACTTTGTATGACTCGAGGTATTGGATGGGCAGTACTCTGGTACGACAAAGTTTCAAACAAGCTCATTAATGCATGGGTAGACGAACAACATCTAGGACAGCTAAATAGTCTCACGTTTATCTACGGAATCGATATGTGGGAACATTCATACCTTATGGACTATACTCCATCGGATAAGAAAAAATATGTAGAAGCGTATCTTATGGCAACAAACCAAGAAGTGGTAGCGAAGAGATTTGAGGAAGCACGAAAGTAGGTAGTCATTAGTTTATAGAAAATACAGCACCTAGAGGTGCTGTATTTTGTTAATGACAGCAGACTATAAATTACAAACTATTAATACGGCTCTGCCGTATTACCCGCCTTCTCCATTCCCTTTCCTCTTTTGTGTTCAACCCAAAGAGAGAATATATAAAATCCTAGATAACAAAGTAACATTGCCCACAGAGGAAAATATTTTATATCAAAATATCCAAACGGAATATTCGCCAATGTGTGCGCAGTCCAAATCACAAATGTAGAGAGAATAATAAGTAGCCCTGCAAACGGGAGCGATATGGCAGGTATAAATGCAATCATTCCAACAATAAATGTAAGTAACATTATCCAAGGTATAAGTGGCAAGATAATAATATTTGAAATAGGAGCAACAATTGAGAGATTGCCGATTTCATAAAGAAGATATGGCAGCACAATGATTTGGGTCGCCAAAGTTTCAGAAAGTATTTGCCTTATCTGGAATTTCTCCGTCACCTTTGTAAGACCTTTCTTCATAGGTTCAGCACAATTAATAATCGCAAATGTTGCGAGCACACTGAGAGCAAAAGATATGTCATACAAAAGTGAATACGGATTCCAAAGTACCATGCAAAATCCCGCACCGAATAGTGCACGATTTTGAATCACTGTTTTATAAGACAGAGACCCGAGAAGCGTAATAGATGCCATAATAGCAGAGCGCACCACAGGTGGTGTTCCTCCAGTCATTATGACAAAGAGAACAATTCCAACGCCAGCAAATATTATTCCTAGCCTCCTACCCCACATCCCAAAGAGATACATCATCGCACGAATCACAATCGCAATATTGTATCCAGAGAGAACCACAATATGAATAAGTCCTGCTTTTACGAAATCCTCCTGAACATCTTTAGGAAGTGCACCCTTGCCAGCTAGCGTCACGCCATTTGCAAGAGATGATTCTGGTTCAGAAACCAGAGATTCAACATTGCTTGTAAACCAATTTTTGATTTTATATAGAACTGTCCGAAGTGTTATTTCATCATTCTGCTTTTGCTCAACAACACCCCCAAAAGATACCTCGTGATAAATCCCCTGTCTTTTGAGATATGACACATAGTCAAAGTCTCTGTCATATTTTGAATCAAAGTTTTGAGGTCTTTGAATTTTACCTTTTATAACAATCGTATCATTGTATCCAAAGACACCTACCGCATTTTTATATATTATTTTCTCGGACGGAATATATTGTGGAACATTATCTTGAACTACAGCAAAGACATTAAGAAGAAGCTTATTGTTATTCAATTCATCCGAAACTTTCGCGACTAGAATAACGTTTTTATCTTCGTAGGGAGTAAGAGAAAGATCTGATTCACTCTGTAACACACTTTTAACCCTGAATCCCCCGAGCGAGAAGGTGATAACAAAAACAACACAGAGTGCGATTATTTTATTTATTTCAACATCTTGAACCCTTTTGTGAATCAAAAGGAAACACAAAATCGCTATAGCGAGCATAAACGTGAAACAAAGAGTATAAAAAGAGAGATGAAACAAATCAGCAAGCGCAATACCGAGAAAAAATCCAACTACAGAAACATAGAAATATTTACCACTATTATTTTCCACGAGAATATTATCTCACAAAACTTTTCACGAGTGCATCCTCCTCTTCTTTTGAGAATACTTTTTTAAAACGAGCATTAGTTTTACCCTTCACCCTCGCTTCGCACTCTGCCCAAGTCGCATGAGTTTTGACCACCCCATCAATCATACTTACATACGAATATGCCTTTTTACTTGAAGAAGACTTAGATTTTGTAGCATTAGTTGCAAATGATTGTTTAGTTGCATCAAGATCAATTGTATATTTTTCTTTCACATCATTAAATAGCACATCTGGTGTACCATCAGCAAATGTTGTCGCTATCACATCACACCGTTCATTCCCCGCAATTCCAAAGTGTCCAGGAATAACTTTAAATTCAACCTTCACTTTTGACAGCATTGATGACAATGTCTCCCAAAGATCACGATTGAGCACCTCTCCTTTAGTACTTGTCTGCCAATTATTTCGCTTCCATCCGTGGATCCATTCGGTTGCCCCTTTCTTTACATATTCTGAATCAGTATAGAGAACAATGCCCTCGGTGAGATTTTTACTTATCACAAAATCAATAGCTTCGATGACAGCTGTGAGTTCCATCCTGTTATTAGTCGTATTAGTATTTCTCCCGCCAATCTCCCGCACTCGCGCCTCGCGCATTTCATCGTATGAGACAATAGCACCCCACCCTCCAGGACCAGGATTACCCCTCGATGAACCATCAGTAAATATGATTGTTTTACTCATAATAAACAGTATAAAGGAGAAAGTTAAAAGTTAAAAGAAAATAAATTTGCCACTTAGATGACGTGTGCTAGAATGCGCAGAGATATGAATGATCACAAAATCAAAGTCCCCATTGAAAATTTGCCGGTATCAGAACGAAGGTTCTATGAGCTATGGGCAAGAAGGGCCAAAATACCTATGAATGAGCTTAAGGTTCATCTATTGATCGAAGGAATTAAGAAACATGGAGTTGTTCCTAATATCACATTTGAGCAAAATACGGAGCTTGAACGAGTTATGGGTCTTCGACCAAAAATGGAAGATGTAAACCTTACCTTAAGAGAACTAGTTTGTGACCAGGTCCATAAATGGATTCGCACATTCAAGAAGTATTTAAAACCTCGCACACGGAAGTGATGTGAGTTTTTTTATGATTAATTATTAATTAGTGATACTTGAATACTTTTGATTAGCCCTCTAATCGACTATTTCCTCAATCCTTATCCTAATACTCTCCTTATTCAAAAAGAAAGACCTCTCCACCACCCCAACAAGAGACAAGGTCTTTTTACCGCTTGCTTGTTCAAAGAGTTTTTCTGATGCAAAAAATGAGATCGCCTCAAGTATTCCTCCATTCGGTTTGACTAGAATTATTTTCAAATGCTCTTTTGTTTTGCCAAACATCTGCACACTCTCAACTGGCGTATTAGCAATGAGAAATAGAGGTTTTGGATTCCCTGTTCCAAATGGTGCCACCATCTCAACCTGTCGTACAAAATCACTATTTATTTCACTTAGTGTTACAGAAGAATCAGCCCATTTTTGAATTTCACCTACCACAGCCCCACACTTTTCATACGCTCGTTCAAGTTCTCCTTCAAGGAGATGGATTGATTCGTGAGATACTGAGAATCCTCCAGCTAAATGATGCCCTCCAAATTCATTAAACACACCCTCAGGAACTCCAGTCATAATATCTGTTACACTCACCTCACCCACACTTCGACAAGAACCCTTGAGAGCCTCTTGCATACCATCTCGCCCCCAGAGAAACACTGGTTTGTTTTCTTTTTCCGCAAGACTATTTGCCACGAGCCCGAGAAGTGACGGCTTCCAAGATGGATCTCCTACTACGATCACTTTGTTATTAAAATACGGAGAATACTTTGCCTCGATGTGTTTTTTTACTTCTTTGACGAGGTGTGCGGTTGTCGCCTTTCGATCTTTGTTTACCTTTTCGAGTTTGTCGACAAGCAGATTCGCCTCAAGAACATCATTAGTGGTGAGAAGTTTAAATGCATCATATGAGATACCCATTCTCGATGCAGCATTGATACGAGGAGTAATCATAAACCCCACATCATCTTCAGTGAGCTTAGATTGATCAATCTTCAATTTCTGTAAAAGCTTGATAAGTCCTATTCGTCTTGATTTGCGAAGCACCTTAAGGCCAAAGAATGCGAAGCATCTGTTCTCATTTACAAGTGGCACCATATCCGACAATGTTGCAATACCTACCATATCGAGAAACCACTTCTCTTCTCCTTCTTTGAGTCCAAATCTGTTTTTAGCGAGCACCCCTTGTGCGAGTTTGTATGCAACACCAGCACCACAAATCATTTGGTCCGGATACTCTGGAGAGATTTTTGGATTTACAATTGCGAACGCATTAGGAATTATCTCATGCGGAAGATGGTGATCAGTAATAATAGTCTCGATACCAAATGTTTTTGCGTAATCAACACACTCTTTGTCTGCAATTCCACAATCAACAGTGATCATGAGTCTCACTTCTTCTTTTGCGATTTTCTCCATCGCATCCTTATTGAGCCCGAACCCTTCTTCACTTCTATCGGGAATATAATTTATAAAATTATCATATCCAATTCTTTTGAAGAGATCATGGAGCACTACTGCGCCAGGAATGCCATCTGCATCATAGTCCGAATAAATACAAATCTTTTCTTTGTTTTCAATGGCTTTAAGAATTCTCTCTGTCGCCTTATCCATATCATGAAGAAGAAAAGGATCATATACCCCACTATCATATGAAGGTGAGAGAAAAACTTGTGCCTCGTCTCGAGTTTTAATCCCACGATGAAAAAGAATGTGGGAAAGAATATCAGAATATTCTTTAAACCCATTTCTTGTATCTTGATCTATATTTTCTCTGATTTTGTAGGACATTGTCTTTAAATTTTAACACGACAGAAAAAATCTGATACAATACAAATATGAATAATGATTGTATATTCTGCAAAATAGTTAGAGGTGAAATACCCTCATTTAAAGTCTATGAGGACGAGCATTCACTCGCCTTTTTGGACATTCACCCCAAAAGCCAAGGTCAGACACTTGTCATACCAAAAGAGCATTCGGAGAACATTTATGAGCTAACTGATGAGACAATGGCGAGACTCTCACTTGTAGTCAAAAAGGTTGCTGTAGCAGTCAAAAATGGACTAAATAGTGACGGAATTAATATCCTGATGAATAACGAAGAATCTGCTGGACAAATAATATTTCACTCCCACTTCCATGTTGTTCCACGATTCAACAAGGATAACTTTGAACATGGTCCTCATATTGAATATAAACCAGGCGAAGCAGAAGAAGTAGCAGAGAAAATAAAGAGTAGCTTATAATCAGTGTCTTTAATTTAAAAAAAAATACACAGTACCCGACAGGTACTGTGTATTTTTTTTAAATTCTACTTAGATAATTTCAGAATAATGAAGTCTTTTATTTTTCTCCCTTTAAGTTCATACTCTGGAGTAAAAATAGTGTCCACAAGATTGAGTCCCGCATCTTTGAAAACTTTGATATACCATTCAATTGGTCTGTGTGATTCGATGATCTCATAGTTACCTTCCTTTTTGATTTTTTTATAATGATGGTTGTCTTCATATTTATGCTTTGTCTGCATTCTGAAGTCAATCTTTGATTCTGGAACATCAAATATAAGAGGATTACAAAATCCAAAATAAGCAAAACCATTATCTTTTATCTTGTCTTTAATATTCTTTACAATATTTTTTACTTCATTCTCTGGCACAATACAGAACACAAGGTTACAAATAATAAAGTCAAAATATCCCTCGGGAATATCTTCAACCTTTTTATAAACATTCTCTCTTCCGATTCTCTGTCCAGCTCTTTCTCTCATCTCGGATGAAATATCATACAGACGGCTGTCTGCGCCTTTTGCTTTAATTGCTGTAGAAAGAACCGCTGGTCCTCCACCATAATCGAGCACTTTCTTATTTTTCAAATTACCAAGAAGTGGTATGAGTGTATTGTCATAATATGCGAGCTTTATCTTTTCCGATTCAAGCTCTTTGAGCACCTTACCCCACTGTTTTTGGCCTGACACCATTATTCGATTTGAGTCCCACATTATCTTCCAGAATTTATCATAAGATTCTGCGGCCACCTTATTTGAGATCAAGATCCCAATTGGAACTTTGGTCCAAATGATTATACCAATCTTGTCATTTCTTATGATTGTCTCTGTGAGCGGTTCAAAATCTTTCTTGATGAATTTGTATTCAACTTTTGGATATTTATTTTTATTTACCCAATTTTTCAAGGATTCATTAAAGATGAGTTTTGCTTTGATACCTCTTTTGGCTCTTTCTTTATGGTATTCAAGCCAGAATTCGTCTCCCATCATGAGAGATTCCTTTGCAGACCCAAATGTGTGGTGCTCCTTTCCCCCAGCTTCAAGTAGAATTCGAAGAAGTTCCCTGATTCCCTCAACCCCCTTGAAAGAGGTATGTTCAGAATATTTTGTTTTTCGTGCTTTAGCTTTCATATAAGTTTGTTAAGAAAATAATATACTAAGCAGCAACACAAATGCAGATCCAACAAGATACACGTTTATATCTTTTAATTTCCCACTGAATACTGACAACACAACATAAGATGCAAATCCTGCAAACATCGCCTTATCAAGACCGAAAGTCCACACGGTAACAACAACCATTACAGCGATAGAAACAACATCAATCCAGTTATAATTCTTGAGATCCTTTTTTGTTGGAAAAAGTGTGAATCCTACAAAGAGTAGCGCTCCCGTCGTTGCGACTACCGGCACCAAGTTTATAAGAGGAACCAGGAAGAGAAAGAGTGACATAAGAATTGCAACAACAACTGCCACAAGCCCGGTTCTACCTCCTTCACCAATACCAACAGCACTTTCTACATAAGTAATAAGATTTGACGTTCCAGTCACAGCACCGAGAACCGTTCCTCCTCCATCAACAATGAGTCCCTCTTTAATTCCAGAAAGATTTCCGTTTTCATCTACAATAGAAGTATTTCTAGTAAGTCCAATAAACTTTGCAATACTTCCGTAAAAGTCGAGAATAAATAATACGAGAATCACAGACCAAATCTTTGGATTGAAAATTATTCCCCAATCAAGTGCGAACATTCCATCAAACATTTCTTTTGAAAAATGAATTGGATTTATTGTCTGACTAATTCCTATAAGTGGTGCAACAATAGACGCAACGATAATACTCAAAAGCACTGCACCTTTAATTTTAAATGTTCTAGATACAATCACAGATACAAGTCCAACGTAAAAGATAATTGCTTCGTGTGATGTCAATGCTCCAATACCAATAATTTTTATTCCATCATATGCAAGCATACCACTCACCTTGAATGCAACAAGCATCAAGAAAACACCAACAGATGTAGCAAGCCCCGACTTTAGCTTATCTGGAATTGCTTTAACAATATTTACTCGAAGAGGAGTGAAACTTAAAAGCACTGTAAGTACTCCTGACCAAAAGACTGCACCCAAAGCTTCTTGCCATGTAAACCCTAAGACACCCACAACAACATATGCAACATAGGCATTCATTTCGAGTCCTGGAGCAACAGCAAAAGGTAATTTTGCCCAAAGCCCCATGGTCAAAGTCGCAATTACAGATCCGAGAATCGTAGCAAAGAAAATTGCACTTGTATTTAACCCCATGGCACCAAGTATTGCTGGATTAACCACAAAAATATAAGACAACGCCAAGAATGTAGAAATCCCAGCAAATATCTCAATTTTGATTGAAGATCCTTTTTTCGTTATGACAAAGAAATCATTTATTTTTTGAATCATATATTTTTAATTTGTAGCTAATGTGTATAGAATACCACATTTTTATTATTAGGTCAAAACAATATTGTATAGAATTATAATAATACGTTCATATATAATGATATAATTCTGTTGATAATTAATTGACAAAATAGAGTGATTTGCTACAATTGGAGTATATGAAGGAAAAACTCTTAAAGATAGGCCTCAACCCTACTGAAATAGACATCTACCTCACCCTCCTAGAGCATGGCAAACTTCTGCCTGCAAATATAAGTAAATTAACAGGTATCAACCGAAGTACGGCATATGCAGCCTGCGCAGAATTGTTGAAGAAAAACATTATTACAGAAGATCTCTCCGGTAAAACCAAATACTTTGTAGCACTCCCTCCAGAAAACCTCAAAAATCAAGTAAACAAAAAACTCCGGGAAATCAAAATCGAGGAAAGCATTATTAACGAGCTTATTCCAGAACTCGAGTCACTCCCAAAGTCCGGTAATTATTCAATACCTAGGGTACAGGTAGTTAATAGTGATGATATAGAGGATTTTCTCTACAAAAACACACCAATATGGGAAAAGAGTATGCGAGATCTAAATGAGAAGACTTGGTGGGGTTTTCAAGATCATGCCTTTGTAGAAAGTGACAAATATCGAAAATGGATTCTCTGGTATTGGAATCGATCATCTGAAGATATGGATTTAAAACTTTTTACAAATGAATCCAAGATTGAAGAAAGAATGAGAGAGAAGAATATAACGAGAAGAAAACTGAAACCGTGGACTGGAGATAATTTTAGCTCAACACAATGGATACTTGGTGAATATATAGTATCCATTATGACTCGAGGAAAGCTCCACTACCTCGTACAAATTCGAGACCGTGTACTCGCAGATAGTATGCGAAATATGACAAAAAATCTCTGGATTAAGGATTAAAAAACAGCACCCGATGAGGTGCTGTTTTTATTTTTAAAACAATTCCTTTATTTTTTCAAAAAAAGTTTTTTTTGGAATTTCTACAGGTACTGTCACAGAATTTTGTCTTCGATGAGACATAACGACAGATTCGATACCCACAAGCGTTTCATCTGCAAGGAAATCAAGCATAGCTCCTCCTCCACTCGAGACAAAAGTGAATTTATCCATAATACCGAGCTTTTCGATTGCGGCTACCACATCACCCCCACCAACAATAGACATTTTACCTGATGCAGCTAAAATTTTTGCAAACTCTTCTGTACTTCCACCAAATCCTCCATCAGCTTTCCCGAGTGGTCCGTTCCAGAGCACAAACTCTGATTCAGATACTGCAATCTTGAGCATTTTTACTGTTTTTGTACCTACATCCAGAATCTTTTCACCAATACCCACTTCGTTTGGATGCTTCAAAAGTTTTTCTCCTTTATATGATGTATATACGTCAAGCGGAATAATGAGTTTGTTATGATTGAGTAAATCCCTGATTCCTTCTGGTTCCCTTTCTGAGACAAGTGAATCACCGACAAAAAAATCTTTTGCTTTGAAGAAATCATTTGCGATAGCCCCTCCCACAAGTACCAGATCCGCAATATCAAGAAACTTTGAGACAAGAGGTACTTTGGTCTCAAACTTCGCTCCACCCATCACCACGAGAAACGGTTTGTGAGGATAGAATACTTCAGAAAGATGAGTAATCTCTTGTTTAAATGCACTTCCAAAATATGAAGGAAGTAGTGTCGTGATGGCATCAATAGATGCGTGTTTTCGGTGAGATACAGAGAATGCCTCGTTAATATAGATATCCCCGAATGATGCAAGGTGTTTTGCAAACTCTATATCATTTGCCTTTTCTCCAGGCCATTTTCGGAGGTTTTCAAAAAGAATGACGTCTCCGTCATTCATAGAATCAACAGCGACTCGTGTATTGTTTGAAAAAATATCAGAAACAAAAAAAAGCCGTGGGAATTCTGCTACAAGGTATTTTGCCACAGGTTCAAGTGTTCCGCCTTCTTTGTCATCAATATGTGCGAGAAGAATCACTTTTGCACCAGCATTTACAAGCTCTTTTATAGTAGGAATAACTCGTCTAATACGGAAATCACTCTCTATCTTGTTGTTTTTTATAGAAATATTAAAATCTACTCGCAAAAGTATTTTTTTACCTTTGATAGTATTTGAATCCACATAGAACCTGTCAGCAAGCATTACCGCGGTCGGTGTCATATTGAAAATTAATAAGACCAGTTATTGATCTTATACAAATACTATATCACAGGAGATATAGGCAAACAATAAGTCTATTTGCCCGATGTGGATGCCACTATTTGCTCAAACTCTTTGGGTTTTAGACTCGCTCGTCCCATCAGAAATCCTGCAATACCTCCGGCAAGCATTATTTCTTTGGCACTTTTACCATCAACAGACCCTCCATAGACAATACGGACACCCTCAGCTATTTTAGGCCCGAACATTTCTGTTAACACCTTTTTTATAAAAATCGCAGACTCTGCTACATCAGCTGGATTCATAGGACCTGAACTCTTCTTGCCGATAGCCCACACGGGTTCATATGCAATCACACACTTTTTGATATTGTTCTTAGTGATACCCTGAAGAGAGTCAACGAGCTGCCATTTAATTTCTTGCCAATGTTCTGCACTTTGATTTCGCTCCTTCTCACCTATACAGATAATCGGATTTATTTTTGATGCGAGACTAACTATCACCTTTTTTGCTACAATCTCACTCGTCTCACCCATGGCACGCCTCTCAGAATGCCCAATGATGACATAAGTCACTCCTAATGACGCCAACTGCCCTGCGCTTACCTCTCCTGTAAATGCACCCTCCTTTTCAAAAGATACATTCTGAGCCCCAAGTAGTGGTCTTTTTGAATTTTGGAGCAAATGACCAAAAACAAGTGGAGGACACACTACAATATCTGCAAGAGTTTTTTTACTTATCCTTTTAGTTTCCTCAATATTTTTTTTTGCATCCGCTATTTTAATCGGATTCATCTTCCAGTTGGCGATAATGATTTTTTTCATCCGGTTCAAAAAATATAAATAATTTCTAATGTTAGCGCATCATCACTGTTCATTTACACCCTGTTATAATATCGACTGCCCACACGCTACAATTTTCGAGCAGGATTTATCTTTCTATTCTACCCTAAAAATAATAATTTCAAAAATGCGCTGCGGCTACGCCGCAGCGCATTTATTCTATATACATAATTCCATATTCAATATTCTAACTTTATTGTGTCACCTCACCCCAGCTATTTATCTGCCAATTTCCTCCACTACCACCCCCTCCACTACCACTTATTCCGGTTGTAATGAAATCAATAGATGTGAGACCACTGTTGTAAATTATATTCGAACCTCCATTTAGAACTAGTCTTTTTGCAATAGCACTGTTCACAACACCACCACCAGAAATAGCCATTGTACCGTATGGAGCAAACACCACCATAGAACCAGATCCACCTTGTATATCTACTGCATTACCGTTTTCTGGACCACTACAATTTCCAGTAGTTGGACACTGACTTGTCGTCATTGCTACCATATAGCTGCCACTCGTACCCGACCCTCTCATATCAGCCCCTCCGGTCACAATAATTCTTCCGTCAGCAATAATCATCCCATCGGATGCCCCACCAGATGAGGCGAGCTTAATCACAGATCCTCCACTTAGATCAATATATCCGGTTACCCACACAGTCCCGGTCAGATTCAAAGTCGCTCCGCCACTCACAACAAGATTACCAACAATTTTCTTTGGCCCTAAAGATGCCACTTGCCCTCCACCAAGACTGTATGTGCCATTATTTACACCACCTGCAGTTGCGACCGCTTTCCAATCAATAATGTTTTGATCTGTTATCGGATAATCAAGAGGTGTAGGATCTGCACGACTAGTGTTACATATTTTTGTAGAATTGCTTAGGTTGTACAGATTTGTACCGCTTTGGCAATAAGCTGTGCCCGAAACAGAAATATTACTAATCTGGTTCGCCCAAGCGTCACCAGAACCACCGGTGCCAATCTGAAGTCGTGTATACTGACCATTTCCAGAAATGGTATTCGGCACCCCTCCTAAATAAATATCAAAATATAAATCATAACTTGATGGGATAATATTTACCCATGTATTTTGTCCATTACTTGAACTCCACTTACCGTATCGCGCACCACCATTTGTATATATGTTACCTGCAGTCCCTGCGAGTGTAAAATATTTTGTTGTCGACACTGTTGGAGTATCAATTACAATCCAATATGTCGACCCTACAGTAAGACTAGGTGCCTGTGTGATAGGAATATTTACATAGGTAAACGATGTGGTTACTGCACTTGCAGCAAGTGTTCCAGTACCTACAACACCACTATTGGATGGTTTACCGCTCGCATCAGGTACAATACGAATAGTTGCATCCGATGGTGCTCCAGCTATTGTTTTTTTAATATAAAGCCTTACACTCGTGAGCTGTGCTGTTGACGTCACCTGAAAACTTTGCGCCAAATCCTGCGAAGCAGTAGTTGTACCCATATTAAGTGACAGCGGCGATGTTCCATCAGTATAACTATTCGTCTGATTTACAGTTGCAGGAGAGCTATTGCCCACAGTCACAGAGCCAGTTATTGAATTCACCGCGGAGTCAGCAGTTATGCTTCCATTTGAATATACATCACCTGTAATAGTCGAACCCCCACCAATACTAATGCCTCCTGTGCCTATTTGTGCTCCATATGCAAATGCTATGACGGAACCTACTGGGGTTAGATATGTTGAGGCATAGCGAGTAGTATCACCACTTGTCCCAGTGGTAAGTATCTGCTGTTGTGTTCCTGCGAGAGTCACGGAGGCAGATGCTGCAACACCATTTGAAAATGGTAACGATAAAGTCGAAGGTAGAGTTCGTCCAAGTCTTAGTCTATAATACGCATCTTCATTTACACTATCTGCCGCCAGATAGCTCTGTCGAGACTTTGATGCCTGGAGTACGGACTTTACCTGATTGGAAGTTGGAATCACAACAGCAGAAATAACAGCCACAGAAATCACTAAAAAGAAAACCACGGTGGTAATGATAGCAAAGCCTCTATTTGTTTCTATTTTTTTTGCACTCACAGAAATATATTAATGATAATAACCTCGAAGCACTGCTGTACCATAAAACTTTTCGCTTACATCTGGTGTAGAAGTTGGACCTTCCATCACTATCTCATATTTGATCGCTTGTGATGTTGTGGTGGACATAATTTTAAAATGGAGAGATGTCACCTGCATATTTGAGAGTGTGACAGGTCCAGTTGTAACACCATTATCATCAACCATGACACGGTCCCCTGCTCTATAAAACCTACTTGTTCGTGTACTTCCGCCAGACGTTGGTATAGTTAGCGTCAACTCATCATTGTCATATGGATAGCTCGTGACAAGAGAGGCACTAGATGCAGCCCGAATTTCTCTGACGATCTTATCACTAAATGCTATTGAGGAATTTTCTACTCTTCTTGTTGCTTTAACCACACTATTTGCAGTCAAAAGCATATTAATCACTGTAGTAATAACACCCACCAGAAGAGCCATAAGTGATACATATATGATAGTCTCAATCAAAGAATAACCTTTTTTAGCTTCTACTGATTTCATTAATTATTGAATATATTAAATAGGTAAGTTTCACCTGATTTCGTTGTTGTTGATACACCTTCCTTCCACGATACAGTAATCAATGCTTTTCGACTGTTATTATCAGTCGTCCCTCCACTTGTTACCACATTAAAATTGTTATCACGAGACACTGCTGATAAAACAAAGTCTATTTGATATCGGTTTTCGAGCTCAATATTTGTTGTTGTGGCAGTCCAAGTACCTGACCCTACTGTAGAATCCCAATAGAGATGATACGTAGATCCAAGAGTAAGCGAAGCGATATTTGCCGTGTAACCAGAATCTCGAAGATAGTGTAGAACCTCAACCCCCTCTTCGACTAACTGTGTCGCCTTGAGTGCTCGCACATTTGAAAGTGAATATCGTGCAACGGCACTATATACAGAGACAAGTGTAAAAAGTGTCAGTGATATAATACTTGAGGCAATAATTACCTCAATCATACTGAATCCCCTTTTTTTATTTTTAATATTCATTTTTTAGTTATAACCCGTTACCTCTGACCCTAATTATTGTATATCAATAACTCCCGTTGCGTAAATAGTGATAGTCTTTGTTTTAGTCCCATCGGCCGATGTCACCGTTATTGTACCTGTCTTACTTGCAGCACCTGTTAGTTTATTAAAGTACAAACTAGTGGCACCTCCTGTAAGTGTTATGGCACTGATATTTGACTTCCCTGAGACATCGTATGATGTCTCGATATTAGAGACATTGTAGGTAGTTGTTTTGAATACTGTCACCTTTTTTGTTTCAAAGAATACACCATGTTCCAAAGAATTAACTGAGTTTATAGATTCTGTTTTTGCCTTATCAATATACGAAACAATATTTGACACATCTTTATCAAGCGAGATTGAATTCGCAAGTCCTGAAAATACTGAGACAGATGCAGCTCCAAGTACTCCAAGAATAGCGATACTCATAAGAATCTCTATTATTGTTATTCCTTTATTTTTTGATTTCATTACTACTCAAATGGACTAAATATTATTAAGCACAGTATACATCGGTGTAATCATAGATACCGCAAAAAAACCCACCGAAAGCCCTATAATCACCATCAAAAAAGGCTCGATAATCGTAGACATATTTTTTGTCTTTTGATCCACCTCATCCTCATAATATGTAGCAACTTCTTTCAACATAGTAGAAAGATTACCTGTCTCCTCTCCCACTGATACCATTTCCACTATAAAAGCAGGGTAAAGATTTGGGTATTTTGAAATAACATCAGACATTGGCATTCCCTTTTCTATTACCGCAACAACCCTTTCTAACACTTCTTTATAATATGAGTTTTGCATAACCTCCTTAGTTATTTCTGCAGAACGAATAACAGGCACTCCGGCTGAGAGTAGTGAAGCAAGTGTTCTGGATGTTCTTGCGGTATTCATCTCTTTAGCAATATCCTTGATAAGAGGTGCATGCAAAACAATAAAATCCATTACTCTTTTACCCTTCTTTGTCTTCAAAGAACTAGAGAGGGATATGACAAGAAAGACAATAATCGCAATAAATATAAAGTAGTGATTTTGAAGAAAGTCAGAAACATTGATCACAAACTGTGTTGATGCAGGTAATTCTGCATGAAGTTCCTTGAATGTACCAGTAAGCGATGGTACAACAAATGTAAGCATCAAAATCCCGATCACTACCATAAGCGAAAGAATAATGGCTGGATAAATCAATGCACCTTTTACCCTCTTATACAATGTATTTGCCTTTTCCATCTGACTCCCGACAATTTTTAGAGACTCAGCCAATGAACCGGACTCCTCTCCTGCCTTTACCATCGCCACAAACAGATCGTTAAAAACATCAGGGAATTCCTGCATAGCCTCGTGTAGAGTTCTGCCTTCAGCAACAGATGTTTCAAGTCTGTTTAAAACAGTTTTGAGCTTCTTGTTTTTTGCTTGCTTTTCCATTACCTGTATTGAACGAGAAAGAGAAAGTCCGGCAGCAAGCATCGAACCCAAATTTCGTGCAAAGAAAATTTTTTCAGATGTTTTCACTTTGCCATTCAAAAATGGAATATTAATATCTCTTGATTTTTCTTCAGTGATTGTAAGTGGTGTAATATTTTCCTTTTTAAGCATCCGAAAGAGCATATATCTATCAGACGCCTCGAACATTCGTTCGCTGGTTCCCCCTTCTGCAGTTGTAAATGTTATTTTATATTGCATTCTTAAATACTGATTAAAGATTTAAGATGTATGATTTAAGAATTATTCATAAATCCTAAATCATATATCTTAATTCCTTCATTATTCTGATATAACTCGAAGAACCTCTTCTATCACAGTAAAACCCTTTACCGCCTTTACGATTCCGTCTTCAATCATTGTAAGCATCCCTTCTTTCTTCGCCTGTTCTTCAATATCATCAGATGTACCACCTTTCATAATAATAGTTCTGATTGTAGGTGTTACCTTGAGCACTTCATGAATACCTATTCGACTGTGGAAACCATCAGGATGATCAGATGTTATGTTCGGCTTCCAAAATGGAACCTTATCCCATGTATCATTTTGGTCTACTATATTTTCTTTCTTCAACACTTCAAGAATTTTATTGAGATTGACTTTTTTACCAAGCACAGCCTGCTCATCTTTTGTGAGATAGAACTTTTCTTTTGGTTCAAATAGTCTTCGAACAAGTCTTTGTCCGATAATTACATTGAGTGTAGATACGAGAAGAAAAGGTTCAGCGTGCATATCAAGAAGTCGAGGGATGGCTCCAGCAGCAGAGTTTGTGTGAAGTGTAGAAAGCACAAGATGTCCTGTAAGTGCAGCATTGATAGCGAGAGACGCTGTCTCATTATCTCGAATCTCTCCCACCATAATCACATCAGGATCTTGTCGCACAAGTGACCGAAGACCTGACGAGAACGTAAATCCAATTTCAGGCTTTACTTGAGTCTGATTAACACGCTTCATTTGATATTCTACTGGATCTTCGATAGTAGAAATATTTACATCAGGGGTATTTAGAATATCGAGTACAGTGTAGAGTGTTGTCGATTTACCCGATCCTGTAGGACCTGTAGTAAGTATCATTCCAGTTGTAAGTTTTGTTGCCTCATGAAGTTGCTCGAGAGCATCCCCGTGAAATCCGAGCGACTCAAGTGTAAACCCAGATACACCTTCACGAAGCAATCGCATAACAGTCTTTTCACCAAAATATGTAGGAAGAATCGAAACTCGAAACGCAACTTTCTCGCCATTTAGATCTATCTTAAATCGTCCATCCTGTGGAAGTCGTTTTTCATCGAGTTTCAGGTTTGAGAGCACCTTGAGACGTGCTGTTATACCTGCTCCCGCATTCTTTGGAAGAACCATTGCGTCATGGAGGAGTCCATCGATTCGATACCTAATCACTACTTCATTCTCATATTGTTCAATATGAATATCGGATGCATCTTGTAGGATCGCATGCTTGAGCAACGTATCAACGATTCGGACCACTGGCAAATCTTCTGCCATCTTCTTCAAATCATCAGCATTTTGCTGTCCATCCGCTTCAGTAATTGCAGTGATATTAGCCGACTCTTTTTGAATAAGATCACCGAAATCTGCCTTAAGTGACTTTTGATACTGTAGAAGTACCGTCTTTATGGATTCAGTAGTAGTAAGACGAGGTAAAATCTTGAGACCAGTCTTCTTCTTGATAAAATCAATAGCATTTAGATCGCCAATATCGAGCATTGCTATTTCAAGACCATTCTGTCCCTTTTTATAGGCAACAATATTATGTTTACGAGCAATTGGTTCTGGTACAAGTGACAAAACATCAAAATCAATCTTGAGACCGCTACCAAGATCAACAAATGGAATACCGAGTATGTATGCACTAATTCTTCGAAGATCATCTTCTGTAATCTTGCCGTTCGAAACAAGAAACTCTCCGAGTGGTTGCTTCTTTTCTTCTGCATCTTGCTTTGCTTTTGTGAGAGTAGCCTTATCAACAAGACCAGCATCCAGAACAAAATCCTCAAGTTGTTTATCTTTAAGTATCATCGATAATATTATATCAAAGAATTGTATATAGTATATGGCATATGTACATTAAAAAAATAAAATACCCTGCAACTTTGTTGCAGGGTATTTTATTTTTAATTTGCTTCCAGTGTTCGAATATTTAACCGACAAGATCCAACCGATGTTTCATATGTTGTCTCATCTGTAATATCACCATCATGACACTTGAGCATATATGTCATATCCTTCTTAACGTTCGGCATCGAATAAGTAGTTATACCTTCACCATCAGAAGTAAGATCAGCAGGATCAAATGTCCGTATAACACCATCCTGACTTGAAAGCGTACAGTGCGTTGTAACATCAAAAGCATCAAACACTTCAGAATCCTTACCGATATTTATTTTGCAAGTACCGTTTCGATCAACGATTGGTGTCACATCGAGTTTTCTATTTAGTGATACATTACCCTTAAATACACAGATATTTGAATTTGCACAATCATTGCCTAGATAACACTTATTCGAGCAAATACCTTTATTTTCACAGTATGTGAGTCCGTTCGCACACATGAGATTTGCCTGACAACCCTGATTTAGACCACCTTCTGACCCAAGACAACTCCAGTTAAATATTTTTCCATTCTTGGTTACCGTAGACTTAGTACCAGAAGAACAAGCTGCTGTACCAGTAATATCAGATACATAGCTTGCACCACTACTTGATATAGACCCGCACACACCACTTACTGGATTGCATACCCCATTTTTACAAGGAAAACATTGACGATCTTGATTTATGTAGTAACCAGACGGAACTGGGATATTCCCTAGATTCACACACAAATGATTATTGTTACACTGATTGACATTTATCTGGTTTCCAGGATTATCAGGACCAGGACACACATCAACACATTCTGCTGGGTCGGTCTGTACTCCAGATTGCGGACACCAGTCTACAGCATCACAAAGTCCACTAGAACAGGTAGGCGTTGTTTCAGAACAGATTAACTGCTCTATGTACGAACTGAGAATATTGGATTCACTCTGAGTAAGAACAACTGTACATGCACCACCAATAAGTGCTCTGTCAAAGACGAAGGGATTGGTAATATCATTTGCAAACCTATAACCATTTGGACAAGTCACATCAACCAAAAATGCTATGAGACAAGAATCGTTGTACTGGCAAACCGGCCGATTGTAGTGAGGCGTACAATTTATATTTTGATTCCCTCCATTACAATCTGCTTCTGTTTCATAATTTGTTGCGTTCTCATCAGCACAATAATCGCGATCCGGATATCTACAGAGACTATCATTTCGACTACAAGGTCGACGATCTTCAGGTATACTATTATTACAATCAGTTTGTGTTTCTGCGTTTAACGCAGGAGTTGTTGTGTCACCACAAAATTCTACAGGATCATATGTACAGTGAGCAGATGGATTTCCCGCGATACAATTCCTATCTGGATTGCTTGCCTGACAATCAGCTTGTGTTTCAAAGTTATTTGCTTCTGGGTCAGGGCAATAATATACCTTGCATCTTGCATCATCACTGTCTGATGTACAGTATTCACAAGTACCACTGTTGTTTTCAATTTTTTTAGGATCTGAGGTCTCATCTGGGCATTCGTCGTCATAATTAAGTGCATTGGTGTCTGCACAACAAAATTCTTCGCACCCCTCGTATATACATGCTGCATAAGCACCATAATTACACGCTTCTGCATCATTACAATACACAATACAAACGGGCGGATCATCATTATTGAAAATCTTCCCCTCTCCGCAGTTGTTACAGAGAGGTGGATTAATCGCACCATTATTACAAGTACTAGGCACACATTCACAGCTTTCGCTATCACGCACATATCCTTGCTGTGTACAAGGTCCATAACACTGCCCATCCCCTTCGCACATGCTCTGCCCAGAAGAACACTCGTCACAATCAGGAGGATTATTTGCACCATTACTACATTCATCATTTACACATTCACAGCTTTCAGCATCTCTTGATTGTCCAATCTCACACTGTGTATAACAACTTCCAAGACACTCATCCTCATTTGATCCACACACACAGCTGCAACTCGAATCAAGTTGCTTGCCTCCAGAACATTCAGAGACACATTGATCATTACATTCCACTTGTCCATTTGGGCAAGTCAAATCTGCAAATGTCTTAGTGTAGCCAACGAAAACACCTAGCACTAGCAGAGAAACAAGTAATGTAATTTTAATTTTATTCATTCTTATTTTGAATTAATCTTTGCGGATATTACTTTTATTTTTATATTTATATTTTGAGATGGGATGTATGTAGGTATAAGCTTGAGCAGATTTTTTTTATCATCTGTATCAATAAAAGGGTACGCCTCAATACTCTTTTTTGCGAGCACTGAATACTTATCATATTTATCTTTATCTTTTGATAAACTAGCTATTCTTGAAAGTAGTATATATGTGTACGGGTAGAGAGGATCGACAATAACTGCCTTTTCTGCTAGTTCTTTCGCCCGCAGTGTTGATGTGGCAACACTTGAAAGACTGAAAGACCTTGCAAATTCAGTCTCCGCAAGTCCATAAAGTGCATAGACAGATGTTGGATTCGTTTCGAGTGCAAAATTATAAAATCTCTCTGAATCAAAATAATTTTTATTTTTAAAATAGAGCTGTCCAATCAGCTCAGCAAGCTGAGCCTTATCCGATGATTCAAGTGTTGAATCCGTATACACTTCTCTTGCATAATTTAGTGCCAAATCATATCTCTTTTGTAACTGCATCAGTTTGGTGATGCCGATTCTCGCTTTTATGTTCGTAGGATCAATGCTAATAACCCTATTGTAATACTCATATGACTTGTTCACATTATGATTGAGCAGCGCAAGATCACCTAGGCTTATTTGTAAATCTACAGATCCTGGGTCCAAGTCGAGTGCCTTTTTATAAAAAATTTCAGCTGATTTGATCTCTCCGAGATTAAAATATGCTATTCCCTTTGTCTTATATAACTCGGGAATCTCGTTATTTATAGACTCAGCACTGTTAACAAACTTTATAGCTTTCAAAAACATCTCCTGTCGAGCTTCTGCATCTTTACTCATCTCACCTAGTCCTATATAGGTACGAGCAGCTAGTATCAAGAAATATGGATCATTAGAATTGTTAGCAAGAAAACCCTGGAGTTCCTGCTCCGCGAGCACATATTCGTGACTGTTAATCAGAATAGTCAGATGTGAATAATCACTGACATGCATCCGGTTATAGACATAGCGACCTACAAAAAACAAAACAATAAGTAATAGAGCGATTACAAAAATAACCCTCATTCTCTTCGATCCAAAATTTATTTTTGGTAGGTTTTTTTTAAAAAAATCTTTCATCACATTGATTATATAACAAAATCAATAAAAGCAACATGCAGAAATGCACAGCACAGATATAAAAATGCATCGCACCTTTGGTGCGATGCATTTTCAGTACTTAATATTTTATATTATTATATCAAGTCAACACATTCTAATTCTACTTGTATACTTGATCTAAACCATCAATTTCAGTCGAGATATCTATATTCCCGGCTGTATTTAACTCATTTTGCAGTGTTTTACTAGACACCAATGGTCTAGTTTTAATGTCATTTTTCATGACAGGAACTTTTGCCGTCCTCCCGTACCAGAAATATGCACCTCCTAAAGCGATTATCAGTATAACAATAACTATTGCAAGCGCAGACCCTTTTTTTCCTGTTGACGGTGTTTCTATTGTATCCATACGATTTAAATTAATACTAATAATTATTTTGTTGTAGTGGTTGTTACTTCCGCGTCATCCTCTGATACCTTAGGAAGAGCTTTTAATACATCATTGTATTTTTCTCTCGCTGCTTTAATCGATGCAAGAGCCGTGTTTACTGCTGATTTGACCGCTTCCTTTGATGCACTAGTTGAAGCATCAACATTAGCATTCACAGCTGAATTAACTGAAGCGACAGTCACCTTTGCTTCTTCGAGTGATCGTCTAGCCATCTCAAGAGCAGACTCTGCTGCACTCACATCAAGCCCTTTTGCCTTTCTACTCAAAATTTCATCACTCACCTTTCTATCAAAACCGGCCAATCTTCCAATTGCGCCACTTAGTTTTGCGAACGATGCTGAAAGTTTTTGCTTTACCTGAGACCTTGATTCCTCAGTTAATTTTACTTTTTTACCCTCTTTAAAAGCATTAATCTCTTTAGTGATTTCGTCCTTCATTGTCTTTCTCTTTTCTTCGAGCTCCGCACGAAACGCTTCTCTATCTGCCTGATTTGCTACTTTCACCTCTTCAATCTTTGCTTTTATTTGCTCTGGTGTCGCACCGGCCTCTTTCATGGCCTTTACATCCACTCTCATTGCATCAACCTTATCTTTAATACCTGCTTTTAACTGTGATCTATCACTTTTTGCCTCCGATCTAAATGATTCTCTCTTCTCCTTAATATCAGCTTTCAAAATTGCTCTGTCTTCCTTTATACCCGCTCTTGGTCGAGTTGTAGTTGCGTCATTCGCCAATACAGGGATTGTCGCAAAAAACATATAAACAAGAACAGTACCGGATAAAATTATTTGTCTTTTTGTCTTTTTCATACTTTTATAATATTAGAAGGTGTATTATCACACCTATAACCATTATACCATCCTTAAAAAGACTAGATGGGAATAGTTGGGGAGAACCATTCAACACAAAACACTGCACCCAAGGGCGCAGTGCTTTTGTGTCGTGTTTTCCTAATGGCTGACAGTTTAGTATTATTTCTTCTCCTTATACATCTCAATCCCTTTCTCAAATGCCTCTTTAGCCTTTTCAACATCCTCAACTCCTTCAATTTTCACTTCCTTATTCTGAATTTGTTTATATGTTTCAAAAAAGTGCTGAATTTCTTTAATAGTATGTTTGTTCACAGTTGCGAGATTTGTCACCTCCTTCCATCGTGGATCATCACAAGGGACTGCAATAATCTTCGCATCACTTTCCCCACTATCTATCATATTCATTACAGCTACAGGTCGTGCTCGAACGAGAATACCGGGAGCGAGTGGATATGTTGTGAGCATCACAACATCAAGAGCATCACCATCATCCCAGAGAGTCTGTGGAACAAATCCATAATCAAACGGATAGTCTTGCGCAGAATGCATCGCACGATCAAGCGCGATGAGTCCGGTTTTTTTATCTATTTCGTATTTATTTTTTGATCCTTTTGGGATTTCAATAATTACATTCATCTCATTTACTGTTCCCGGATCAATATCGTGAAGTAGATTCATATTAGTTAGAATTTAGATTTAAGATTATAGATTATTGAATAGATTCAAAATCACAAATCAGTTTTATAATTACTTTTCACTATTATATAGCCGCATCCTCTTCTTCGCTAGATTCATCTTTCTTTGCCGGGGCACCAATAGATTTGATATCGATTCGATAGTTTGTAAGCTTGGCAGCAAGTCGAACATTCTGTCCACCTTTTCCGATAGCAAGAGACTGCTGATCTTCTGTTACCTCTACTGTTGCAGTGTTTGTCTCATTATCAATTACAACGCTTTGAATTTTTGCAGGTGAGAGTGCATCTTCAACAAATTTCTTTGCATCATCTGACCATTCGATAATATCGATTTTTTCTCCACCGAGTTCACTCATCACAGTTGATACTCGAACACCTCGCTGACCAACCATAGAACCGATAGGATCGATATGTGCATCAGAAGAATACACAGCAATCTTTGATCGTGAGCCTGCCTCTCGTGCAATAGCTCGTACTTCGAGAGTACCTGCGAGAATTTCTGGCACTTCTGTTTCAAAAAGTTTTTCAAGGAATTGAGGATGTGCTCGTGAAAGTCTGATGAATACTCCTCGTGGAGTCTCTTCTACCTTTGTAAGATATGCTCGAATCTTTTCACCCTGTCGGTATCTCTCCCCTGGGATTTGTTCTTCGTAAGGAAGAATTCCAGAAGCCTTACCCATATCAAAGTAAACATTTCCACGCTCTATTCGCTGAACCATACCTGTAACGATAGTTCCTTCCTTTTGACCAAATTCTCCAAGTACAGTCACTTTTTCAGCTTCTCGGATTTTCTGGATGATTACCTGTTTTGCAGTCTGAGCAGCGATTCGTCCGAAGTCACTTTTTGACTCGAGTGGAAATACCATCTCATCATCGATTTTTGCATCTCTCTTAATCTTCTTCGCATCCTCAACCATGATGTGGTGCTCAGGATTGAATCGTGTTCTTTCGTCATCATCCGCCGGAGTTTCATCCTCGAGAAGTACCTGAGTATTATCAACAACCATCTTGATTTGGAAGAAATCTGTTTTACCAGAATCCATATCGAATGTTGCACGAATAATCTGCCCTCGCTTTCCGTATTCTTTTTTGTATGCAGTTGCAAGTGCTGATTCAATGGCTTCGATTATTTTTTCTTTTGGAATACCACGCTCTTCTTCGAGTTGTGTGAGTACAGAATGTATTACTTTTAGGTCAAACATATGTGTTTTTCGTTACTTTATTAAAGACAAAAGTCCGCCGGATGGCGAACCTCTGAAGTGCTACTATTATATCACAGGTGGTCACAAAGTCAAAAGTGAAAGGTCAAAGGTCAAAAGTACAAGTTAGAATTCAAAATCTTGAAGCCCGAGCCCACTTTGTGGGCTCGGGCTTCACTTTTAACTTTTTAATTTAAATTCTGACTTTTGACTTCCTACTTCTGACTTTGAGACTCTAAAAACTTAAACACCTCTTCCTTGATAAGCACCTCTTCTACGAAAGCCACGATTCTCTCCTTTGGAGTTCCTGGATACTGAGCTTCCATTGCATCTGATTCTCTTTCAATATCCTCTTTCTTTGCATCAATCTTTTCTGTTTTTGCAATATCGAGAAGTATAAGCTCATTCTGTACTCGTTCTTTTGCTTTATCTTTCCATTCTGCTCGGATTTCCTCATCAGTCTTTTTTGCATCTTTCTTGTACTGTTCGAGAGTCACACCCATCCGTGAGAGATGATGTGTGAATTCATTTGTCATACGATCAAGCTCGCTTTCAATAAGAATATTTGGCACTTCAACTTTAGAGTCCTTTCTGATAGCATCAAGAGTTTCGATTCGAGCTTTTTCTTTTGCCTTGTATTCCTTTTCTTTCTTGAGATTATCCATTACTTTCACCTTGAAATCAGCCATATCTTTGAAGTCCCCGAGAGTTTTTACAAAAGCATCATCAATCACTACATCACCATGATCGTGGTTATCATGATCGTGTCCGTGCTCAGAGTGGAATTTGTGAGCCTTGAGTTCCTCAAGCACTTTGTTGTATTCATCTTCTGTTACCTCATCAATCTTCTCTGTTTTTGTTTTTGATGCAATCTTCTTGTAGTCAGCAAGTTTAATCTCTGGAAGTACCGCAGTTGTGACAGTCACTTCAAATGGAGATCCTTTTGCAATCTTTGTGATGACAACTTTTGGATTCCCGATAGCCTTGATTTCTTTTTCTTTCAAAACCATTGGATATACTTCGTTAATCGCGAGTTCACCTGCTTCTTCAAGCACTGTGATCTCCCCTACCTTCTCAACAAGTGTCTTTTCTGGGATATGTCCCTTTCGGAAACCATCCATAGTAATACTATCGTTAATAGTCTGAATAGCTTTTGACCATTTCTTCTCGATAGTCTCGACAGCGATTTCAAGATGGATTTCCACCTCTGATCCTTCCTTCTTTTCAACTTTTTTAACTGTATACATATATATATTATTTATTACTTACCTATCTATTATCTATAACCCCAATTTAGATGCCTATAATACACAGAAATTGGAGAAATACAAAGCGAAATTGTATTTAGTATATTGTATATGGTATGTAGTATAAAATACGTAAATTTTAAATCCCCTCACCACTCACTACTTATGACTCATCACTAATGCAGTCGCCACCATTGCCGCAGTCTCCGCCCGAAGAACTGTGTCTCCCAATTTAAATGTTTCAACACTTAAATTCTTAAATGATTGCATTTCCCTCTCGCCCCATCCCCCCTCAGGTCCAATAAGTATTTTTATTTCTTTTTCTCCATTTAATATTTCAGATTTGTTTCGAGCTTCGACATTCGAATTTCGGATTTCTTTTCCTTCCATATCAAAAACAATCACATCTGGATTTTCTCTTAATACATCTTCAAGATTCATTGTCTCACCAATAGTCGGCACATCTCCTCGTCCACATTGCTCACTCGCTTCTTTCATTATTTTTAGAGCTCGCTCAATATTCAAATTCTTACTCTGGGTTCTCTCAGATATTACAGGCACAAAATGCGTCACCCCAATCTCCGTACACTTCTCGAGCACCATCTCAAAATTATCTTTCTTAATAAGTGACATATAGAGTGTCACCTTTTTTGATACTGTTATGTTTTGAATGGTTTCAACAAATCCAAATTCTGCTTCTTTCTTAGAAATAATTCTCGCCTCATATATATAATCTAGTCCATCCCCATTAAAAAATATCACTCGGTCCCCCTTGGCAAGTCGAAACACGTCTCGGAGCTGGTGTAGTGCCGCCTCATCCCGAAGTGTCATAGTATCCTGCCCCGCCAAATGTTCTGTTGTATAGAATCTGTGTAATCGCATTTACCCTAGAAAATTTTATCTATTAAAAAGTTGAATACATTTCCAGTATAGCTGATAACACCACCAACATAAAGAGACAGAATATTTTCTATATACCTTGTTTGTATTCAACTTTTTTGTTATGCAGTATAAATAACTTTAATCTCGTTCCATATCCTACTTAAATCATTATCTGCTACACTCATAAAGAATAATCTTTACTGCATAACGATAGATAAAACTTTAGAGGGTGAATTATTTTCTAGAATTTTGCCACAGGTATGCAAATATCTTTCGGAATGCATCAGAAATAATTTTGTTCTTAAGAATCATTCCCATCGGCTCCTTTTTATCAAAAGCCACAATTGCAAGCTTATCGTCAAAAATATTAATCTCAATCCCCAGATCCTTGAACACATCGGAGAATCTCATATCACGAAGAAGCTCTTTAGCTCGAGTTTTATCTCTCTTGCCATATTTATCCATCGGAAGCAAACTCTTGACCGATACCCCAGCTTTCACTCGATACGGAAAATAATCTTCATCAAAAAAATCATTCATAGTCTCATATGCTTTTTGATAGTCAGTGATAGCGAGGATATGCTTCTCATTATTCTCTCTCCAAGTCTCACCGTAGAGTTTCTTTACCGCCTCTTTCCCTTCAAAATACCGAATACCCGAATGTAGTACTGGATACTTTTTCTTTTTGAACACCCCTCTAAGTTTTTCCGATTCTTCCTCGAGAGATTTTATCTTTCTTTTAGACCACACCTCAAACTCCTCCTCCGAAATAGATTGAAAAAGTGTCGTATCATTTTTCTTGATCTGACTTACAAGCCCCTTCTCTTCGAGAAGAGTGAGCGTGTGATAAAGTGCTGTTCGATTGAGACTCGTGTCCTTGGCGATCTGGGATACGGGAGATGGTCCGAAACTTGCGAGAGCTTCAAACACCGCTCTCTCCTTTTCACTCATGAGTTCGTTATTCATATATTAAGAGTATCGAAATCACTTTATGTTGTCAAATTGTTTAGACATATTTACCATTACCCTATTATGTTGCACACTTACCCACAGACACAACCGTCCTTACAACAAATCATGAAAACACTTATACGAAAAACTGGACCTTTTATGTTCATCGAACTTGATGGTTGGGGATTCTCCTCTATACCTACAGGTCCAAATGGGGTTAAAAGAATAAGATCGCGCGACTACACCGTGAGCAAAAAGCATAACTTTGTTTCTTTTTACAAAACGAAGGCAATGAGAATTCGGGATGCTAAAGATAAAATCTATAAGCTCCCCAAATACGCCCTTGTTATAGTCCCTGCCGGGATTGAGCATAGTTGGATTGCCAGCTGTCACGGAGATGGGCTTCTCGGTTCTGTCGATACTCGCCATGAGAAAGAAGTTCTTGCATGTCATACATCAGTATGTGTTTGATCATCAAGCCTCGGCAGACAAGATGAAATACTCTTGTCTGCTTTTTTTATTTTTATTTTTCACCTACAATACCCTCATGAAAGAAACGATCAAAACCTTCCAAAAAACTGTCTGGCAATATCACAAGAAAAACAGACGCGATTTCCCATGGCGAGAGACACGCGATCCATACCATATATTAGTATCAGAAATAATGCTCCAGCAGACACAAACTATTCGCGTAGTATCCAAGTACAAAGAATTCCTCGCTCGCTTCCCTACTATAGATAAATTAGCAAAAGCAGAGCTCCGTGAAGTACTTCATATCTGGCAAGGACTCGGATACAATAGACGAGCAAAGTTTCTCTATGAATGTGCAAAAGAAATTTGTGCACACTACAGAGGACAATTTCCAAAAGATTTAGACACTCTTAAAAGACTTCCCGGTATCGGACAGTCGACCGCTGGCGCTGTCCTTAATTTCGCATTCGATATTCCTACACCATTTATTGAGACAAACATTCGAACAGTTTTCATTCATCACTTTTATCACAACAAAGTACAAAACGTTTCTGACAAAGAAATATTAGAACTGATTAACACGACATTAGATCGTGATAAACCTCGAGAGTGGTTCTACTCGCTCTATGATTACGGATCGTTTCTCAAATCTACCCTCGATACAGACCCTGCGAAACGAAGTAAAATTTATAAAAAACAATCCTCATTCAAAGGATCATTCCGTGAGAAACGTTCATTCGTACTGAGGCTTCTTTTGAATAACAAGTTACGAGAAACGGAGGTAATGAAACATCTTCTCGATAAAAAACTTGTGGAGAAAAAGGATTCAAAAGAAGAAACCACAAAAATTCTCACCTCTCTCCTCAAGGACAGACTCATTCTAAAAGACAAAGGGTATTATTTTGTTTAATCCGTGGTAGCATCTTTTAGAATTATTCTCACTGATGAATCAATTAGTACCTCCGTCGTATCAATAATCAATAACCCCTGATAGTTACCAGAAAGAATCAATTGTAAATCTGTACAAGCAAGCAATATTGCCTCCGCACCCCTTTGTTTTAATGCATTACAGATGTTGAACAATCGCTCTCTTTGAGTCCTATTTTTAATACCATTCAATATCTCAACTATTATCGCATTGATTACTCTCTGTTCACCTACAGTCGGCCGGACTAACTTCACATCACTCCTTTCAAAAGCATTTTGATAGATATTTGTATTAATAGTTGTCTCTGTTGCCAATATACCGACAGTATTCATTTTCTTCTCTATCACACACCTCACAGTCTCTTCCAAAATACTCAAAAAAGGAATTCGTGTTTTCGCACGGATTTGTTCGATATATGTATGCAATGTATTACACGGAAGTATACCGAAATCAGCACCAGACTTTTCCAGAACTTTAGTTCCATCAATCAGGTATGGCAACATCTTTGAAACATTTTTGCCTTTTATAATTACATCTTCTTCAATTGAGGATGGGAATGGCAAATTATAAATGACAATAGGTGGATACTTTCCCTTTTCTTTTTTAATTTGTTTTACAACTGACAGATATATTTTTGCTGTCGTGTCTGGCCCTACACCTCCTAATATTCCTATAGTTTTCATATTGTTTAGTTTGATTAAATTAAGAGAGACACCCTGGTACCATACAGTACCAGAGTAGTCTCTGAATAAACTGACACATCTCTATGATCGATACTCTCTATACCTGATTGCCTTCTGATGACCTTTGCACTTTAGGTCAAAGGTTTTATTGTGACCAAAAGGAGATGTATACACCTCAACATTTGGCAGCAATTCGTGCGCAGATGAAACAATCTGTTTCGAAAGTTCAAGAGCAACATCGGGTGGGGCATAGCTGTGGGATATGTGCCCAAAAGCAGCAATGACCAATCGCATTGCACCGAGCTCAAAGAAAAATTTTTGTACATCCTTGAGTAATCGTTTTTTCTGTTTTTCTCCATCACCTTCCTCTACGTGAAAGAGGACAACCAAACATTCCTCGACCAGGAGTGATGAATTTTCAGGTGATATGATTTCGGGTGCTTGAATATATTCCGAAGAACTAACCCAAGAAAAACCAAAGCTTAAAGCGTCAAAAAACTGTGCCTTCATAGTGATAAGTGTGTTTAAAAGAACATATTCTGTAGAGGTACAGAAATAAAAAACCCTCCGGATCGCTCCGAAGGGTTTTGTGCCTTTAACAAAGATATCATTCGCAATAAAGCAAAAAACCGTTCGGAGCGATAAAACCAACGGCTTGCCACCACTTTGTGTTCTGAATATTGAATTTGCTTATTTTTTGAATCATTTGATTTTGTGTTTTGATTTCCTTATATCCCTCATTAGTATTCACCCTTCAAATCAAAACTTATTTATGATATTATCACCATACTAGTATAGTAATACATAAAAGTCAAATCTATGAAAATAAATACAAATAAAAAGATTGGTGCGTGGCTAGATTCATATGCAGAAAATCATATGAGTCCAAAAGACCTCCTTACCAAAGTAACCGCAGAGTTCAATGAGAAGAATCTACCCTATTTCTTCGCAAGCATCTTTACCGAGGATGAAATCAAGACATTCGCCAATCGTCTCCTTATAATCAAAAAACTCAAAGATGGAACATCACAACATGAAATTGCATCAAAATTAAAAGTCGGGGTTACCACGGTCACCCGGGGCGCCCATGAGATTTCAAAAGGTAAATTTGATTTTATATAGCAAAATAGTTTCTAGAATATGTTCCAAAGACAAGTTCTACCTTGGTAATAAAAGGTTGTCGGTTTCTCTCAAAACCTCTAAAACAAAAAGAAAAACCGAGGGCAGAAAGTTTTTGAAGGAAATTTAAATAATTTATTTTTAAATAAAAAGACGGCAAGATTGCTCTTGCCGCCGTTGATAAACATTGCCTATTTCTTCTCCTCCTTCAGGATCCTGCTCCGTGAATTAGTGCGGTTACCTGCTGCGTCGTATGCCCACTCCTGCATAAGCAGACCGTTTTGCCCGTGATACAGGGTACAGACAGGCCGATTAAGTTCGTCGTAAATATTTGTCTGCAACGACGGGTCTTCAGTCCCAAGCTTCTTGTATTGAGCAAGATAGACACAGGCCCGAATATCTGAAATCACATGGAAGTATTGATCCGCCCAATGACGAAGAACATCGAGCCGAGCCTGTTCTGTATCCTCCACACCTTTAGGTAGATGAATAACTTCGGAAAGTGAGGGATGCACCGTTGTGGAAGACTGAGTCTGCAAGATTTCTCCCACAGTATTGTCATCTTTTTTGAATGCATCATTTATGACACCGTCCACATTGCTGTCATCCAAGATCCGAATCTCAGACCTCTTGCCAACCGGATAGTAATAAACACGGAAACGGTTTTGTTTCGTCTCGGCATCTTGCCACAGCCAGCAGGTGTAGTGCATACCATTCTGCTCGAAGACAGTTTCGAATCCGCCAACTGCTGGTGGGCGGTCACAGACCTTCTGAAGAATAACCTTGGAGCTAGGCAGCGCAGCGAGCTCGACTACAGCTTCAAAGGTGGGATGATTTTTGGCCACCACACGGAAAGTCTCAAGAGACACAGTGGGTTTGAGTTCCTCTGCGAAAGCAGAGAATTGAATGAAGAAAAGCCCGAGAAGGGCGAGGATGTTAAGGAGCGTTTTCACGATTTGATATTCAGAGTTGAGGTGTTGTGGCGTGATTGCCGATTAGAATATAAACATAGATTTGTATTTTTGTCTATGTCTATGTTATCACCTAAATCAACCCAGGATACTTTTGGATATCCTCTTTCTTTATTCTTAATGCATAGCACTCATCTACAATATCTCTTACATAGAAAATCAAAGTGACGTATTCACCCTCATCTACATAATCTTGTGCATGTATAAGCCACTCCATTTGGGTCACAGCTTTTACAAAATCCTCTGGAGTTTGAAGTTCAGAGTCAGTATGTATATCTTGAGTCGGGAGCGAATCACGCTTAATCATAAATCTAAATTGTCTGTCGACTTGTTCCATTTTATTTTTTTAACTAATTAACACAAGAATTACATTTACCAAAAAATTATTTTTCCTCAGTTTTACCGTCCAACCTTTTCGCCTCTTTCCACGCTAGTTCAAAAAGTTTTTTGAGAGCATCAGCAATCTCTTCACTTTCTATAATAATACCAAGCTCCTCTCTCCAGGATGCAATCATCACTTTGTTATCATAAATTTCTATATCAGGAGAAATGTCAAAAAGTTCTTTTGGTACAAGAGCGAGCTCTCGAGCCTCAAACGGATTCATCTTTTTTCGCTCAAGTGCCAACTCTGTTGCAGGAACAATACCCCGAACAAACAAACCCTTCGCCGCCCGTCTCCTGTAATAGTCAGGAAAATATCCTTTGAGAGTTTTGTGCATATCATCATAGGAAGCCATTGCCACAAAAGGTCCAGATGCAGTCAAGGTATCTTCATATACTTTTTTCATTCCCTCAATACCTTCATAAAATTTTACTTGTGGCCGAGTACCGACTTTATACATGGACTTAAGCTCGGGCAATAGTAATTGTGCATACCTATAGTCCTCTTCTTTTCGCTCAATATTGTGACGCAGAAATTTTAATATCTGTTCAGGATCCTCACATCGATACTCTTGTTTTGGTTCTTTCCCAGAAATACTCACAAGACCCTTTTGTGCCAGGCTTGCCAAAATATCGTAGGCACCCGTTCTATTAATACCAGCCCTTTTTGCAATCTCACTTACTTTACCTTTTCCTATCCCTAAGAATGAAATGTAGAGCTCAGACTCTTTTTTGTTGAGACCCAGCTTTTGTAAAGCGTTTTGAAAAGTTCCACTCTGACCTTCTTCGTATTTTGTCATAAATGCATGCTACCAAAAATCATATTTTGTGTCAAAAAAATATACACAATTTGTTTATATAATACAAAATATTATTATTTTATAATACTATAATAGTTTTACTATTTATGACGATTATTTACACTTATTGACTTGTATTGTTAAATCTACCTAGATCAAAGCACAATCCGTCCTTTGACGCCAAATCAAAGTCAACAACCTATGAACATCCCCTCCATAATCTTTTGGATTCTTCCCTTTGTAATCGTCAAGATTGCAATCAAGAAACCAAAATGGGCCCAGAGAATGGTTGCCTTCGAGGTAATCACTGCACTGCTCGCAATGCTACTCTACGAGATCAGCGATACTCCGGAACGAATTCCTGATCCATTTCATCTCCCAATGAGATGGATTTCGGAATGGGTGATACATCCCACATTACTCACAATCCCCTTAGTACTGCTACTTGGATTCATTCGAGTGATACTAAAGATTATTTTAAAATCAATCAATTGGACTCAGGGTGACAAAATACCCATCTGGGTGAGATGGACTGCTTCTGTGGTATTTACACTCTGGGTTATTGATTTAATTGTATCGATTGCTCATTGTGGAATATCCGAGGGAATGAAATCTTACACAGATTCGCTACTCTGGATTCCAGGTCGATATCCTTGGACCTATTGGTTTGTGCTTCCTTCTGAGGCAATAATCTTACTTCGGATGAAGAACGAGCAAGGTATGTGGCTTCGGCCACAGAGGTATGTTGAGTTCCTTATTCGGATTGTTGAGTGGCCTATCAAAAAGTAGTCACCGTACTTGTCGCCAGACTTTTGTCTGGCGACTTTTTATATTTTAATTTCCATCTTTTGGCTTTAATCTTTGCCTTTTGCTTTTTGACTTTTGATTTATTCTCACATACTCCCTCTCAGTCACAATGTCTTTCGGATTTGTTCGATCGAGAAATACAATTCCATTTAGATGATCGTATTCATGCTGGAAAATTCTTGCAGGAAAGTCTTCCAGAGTAAGCCTGAGCTTCTCCCCTTCTCGAGTTGTAAATTCAACATCGATGCTTTTATGCCTCGGCACAAGTCCTCGAATACCGGGTATTGAGAGGCACCCCTCGTAGCTTTTGATTATTCTCTTTGATGCAGAAACAATTTTTGGATTAATAACAGCAATAGGTCCGAGCTTTGGAATATTTTTTCTTTTCTTTGTTGTTCGGGACCAGAGAATAAATACTCGAAGACCCTCATTCACCTGAGGTGCAGCGATGCCTACCCCACTACTTAGATCACAGGTCTTGATTAGATCATCAATAAAATTTTGAAACTCCTTCGTTTTCAACGCCTTGCCCGAAACAACCTTCGCACGAGTCCGAAGTATCTTGTCCCCTAGTTCTACTATCTTTAGTTTTTTACTCATAACACCAATCTACTCCCCATTTGTATTATTTTCAATCACACTACTGTACCCTGAACCTCCTGAATGGGAAGTTCGAGTACCCCTGCGAAATACAAATAAATTGACTTATTCGTATTTCGTTCCTGTCCAACTCAATTCAAAAATCATCTTCATAAGTCCGTGAATTGTTGGATCTTCGATAATGACTCCTGTTAACTTTTCTTTACCGAGGTTTATGATCGAAACATTTTTTTCACCATAGATTGTAATCTCGGCCTTGTAGGGGAATTTCTCTGCCGGGATGAATCGTGCATTAGGCATCAATTCTTCTTTGAAATCACCGTACGATCTCTCAACAAAGGTCTTGTCTATGTTTGTATCTGGGAAAATAACTCTTGAACTAATTCCTTTCTGTTTCTTTGTCTTAATATAATTTCTAAAAAAGTCTCTCGGCACCTGTTCCTCCACCTCTTGAACATTCGCCCACGCGAGCATTTCATATGGCTTCGATACATTAATATGTGTTGCATAAATATCAAGCACACCCTCAATACCTTCATAATACGTAATCTTTGGTTTATCGGCCGCTCCCAATAACCCCTCGAGATCAGGAAGAATCCTCTGGACATTCTCAATCTCATCTTGGATGATAGACATTTTGGATTTGGCATACCGCACGAGCTTGGTTGGACTCTCGAGTTGATAGAATTGTTTATTCTTCTTTTCTATCTCATTCACTACCCCCTTTACTGACATTTGGGTGAGCAACATATAGACCGTACTTCGATTAAGTCCAGTGTATTCTGCAATCTTTGACGGATATGCTCCTCCGAGCTCAAGGAGTGCTACATATATTAAAGACTCTTTGTCAGAGAGACCTGACTTTTGGAGCTTTTTGAGGAGATTTTCGTGTTTTATGCTCATATTTATATAATATTACACCACGATATTTTGTCAATTTTTACTAACAAAATATCACTACAATCCAAAAACCTATATTTATTAATGTACTAGCTTGTTTAATTGATATTCTCTACTCACAATAATTGACAATGTGTGATAATTCTTGCGGAAAGTATATTGAAATCAACAAACACACAATTATGAACAAAAGATTTGTACTTATTAACCCAGAAGCGATGGTTCTAGAAAACACGGGTGACGACCAAACCCAATATCGAGTATGGCCGCATAATGGTCTGCTCTATGTAGGAACAGCTGCCGAAAAAGCCGGCTACTCTGTTGCCCTATGGGACGAACTTGTTCAAGGCAAGGTCTCGCTCGAAAACATCGTCGAACCTGGTGACATTGTCGGGTTTAGTCTTGTTATTACTGGTATTGAACGCGGAGTGTTGCTTGCCAAGGAAGCCAAGAAACTAGGAGCCAGGTATTGTATAGCCGGCAACGACTCTGCAATATTTAGATCTTCAAAAATTCTGGCTTTGGCTGGCAAGCCGATAGATGCCGTGTTCACGGGTGACAGTTTGAGAGCAATCACGTCATTTTTCAGTCAGATAGATTCAGTACCGATGAGTGATTTAAAAATCAGTGGAGTAGAAACGAATCCCAACCATACCAGCCGTTCAAATGTTCTGGAATCCCTCAAGTTAGAAGCCGATTCAAGAAGGGGTGGACAAAGAGATGATGGTGACGTATTCATCGTGCCTAATCTGAATCTTTTTGATCAGGCCTATTGGAATACCGTGTGGAGGAACTACAACGAGAACTTTGGACACAAACACCCAAAAGGTAAACCTGTCCGAAACACTCTTGCACTCTTTTCACACGGTTGCACCCGTCCAAGAGGTACGGAAGTGTGCAGCTACTGTACAATCGCGGAGGTCGCTAACATTCGTTTTCCAAGTGATGCACATGTCACAGAATTGGCAGAGACATATGCTCGTTTTGGCATTAATACTGTCTTTAACGCTGCAGACTCTTCATTTGAGATGATTCCCGTCATCAACACACTGAAGAAGCATAATATAAAGTGGGACGCGCTCACGATCTACGCTCGGTCCAGAGGTATCGCAATGGAGGGTAACCAGAAACTAATGGAAAAATGGTTGTCAGTGACAAGGGATAGATTACTTCTTAATGTGGGCATGGATTCTGGGGATGATGATATTTTGAAGAAAGGAATTACTAAATCATCAGCAGGTAAAAACGATTCGAGGGTGGAGGAGAATAAGGAGGCAACAAGGAGGATAAAACAATTCGGTGCGCACTTACACTGTTCACTTATCTTTGGTAGTCCAGGGGAGACCTTGGCTTCGTGCCGTAGGTCGATGGAGTATCTTGAGTGGATGATTGATGTGTTGGGAGACCAACTCGATCAAGCTGAAGCAGATAGATACTGGCTTAACTTCGGATCTCCTGCAAGTCGAGTGTTCTTTGATTATGATTATGCAGTCTTGCTTGCCTCATATGCGGGTAAGACAATTAATCGCGATGAATGGCACAGACATTTTGTGTTACATGCTGATGAACTTGTGGTTCCACCAGAAGTTCAAAAGTCTTGGTATAGATTTTTCACCCGAATCGATATAGAAACGGCTGACGAATTCAATGCCATGGTAGCACATAGAATGCTCAGGCATACAGGGAGCATACGCAGTCGCGCGTTTATGCCCCTTGCGACGTAGATCTTCAATAATCAACAGCTGGTTTCGCTTTGCGAAACCAGCTTTTTAATTGGAAAACAAAGCCAAATCGTGATATTGTATCGGTACCCCAACAGTTATCGACCCCAGAGCTAAATTTGATTACAAATTTGCTACGGGGCAAGAAAAACTTATCAACTAATTTTTCAAACTTATGTCTTATCTTATACCGACCGTCATTGAGAAAACCAACCTCGGTGAGCGAGCTTACGATATCTACTCACGACTCCTCAAAGAAAATATTATTTTCCTTGGGGGACCTATCGATGATGCTGTGGCCAACACTATTATTGCTCAGCTTCTCTTTCTTCAATCAGAAGACCCAAAAAAAGATATCACTCTCTATGTGAATTCACCTGGGGGACACGTGACTGCAGGTCTCGCAATTATTGATACAATGAACAATATCAAAAATGATGTCTCAACTGTCTGTGTAGGACTCGCGGCATCTATGGGTGCGGTAATACTTGCATCAGGGGCAAAAGGCAAGAGATACGCACTCCCAAACAGTGAAATAATGATCCACCAACCACACGGAGGAGCAGAAGGACAGGCATCAGATATTGAAATCAGTGCAAAGCGGATCATTAAGAATAGAGATATACTGAACAAAATCCTTGCAAAGACTACAGGACAACCACTATCAAAGATCGAAAAAGATGTAGACCGAGATTTCTTCCTGGGGTCAGATGAGGCTAAGAAATATGGAATTATAGACAAAGTCTTATAAAATCCTAGATTTTATAAGAAAGTAAACAAGAACCAAGTATTCAAGTAAACAAACAAATGCAGCGCGCCCTACGGGCGCGCTGCATTTGTTTAGTTCACCCCTCATTCTTCATCCCTCACAACTTTCATTCAACGAAAGCACCCCGCCAGACTTGCGTCAGGGCGGGGGGGGTACTGGTTGATGTTATTTCCGCATTTTTTGGCCGACCTTACCAATGGCGTAGTCGAGAATAAAGGCGAATGATGCAGTGAAACCAATCTGCCAGCGTGCGAGCACCGGAAGACTCCAGTTGTTATGGGAATAGATACCCATAATGATTGCGATCGCCAAGAGGACAACCGCCAGTTCAATGTACAAACAGACTTGTTTAGGGTCTGTGCGACGAATATTTCTCATAGCAAATTTATAATAACATATTTTATGAAGTAGGTCAACTAAACCTTGACATTTACAAAAACTCCCATTAGAGGTATATTGTATACATTAACATTTAATAAAAATGTTCGTTTCCGATACTGGATTCACTTATATTTTTCCCGGAGATTCTGACAATATGCAACTTCAAAAATTCGTAATTAAATTCTTAAGAGAATAAACAGTTTCGAAAGCGGACTAAATCGCTTTTATGTCATTAAAATTAGTATTTCTACTCCTGGCAGTCGCAGGGGTGGCAGGAATAGCACTCGGATATGTGCTCCGAATGCTTATTGCGTTAAGCAAAAAAGGCACAGCAGAACATTATATAAAGGAGGTTACACTCAAGGCTACTGAAGAGGCAAAGAAGATTACACTCAAAGCCGAAGAAGAAGCTGCAGAGGTACTCAAAGGTGTTCGAGAAGAATTGAAAGAAAAAGAAGACAAGATCAAGAAAACAGAAGATCGACTTATTTCAAAGGAAGATCTTCTCGACAAACGACAAACAGATATCGACAAAGAGGTCGAGGCAATGAAACAAAGAATCCAAGAACTCCGAGAGAAAAAGGAGAGGATTGATGCGATGGAGGCACAAAAACTTGAAGAGCTCCAAAAAGTAGCTCGACTCACAGAAGAAGAAGCAAGACAAAGACTTATTGCAACAGTAGAGCAGAATGCAGAAGAGGATTTGATTGTTCGGATGAAGAAACTTGAGACAAGTGCAAACGAGACTTTGGAGCGAAAAGCAAAGGAGATTCTCACCATGTCTATCCAAAGACTTGCTAACTCTGTAAGTCCAGATATATTCATCACGTCTGTGCCAATTCAATCAGATGAACTCAAAGGAAAAATAATCGGTAAAGAAGGACGAAACATCAAAGCATTCGAACGAGAAACAGGAGTAGAAGTCATCATTGATGATACTCCAGGTGCTATCACCATCTCATGTTTTGATCCTGTGCGACGTGCTGTAGCAAAACTCGCACTTGAGAGTCTCCTCCTTGATGGACGTATTCAACCTGCAAAAATCGAAAAGGAAGTCGAAAAAGCAAAAGCAGACATCAACAAAATAATTAAGGAGAAAGGTGAGCAAGCAGCACTCGAATGTGGAGTGTTCAATCTTGATCCACGAATCCTCGCAATCCTTGGACGACTTTATTTCCGAACAAGCTATGGACAAAATGTTCTCCAACACTCTATCGAGATGACGCACATCGCAGGGATGATTGCACAGGAACTCGGTGCAGATGTGGCTGTTGCAAAAGCAGGCGCACTCACTCACGATATTGGTAAAGCATTGGATCATGAAGTACAAGGTACTCACGTTGAAATCGGACGAAGAATTCTTCAGAAGTTTGGTGCGAATGAAGCAATCGTTAAAGCAATGGAAGCCCACCATGAAGAATATCCATACGAAACTCTCGAATCACGAATCGTTCAAGCCGCTGACTCAATTTCAGGCTCACGACCTGGAGCACGACGAGACAGTGTCGAAAACTATATCAAGCGACTTGCAGATCTCGAAGCAATTGCAAATGGATTTAGTGGAGTAGACAAGTGTTATGCTCTCCAGGCTGGACGAGAAATCCGAGTATTTGTAAGACCAAACGAGATAAATGACCTTGAGGCAACAAATATGGCTCGAGACATCGCAGTCAAAATAGAAAGTGAGCTCAAATATCCAGGAGAAATTAAGGTAACAGTTATAAGAGAGAATAAAATAGTGGAAATAGCGAGGTAAATCAAAGATTTTAAATCAAAAATCAAAAATAAAACCGCAACCCTTGGGTGCGGTTTTATTTTATTTAATTCAAGCACTTTATTTTTGATCTTTGATTCTTAATTTTTGATTCAAGAACTCCAAACATCCAACGGGAAATAATAATTTTACGAAGCTTAAGTCTAAAACTAAACTATATAAACATTGATTTGTAAATATATTGCTATCAAAAACTATTGGTATATAATGATTATCGAAAGAGATAGGTCGTGATTACTTAATAAAATAATTTTTTAGATAAAATGAACAAGCAAGGAATCGTAGATGCAGTTCACGCACTGCTTCAAGGAACAAAGGTTCAGGCTGAATCTGTAGTAGATACAGTTATTGAATCAATCGTAAAATCTTTGAAGAAAGGTAACGAAGTTTCAATTGCAGGACTAGGAATCTTTTCTGTGAAGACTCGAGCAGCTCGAATGGCGAGAAACCCTCGAACAGGAGAGACTGTAAAAGTTGCAGCAACAAAAGTTCCAAAGTTCAGAGCAGCAAAAGCTTTGAAAGATGCAGTTAAGTAATTAACTACTCACACTTATACAAAAAGCCTCCCTTTCGGGAGGCTTTTTGTTTTTTGAATATTGTAATTCTTAAAATTCCTTATTTAAGAAAATTAATCTCTCGCTTCCTTTATCGCTTGTATGAGTGCATCACGATCATAACCGCCAACAACAGGATATTCTTCAAGCACTTTGGGCTCTTCGTTTAATATATCAGCGATTTCGCTTGATTGATTAATTCCTTCTTCGTTTGAGTCTAGAAAATTATTTTCTCCGTTCATATGATGTTGGGTTGAGAGATTACAAAACTCTCAAGATTGAATTTAATTGTTTAACGTAAACTCATTACGATGCAATACGGAGAATGATAGATAAACAGATGATTGATGACAGAATTTCTGATGGGATAAGTGAATCGGTCACAAATAATTTATTCACCTTCGTTCATAAATTTTTGCGACCCCGGCTCGCTTGTTTCCAAAGCTTTGGAAACACAGCTCCGCCCTTCGATTCCCTTACGTGAGTCGAACTATCGACTCACTGTCCCGCACATTATCGTCGCAGGCTCCTCAATGTGCGGGATAAGGGAATCGAACCCTTGTCTACTGCTTGGAAGGCAGTCATTCTACCACTAAACCAATCCCGCGTTATATACTGACCACTATAGCAGATTTTACAGCTCAATTCAACTTGATAATAATTCACCTTTCAGATTCTCTGAAAGAATGAATTTGAGCTATAATAGTATTCAACATAGTCCGCAACAAAAGCGAGTCACCCATAAATTTATTGAACTATCATCATGGACAAAATATCCATAACATCATTATCAACAGTCACTAATCTTTTCTAGTAGAGATGACGTCACCATTGATAAAATCTCTTGCACATCTAATCGTTGCGATTATGACATTCCTCGGATGGAATGTTTCGGAATACGAGTATTTACTTCCTTCGCCAATACAGTTAGCAATAGATTCAACTATAGATGAGGAACACCTCGACAAGACTTCAACATCGACTCCAACACAAAAAAATTCAGATGATGAATTTTATAAATTCATACCTGTCGAAAAACCAAAAGGAATTGAGCCGAAAAAAGTCTCAATCAAAAAACAGCAGGACAAACTGACCCCAGAAAAGACACCAGAGCAAACTAAGACGCGACCTACTTACTACCCTGCTCCTACAACAAAAGTCACCCAAATAAAAAATGAAATTAAAAATATTATAAACGAAATAGTTCCGCCCGAAACACCTGCACAAGCGACAGCAAAAAGAGAGATTCTCAGCACTGAAGAAAAAATAAAGAAGGCGGTAGTAAATATTTTCTGTAGTCGAACAGTAGGAAATAAAATTCAGAAGATTACAGGTAGCGGAGTCATCATCGACGAGAAGGGAGTTATCATCACAAATGCTCATGTAGCAGAATACTTTCTGCTAGCAGAAAGTAACAACAATACCGATTGTTCCATCAGGACTGGATCACCCGCTATCACTTCTTATAAGGCGAAACTCGTCTACCTACCGACAGCATGGGTGAACGCAAACAAAAATAATCTGTCTCTTGCTACACTTACAGGAACAGGGCAAGATGATTATGCTATTCTAGTCATCACGGGACGAGCTCGGACTGACGCTCCGAATATTCCTCTAGAGTTTCTTGAAACTACAGATGATTATCCGAGTCAAAACCAAAGTGTATTTGTTGCAGGATATCCTGCGGGATTTAGTGAAGTCAGACTCCTCGACAGTGCTCTCTACGAACTTACAAAACCGACAACCATCACACGACTCTCAAGCTTTAATGGGTCTTCTGCAGATGTGGTAAACACGGGACCAACATCGGTTGCTGAACACGGCTCATCAGGTGGTGGAGTCATTGATACCAACGGAAATCTAATTGCACTTATCGCCGCAACAACTATCGATAGCAAGACTGGCTTGAAAAATATTCAGGCGATCACACTCCCCTACATCAAACAAAGTATAAGAAGTTATTCAGGCAAAAGTCTTGACTCACTCATATCAAATGCAAAAAGCGAAGCAGATAATTTTGAAAAAACATCTCTACCAATTCTGGTAAATACGTTGTTGGGAAACTAAGGAACAGCTTAGGAGAAAATGCAGCTTAGAAGCTTGTGAGCTTTTAATTCAGAATACCGAACCTTTAGGTTTGGTATTTTGTTTTGTATCCCCCCTCCTTTAAGATAAGGGGGGGGGCTGGGGTGAATATGATTTCACTTGGATACTTGTCACTTGAAACCCTGCCTGCCGGCAGGCAGGTTGATTACTTCCAAATTCAATAAACCAAATCTAATTCTTTTCTGTTTTGGTTTACTGAATTTGGCGTTTCACAATTTTTATCGCCACATCAAAGTCATCATCTGGTGCCATCTTGTTTCGTTTCTCATAACTACATTTCACACACTTATGCGTGAGAATATAAGTGTTATTCAGAGATTCTATTTTGATTAACTTCATTAACCCACCACAGTTTGCTCCCCTATCTCCAGGAAATACATCAACATGTTTTGAATACAGACACTTCGGACAATGGTTTGTGAAACCGTTCCCAATAACTTCTACACCACAATGCTCGCAAATAAAATTTTCTTTTTTCTTTTGAAATTTTTGAGACATATATTATTTTATCCAATTCGTTACAATTGACCTAAATTCTTCTTGTTTTTTTTCATCACCACTTAAACTATGTTCTGCTTCTGGCATGCAAATATATCCCACTCTATCTTTATTGGTTGCAGCATTAATAAAACTTTGAACAGTCTCATGTGGAATAATCTTATCTTTACCCGATTCAACAACAAGAAGTTTCCCTTCATATTTATGCAAAGCTCGGAGTGACTTTGTCTCATCTGAATTATGTAATTTCCTCCTCCATTCCATAATTTCGGGATCTTCTGAGCCTCTCACTCCAGATATCTCGAAATCATCATCTCTGTAATCAGCAGGTGCTCGAAGTAAAAGTTTTTTGATTCTTCTTTCCTCCGTTAAAATTGTCCCGAGATATGCTCCGAAACTAGATCCAACAACATTGATATTTTCTGGATTCACCTCACTTCTTGTCGAAAGAAAATCATAGGCCGCTCTCACATCACTTAAGAATTCCTTTTTTGAAAATCTATTAGGATCTCCCCCTTCGATTCCATGATCCCTCAAATTAAAAGTAAGAGATGCCACCTTTTGTTTTGCAAGATCTTTTGCAATGTCAAATGATCCATCTTGTTTACTTCCCCAGCCATGAACAAATAAAACTCCAGGAATTTTATCCTCAACATTGTGTGGCAAAAATATTTGTCCGTGAAGTTCTACCTCTCCATTTTTGATGACAACAGATTCTTCATTTATTTCAGTCATCATTTCATTTCTGTTTGAATATTGATCTTTCATTTATTTTTGTCAGCTTGTATGATCGTCTTTGCGAATCTATCCACCAAAAAAGCAGCTCGTTCTTCTATCTCGTGAGAAGATTTAGCGATGCTATATGGAAAAATAAATTTGAAAAGTCTCGGCACATTTTTTTCAATTGGTTTATTTATTTGTGGCACAGTATCAACAATCAAAAAATCATTTTTATCTTTCAAATCTTTAAGTGTTATTCCAGGACCTTTATACATAAGCGAGTCGATCTCTTTCATATAATTATAAATACCAGCAACAATTGGTAGCCGTAACGCAGTAATTTCTTTTGGAGAAAAACTGACATGGGAAAAACCAGAGTGTTGTTTTAGATTTCTATTCACCTCCACAAAATCAAATTCAACATCAATGTCCAAGTGGCTCGCAAGATGGAAGAATTCAAGTGGTGGTATTTTCTTATGAATCATTGAAAGGGAGTGGAGAAGTAGTGATCCAGTAAATCGAGGATTACATTCAATAGCAAATATTTCTTTTTTGTTCTTATCATACAAAAAATCGACTCCAAATACCCCTTTATACCCCAATTTCTCTAGATGACCTCCTACGAGCTCAATTACTCTTTTTGCATCTTCCTCAGTATCCGGTGACCAATTAGTAAACTCTAAATCATTACCAAAAAAAATTCCATTTTTAGGAACACCCTGGAGAGATTCTGGGACATCAACAAATTGCAGTTGCAGTGGTCCAGACAGCACCCCTTTTTTTGTGATACATCCAAGCATTGATGTAGAATAACCCTCAATAAACTCTGTAACAACCAATTCTTCAAAATCCCCGCTTTTGTTTAGACCCGAAATACAACTACTAAAATCACTCTCATCGTGTATAAAAAATGTACCTTCATTACCCCCAGTTTCCTTGTCCCCTCTTTGAATAACAAACGATCCATTAAACTCAGAAAATAGCTCACTAAAACTTTTACCAAAAAAAATCTCCTTTTTGTAAATAGTAGACTTGGCGGTTTTGATTCCCAAATCCTTTAATAAATTTCTAAAATTACTTTTATACTTAACATCGTTGCAAAGATAGGGACTGTTACCAATAAAAGGGATATTTAAATGATTGAGATCGTCAACCAATCCTTCGGTCATTGTATAAAACATAAGATGCGTCCCTTTGGGCTGGGAAGTATAAAATCTCTGAAAAGCTTCAGATTTGACTAAAAAGCCGGTTCCATGGACTCGACTCGCAAGTCCTGGATTTTTGTCTTCGAGAGTATAAATATCGAAATACTTTTCCAAAAGATCTACATCGCTTGATCTTTTTACCGAATAAATAGAATAATTATCGAGAAAAAGTGAAGGAATAATTCGTGTATAAGGAGCAACCCCAACAGAAAGGATTCTTGTCTCATTCATTTTTTTAATTACTTCTTCAATATTTGAGATTAAAGATTTCCATTCCAAAAAGTTAATTTTTTTATTCATTGCAATAAAATTATACATTAAAAAAGCGAGGGTGTCCTTTCGGTCACCCTCGCTTCGTATTCATCACTATTCGATTCCTTTCATACCAAGCGGTGCAATGTAAGCCTCCGAGTCAAAACGGAGTTTGCTGACCTTGTGTTTACCCGACTCTATCTTAGAGGCGAAGGAGACGGGTTGACCCGGCTCCAGAATAGGGAATTCATCTCCCTTGCAGAGTTGACGACCTTGCGGATCAACAATCTGCTTGAAATGAACGAAGTGGAGATTACCATCGTTGCCGATCACGTTGCCGTAACCACAAAGAAGGTTATACCATGCCACCTGGCCCACCATTGCGCACCCGTTAGCAACCGCTTCTGGTGTCGCCTCGAGATGATTTGAGATTGGGAACCATCCCGCCACTTCACAGTCACTCAATCGTGCCGAGCGATTATTGGTGACAGCGTATTCCACAAGCTGAGCAAACATGCCGGGGAAGATCTTGGCATAATCTGCACCCGGATAAGCATCGTCCGAACGAGTCGGGATGATCGTACTGCAAACACCGGAGTACCAATGGGATGTGACACCCATCTGCTTCGCCAGAGCTTCACGAGTACGAACCACTTGACCTTGGTAGATACTCTGCACGCCGGCATAAAAGTAACCATTGCGAGTAATGAGACTCACTTGTACTTGATGGAACTCTCCAGAAGGCTTCAAGAAAACCAAATCCACATTGTCTTGCCCTCGCACCCGAGTATGGGGACGATAATCTTTCCAGGCAACAGGTACGACGAGCGAAGGTACGGGGTCAGCCGTAACATCACTCATCTTACCTTCTTTGAAATGAAAGATTTTGACCCCATTTTCAGCGAGCCGATAAATGTGGAGCACGATATCCTTGACCTGACCTGAACCCTCGCCAGTGTAGTTGAGCCTTGCTAGGCGATGAGTGACGCTGCCAGTTTCTTCCTCCGAGAACTGAGCACTTGACCGATTTGTTCCGATGCGGAGGCTACCGAAGCCCTTCGAGGAAATTTTGAGTTCCCCTTCTTCGAAAGCCCATAGCTGGGAGTTTCTTTTCAGAAGTTCAGTTGGCAACGGTTTTTTTGCGAGAGCGTAAGCCTCACAAAGAACGTCGAACAGGGGGGTGACAAGTTGATTGCCACCTGTAGCGGATGTGGTAGTAAGCATGATCTTAAGATTGGGTCGTTGTCTTGTTTTTGTTGCGGAGCAACCATTGAAAATCAAGAAGATTTCCCATGGTTACTTCGCACCAAAATATCGAATTAAGTGATTTCAAAGTTCAATCCTGTTACAATTATATACTGAATTTGACAAAAAGTCAACATAATGTCAGCAACAAAATTACCCTTATTTGAAAGGGTGTTTGTCACTCTGGCCATAAAATTAGAACTTCGACTTCAGCCCCTCCACTACTAAATCCACCACCTTATTATATGGAATCATTGTCGGAGTAATATCTGTAGTAGTAAGCGACCCATTAAATGCAGAATCCTTTGTATGAAAAAGATACCATGGTATATCATCTATTGCCCCTTCGCCGCCTAAGATATTTTTGTCTTTAATCTTTATCTCTCCCCACCTATAGAACTGCTCGGCCATTCGTAGAAGAATAATTGAGTTCGTAAGATCAAGCCCTCTCTTTTGATAGGTGAATATTGCCACGTTACCTCGACTACTAAATTGAATTATGAGTTGAGCTCTTTTGGAACGGAATGCTTTATTGATTTCTTCGTTATCTGACGTCACTACTGCCATATCTATCGGTTGTCCGTCACTCCCAATAAATCTTTCTTTCACTGCACCATCGAATTCCCTAAGCGCAGATTGATATTGATCGTCTTGGTACTTTCTTGCTTTCACAATCATATCCTTCCAAAATCCCAAATCTTCACTTTTTAATTCTTCAAGAATCCCCTCTGTACCCGCTACGGTAAATGGACATATCTCTCCCCTCTCAAGGAAAAATCTGATGTGGGCCATATATGCAATTTCTGCCCAACGATATATTTTTTCAGAATCTAGTTTGAAACAAGAATGTAAAAACTTGATACCAATAGATAGTGAGTCCTTATCTTTTGCAGGTGCAAGATCTTCTTCTTTAATAATATTTAAAATTCCTTGCAGCTCTGGTTTATTTTCTATCCCGAGATATTTTGCAACGAGAGTTGCACACACTTCCCCACTCTCTCTTTCTTTGTCCGCAGTCGCATGCTCGTCAAAAGGCCCACCACCTACACCAAGAAATACAGTGTCCGGAAAATCCAAGTATGTTTTATTATTTGGCAATTTCCCTGCACCAAGAAACTCTACTTTTGCAGTGGAGACACCTGGAAGCTTTTCTTCCCCTTCGGGGAATTTTTTAAGCAACATCAAAGCCACCAGTTCATCTGCGTGCGGTCGGTTATGTGTGATGATTTTGGTGATCATAAGATATGCTGATCTCTTACAATGATTCTAAAATAGAATCCGTGGACCGAATCCCTACGGGCCACAGATGTATAACATACATCTGTCTCAAATTAGTTTTTAATCAATTTCTCATTTTTACATTTAATCTGCGATTTCGGGACGCCGGGATTTGAACCCGGACTGAATGCTCCCAAAGCATTTATGCTACCGTTACACCACGTCCCGTTAAAAGATTAAATGTAAAAATAAAAACTTGATGAAATTGTCAAAAAACTAATTATCGCCCCAAAGCACTTACTGCCGAGTCACCACCACTCCGTTATCGGTAGATATTATCACAAAATCCAAAAATATCTAGACACCTACTCACTTTTCTCCCAGAGCATCTTCCAAACCGATCTGAGACTCTCGGCAATTGATTGATTTTTGATGATGATTCCCATCTCGTCTTTAGTTGAAAGCATCGCCACTTTATCGTCGAAGATCATAATTTCATTATTTATCCTGTGGTTTTCTGGTATCAGACGCACCTCTCTCAAAACTTCCTCCCCTTCTCTCTTATCCTGTTCCCCCACTTCACCACCTGGAGCGAATCCTCGAACCCTAATCCCCTTCTTAACCCTCTGCCTTACATAATTATCTACATACTCCCCACCAAAATACTCCTTCACCTCTTTGGAATTTGTAAAAGTCAAAATCTCTCCCTTTGATAATAAACTTTCTTCATAGATTTGCTTAAGACCCTCCCTTGTACTGACAGTTGTGATTCTTGGCCTTTTCTCATTATTTTTATTTTTGACCAAGTCAACTAGACTCTCCTCGAGTATCCCGAGCCCCTCTTTATGTTTCTTTATCAGAATCTGAGGATTGAGCGCCCCAAAGTACATAACACCCTTCATCTTAAACCCTGACACAATACCTCTACTCGAAAGGCGCTTCAGGACCTCAAAATTAGTAATCCGATTTAGCTTTGATTCTCTAGCAATCTGACTATTTGTTGCCGAACCGAGCCCAAGGAGTGCTAAATAAACCGCCGCCTCGTTCTCCGAGAATCCTAATCCACCAAGTTCTTTCCTGATATCAATCTGCATATTCAAATTCTTGTTTTTGACTTATAATCTTTGACTATCCTTTAGTTGTAATATTTTTCTACAGTAAATTAATTATATATTATATTGTATATTAGTCAATTTTAAGTATTTTCGTAATATAAATTTACAATTATGTTTTCACGTGTAACACTGAAGCTCTATGAATGCGTTCTTTTACATTAGCCTGTACATGCTTTCGATTTACTCCATCTTTCGAAACTTTGTGTCCGCCAGACATAAATTTAAGGTGCAGATAGCTGGGGTGCGATTAATTGATTTTACCAAGACAGAACAGATGCATGTCGATCAAATTGGCTACTGTCAGCGATTCAGCACTGGATCCGACCCCTCCCGAGACAGATATGAGGTATGGCAGGAGCTTCTACCTTACTTCAGGAAAGCGATGCTCAACTTCATACTCAATACAACCATTGATATGGTGGTTTACACGCTTGTATTTAAAATACTAATTTCGGTCATTGAATATGTCTCGTGAGTCACCCTTCACCCACATGTCCAGCATGTGGGTTTTTTAATTCCCAGATTCCAGGATTTGATTCTCCAAAACTCTTACTTCAGCTTTTTTATTGACTTGGTCAATATAGATGGTTATCACATCAAACTGCCAGCTTTTCACATGAAACACTGATATATAGACCTGGATAACGCGAGCTAGTTTCTTTAACTTAGTGCTATGTAGATTATCTTCCGGTCTAATGTTTTCACCCGAGCGACTTCCTACGGAACTTGAAACGGGCATGTGTGAACCGTATTTGATTTCACATGAAACACTTTTGACCTCTATAAAGTGAGTTTTATCACCTTTTTCACAAACAATGTCTATTTCCCCATATGGTTTCCAATAATTCCTATGTAATATCTCGTACCCTTTGCCTATCAGGTATTTTTCTACCAAATCCTCCCCTAGTCTACCAATTTTGTTACCTATCAAGTGTTTTACTTATAATTTCTCTTATAAGAGACATCTTAGACTTGTCGTTTACTACCGCACGTATATAACTCTCACTATCGTTAATCTTTGTTAGAAATTCTATGGGCACCCACTTAAACTCAGTATGTTCGTCACTCAGCTTCACCCTGTTACCCAAACTAGTTTCATATGAAACATAAGTAAGACGGATAACCCTGATCTCAGGCTTTATAATGTCCTGTGCAGCAACAATTGCTAGTATTTTAGGATTTAAACCAGTCTCCTCTTTGATTTCTCTCTTTAGGTTATCCTCAAGAGTGGATTTAGGATCTATCCTCCCTCCTGGAATATCCCACAAATTTTCAACATTTGGATATTTAACGGGGTTTCGCTTAATGACTAGGATATTGCCCTCTCTGTTGAAAATAAGTGCCTTTACCCCTACCTGAAGTGGATTTGATTGTTTCATGTGAAATATTATACCTCCAAACTAGCTAGCATGTAATGTTGATAAGTCTAAGATCTATCCTTTGTGCCTGAGCATAGCTCCTGTTCCACATGAAATGTGCAAGAGAATAAACCACAGTACCCACATGGCACGGAGCCGTATATTCCAGGGTTTTCATGTGTAACGAAATTTAGAGTGTTTCTTATGAAACGTTTTGTGGGTAAAACCCATAAAGTACACTAAATTCTGATTATATCCATACAAAATAAGGGTATTCTAGAAAAGTCCGATAAAATAGTTGTCTTTTATAGATTTGTCTTATACACATATCCACCGAGTTATCCACAGTTTGTTGATAAATATGGGTGATTTCTGGGGAGAAAGAGAGGAAAAGGACAGGACGGATTAGGTCCTGTAGGTCTCAACAACTAGGGGAGAAAATCGGTCACAAGTTGTCCGTTTGCCGTCGCGAACAGACACTCGCAACTCCGGCTCGTCCGTTTTGTGTGCTCACAAAACATGACTGCGTCCTTCGATTCTCCCACGCAAAGTGCGTTTGGCATTTTGCTTACTCGCACAAAAATAGCAAAAACCTGGGTCAAATTGACCTAGGTTTTTGCTATTTTTGTGCGAGTAGGGAGAATCGAACTCCCGTCTCATCCTTGGCAAGGACGTGTTCTACCACTAAACCATACCCGCTTTATTTGAAGTAGTATATAGGAAAATGTGAAAAAGGGAAGGGGGAAGTGGAAGAAAACGCTGGGTAGGAATCTCGAACCTTACAGGTTCAGTACACCTTTTGGTGATTTTGTTTCCTTAATCAATCACAAAATCAACTCAAAAGGTTCTCGAATCCAGCAGCGGAAGGAACTCGGTCGTTACACGACCAGTATCCTGATTGGAAATTTTATTTCGCAAGCTTATAAAATTTGCTCAATCGGGCTTCGAGTCCTGCACCGGCAGGAACTCTCGGCTTACAGCCGCAGTACAGGTTTCCCATTTTCTCGGATGAGTACATCCTCAAAAATATGGGAGAACCTTTTCGAGTCCTGCACGCAAGCGCCCCGCGCTTGCTCGGGTGCACAAAATAGAAAAACCGCCCCATAAAAGGCGGTTTTCTATTTTGTGCACCCGGCAGGACTCGAACCTACAAAAACGGTTCCGAAGACCGTTGTGATATCCATTTCACCACGGGTGCGTAGTAAGTACTATACATCAAATTATGAAAAAGTAAAAATATAATGTAGAATTAAGGTATGAAGAACGATACTCTCAATATCCCAAAGGAAGTTTCACATGTAACAGAAACACTTGAAAACGCTGGTTTTGAAGCATATTTAGTAGGCGGCTGCGTACGAGATATGTTGCTTGGTCGCAAGCCAAAGGATTGGGATGTGACCACAAATGCTACACCAGAACAGATTGTTTCATTGTTTCCAAACACTTTTTATGAAAATGACTATGGAACAGTAGGGATAGTTAATGATGAGGAGGGGATAGACCCGACACTTAAAGTAGTAGAGATAACTCCATACCGAATTGAAGGAAAGTACTCAAACAACAGACATCCAGACGAGGTGAAGTGGAGTAACAATATCCTCGACGATCTCGATAGAAGAGACTTCACGGTCAATGCCATAGCAGTGCGAAGCAAAGCGGGCAAGAACGCGATTGTAGACCCTCACAATGGGCAACAGGACCTAAAGGACAAACTAATCCGAACAGTAGGGAACCCTCATGAAAGATTCCAGGAAGACGGACTACGGATACTTCGATCAGTTCGAATCGCGACTGATCTTGATTTTGATATTGATCCTGCTACCGAAAAGGCAATTATAGAGGAAGGGGGTCTTTTGAAGAATATATCTGTTGAGCGTGTCCGAGACGAGTTCTCAAAGATTTTGATGTCCGATAGACCTTCGTTTGGGATTGAGCTCTGTGAAAAAACACGGATTCTTCAATACTTTTTGCCAGAACTCCGTGATGGAATAGGGTGCGGACAGAATCAGGCGCACGCATTTGATGTATTTACCCACCTTATGAAGACTCTTGAGCACGCTGCAAAGAAAAAATACACATTTGAGGTACGTCTTGCAGCCTTGTTTCACGATATAGGAAAGCCAGCAACAAAGAAACCTTCGACTAAACGTGATGAACCTACTTTCTATGGACACGATGTTGTAGGAGCACGAATAACTGAGAAAATACTCAATAGACTCAAATTTCCCAAGAAAACCATTGATATGGTTGTGAAACTCGTGCGTTGGCATATGTTTTTCTCTGATACAGAAACTATTACGCTCTCTGCAGTACGAAGAATGATACGAAATGTAGGGGAAGAGAATATCTGGTATCTTATGGATGTACGCGCTTGTGATCGTATAGGGACAGGTAGACCAAAGGAAAGTCCATATAGACTACGTGTGTACCACTCAATGGTGGAGGAGGCAATGAGAAACCCAATCTCTGTTGCCACACTGAAGATTAATGGAGCGCGGCTTATGGAAATCACCAAGATGCCTCCTGGACCGAAAATAGGGCAGATACTACTTATTCTTCTTGAGGAAGCGCTCGATAATGCAGATATAAATACAGTTGAATATCTAGAAAAAAGAGCATTGGAACTTGCAGAACTAGATGAAAAAGAGTTAAAAATATTAGGTGAAAAGGCGAAAGCTCGTAAGGAAGAAGTGGAGGAAAAAGAAATAGGAAAAATTCGGAATAAACACCATGTAAAATAGAGAGGCTTGCCCCGTAGTAAATTTGTAATCAAATTTTGCTTTGGGGTAGAAGAGAGGGAAATTGGGCAGATACAGAGTAAGTATCATGTGAAATAGTAGTTGATAGCCAATAGTCATTAGTTTATAAAAAAGCGATACCCTTTGGGCACCGCTTTTTTTGCTCTGTGTTTATTCTATATAATATATTCAAAATTCAGTATTCCACTCAAGAAAAGGAAAAGACCGCTTCCGCGGCAGGGATCCTACATTTCTCGCGCCAAACATGAAAATTTCTGGCACCTATAGTTCTCTTACCTCAAAAACGGCCTTTGTTTATCGATTTTCCTCTAATATATGTTTTAGAGTTGTTGTTTCTGGTTTCACGAGAAACACACTTTCGATATAAAGGAGTTTATAAATCAATGGTTTTTTGGCTAATACAAGTGATTGTGAGATATCAAGTTTAAAGAATTTCCTTTTTATAATACTACGCGAACGTAGTTGAAAGAGATATATTTTGAGAAATCAATTTCTACTTATATCAATCCAATTCTTTACTTTTAACCTAAACCTTTAGATTTACATTGCTCAAAGAACTTTCTCGCATTTCTAGAGGTGCTTTAAGTATTCATAAGACGACTTGTACCAATCTTCGTCTTGTTTAAACCAAAAACATACTCTTCGTTTATGAATTACAATGTTGACTTCAAAAGTCCGAGACAGTAATTTCATCAAACATATTTTTGCGACTGAGATAATTATATTTTTTTATTAAAGACATGTAAAGGACATACCTGTGGATAACAATGTCTTTTATAAAAGACATTGTTATCCACAAAAAATTTTAGGTGATAATAGTTAATTAACCAAATGAAAATGCATTGCAATCAATGGTTGCAATGCATTTTCTGAATTCATTCAATATACAATATTCTATATTCCAACTTCTAGCATTACTGGGCAATGATCAGATCCCATCACTTCATTTAAAATTTCAGCTTTCTTAATTTTTTTCTCAAGTCTTTTTGATGCAAAGAAATAATCTATTCTCCATCCGACATTTCTCGCTCTCGCTCCGCCCCAAGCTGTCCACCAAGTATAATTACCTCCTTCTTTATTAAATAATCTGAATGTATCTACAAAGCCGGCATCTAGAATATTATCCACCCCTTCTCGTTCTTCCGCAGTAAATCCGTGTTCACCTTCGTTTTCTTTTGGACGAGCGAGGTCTTGTACTGTGTGAGCAACGTTCAGATCACCGCAGAAAATAACAGGTTTTTTGACCTCAAGTTCTTTACAGTATTCAAGAAACGCCGGATCCCATTTTTTGTAGCGAAGCTCGAGGCGACTCAAATTATCTTTGGAATTAGGAGTATAAACATTTACTATATAGAATTCATCGAATTCTGCTGTAATCACGCGCCCCTCAGTATTAGGATTACCATATGAATCAGTGTCGAATTTGTATTTATGAGCGATTTCTTTTGGAAGTCCAAGGATTATTGAAATAGGCTTGATTTTAGTAAATATTGCCACACCACTGTAGCCTTTTTTCTCTGCTGAATTCCAATATTCTTCATATTCTGAAAGATCTATCTCTGCCTGACCTTGCTGTGCTTTAGTCTCTTGAAGGCATATGATATCTGGTTTGTATTTAGCAACAGATGGAAGAAAAAGTCCTTTATTGTGGACTGCGCGAATACCGTTTACATTCCATGAGATGATTAGCATACGAATAGTATATAGTATGTGGTATATGGTATACAAACACAAAGACTTTTGATGTATTTCCTAATAGATTTTTATAAAATCTTTTCCACAGCTTGTCAAAATTAGAATTAGGAGTAGTATACTGAACCAGTGAGCACCTTTTAAACTTGAGGGCTCTAAGGAAACATTAATTCACCTACCTCCTATGCCACCCAACGGATCCACATCGCGCTGCCCTAAAGACCATCTTTACGCCGGCCATCCTGCAATTTCCGCACTGCTCAACCTGCCGAGCCCCGACCGATTTGGTCACAGGACTATCAGGGTCGGTCCGACGGACTCGGAGACCATTCTGGCTAACAAAGATGGTGTTGCCAAATACTTCATGGATACCCACACTCTCGACTTCTCGTTCAAAAGTGGGGTCCCTTTGAGTACCGTGACATTAACCCCTCGCTGAGAGATTCATCAGCACGTTTATATCACACCCCAAGACGAAAGTCGGCCGGGTGTTTTTAATTTGGAGTGAAAATAGCACCGCGCCTAAAGGCGCGGTGCATTTTTGATTTCTATACTACATACAATATACAAAATACTACATACTACATACTACATACTACTTACTACTTCTTACTATGAAATTTTTTATGCACTTCTCGAAGATGTGAGTCAGTGACGTGGGTATAGATTTGAGTAGTTGAGATATTTGCGTGTCCCAAAAGCATCTGTACAGAACGTAAGTCAGCACCATTGCGGAGCAAATCAGTCGCAAAACAGTGTCGTATCACGTGGGGAGTTACTTTTTTGGATACCCCTGCTTTGATTGCATAATATCTGATTAGTCTTTGAATTGAGCGGGGAGTCAGGGCTCCGTCTTCTTTTTTTGCTCTTTCATTGCCCACTTTTACAAAGAGAGCACCGTCGAGGTCTTTACGGAGATTCAAATATGTTTTCACCATTGATTTTGCTTCATCGGAAAGGAAAACAACACGCACCTTACCACCTTTACCTCTGATAGAGAGCTCATCCTGACGAAGATCAATATCCCGATCAAGTGAACAAAGCTCGGACACTCGAAGTCCAGTAGAGAAGAGGAGTTCCAAAATAGCCTTACCACGAGCCTTTTTTTCTTGATTCTCCTCATTATTTGGCGCATCAAAGATTCTCCGGAGTTCATCTGCAGAGATGAGGTCGAGTGATCTCTCGCCGGTTTTCGCAAGCTCTATATAGTCTGCCGGTAGGGTAGTAATCCCTCGTTTTGCTATGTATTTGAGAAATGCGCGGAGAGCAATGAGATAATAGTTTTGAGTTCTTTTCTTGAGAGTTTCATTGAATTTACGATTGTTGCCTGTTACCTGTCGGTTAAGCCAGAGACGATATTCACGCATTATTTCTGGAGTAATATCTTTTGGATCGGTCTTTTTAAAGAATTCGAGAAACCGAGTAAGGTAATGATCATAATTCTCAACAGTCTTGAGGCTGCGACCTTTTTCGATTTCGATGTGTTCAAGGAATTGTCTTTTGAGGGTGAGTAGATCCATATGATAAGTATATCAAAAAATATTTTGCGACATAATATTTTTTTGATAATAAAGCATAAGGGGTATATAATTTGAACATTAAAATAACTAGAAAAATATGCCAGATAAAATTCCACCACCAGATGAAATAAATGCAGGATCACCAGAATCTCAACCTGGGGTAGATGTTGAGACCATTCTAGAGGAAAAAATTGCCCCTATTAGAAGTGCAATTGCTAACGGAAGACCTATTGATGTTGAAGATTACAGAGCATTTTTTGCTGCTATACCTGACAAAGGCACCGTAAGCGATGATGATTATGAAATTGCAAGGGAATACGCAGAAAATCTCTTGAAGCTTTTTCGTAGTGAGAATGTCGAGATTAAGATATCGGATACTCAAACTAAGAAATTTAATGAGCTTGAAAAGGAGCGTAAGGAACGAGAGGAAAAGCAGAAGGAAGATCTTGAAAATTTTCTAGAGCTTAAGAGAGAAATAACTGGTTATATTCATAACAACCAATTTATTCCTTTTGCTCTCGCAGTAAAAGCAGAATCATTACTAGAAGATATTCCAGAGGAGGAAAGGGATGAATTCGATATATTGATGAATCAAGACAAGGTAAGAATCATTCAAAAAAGTAATAGTCGACAAATCACTTGGAATGACTTCTTGATTAGAAATTCGCCAGAGATGATTGAGATGAAAGAACTCATAACAAAACTTCAAGAGATAGTTAATGATAAAAATCCAAATCCAATTCCCGTTGAATATCTGGAAAGTCTTCATGAATTTTTAAAGACAGATGATGATCGTGTTGTATCTCTGCTTTTGCGCAACCAGATCCTTTCTGGTATGAAAAATGCAACAAAGAAAAAACCAATCTTGGTCACCTTAGCTGATGGAAATACAGTAGAAGTAAAATCTGATGTATTTGACTCGGCTGATAAATTACCAAAGCCAGAAACTCCTGCCCCAGCAAAAATCGAGCCCACTCCAGCTGCTACACCTGAACCAACCCCTGCTACTGCAAAAGTCACAGCCTCTTCAACAGCATCTGTTGCAGAAGCACCAGTCAAACCAGAAGCTACACCAGCAGTAGAGCCTCCTCTCAAGATAGACCCAGAAACATATAAAAGACAGCTTGCACTAGAACTTGAGTCAATTGAGATGCATACAATTGAGCACATCCTCGAGGAAATAGTAGTAGAGTTCAGTAAACTAAGTAAAAAAGATAAAGAAGTATTTAAAGAGCTTCTAGAAAAAATATCTCCTTCTTCTCACGATAATCACGGAGACCACCACGAAGAAGAGCACGATACTCATCATAACGAACATGATAGTGGACATACGCACAGTACAGAACACGAGAAATCTCCTGCAGAACTCGCAGAGATAGTAAGTGGATTCCTAAAAAAACTTGAGTCCAGTGATGAGCTTGAGATGAGTGATGCAACACGTCAATCACTCAAAGGTATGTTCTACAATCTCAGAGTAGAGGTAAGAAAAGCAGAAATAAAAGCATTAGATGAAGAAAAACTATTCAAAGATGACAAAGAGAAACTGAAAATATTTGAAGCAATTTCAAAATCAAAAAGGGAAAGTGAAGCGGCATATAATGATGAAATAAATATAATAGAGTCAAGACTTGATGAAGTGGAAGGTGACGAAAACATTCAGGATAGCTACCGCATTATTTTACTTAGAGAGAAATTCATAAAAATCTTCGAGTACAACAAGAAGATGCGTGACTTCCTATCTAGAGAAATTGAGGAGCTGCGAAAAGCTCTCGAGGAGAAGAAAGCTGAACTCGAAGAAAAAATCAGAATCCGAGATGCGGCAGAAGAAGAGATGAGAGAAGCTGTCCGAAGCGGTGATAAGGAAAGAATCAAATCTACTACAGAAGTCTACAAAAAAGCACAGAAAGATGTTGATGAATTGGAAATAATTGTTCATGGATTGCAACTCAAAGTAAATGGTAAAGTCGCAGTACTTGAATCAGTAACACACAAGATTGAGGAAATAGAAGGAAAAAAGGCGGATATAGAAAAAAGTGACGACTTAGCAGAGGTTAGAGAAATAATTGAGGAAGTAGAAAAACTTTCAAAAGAAATCGACCACGAGTTAAAACCAGGTTTGCACGGAGATCATGGACACGAGCACGGACATCACCATGATGAGCCAAAGAAATCTCTATTTAAATCGACAGTGACGTGGAGTCTCGTAGGTGGAGGGTTATTAATAGGGTTGTTCAATATTTTTGCAACAAATCTCTACAATACACTTCGAGGAGTAAAGGCAAGCGGAGGAGGAGGTGGTGGTCATGGTGGAGGACATGGAGGTGGCCACGGGCACGGTGGAGGCGGACACCATTAAAATACAGTTTGTAGTCCGTATCTAGTAGCAGAATCCAAGGCACGGCAGCTAAGCTGCCGTGCCTTTTGCTGTATTCTATATACAATATTCAATATTCGAACACGACTTGCTTTTGATGGGCTTTCGTGGTAAGATTCCAGCATGATAACAAAGACAAAGAAAACCAAAGTGATCAAGGATCTACAGATTCATGATAAAGATACTGGCTCTCCAGAAGTGCAGATTGGTATCCTTTCTAAGCGAATCGATGAACTTGCAGAACACCTAAAGACTCATAAGAAGGATAATCACTCTCGAAAGGGACTTCTCCAGCTTGTAGCAGATCGACAATCTCACATGAAATATCTCATGAAGAAAGACGCGAAGCGATACGCCTCAGTAGTAAAAAAACTAGAACTCAAAAAGAAGGCGTAAAAGCCTTCTTTTTGTTTTAATACCTTTTGAGGTATAATTTTTATAGTAGGTCTTATTTTAATAATCGGTAGAAAGCAATGTTTTTCTAACCTAACCAGCCAATTGGCTTTTTATATGTCAGTAATTAAACACAAAGAACAGAGAGTAGGAGTCTTTATAGATACTCAAAACCTTTATCACACAGCCAAAAACCTTTATCACGCAAGGGTTAATTTTGGCGCAGTACTCAAAGACGCGGTCGCAGGACGAAATCTCATCCGTGCTATTGCGTATGTAATCACTACAGAAGCAGGGGATGAACGAGCGTTTTTCGAAGCTCTCACAAAAATGGGTATCGAATCAAAAACCAAAGATCTTCAGATATTCGCAGGGGGAAGTAAAAAAGCAGACTGGGATGTAGGACTCGCAGTAGACGCGATCAAAATCGCGCCGAAGCTTGATGCAATCATTATTGTTTCAGGAGACGGAGACTTTATCCCACTTGTAGAATATCTACGTACAAATATGGGGTGCCAAGTAGAGGCAGCATCATTCGGCAAATCTACATCAAGTAAACTCAAGGAAGCAGTAGATGATTTTATTGATCTTGATGAGGATCCAAGTAAATACCTTCTAGGACAAACTCCACAAAAGAACAGTAGACGGCCGAAGGGAAGAGATAGTGTGCGAAACAACAACAGTGATCTGGCAGAGATGCTAAGAGAGGCGGGGGAAGAGTTATAAAATACAGCTTTCAGGTTTTAGCTGCTAGCTATTGGCTTAAAATACAGATCAGCACCGTGGCTACGCCATGGTGCTTTTAATTGACACCATAACAGATATCTGTAGTATTTATCGCGGATCGGTTGTCGGACCACCAGAAGCTTAAAATGGTGCGTCGGACCGAAAGTCCTTCGACACGAGGAACCCGAAAGGTTTCAGTCTTCTTTCACATCACACAATACTTGAGCCGACACTCAAAAAATCAGACTATGAAACTCAACTATTCGCCAGCCCTTTTTTGGGAACTCTACAGAGCAGGATTGTGCACAAATCTCATCTTGCAGATCAAGAAAACTCTTGGTATTGCATTTGACTTGAGTCACCTGAAGACAGCAGAAGGTACTTTATGCTTCCAGCGAGCAGCTATTTGGACCGGACTAGGCATCAGTGTCACATTCATTGTCTTCGCTATGACAGTGGGAGTACAGAACGGTGCATGGGCTTCACTATTCATTTCTCTGTTCATTTTGGGTTTCTGCTCCTTGATTGACCCCGACGACAGACTCAAGGATATGAGAAAGGTCGAGGCTCTCGCCAAGAAATTCTTCGACACTTTCTGTGATGGCAGAATCGATACTGAAGCAGCCAGTAACCCAGTCGAATTCATAAAGAGCGGACTTTCTCTCAAAGCAGGAAAGATAGTGGATGCAACTCCTGATAAAACCCACGCGCTCCAAACAGAATTCTCTCGCTTGGTGAACGTGGCCATGGAACTTGGTCTTGGTGATGCAGATCAGATTTACAGAGATGCATATACTCCTGCCAAAGATGCCATGAGACCTTAATAATCTCGTGATAAAGATAGTGTGCGTGTCGATCTTCCGATCGACACGCTTTTTTTTGTCAAAACCCTATTTTTGTGATTTAATGGTGATATATTAATAAATGGTAGTTTTCACATATAGACCTAAAGCAATTTGAGCTAAAACATAACATGTTCGCTCAAGTCGAAAAAGCTTTATGCCTAACTTGTGAAAATTACTCGTTGTTTCTGTTGGGTTTAGGAATCCCCTAGAAGCTAACAGCGGACAGCTAACAGCTAAATTTATGAAATCAAAAGAATATACATTGGATGTCGCAGGGTTCCCTTTGACAGCCACATTCACAGACCTTGCCGATCAAGCACAGGGTTCTGTAATACTCTCATATAGAGACACAACATTACTCGCAACAGCTTGTATGGGTAAAAAAGACAAAGACAGCGACTTCTTCCCACTCACAGTAGATCTCGAAGAGAGATTCTATGCCGCAGGCAAGATCCTCGGATCACAATTCGTCCGACGAGAAGGTCGTCCATCAGATGATGCCATCCTCGCAGGACGAGTAGTCGATCGAACTATCCGACCACTCTTCAACCAGCTCATTCGTCGTGATATTCAGGTAGTAGTAACAACACTCGCACTTGGTGATGCAGAAGTAGACACACTCGGTGTGATAGCAGCATCTCTTGCACTTGCAACTTCTAATATTCCATTTAATGGTCCGGTATCAGGAGTACACGTGGGATACATCGGAGGACAGATGGTTGTCAATCCTTCGTTTGAAGATGTGAAGAACAATCCATTCTATTTTGATGTGACAGTCTGTGGTAAAGACGGGAACATCACAATGATCGAAACTGCAGCAAAAGAAATTTCAAATGATGTAGCAGGTCACGCGCTCGACAAAGCAGTAGAAACAATCGAAAAAATACAAGAATGGCAGAAGAAGATTGTCTCAGAGATCGGCAAACCAAAAACAAATATCGAGGTCAAAACAGGTCCAGCAGGTCTTGCAGAACTCTTTGAGGAGAAGGTGGCTGCAAAATTCTATGATGCAGTATTTGCAGGCCCAGGCAAAGAATCAATGTACAAACTTACAGATGAATGGATCGCAGCATACACAGAGAAATTTCCAGAAGAGAAAACTTTTTTTGCTCATGAATACATCGAAGAAAAAATAAACGACCTCATTCACAAGGAGGCAATCGAAAAAGGCAAGCGACCAGATGGGCGAGGAATAGATGAAGTCAGACCACTTTTTGCAAAAGCAGGAGGAGTATCAAAAGTGCTTCACGGATCTGGAATCTTCTACCGAGGAGGAACTCACGTATTCTCTGCAGTAACACTTGGTGCTCCTGGTGATGCTCAAACTATCGAGACCATCAAAACAAGTGGTGAGAAGAGATTTATGCACCACTACAACTTCCCACCATATTCAGTAGGTGAGCCAGGACGAATGGGTGGACTCAACCGACGAATGATAGGACATGGATACCTCGCAGAGAAATCACTTGCTCAAGTTATCCCATCTAAAGATGTATTCCCATATACAATCCGACTCGTATCAGAATCGACAGCATCAAATGGTAGTACATCTATGGGATCAGTATGTGCATCATCACTTGCGCTAATGGACGCAGGAGTTCCGATTAGTGCACCTGTAGCAGGTATCGCTTCAGGACTAATGATGGAGACACCAGAGAAGTACGCACTCATCACAGATATTCAAGGACCAGAAGACCATCACGGAGATATGGATTTCAAAGTAGCAGGTACTCGAAAGGGAATCACAGGAATCCAGATGGATATCAAAGTTGACGGTATCCCAGTAAAGATTCTCAAAGAAGCGTTGGTCAAAGCAGAAAAAGCGAGACTTCAAATCCTTGATGTTATTGAGGCAGAGATCGCGGCACCACGTGGAGATATTTCACCTCGAGCTCCAAAGATCCTCACAACAAAAATCAATCCAAACCAAATCGGACTCGTGATTGGTACAGGAGGCAAGACAATCAAAGAGATTATGGAAAAGACTGGTGCACAAATCGATATTGATGATGATGGAACAGTATTCTTCACAGGTACAAACGGAAGTGCAGACGAGGCGAAGAGAATAGTCGAAGATATGACCCGAGAAATCAAGATGGGGGAGAGATTTGATGCAGAGATTACTAAGGTTGTGGAGTTCGGAGCATTTGCAAGGCTTGCAGGTCAAACAGAAGGACTCATCCACGTATCAGAAATAGCACCGTTTAGAGTTGATCGTGTAATAGACTATCTCAAAGAAGGAATGACAGTGCCTGTCGTGGTGAAAGGAGTAGATGAAAGAGGAAAGATTAGTCTCTCAATCAAGCAAGTTGCTCCGGAGATGTTTGCAAAAAAGGCATAAATCAAAAAGTAGAAATCAAAAATAATAAATCCGCGGCACCTAAAGGTGCCGCGGATTTTTAATATAAAAATTAGTCTGCAAGATTTTCATCTTGCAGACTTGGGTTCAACAAGTATCCTGAAGTGTAAGACAACAAGAATCTAAAAGGTTTCTCTTGTTTCGCTTGTATCTATGTAACCAATCACTGTTTGTGGTATTACATTTTCATTAACACCAGAGAACCATTCTTCAGATCTAACGATTCTTGGATTGTGGAGATCCTCAAAGTCGACAACAAGAACACTTCGGCAGAGATGTGGGTAAATACGAATTTGATTCCACCCATAACCGATTTTAAACCCTCCGTGGGGCACACGATTATAGTATCTTTCACACCACCCTCTTTTCTCTTTCTCAACAAGTTCCCATACTTGTGGACGCATAAGTGAGAGGAACACTATCCTAACATACCTCCTCATCATAAATATGTCGGATACACATTGGTGCTCAATTGACCTTGGTTTTTGAATTAAGTCACTATTTTTCTCAAAATATCCTTGTATCAGGTAATTTGAGACACTGTGTCTTGGCAGAAGTTTCCGTGCTCTCATCACAAACTCTTCTTCTCCCATCTCCAAATACGGTGATTTTTGATCATGCCTAAACAGTTCAATTTGTGAGGGATGGTGTATAGGTAGAAGATTCAAACGAATACCCCTCCTCTTCAAGAAAGGTTCTCCGATATGTTGAAAGAGAAAACGATTTGAAAAAAACAGATTCATCATAATTATATTTGGTTCGACCAGCAAAACTTCATGTTATACCGGCTTCACCTCCTCCTAACATCATTATTCAATAATTTCGTCAAAAATCAATATTAAAAAATTGATTTTTTAGTATTTATAGTATAAACTGACGAAAATAATTCGTCGTCATATGGAAAATGTATTAAAACAATTGGGTTTAAATGAAAAGGAGATTTTAGTCTATAAATCACTCTTGGAAAGAGGTGCTTCGACATCATCTTCACTTGCAAATGTTATTGACTTGCCACGACAGACTATCTACTCAATCCTTCAAAAACTATGTGATGAAGGAGTAATTGAGAAAGGCCCGTGGAAAGGGGCACACAAATTCATTGCCGACCCAACCAATCTTTCATCAATAGTGAGATTTAGGCAGAAAAAACTTACCCAAATAGGAAATACAATTGAGGAATTGATGCCAGAACTTCTCACAATAACAAAACTCAGAGCAAACCGAAAACCTTCGGTTCAGTATTATGATGGGGTATTTGGGTTGAAGCGTCTTTTTGATGAGATCATTGAACAATACAAAAGAAAAGAAGATACTATGTTTCGAGGATTCGGAATTAATTATTTTGAAAATACAGACATACAAGAAATTTTAAATGATTTTGTTAGAGAGAGATATAAATATGGTATAAAAACTCACTTACTTATTGGTAAAGGGGGGAATGATTTTGGCATTACGATAGATGGATCAACAACTTTAGGAAGAGAAGTCCGTAGTATAAATATGGAAGCACAAAATGCTGGCATCTACCTAGTAGGAGATCGTATTTATTTATTTTCTTACGAGGATGATGTGGGAATTATGATTGAACAGAAACTTATTGCACAATTATTAAAAAATATTTTCGATTTGGAGTGGGATAAGGCAAAAGAGCTTGATAAAGAAATAAGAAGATTAGAGAAGTAATAAACAGTAAGTAATAAGTAATCAAGTGAATGCATCGTGCCCTTCGGGCGCGATGCATTTTGCTATAAAAATACCCCTAGAACTTTCGTTCTGAGGGTTAAAGACACACTAATCAAAAACAAAAAGTGGATGGGAAGTCGTCCAAACAAAAACCCAGATGCGCGGAGATGCCAAGGCACTAAGGTCTGAAGATAGATTCTGAATGTTAATCAAACCTTCAGAATCCTTCAAGTGGCATCTGCAAGCAATCTCAAACTCCCCAATCTTCTGCTTTGTCCCAATAGCAAAGTAGAAACATTCTACTCTATATCGAGAAGCTCCAAGTTGTTTGGTATGAAGAAATATTCTCTGCCATTGCCTCATCCATTTTTTGCGAACAAAACTCATCAAAAGATAAACTAAAAATTTCATAATATTTGACTAAGTTTGAATGAACATTAACCTACAAACCAACGACACTCGTCGCGGGTTTGAAAAGTTCCACTTGTTAAGCACAAGTGGGAAAGCTTTTTACCATCCACCGCCACAAATTCTAGTAGTTCTCGGAGGAGGGTTATAAAAAGGTGATCCTATTTTGACAAAGGCATACCCCGTACACTTAATTTTACTGAGAATATTTTTTTGCTCTTCTATTGTATAAGCAAGCCACAAAGCATGCCTCAGTTCGATGAGTTCCTTGTGTTCTGTTTGATGACCCACGAATGAAATTGTCACATTAGTTGACCAGCATGAGACAGGGAAGTTACTCAGATACACCTCTTCTATCTTATATTTCATACCCCTGAACCAACCGGTGCAGAAGCGAATTAGGAAAATAATCAAATTCATAACAACTAAGGTCTCTCACCTCTTGCCCGAATGGTTATGCCGGGATCGCATTTATTAAAGAACATTAACCTACAAACCAACGACACTCGTCGCGGGTTTGAAAAGTTCCACTTGTTAAGCACAAGCGGAAAAGCCAGTTACCATTTCAACCAAAGAAAAATGACCCTAATGACCATTGCACATGTTGCCGACAAGATGAATAGAAGTGTCAATAAATAAATTACAGGGTTCCAAAGGAAGATATTAATTTCGGGAGGGAGAAAAATTGGCAACACATAAGCAAAAATCAGTTCAAAATACCGACTCTGTTCGATCCTCTCGATGATTTTATTGTTTAGGTAGACCATAACAATAAAAATAATGACAGTGGTAGTGACTATGGCATTCATAAGTATCATTTTTATATATTTTGTTGTTTCAGGAACAGTCCGCTCTTACTGTTCACAGTAAAACATATAAATGATGTATGTAAATATATGTCAACATAAATAAAATAATAGTTGTTGATAAACATAGCTTTTTTTGGAATATTTAGATTTTGTCGATGCGGATTGACACAAATAGATCTGCTTTGTATACTTAAAATATGGAAAACAAAGGGAATTTCGTTGGTGCCCTCATCAATATGGGTCTCCCAGAAAAGGAGGCTGCAGTTTATGTATCTCTCCTCGGGCTGGGACTTGCAACAGTAACCGAAATTGCCAATAAATCAGGAATCAATCGAACAACTGTCTACGATATCCTTTCTTCACTATCCCAGAAAGGACTTGTGAGCATTTCGGGTAAAGAACCAAAGCAAGAATACAGATCTGAAAATCCTGATAAGCTACTAACATATCTCAAAAACGAACTTGAGCGAAAGGCTCAAAGTGTGAGGTATGCAGAGCTCATGCTTCCGGAACTTAAATCAATACACAAAATAGGTGAAAGACCTCGAATCAAATTTTATGAAGGTGAGGAAGGTTTGCGAGAAGTATACGAAGACACTCTCACATCAGAAGAAACTATTTTGGCATATGCCGCAGTGGATGATGTGAACAAAGGGATTGCAAATTATTTCCCCAAATACTATAAAAGACGCGCTGCAAAAAACATTCCTATCCGTGCTATATTTCCCGATACTCCCGTGGCAAGAGAACGATCGGACCTTGATAAAGAGGAGAGGCGGGAAAGTCTTTTGGTGCCATTTGAAAAATACAGCTTTACTCCCGAAATAAATATCTATGACAACAAAGTTATGATCGCATCGTGGAGAGAAAAGCTTGGAATAATTATTGAAAGCGCCGAGATTGCAGATGCCATGAAAAAAATATTTGAACTCTCATGGGATAAGGCAAAAGAGCTTGATAAAGAAATAAGAAGATTAGAGAAGTAATAAATAGTAAGTAATAAAAGTGATACGATTCTAAATTTGTATTTATACAACATACTATATACAATATACTACATACTATGACTAATGAATTCCAAGAAGGTGATGAACTAAAACGACAATATATGGAAAAGGCTCTTCACGCTAATGAAGAGGCGACCAGTGGTGCAAAATTTACCGATCTTATTAACAAAAACTCTACTGTCTATAAAGACCAAAATCCTCCACAACAACGAGATCGAGCCCCACTTCCCGAAAAACCGACAGTGGATGCTGATGGATACCCTATAATTCAGCATGTTCATACATACAAAGAGGATCTCGCGGGCATCATCAATTCAGACAAACTTTCACTTAGTCGTATTGCAATGATGCAGGAAGACGCAAACAGAAAAACTGAGGCTCCGACCAAAGCAGACGCAGAGGAAAGGAAGAGTCTTATCTTTTACATCATCAGTATCTCACTTGTTCTTATTGGTATTGGAATTATTGGTGGAATATTCGTTATGACACAGAACAAGAAAGCAAAAGACGCCGCAATTGCTCAAAAGACATCTACCCCAAAAGAAAAATACATCCTTTTCGCAGAGCAACAAAAGATTTTGAATATTACAAAAGCATCAAAAGGAGAAGTGGGGCGTGAGATTAGGGAGCTCATTCCAAAATTCCAAGACGAAGACAGCATGATGGAAATCATACCCACAATTGTGGACGGAAACTCATCCACTCGAGCAAACATCAGTACACTATTCCAGACCCTAAATCAGAGAGCATCTGACACATTACTCCGGACGCTCTATCCACGATATTTTTTGGGACTCTATACCAAAAAGGGTAAGACTGGACCGTTTTTGCTCATGTTCACAAACTCTTATGATAATGCGTATCCCGCACTTCTTGATTGGGAAGGGTTTATGAAAGATGATCTTAGCTGGATATTTGATACAAACATTAAAATTGGCACCTCAACACCAACTCTAACATTTAAGGATAGAATAATACTCAATACGGATGCTAGATCACTTGAAGACTCGACTGGTCGAGTAGTACTCTTCTATACATTTATTGATCCAAACACAATCCTTTTTGCCAGAAACACCGATACAATAAAAAAAGTGTCGGAACGACTGAGGGAAGCGAGGTTTCAATAGGAAGTTAGTAGGCTGGTGAGCTAGTCATCTGGTAAGAAAAAATGCGAAACAAAATTGCACCACACCCTAAGGGTGTAGTGCAATTGAATTTTCCTAACAACCTTGCCAGCTTACAAGCTTACCTCCTTAAATAATTTTAGCACTTACTTACCAAAAAATACTGTGCTAAAATTATTTCATGACCAAAGATAAACTAAAATATTTTGAAGAAAAACTAAAAAGTGAAAGAAAACTCCTTGAAGACGAACTTAAAACAGTTGGAAGGAGGAATCCAAATAATCCGGCTGATTGGGAACCAACATATAGTACACTTGATACAGATAGTGCGGACCAACTCGAAGTAGCAGATGAACTCGAAGAATATCAAAATAACATTGCTATCCTCAACAACCTCGAGCTAAAATACAACGAAGTATTGAAAGCAATTGAAAAAATACACCACACTAAATACGGAATATGCGAGGTAGGAGGGGAGTTAATTGAAGAAGAGAGACTCGAAGCAAACCCAGCTGCAAAAACCTGCAAAAAACATATGAACTAAAAAAAATATTCTCTAACAAAATTGTTAGAGAATATTTTTTTCTGATATAATTTGAACATAAATGAGTTTTTCCAAAATCTATAGTGGACAGTCAGATATTATGGGAGCGAGCATTATTGATATCGAATCCGATATCTCTCGAGGCCTCCATTCGTTTAATATCGTAGGACTTGGCGACAAGGCGGTTGATGAATCTAAAGACAGAGTAAACTCAGCCATCAAAAATACTGGCTTTGAAGCGCCTAGAAGCCAAAACCATAAAATAATTATTTCTCTCGCTCCAGCTGATATCAAAAAAGAGGGGCCAGCTTTTGATTTAGGGATTGCACTCTCGTACCTTCTCTCAACAGGTGAAATACTTTTTGATACAGAGAAAAAACTCTTTCTCGGTGAGTTGTCGCTCGACGGAACACTCCGAAGTATTAATGGGGTACTTAGCATCGTAAGGACAGCAAAAGAAAAAGGGTTTGAGGAAGTATATCTCCCAAAAGACAATGTCGATGAGGCACTGCTCATTCGAGATATAAGAATATTTGGAATCGAGACATTGGATGAGTTAATCAAACATCTTGATGAATCAAAAAATGATAGGCCAAAACAAAAACTAGAATATAGCGAGCCGAAAGTAGAAGAGGAAGCCAGCGAGGAATATTTAATTGATTTTAAAGATATAAAGGGTCAAGACAATGCGAAGAGAGCGCTTGAGATTGCTGCTGCTGGAGGTCACAATATTTTGATGTGGGGACCACCAGGGACAGGTAAGACAATGCTCGCAAAAGCGTTTGCCAGTATCTTGCCATCACTTACATACGAAGAAACACTCGAAGCAACAAGTATTCACTCAATAGCAGGAGCACTCACAAAAAATATAATAAGAACAGCACCATTTCGTGCTCCGCATCACACATCATCACATGTTGCCGTGGTTGGAGGAGGTGCTCATATAAGACCAGGAGAAATAACACTCGCACACAAAGGAGTACTCTTCCTCGATGAGCTTCCAGAATTCGATAGGCGAGTGATCGAATCACTCCGCGAACCACTCGAAGAAAAAGTAATCAAAGTCTCTCGTGCAAAAGGTAATGCAGTATTCCCAGCTGATTTTATACTTGTTGCAGCAATGAATCCTTGTCCGTGTGGGAATTATGGAAGCAAAAAAAGATGTGTCTGCAATCCACTCACAATCACAAAATACAACAGAAAAATATCAGGACCAATAATGGACCGAATCGATATGTGTATCGAAGTGTCAGATGTAGATCACAAGACACTAAACGATGCTCGAACAGGGGAATCATCAAAGGAAATAAAAGAGAGGGTATACAAAGCGAGAGCAAAGCAAAAAGAGAGATTCAAAAATATTGGAACAAGCTACACAAAAAATAGCGAGATAAAATCAAAACATATAAAAGAAATAGTCAGAATTGGAGATGATGCACTTGAGGCTCTCGTAGGATTCGCTGAAAAACTCGAACTCTCTCCACGAGCATACCATCGAGTAATGCGATTAGGACGGACGATTGCAGACCTGGCAGGTAGTGAGACCGTGAATACAAATCATATTTTAGAAGCGCTGCAGTATAGGCAGAAGAGGGAGATCATCTAGGAACGATTTAAGATTTAGGAAGTAAGATATAAGAATAAATACAAAATGCACGGCGCCTTAAGGCGCCGTGCATTATTCATAAATCGTAAATCTTATTTCTTAAATCTTTTTTAATTGAATGGATTCCAATTCTTTGTCCCCAAAATTTCAAAGTGAAGATGTGGCCCAGTCGAATTACCAGAATTTCCTGACTTACCTAGAGGGTCACCCTGTTCGATATTTGTTCCAGAAGAAACACTTACAACAGAAAGATGGGCATAGATTGTTTGCATACCATTATCATGCTGGATAACAACATAGTTTCCGTATCCTCCGTTATAACCCCCAGTCTTTGCCACAAGTACTCTACCAGAAGCTGAAGCATAGACCTGAGTACCGACAGACACACCGAAATCGACTGCACTATGGTACTTACCATGAAGGCCTTGAGTCTTTGTGCCTCGAATAGGGCGAGTAAAGTATCCTGAGGCAGTTTTACCAACAGATCCTTTTATAACCGTCTTTGTTCCTGCCTTCGAAGAGACACCATTCTGCATCTCGCCGTCTGGAATAATGATTTCATCTCCCACAGAGACACTCGTATTTGGCATATTATTAAAATCTTGTATTTCGTTTATATCTCCGTGAAACTTTGCAGCAATACTCTTGAGTGTATCACCCTTTTTTACAACATACTTCACTCCAGAAATAGGGAGAATAACGAGTTCTTGACCCACTTTTAGATCTTTTGAACTCTTGAGGTCATTTGCCCACATGATAGTATTTGATGTCACTTCAAACATTTTGGCAATAGATGCGAGCGAATCACCCTCTCTTACCACATACACACTCACTTTATCGTTATTTGAAAGCTTTTCTTCAACCTCTAGAGTTGTACCTCCAGGTCCTGTCGGTGTTTCAATAGCACTATCATCGACAATACTTAGGTCAGTGGATTGGGTAGGATTTGGATTTGAATTAACCGCAGCCTCAAGAAGCACCATTGTCTGTGAGTTATTTTTTACGGTATCTTCGCCAACCATCGCATTAGCGCTCTGACCAACAACACTTCCATTTATTAGACTACTGAAAAACGAAACAACACCAGCATTGGTGTTCTGTGGGGTGGAGAGTAACATAATCACAGCAAAAATACTCACCGCTGTAGCAGATGTAATCATTTTTTTGGCAAAAGAATGCCAACGGATTATACGGTCTTTATGTGAATCAAGAGAGTAAATAAGCTTAAATTTAGTGGTAATTCTGGATTTTCTGGAAAACGATGGCCGTATTGTGCCACCTCATCAGTCGGGCATATGTCACACATATATAGTATCGAATGACCCTTTTTAGTCAACAGAAGGGTGTTATGCCTGTGGATAAGGAAATCCGTGATATATTTCTATAATGAATACACAAAACGAACCTTACTACCTCAAATCCTTAAATAACCCACAAAAACAAGCTGTTTTGACGACCGAAGGACCGCTTTTGATTCTTGCTGGAGCAGGAGCTGGTAAAACGAAGACAATTACCCACAGAATTCTCCACATAATAAAACAGGGAAACAGACCTTCGTCAATACTCGCCATCACTTTTACCAATAAATCGGGCTCTGAAATGCGAGAACGAGTCAGAAAGCTTCTTCTGGAGGATCAAACTCTTAACCAGCCAGTATCTATGGATGAAATGCCATTTGTTTCGACATTTCACTCACTTGGAGTCAGACTCATCAAAGAGAATTCTGAGTTTTTCAACCTCCCAAGGCATTTTGGGATATTCGATAAGGGGGATTCTAAGACGGCTATTAAAGCTGCAATGGAGAATGTGGGTATAGATCCAAAGACCAATGAACCAGCAAAGTTTATGCACTTCATCTCAAACCAAAAGGGGAGTGGAGTAACCTATGAAGAGTTCGATAACAAAAACCCAAAAGGATACTTCGAGGAGATGGTGGCAAAAATCTGGAGGGAATATGAACACACACTCAAAGTTGAGAAGGCTCTTGATTTTGATGATCTGCTTTTGAAAACCTTGAAGCTTCTCCAGAATCCTCAAATTCTCGAGAGATATCAGAACAGATGGAAGTACATTCATATTGATGAGTACCAGGATACAAACAGGGTTCAATACGATATTGCAAAGTGTCTGGCGGGCAAATATCAGAATATTGCGGTAGTAGGGGACATCGATCAATCGATCTACAGTTGGCGTGGAGCAGACTTCAAAAACATTATGCGGTTTGAGAATGATTACAAGGATGCTACAACAATCCTCCTTGAGCAGAACTATCGCTCAACAAAAACAATTCTGACAGTAGCAAACACAGTCATCGCAAAGAACGTGATGCGAAAAGACAAAAATCTTTTTACAGAAAATGAAGATGGTGATCAAATATCAGTCTATATTGCAGGAGACGAAAAAGATGAGGCAAACTTCATCGCCCGAACAGCAAAAATGCTTGTTGCACAAGGTGTTTCACCATCCGAAATCGCAGTGCTCTACCGTGCCAACTTCCAATCACGAGTAATCGAAGAAGCGTGTATCAAAAAAGAACTTGCATACGAACTCATCGGTACAAAATTCTTTGAACGAAAAGAAGTGCGCGAGGTACTCGCATACATCAAGGGCGCATTAAATCCTGATTCGCTTTCTGATTTGAAACGAATTATCAATGTGCCTGCGAGAGGGATCGGCAAGGTCACAATGCTCAAAATTTTTGAAGGAGGAGAGAGTGAACTTACAGGCGCAGTAAAAGATAAAATTCAAAAATGGCGAGAATTACTCCAAGAAATAAAGTTCAAATCAGAAACAGTAAACCCAAGTGAGGTAGTAAAGTTCGTCATCAAACATTCAGGACTTGAGCAGATGTATATGGATGACAAGATAGAGGGTCCAGAAAGACTTGAAAACATTAGAGAACTTGTGACAATTGCGAGTGGGTATGATAACTACGAAATAGGAGAGGGGATAGAGAAGTTTCTCGAGCATACAGCACTCTCAAGCGATCAAGATGAAGTAGATAAAAAGGTGGGAGTAAAGCTTATGACGATTCACGCATCAAAAGGACTCGAATTTGATTATATATTTATTGGTGGACTCGAACAGGGACAGTTCCCAAGTGAGCGGCCAGGCAAGGAGAGCAAGGAAGATAGTGAAGAGGAACGACGACTATTTTATGTAGCACTAACAAGAGCAAGGAAGAAGATTTATCTTTCGTATACTCAAATGCGCACAATCTATGGCTCACGACAAATCAATGTTCCATCGGAATTCCTTTCGGATATAGATGAAGAATTTATCCAATACGAAAATGGTGCACCAAGTGATCAGGTAGATTGGAGTAAGGGATTGTTGCAGTTCGATTTCTAAAGAATCACTTCACAAAACATCTTCCAAGAAGCATACATAAAATTCTGGTGAATTTTTGCTCGGTCTCGGCTACCCACCTGCGAAGTCTTCTTGGAAGATATTTTGTTTCGTTACACGAAATCGAGCTGGCTTTTTGAAATATGAAAAAGCGAGGAAGACTTTATCTTCCTCGCTGACGAATTAAATAGCAAAGACTACTCAACCAATGCTTTGACTATCAACCGAACATGGTTATGATTCTGCGCTTCACTAGTGTTCCATGGATATGTCATATATCCTCTGCTGAGAGTTAGGAGTATGATCTCAGATCTAGATGAATCAACATTCCACAGCCCGCCCACATTGTATCTACACCTCACCTGGACCGGAAATAACATTCCTGTAGCCGTGTGATGAAATCTCAGCGCCTCATTTTTATAAACTTCTAGATCATTGAGTATGAATCCTGCGGCGAAGAGAAACTCTGCCAATGTTAAGTCGCGAGTCTTTGGTTGGTGTTCGCTAAGGCACTCATGGAACAGAATCAATTGTGATGAGGGAGAAGCACCGACCTCACAGTCCGGTATGTATATGGTTCTTTGTTTCCAATCAATACCGAGGCCCAGACTTCCCGGCTCCTGATTATCAATTACTGGGGAATCGTAGAGTCTTGCAGGTTCGGTAAGTCCAGGGAACTGCATTGTGATGATAGATTGTGTGTTCATGGTTTTAGTTGTAGTTGATGTTTTGGTTGTCGAAGAATCTGTGGTATTTATATCTCAATAATCGAGAGTGGCAAATAACACTCGCGAGTGGTAGTTATCACCTTTACAAAAATATCCTTATATTGTAAGATTACAATATGAAATACGGAGAAGTGTTCGAAAGGCTCGGATTATCAAAAAACGAAGCAAAAATCTATGAGGTTTTGCTTACTTTTGGTGAACAAAGTGTTGGTATAATCTCAGAAAAATCTGGAGTACACAGAAGAAATGTGTACGACTCTCTCAATAGACTTATGGAGAAGGGGCTTGCAACAGAGATAATAGAATCGAGTGAAAACAGATACCAAGCATCCGAGCCAAAGAAACTTTCTGAAGACCTCGCAGGTAAATTTGAGATGCTTGATAATATAATGCCCGAACTCGATAAATTATATTTTTCTACTCCTACTGAATATCGAGTCCACACATATAAAGGAGCGGAGGGTTGGAAACAGTATATGCGCGATATTATAAAAACCGGAGAGGATTTTTATTCTATTGGTGCCGAAGGAGCATGGCTCGACGAAAGAGTGAAATCATTCTTCCCAGGATTTCTTGATCAAATCAAAAAGAAAAAAATCAAAATGCATCATTTGTTTGATTCTGATGTAAAAGAAAACAATCATCCGATAATGAAGATGGTGGGAGAAGATTATAGATTCATCCCAAAAAAATATTCCACAAATTCTGGTATTGATGTTTTTGGTGATAGAGTGAACATTATGCATCATCAATATTTGGGACAAGTGGGTAATCCAGAAGAAATAATGTTTACAGTTATTGTAAACAAAAATCTTGCGGATTCATACCGAACTTGGTTTAAGTTTATGTGGGACAATTGTGATAAAAATTAATATGATCTACGCAAAAAAATCATTAGGGCAAAATTTTTTAAAGTCAGGGAGCGCGCTCCGGGCGATTATTGTTGCAGGAGATATTAAGCCTGAAGACACCATTCTTGAAATCGGGCCAGGGAAGGGAGCACTCACAGCCAAGATCCTCGAGACTGGTGCAAAAATAATTACAGTAGAAAAGGATCGAGAACTCATCCCATACCTTGAAGAGAAATTCGCACCAGAAATAAAGTCGGGACAACTCGCACTTATTGAAGGAGATATTCTTGAGTTAGACGTGAAGGAAATATTCAAGAAAGCTGGTGAGCTTGTAAGCTTGCAAGCTGAAAAGAAAACACCCGAAAAGAATCCTAACAAGCTAACTAGCTTACAAGCTTATAAGTTAATAGCTAATATCCCTTACTACATTACTGGTGAAATCATCCGAAAATTCTTTGAGGAGAAAAATCAACCAGAGCGTATGGTACTCCTTGTCCAAAAGGAAGTAGCACAAAGAATAGTGGCACGAGACGGTAAAGAAAGTATTCTTTCTATCGCATGCAAGGCATATTCAAACCCTCGATATATTCAAACAGTTAAAAGAGAATCATTTAACCCTGCTCCAAATGTAGACTCCGCAATAATTGCATTTGAAAATATAAACAAAAATAATTTTGAGGACATCCGACATCCCCAAATGGAGGAGCGTTTTTTTGAAGTAATGAAACTAGGTTTTTCACATAAACGAAAAAAACTTGGAGGGAATCTTAAGGAAATCTCTGAAACACTTAATCAAAGCAAGTTTGAAGAAATCAAAGATAAGAGACCAGAAAACCTTACAACAAAGGACTGGATAGATCTAATCCAGAAGTAGACATAATTTCAACAAGTAGCTCAACTCACTGTTGCTTAATTAATAGAGTGTAGTCCCCGTACCAGGCTGATTTCCATAATCAGCATCATTACGCATAATTGTCACACAATCATTGTATGCATATACTCTGCAGTCCTGACTCGCAGTTGGAGTATATGTGCCCAATTGATGATTTCCATCAGAATTATAATAATCATAAAAGATTGATGAGGGAGACCTATAGAGGCTAATTATTCTATTTGTTCTGTAGTCCAGAATGAGATGTGAATTACCTCCGCAATCACATGTCTCAGGTCCAAGAGTAAGAATATGTCTCCCACCAAAAGGCATTTCTATTCCACCATCTGCAACCTTGCTATAGTCAATGGTAAAAACGAGGACTAAAAGAGATACAATAATAAAAAAACTAAAATTTTTCATTGAATATTTTTGAAAATGTTGATAGTAAAAGAGTACGCTGTACTTGTGCCATTCTCATTTTGAACTCTTAGTGTCATTGGAACAAGTACTGTCTGACCATTTGACCCAGTCTGGTTATTATCTTTTCTGTAGCCAGTGATAACCTTGTTAATAACAATCTGATGAAGTTGTTGAGATATTTTTGCTAGATTAATATTTAACTCTGTTCGAAACCTTTCTCCTACCTGACTCGTAAACGGGAACGCTATGCTCACACCACCTGACACAGCCTTAATATTTTCATATTTATGAGGATCTTCACCAGAGATAAGGATATTATTATGCTCAGTAAAGTTTTTTCCATTAATAGTAAGAATGCCACCATCTTCAAATATCTCTGGAGATATGCTGCTAATAGAAGGAATCTTATCCTTATCAATGGTCTTAACGGGATCTTGTTTCTTTATTACAGGGGTCAAAAAACCATTTAATACCGCCCTAGTAGAAGGACCTACAAATCCGTTACCGTAAATTATTCCATTGGGCACTAAAATTGTTTTTGAATATTTATTTTGAAATCTTATTACTGCCTCTCGAGTCTTTATACCAAAATAATCGGTCTCAAATCCTTTGGAACCAGAACCCTCTGTAGCAACAGCTGTGTCTGGAGAGAGATTCAAAATCTTCTGTAGCAACAAAACATCTTCTCCTTTTGCACCCAAAGAAAGGTTGCGAGTCAGACTCATCTCACCAAAAGTTATGTTTGGCATTGAGATGAATAAAAAAAATAGAATCTTAACGACAAGCTTTTTCACTTCATCATTTTACCACAACTGCCTATCGTATTAAAAATGCTTTTGGTGTAGAATTAATGAATGCTTATCAGTCTCAGAAAACCAAGTAAAAGAATAATAATACTTCTAATCTGCGCATTTGTTGTCATAGGTGGTGTTGTGTGGAGGAAATCAACCAGACAAAAACAGATACCATCGACTCCTTCAAAGTCAGTGCTCAATATACTAAGTAACTTTGACAACAATTATGACCTCACCGATCCTCTTGAGGACGAAACACCTACCGACACCGATCTCCAATTATCAGAAAACACAACAATATCTGAAGCAGTATCAAAAAACCTTTTTGCAACTACTGTATATATGTCAGACAACAACAACGCCACATCCGATAACGTGAGTGCTCTTGTAGACAATCTAGTAAACGGGGTCCAAAATAGCTTTATTTTTAAGGAATATAATAAGAGCAGTCTACCAATAATAAAAACAGAAACTCAAGAAAATCTAAGATTCTATGCTTCGTCATTTGCAACACTACAAATGAAGCTCCTCACAAAAATATCAGAAAGCCAAGATGCCATCGATAAGGACAATAAGGTATTGTCCGATATATATTCGAAACAAGCAAGTGATATATTTGCACTTGATACACCAAAAGAACTCGCAGATATTCAAATAAGAATCATAAATAACTTCAGTAAGACAGCAGCAGCCTTTCTAATACTATCAAAACAAAAGGAAGACCCTCTAAAACTCCCACTTGCAGTGAGGGCATACCAAGAAGCATCATCAGAGCAAGACAGCTTGTTCAAACAAGTTGGTCAATTTTTGAATAAAAATGATATAATAAATTCACTTGACGGGAATGCTCGTAAATACTGGGCATACACAATCGCACAATAAAATGCTTTTCATCAAACAACAGATACCATATATTTCTTCTATCTCGCTCTTATTGTTAGTAGCCTTTACCCCAGTTGCTTTTGCTACTACGACGACATCTACCTACAATACTAACTCCAGTCTTGAATCATATGGAATAGTCGACACATCATCAGGATCGTATGGATCTTATGGTAATTCGGCTGGCAACCTCGTAACTGAAGCTGGTACTTGTGGTGCAGGACAAGTCCTTGGGAGAATCATAGGGGGCACTGTCGGGAGAATAGTAGGTGGAATCACCAGCAACCTAAAAAACAGCATCACAGACACACTCACTTCAGGTGGAAACGAAGTCCCAACAAAAGATAATACAACAAGAATAAACACGGGCGCAGGTGCATACAACACAGGTCAGCTCACTAGTGCACAAGTGGGTGGGGGACAATACGGCGCAGGATTTTCTGGGATAATAGGCATCTCAACACCATCATGGAACTCGATAATGTTTTGTATTGTTAATGAGATAATGACATATATCACCCAATCCACAATACAATGGATAAAAACTGGATTTAATGGTAACCCTGTATTTATTCAAAATATGGGAGTAATGTTTCAACAAATTGCCAAAAGAGAGGCTTCCGCCTTCACAAGAGAAATATCTAATGGGGCACGTGCGAGTGCAGGAATAGTGGTAAACGGAGTACGAGATAGTGCATACCAAGTAGCTGCGCCGTTCAGAAGGGGAGTATTCAATGCAATCGCCGGTACACAAACCAGTAATCAGGGGTTGCCTCCGCTTAGTAATCAGTTGTCGCAGAATTATCTTACATATACATCGGGTAATTATAGGGCAGGAGGTATGTCTGGCCTTGCTCAACTTTCTTATAATAACCCAATACTTGCAAGAGATTATGCGGTACAACACTATCAGCAACAAGTGGCTCAATCAATACAAATTCAAAACAGTATGATTACTGATGGTACAAGATCATTCACTCAGTGTCGCCCAGGAGCTAAGCTACGTGCAGATGGAAGCTGTAATCCAATAGATTTACAAGTCACGACACCAAGTAAAGCAATCAATGATGAGAGTGGATTTCGTCAAAATATGAAATACACTCGAATCGCATTTGCTCAGAACTTCGATTCGATCGTCACAACACTTGTCAACCAGCTCGTAAAAATAGCAATAAACAAAGCCTACGAAGCAGTGCAAAACTAACAAAAAGTGAGTGATATAAAACAAATCTCTAAGGATAATAATCCTCAAAGATTTGTTTTTATTTTTCTATTAGGATGATATAATTAGGTAGTAAAATTCTGATGTGAATATCTTGAAATAATTCTGGTTTTAAATAATTAAATTGTATTTTAATTTTTCTCCTCTTAAGACTAGAGGGCGATAGGGCGAGAGAATACGACACCAATGATTCATTTCACCCTGATCGAGTGCAACCTCTCTCTTATTTCAAAAAGGGAAAGAAATGCAAATATCACTCACTTTTTTAACTAAATGTCTTTCAAAAATAAAATCCGTAAAAACATAAAGACTCTCGCCGTTTATTTGTACGTGATTGTTTTTCTTGGATTTGGAGCACATTTTTCTTTTGCTGCACCGACAGACCCGTTAGGTTTAAGTGCAAATGGATTTGAATTACAAGGTCAAGGAGACAAGTGGACCGAAGAAATAAATCCAATTGATGGTGATTCAGTCACAATTTCGCACGATTTTGTCACTACTCAAGCACCTCAAGGCACCACCTATTCATTTGCCGATCCTGGAGTTGACTCTAATATTGCTTATTCTGTAAGAAGTACAACCCTACAGACAAATGGTGCATATGCCATTAGCACAGGTAAATTGGATTCAGGATACAGCTATACAGTAATTTATGATAGAGGGAAAAAAGAATCAGCAACAGAAGATGACTTTATTCGTGAAATAAGAGTACGGGACCCCGACGGTAAAGAATCGGTCTATGTTTATACCGCAGAAAACAAAGCTGGCACTGTAAATAAAAACGGTGTCTCAGATAAAGAAATTCTAACATCGATAGGTAAATCAAGTGGTGACATTGATTTATATGAAAAAATCGTGTCGCAGGACTCAGCCACTCATACTCAAGATACTATTAATGCAATCAATAATACAACCTTAAGTGACACCCAGAAAAGCTTCTTGATAGATAAAGTTAAAACTGGAACACCACTGACAGATAGTGAAAAAGCATCTTACTCTTCGCTTATAAACTATACAGGCAACATCGCCCTAGATTCTTCGAATAAAATTACAACAACACGCGAACTGTCTGCTGTAGCCGCTGCCGCAAGCGAGAGAGATGAAGCGTTGAAAATTGCCGAACAAAATGGAAGCGGGGTGTTCTTGAAAAATAAGAACGATGGTCAGTGTTTTAGTGTTGGTATTTTGTCACAACCTCACTTTTTTATTGATATTTTCAATTGTATTTCACAAATCTTCTACTACCTCCTCATGATTGCAACAATGGCCCTCTCACTTGTGGGAGCGGCATTTAACGAGGTGTTTGATATTACAGTGGTAAATATGAAAAACTTTGTAGATAGTGTAGGTATCATCAATGTGGGGTGGGTGGCTATTCGAGATATGTCTAATATCCTTTTTATCTTTATGCTTTTATATCTTGCTATTGCTACCATCCTTCAGCTCGATGAGCATGGGGTCAAGCACGGACTCAGTCGTCTCATAGTAGGAGCGGTACTTATCAACTTTAGTCTTTTCTTTGTCAAAATACCTATAGATATTTCAAACATCCTCGCCATCGAAATATATGACAAAATAAATCCTCTTGATGGTAGTGGTTTCAAAATGGGAGATGCAATTCTTTCATCTCTTAATTTTCAGAATGTTTATGGGGCACAAACATCTTCATCGTCTTGGGGAAGCGATACTATTGAAGCTGCTCAAGCTTTCGCACAGACCAATGCGCCAACAACCACATTTATAATGGCAATGATTATGATCGCTGCAATTATATTTATATTTATTGCAGTCATCATCATATTCATCAAACGCCTAGTAACCCTAATGATGCTCATGATATTCTCACCACTCGCATTTGCAGGTATTGCGATACCGAACCACAGTATTAGTCATGAGATAGACAGTAAATTCTGGGGGACACTTCTTCGTGAATCATTTTTTGCACCTGTTTTTATGTTTATAATGTATCTAGGACTTATGATACTCAATAGTGATGGATTCAAAGTCTCAGTATTTGGTCTAGGTGGCTCAAATGGAGGATCGTCATTCTTTGGGGGAGTGATAAGTACAGGTACAATCATTAATTATGTTGTAGTCATATTCATATTCATATTCGCACTTACAGTTTCAGAAGTGATGGGGGTCAAGGGTGCAGAGGGAGCTATCAAGGCGTTTGATGGTATGAGAGGATATGCATCAGGTTGGGTAGGTAGAAACACTATTGGACGAATAGCCAATTCAACACTCCAAAAAGGTAACTCGGCAGAGTGGCTTCGAAAAGCAGCGGCAGGTCAGGTCGGAGGTAATATGTTAACAAGATTTGCCGCCCAACAATTTGCCCGAGGCGCAATCAAAACAACATCAAGTCTTGCAGCAAATAAATTTGGAAGTGACGAAAGTTATGACGACAAAGTCCACAATCGTGAAGAAGAATTCAAGGCGATGCTGGACGAGCTCCACGATGATCCAGAAGCTATTGCACAAATTCTTAAAGGTGGTGCAAACGACATATTAGATAAATATGGAACAGACAGAAAGGCAGCAGACCGACTCTTTCACCATTTATCAGGAGAGCAGAAGCTAAGTGTAAAAAAATATATGGAAGAGGATACTTCAGATAAAGGGAAAAAAGCTTTGGATAGATTTTTTACAGGAGGACACGGAAATGGAAGACTCACCCCAGAAGAAGCTCTCGACCTCGAGAAAATGTCTCGGGAAAAGATTAGTACCTATGATAAACGAAGGTTTACAGAAGAGGCATTTGGTGACGCACATGGATTAGGAAAAAATATTACCGAAGCTATCAAACGTTTTAATGCTTTTACAGACAAACAAAGAGTAGATATACTTTCCGGATTATCTGCAGATCAGCAGAATGAATTAACAACCAATGCCGAGTTTGCAAAGGAAATGAAATTATCACTTAAGAATTTCGACCTTCTTGAAAGAGTGGGTAAAGGGCCAGCAAACACAGATAACATGAAGAAATTGTTGTCGAAGATTGCGTACCAAAAAAAGGCAAGAATAATGACGCTGGAGGCACTTGAAAAGCTAAAAGATGGTCCGGAGAAAACAGCCGTCGAAAAAATCTTTGAAAGAGAAATACAGGAAATGAACAAGGACTTGGACGACAAACTAAAAATTATAGGAAAAGACACTGCGGAGCTGATTGCAAATTATAAAAAATCAGAGTTTTATAATGAAGATTTAACATTTGGTAAGACAGGTGCTGACAAAAACCTTACAAGATTCATCTCTCAAAGCGATGAATATAAAGATACGATTGCAGAAATAACAAAAATAGCAGGAGCTGATATCTTTGGAAAATAAAATGAGTAAATATACAAGTGAACAATACAATAAAGTGTTTTGGAAACTCCCACAAGAAATTCGGGACATGGTCTCGTCGTTTGAGACAACAAAACATATACAAATCGTGGGACAAAAGCACAATCTTCATATCGACAAGATTGGAGAGCTTGTAGATGTGACGCTCGATGTTATGATGGGTATTGTAGGAACAAAAGACTTCGTAAAGGAACTCCAAGATAATCTCCAAATAAGCGCGCTTGAAGCATCGGTCCTTGCTCGAGATATCGATGAAAACATCTTTAAACCAATTAAAGAGACAATGACTCATCTCTATGCAGGGCGAGCCCCATATAAACCTTCGAGCTCTCTCGTTCAATACTATGAAGAAGATGATGAACATCCAGCATTGAGTAAAGACTCTCTTTTAAAGGAGATTGAAGATCCTGTGCCTGCAGAAGTAAAGAAAGAAACTACCACAATACTGCCTGGAAACTTAGGACTCAGGAGCCTAGGAGAGAGTAAGAAAGAAATGCAAAAAACAGAGAATCCTCATACAGAGATTACAGAGTATCACGAAGAACTCCAGAATGAAGCAGAAGAGGAAAATCGGGCACCGAAACAAATTGTTCAAAACATATCACAAATACCTATCCCTCCTCTTAAAAAAATTGATGATTTCAAACCTAATGAAGCCAAAAGTGAAGACAGATTAAAAGGTGATAGCATCTTGAACCAAATAGCATCACTGAAACTCAATCAAGCATTTGTGATGCCAAAAGGACCAGAGGGAATAAAGGAATTATCAAAAATTGAAGCAGAGCAATTGGGAAATACCACTGGTTCCAAGACAATAAACACACCACCGACTGTGCCAGTACCAGAAATACAAAAACCAGTAGAAAAAATTAGAGAGGCGTCGCCAGAAACACTACCTCCAAAACCAGAAATAAAAGTAGATCCGTATCGGGAACCAATATAAAAGTCAAATCAATCGCACCCTTTGGGTGCGATTGATTTTTATTTTCAACAAGCAATGATCGTGTGTACACCAGTGCTCGTACGCAACATCCGAGTCGTGGTTGGAGTATCGGTCAATACCCCGATGGTCTGCATCGGTATGAGTACAAGTGAAGCGAATTCAATCCAACACCTCGGAGCTCTGCTCCGAGGTCCTTTATTCACTTACATTTAAAACAAAATGGTATTATAATTATAGAATCAGTTGGCAAGGTGGTAAGTTTGCAAGGTTGTTAGGAAATTCCTTACCAACTAATCAACTAACCAACTTACAACCTGCACCCTATGCAATACCAAGTCCCACAATTTATTGAAATCGAGGATAAAATCTTTGGTCCACTTACTTTCAAACAATTCGTTTATGTAGCAGGAGGAGCTGGTATGTGTTTTATTATATATCGTTTTATACCGTTTCCATTTTCTTTCTTAATTATTATCCCTCTTGGTGGATTTGCAGGAGCTCTGGCATTTTATAAGGTAAACAATAGACCTTTTATTGACGCAGTGGAATCTGCTGTCCGATTTTACCTCGGTGGCAAACTCTATCTCTGGCAGAAGAGGGAGAAACCACCAACACCTGAGGAGATATCGGAACTACCAAAAGGTGGAATATATGTACCCAAACTTTCTGAATCAAGACTTAAAGAACTTACCTGGAGTCTAGATATCAATGAAACAGTAGCTGACAATGCCACAATGAAAAGAGACGAGAGACTCAAAACATTTGAAGGATTACCTACAGATATATTTAAAAAACAACAATAGATCATATGCCAACAACAGGAAAAAGCTCTCAGGATTTTATACCGATCAAAGAAATACGTGATGGTGTGGTTGTTTTAAAAGACAACAGCATTCGAGGAGTTGTGATGACTTCATCTGTGAACTTTGCCCTAAAGAGTGCCGATGAGCAGCAAGCTATTATCTTTCAATTCCAAAATTTCCTAAACTCAATCAACTTCTCGATCCAAATATTTGCCGAATCAAGAAGACTCGATATCCGTCCATACATAGCACTCTTGGAGACAGTTGAACGGGACCAGGAAAATGAGCTGCTAAAAGTACAAACCAAAGAATACATAGAATTTATCAAGAGTTTTACGACAAGTGTAAACATTATGACAAAAACATTTTTTATTGTTGTGTCATATGTTCCAGCGATCATTCAGAACAAAGCTGGTCTTTTTTCTTTATTCGGTAAGGGTGCTGATGTTGAAAAGCAAAAATCAGAAAACTTTGAAGAAAACCGAACACAGCTCCTGCAAAGAATGGAAGTAGTAATGGCAGGGCTCACACGAATGGGTGTACGTGCAGTACCGCTTGGTACCGAAGAGCTTGTGGAACTCTACTACAAACTATTCAACCCAGGAGATACGGAAAAACCTATCAATATCAACCAGCTCGGACAGTAATTGAGATTAAAATATTAAAATAAGGTACAATAATACAAATGGGATTTTTAGATACTATATTAGGAAAAAAGAAGGAAGAAACACCAGTAATCACATCAATTCTCCCTCAGGAAATTTATGAGACTGGGGTTTTGGAACTTAAGGATGTTATCGCTCCTTCTGCTCTTCGAGTTTCACCCCGAGAACTAAACCTGGGGGATAAGATTGCTAGAACTTTTTTTGTTATTTCATATCCAAGATTTTTAACCGAAAGCTGGTTTGCTCCTATCATTAATCTTGATCGTATTTTTGATATTTCAATATTTGTACATCCACTTGATACAGCCCAAGTACTCCGACAATTTCAAAAAAAGGTAGCCGAGGTTCAGAGTCAAATTAGTATGAGAGAGGAGAAAGGTTTAGTACGTGATCCTGTACTAGATACAGCGTACCAAGACCTCGAACAACTCCGAGATCAACTCCAACAGGCCCAAGAGCGAATCTTTGAGGTAGGGCTTTATCTCACTTTGTATGCAAACACTGTTGAAGAACTTGATAAACTAGAGTCTGAGGTTAAATCGATTCTTGAAGCTAAGCTTGTGTATATAAAACCAGCCCTTTTTCAACAAGAGCAGGGTTTTAGAAGTGTACTTCCTATTGGCAACGATGAGCTCGAGGTACACTCGAAACTTAATTCCTCACCTCTTTCAAGTATTTTTCCATTTATTTCCTTTGACCTTACATCAGACAAGGGCATACTTTATGGCGTAAACAGACACAACTCATCACTCATTCTCTTTGACAGATTCTCACTTGAAAACTATAACTCCGTTACATTTGCAAAGGCTGGATCAGGAAAGAGTTATGCCACAAAACTCGAAATACTCCGATCACTTATGTTTGATACAGACGTGATTGTAATTGACCCAGAACGAGAATACGAGTATCTCGCAGAGGCAACAGGGGGGAGATATTTTAATATATCCCTTACATCAGAACACCACATAAATCCTTTTGATCTCCCAAAACCACGTGAGGACGAATCACCAGCAGATGTATTGCGTTCTAATATTATTAACCTCGTAGGGCTATTTCGGCTTATGTTAGGAGGTCTTACATCAGAAGAGGATGCTATTGTCGACAAAGCGATCACAGAAACATATGCTCTCAAAGATATTACTGCGGATGCAGACTTCACAAACGCAGAGCCACCACTTCTTTCTGACTTCCAGCTTGTGCTTGCTGGTATGACAGGTGCAGAGTCACTTGTACAAAGACTTGAAAAATACACGAAGGGTACTTGGGCAGGATTTATCAACAAACCATCAAATGTGGATATCAGTAAAAAGTTTATTACATTTTCACTTCGAGATATGGAAGACGAACTCAAACCTGTAGCGATGTATATCGTGATGCACTACATCTGGAACGCCATCCGAGAAAAACTTAAAAAGAGACTCCTTGTTATCGATGAGGCGTGGTGGATGATGAAATCAGAAGATACTGCATCATTCCTTCTCTCACTTGCAAAACGAGGACGAAAATATTTCTTGGGACTTGCAACAATCACTCAGGACGTTGAGGACTTCCTCAAATCTCCTTATGGAACACCGATTATCACCAACTCATCAATCCAGCTCCTTCTCAAGCAATCACCATCATCAATTGATATGATTCAGAGAACATTTAACCTCACTGATGAGGAGAAATATCTTTTGCTCGAATCAGATGTGGGGGAAGGAATCTTTTTTGCCGGACTCAAACACGTAGCTATTAAAATCATTTCTTCTTACACAGAAGATCAGATAATCACATCCGATCCATCACAGGTGCTCGCAATCAAAGCAGCAAAACAAGCAAGAGAAGAGATCTAGGCATCTTTTAAAGTAAAAATTAAATGAAAAACCCGCGAATATCAGGAAATTCGACTATTCTTCTAGTGCTATCGGCTGTCTTTATCGATATGATAGAGGTTATTCTTGGCGCAGTTGCAATAGGGGAGATTTTGAACAGTATTATTGATGTTGTTGTTACTCTTATGTATATGCTTTGGTTTAGGGCATATAAAGTTAATTTTAGAAAAACTCGTGCCATTATTTTCTTTGGAATTGCTGCTTTAGAACTTATCCCTGTTGTTAATATACTTCCATTATGGATTATTGACGTTGTTGCGGTTATAATTACAGTGAGAATGGAAGATAGAACAGGAATGTCTGCAACCAAGATTTTAAATGACCCCAGAAAAAGAAAAATTCTCCAGAAGGGTATAACAAAAGCAGTAAATGTAGCAGCAAATCTAAATCCAGAAGTAAAAGCTGCGCTCGCAGCAACAGGGTGGCCCGAGCGAAATTTAAATCAGCTAAAAGGAGTTAGAAATCCAGACAACGCGCCAGATAAGACAAGGGAAGAGAAAATAGCTGCCCAAAGACAAAACAAATCGAATGGAAATAATCAAAATCAAAACTAAATATCTGGGAATTTTTATAGGGCTTTTAGTGCTTTTTTCATCAATACAAACAGGATATGCCGACGTGACAATCCCGACCCAGATACCTGACTTGGATGAACAAATAGATATGACAGTTGCTCCGAAGTACCCTCAACCTGGTACAACTGTCACAATAACTCTTGATGCATATGGAGTAGATCTTAATAATTCTGAGATTTCTTGGTCCAATGGTACCAAAACTCTTCTACAAGGAAAGGGGGAGCGCATACTGAAGACAAACGCTGGGAGAGCAGGGGAGTCAATCACAATCACGGCGACCATAACTCCTCCAAACAGCAGAGAAATTCAAAAAACCGTATCCATAAGTCCACAAAGTGTTGATATTCTCTGGGAAGCAAAAACATATACACCACCATTTTACAGAGGTAAAGCGATGTTTTCTCCACAAGAAGAGTTAAAACTTTTTGCCATCCCTAATCAAATCAATGTGGCAAAGGCAATATATAAATGGACAGAAGACGGTGAAGTACACGCGGATAAATCTGGTTTTGGAGTAAACACATACAAATTTGTAGGAGATCTGATTTCAAAAAAAAGTGATTTTGTAGTTAATGTCTCTGATGGTGACGGTAACACTGCAGAAAATTACCTCTCAATAGCACCAACAGACCCGGAGGTCTATGTATATGAAAATAGTCCACTTTATGGTGTTTTGTTTAACAAAGACATCTCAACATATTTTGACATAGGATCAAAACAGGAGGGGACCGTCTCTATCTACCCTTATTTTTATGGAGTATCAAATAGGTCTAGCAAAAAAATAGAGTACAAATGGTTAATAAATGGTGCACCAATTAATGTTCCAACAATTCAAAACGATATGACATTCAGAAATACAGATAATGTTAGCGGAAAATCCAAAATAGATATTATGGTGACAAATATAGACAATTTTTTGGAGGAGGTTCAAAAATCAGTAATAATAAACTTTCAAAAGAAAACTACTGATTCGTTTTCATTATAAAGAATGAATAAAAAAATTTTTATTTTCTGGATAGTAGTTATTGTAATCATATGCCTTGGTATATATGAATATGTTGTTGCTGCGGTAGAATCGTACATCTCTCTCGCTCCCATCCCAGGACTCACAGATGGAACAACATTAGGCACAAACAGTACGCAGGCTAGTCCTGGTTTTTCAGCATATTTAAGACAACTCTACACTTGGGTAGTGGCAGCAGCATCAGGACTCGCAGTAGTAATGATAATGTGGGGAGGAGTAGAGTATATGACAAGTGCAGGTGGAGGTGGGGTAGAAGAAGCGAAGAAAAGAATTTCTGCTTCAATCATGGGACTTCTTCTTGCTTTGGGTTCATATATCATTCTCGCAACAGTAAACAAGGATCTTTTGAATTTGAATTTTAATCTGGGGACGATTAGTGTGATGCAGGAGGGGTTTACGCCGTTTGTATCTAAATTTGTAGATACAGGAGCAAAATACATTGTTCCGACAGATTCAATGGGTAGACCACTTGCATCAGGTGCGAGACAAGTTGATTCGGAAGGGTATCTGGTTGACGGATTTGGTGAGAGAATTGTTAACGAAAACAACGAGCCAATACAAGTCAATAATGCCGATGGATTTTATCCTCACCTTACATCATATTCACCTCAAGATAGTGGGAGTACAAAAGCAATGGAAGGCGGATATGAAAGTGCTACCCCTGGCTTAGATGGGCAATCAATAGTAAGAACCCTTGATGACTATGCTAGTGGTAGATCAACTTATGTAACACTTGCTGGGGATGATGGAAGTATTACAGGTAACAGACAAATAGGTAAACAATATATAATTCCCACAATCACTTTCACAAACAATAGTGGGGTAACCCAAACGCTTACTAATGTACCAGCATATGTACACGATACAGGATCAGCATTTTCTGACCCAAATAGTAAATACTGGAGGGGAGGAGACACTGGATCAGATTTTGATATTGCTGTTACACGGGATGGTAATTCAGCAGTAACAAATCAAATAAACACAAGAAAAGTTGAATTTATTCCGGTAAATAATTAATTTAGTTAAATACTGCCCCGATGTTATAATAATACTAATGAAAAAAGTTTTCATTATATTTGGAATAATACTCGCAATATTTTATCTGCCACACATATCAATTGGAGCAGGTGCTAGTGGATACACCCCCCTCGCTCCCATCCCAGGACTCACAGATGGAACAACATTAGGCACAAACAGTACGCAGGCTAGTCCTGGTTTTTCAGCATATTTAAGACAACTCTACACTTGGGTAGTGGCAGCAGCATCAGGACTCGCAGTAGTAATGATAATGTGGGGAGGAGTAGAGTATATGACAAGTGCAGGTGGAGGTGGGGTAGAAGAAGCGAAGAAAAGAATTTCTGCTTCAATCATGGGACTTCTTCTTGCTTTGGGTTCATATATCATTCTCGCAACAGTAAACAAGGATCTTTTGAATTTGAATTTTAATCTGGGGACGATTAGTGTGATGCAGGAGGGGTTTACGCCGTTTAGTAGTAATGCGGTAGACAAAGTAGTGCAGCCCCAGTTCTCAAATTCATCTGATGCACAAGTAAATGCTTCCAGGGGTGCAATAGGTGGAGAAGTAGACAACCAGCCGAACATACCACGATCATCGTCACCTGATACCAGCGGAAGTCTGGGGTCTGATATGAATGGTTCGCTGGCTCTACCGGACTCAATTGCTCCACTAGATAACACTGGGTCTTCTGCCCCTGCATCGAGCGATGAGGGTGCTCATCTGTTGCTCCCTCCATTAAAATTAAATGAGTAGGCAAAATATTTTAAATAATCCATCTATCTTCCTTCCTATCATCTGACTTTTACGATACAATTATATGAAAGGTGTTTTCCGTGCACACCACAAGAACTGATTTTTAGAATTTTATAGACAGATTCGCTATATAGAAATTGAATATCTTCGCTTATTATAAAAATTGCTAACATATCTCTAACAGAATGAACAGAAAAGTTATTTTAGCCCTAACTCTTATAGTTATTCTCGCAATAGCAGGGGTTATTTATTCCTATCTGACCAAACCCACTCAAACAAAAAATAGTACTACTGGATTTTTTAGTACAATCTTACCTTTTGGAAATAACACAACTAAGTCTAATGACAATACCGATTCTCCTCTAGTAATCGGTAATTCTGAGCAAAATAACACAGACAATTTACCAAAAACGCTGCCGCGCCTCAGACATTACACCACCGAACCAACATCAGGTAATACTATTATTGAAAAAGATAAAGATGTAATACAAAATAGAGTAAAAACAACCATAAAAGAGACTTCTCTTCGATATATGGATAGAGCGACTGGACATATATATGAAATAGCCACAAACATACCTAAACCAAAAAAAATATCCAACACAACAATCCCAAAAGTGTATGAAGCACTGTTCTTGCAGGGGGGGGACTCTCTAGTGACCCGTTATTTAGATTCTAATGACAATATCATTACCTATTTTGTAACACTCAAAGACAAGAAACCTGTTGTGGCCACAACATCAATAAAAATTGCAAGTTCAACAGCAGAAACAGTGGCTGCAAAAAATGCGGCGGATTTACTACAATTCAAGGAAGTTAGTGGTAATTATCTGTCCAAAAACATCATCGAATTGGCATTAGGACAAAACAATAAGAAAATATTGAATTTGGTATATGGGGGTGGGGGTAGCATCATATCAATTCTAGACACAACAACACTCAAATCAAAAACAATTCTCACTAGCCCGCTCCGAGAATGGCTGATTTCATATCCGTCAGACAGTAAGATAGTTATCATAACAAAGCCATCGGGTACTACTTATGGCTATGCATATATAGT
>CAZKPS010000001.1:160980-174276 GCA_964554765.1 uncultured Candidatus Saccharibacteria bacterium
ATAGTAAATGTCTCAAGCGGTGCACTCACGAAACTTATTGGAAATATTTTAGGAATGACTATACTCCCTAATCAAAGTTTAAATTCATATCTCGTCGGTCAAGCATCAAAAAATATTAAATTGTCTGTACTAAACAGTAAAGATTCATCACTGTTTAATTTGTCTCTTGGTACATTGCCCGAAAAGTGTGTGTGGGCAAATACTAATACCGAAATAGTATACTGTGCTGTACCGAAGACAGTCCCTGTAGCTACTTATCCTGATGATTGGTATAAAGGAAGACTTTTTTTCAATGATGTATTATGGAAGATAAACACAAAAACAGGTGAAACAACTCTCATCTCAAATCTTTCTCAAGAAGGATCTCAGCTTATTGATGCAGTAAATATGCAGATATCTTCAACTGATAAATATCTCACATTTATAAACAAACGAGATCTAACCCTATGGGGGATAGATTTAACAGTCAAATAGCAGAGAAAACTACTAGCTGTTAGCTGTTAGAGAAATATAGAAAAAATACCGCACCTAAAGGTGCGGTATTTTTTCTAGTAGCTGATAGTTTCTTTGCTGACAACCTATATTTTATCCTCTTCTTTCCCTTCACCATCTTCCACAAACTTGATGACTAGCCTCCTCTCTCTCCCTGTACCAATAGATTCTGTTTTAATGTTTGGCTTACCTTCAAGATGAGAATGGATAATCATTCGCTCATAAGATGACATCGGATCCATCTCTACATCAATCTTGAATGACCGTGCTCTCTCTGCAAGCATTGTTGCCTTGTTCTTTATATGCTCATCATTCTGGGCTTTAACACCGTTAATGTCTACAGTTATGCGTACTTCTTCGCCATACTTTTTTGCGACCATTCTTTTTACAATGTGTGAGAATGCCTCAAATTTCTCGTTTTCTCGGCCGATGAGAGAGTGTTCTTCAGGAGATTTTATGTTTATATGGAAACCGTTGTTGTGTTCCGATACTTCAATCGAGGCTTCGAGTACACCGAGCGAATCTATAAGTGATTTTGTGATTTCCTTGATATCATTCATACTCTTATATTAGCTAGCTTTTAAACTAAGTCAATACAACTTTTATCTATCCTTTTCCCTCATAACCACAAGTTCTTGTCCCGCACTAAAAAGGTTGCGCACTGACCAATAAAGGGGGAGGGCACTTGGGAGTCCAAGACTGATAAGTCCAATAATCACAGGGAGGAAGTATTTCATTTGTATCTGCATAGAGTGGGCGAATTCTTCTTGCATTGTCCTTTTTTGACCCGTAGGTACAGTCTTTGTTCGTTTTGACATTATATGTGCCAGTATATACTGAGTGACGCCGGCAATCACAGCAAGAACGATACTTTTATGACTCAAATCAACGAGTCCGATAAAATTCATATTAACCATAGGAGGATTTTCTACAAAAGAATAGAGGAGTTCAGTGTGAATTACCGGAAGCCCATAAAAAAACATATAGTAAAGCGCAATAAGGACAGGGAATTGAATAAGGATGAGAAGAATCATGGAAAACGGGTTCACTCCGTGCTTTCGATATAAAGCAAGAGTCTGCCGTGCCTGTTCTGCCTGATCCTTAACTGTCTCTCTAATTTTCTTGATTTCTGGCTCTATTTCTTTGAGTCCTATCTGGGTCTTAATGGCTTTTTTTGATACAGAAAAGAGGAGAATGCTTACTAAAATAGTGACTATAATAAGGGCAATACCTGCATCGTGGGTAGGAATAATATCAATAAACCAAACCAAAACGTTATAAATAGGGGCGTAAAATAATGTGTTGAACATAGGAGCTATTTTACACCAAAAGAGGGGATGGGGCTACTTTAGGGGGAGAACTTTCCGGAATTCCTCAACAATTTCTTTAAAATCGGCTTTTAGGACTGATTTCTTCACAAAAACCACATAGTAAGCTGGGGATAACCGTGTGGATATCTCTCGAAACGCCATTCTGGCCTTTCTTTTAGCCATATTTCTGTCCACACTGAGCTTTAATTCTTTCTTTGATATAACAAAAGTACACTTAAAATCTATAATAGGGGAGGTAGCGATACGAACAGAAAACAAGGGGGTATGGATAACCCTCCCGTTTTTTATAGTATTTGAGACTTCTTCTCGCGATAGACGCAGAGATTGTTTAAACATTTAGAGAGGTTAAACAGTAGTAAGCTTCTTTCGCCCCTTCTGCATTCTCTTTCGAATTACTCTTTTACCGTAAGCTGTCTTACTTCGAGAGAGGAACCCATGTTTCTTTGCTCTTGTTCGCTTTTTAGGATTATATGTTACTGACATGAGGATACTCTAGCATCGAAACGATTTTTTGACAAGGTTTTAAGCTTATGATTACATAGTTTTATGAAAAATGTTCCTCCAGAGTGGCATATCCTCTCAAGAACCCTGCGTCAAATATCAACAATCAAGCAGAGTCGGGTTTCTCCAGGAAAGCTTTATCAGGCATACAAAAAAAGAATGGTATTTGTGTTAAGAGAGAAGGGTACCAGACTTATTTATGCTTTTGGGGCGATTTGGGAGACTCGAAGTGACGAATGGTTAGAGATCGGAACGATTTGGGTTCATCCTAATTATGGAAATAAGGGTTTGTCGAGTCAGATTATCGCCACTCTTCACAAAAAGATATCTGCCCGTAAAAAATCAGCCTTCTTGTGTTGTTCAGATCAAAACAAAAGAATGCACGGGACGGTTGAGGGTATGGATTATATACGCTGTGAAAACCCTTTCAAATCTCCAATCAGTGAAGCTTGGGGAATTAAAAGGGAGACAATAGGGTGTGCAATATTCTACTTTAGACACACCTCCTAAAAGGGAGGTTTTTATTTTAATAATATCTATAATTTTATCCTTATAAAATATGATTAATTTGGATAGTTAGGATTAACTCTTGGGTTATCAACATATTATCAACATACATATTGTTGTTTCGGAAGTAGAGCAAAACCTGTGGACAGTTGTATAATATATTCACTATGATGGAAGATAAAGAAATACTGTGGAACAAAGTGCTTGCAGAAATGGAGCTCACTTTATCAAAAGCTAATTTTGTAATGTGGTTTAAAGATACGTTTATCGTCAAAATTGATGATGGTGTAGTCTATATTGGTGTGCCAAGTGCATTTATTAAGGAGTGGTTCGCCAACAAATACCACAAAATGATTTTTAAAGCTCTCCGAGATGCCTCAGAATCTGTCCGCTCTATTGAATACATGATTGTTAAGAGTGAGGGACGAAAAGAGATAGAGGATAATGAAAGAAAAAAGAGTGCTTTCAAAACTGCTTCAGGTCAAGAATTACCTCTAAATGACCTCTATATAAGCAAGGAAGATAACCTAAACCCTCGATACACGTTTGATAACTTTGTTATTGGTCCTTTTAACGAGCTTGCGCATGCTGCAGCTCAAGCAATCATCAAAAAACCCGTGTCTTACAACCCTCTTTTCTTTTATGGAGATACTGGCAGAGGTAAGACCCACCTCATACAAGCCATAGGAAACCACCTAAAACAGAGTGATCCGAACAAAAAAGTATATTATATTACCTCCGATAAATTCTATCAGGAGTTTGCCTCTGCAATGCAAGAGGGGAAAATAAACAGTTTTAAGGATAAATACAAAAAATACGATGTATTTATTATGGATGATATTCAATTCCTATCTAAAAAAGAAAAAACTCAAGAGGAACTATTCCATCTTTTTAACCACCTAAACGATAACAATAAACAGATCATCTTTTCATCTGACCAACACCCAAATTATATTAACGATCTCGAAGACAGACTAAAATCTCGCTTCGTAGCAGGAATGATCGTAGATATACCAGAGCCGGACTACGAGTCTCGTTCTGCGATTATTAAAAACAAAATCAAATCTCGAAATATCGATCTTAACCCAGAAATCATTGAATTCCTCACCGCAAACACAGAAGGTAATATCCGAGAACTCGAAGGACTTGTAAATAATATTACCTGCCAGATGGAGCTTAAAGGACGCCAACTTGAATTATCTGAAATAAAACACCTGATAAAAGACACAGCAAAACCAACAAAGTCTGTTTCAGTAAAAGATGTCCTAAAGGCGATATCAACTTTTTACGAAATAGATGAAAGTTCTATAACGGACAAAACCAGAAAGAAGGAGGTGGTAAAACCAAGACAGGTTGCTATGTACATACTCCGAGAGGATTATGGGGTCTCATATCCTTCTATAGGACAAAAAATGGGTGGGAGAGATCATACAACTGTTATACATTCTTGTGAGAAAATTAAAAACGACATTAAAAACAGCAACCAGCTTTTACAAGAAGTAAATCAAATTAGAGCAATGTTATAAAGAAGTTAATAACCTGTGAATAAGTTGTGAGGAAGTATGTTGAAAAAATGTTTGTAAGATTATAAAAAAATATTTTTTATAAAATCAAAATATTCAATTAACACAAAAATCACAAACCGAACGGGCATTAGGTTAATAAAATTATCCTTATAAACAAACATTTTTAAATAGTTATCCACTTACTCACAGAGCATTATTATAATTTAAGTTTTTATATATGAAGATAGAAATCATAAAGGAAAAGTTTCTCGAAGCAATCACACAATCTGAGAGAGTGGCCGGTAAACATGTTTCACTTCCTATATTGTCTTATGTGATTATAGAAGCAAAAGGGAGTATTGTTACAATCAAGGCGACCAATCTTGATGTTGGTGTTGAAGTATCTGTACAAGCAAAGGTGGTAGAGGAAGGTTCTGTTGCAGTATCAGGCTCTCTTATGAAGTCATTCCTCTCGAATTCAATTCAAAGTAAAACAGTAACAATAGAAAATACAGGAACTGTGTGTAGAATAGTATCAGGTCAAAGTGAGGCATCATTTAATACTATGTCTGTGGATGATTTTCCTGTAATACCTAGGGTAACTGACGGTAAGAGTTTTGTGATTGAGGGTAAGGAGCTTATAACAGGTCTTAAATCGGTGGTATGGAGCTCTGCTGTCTCTACAATCAAACCAGAACTCTCCAGTGTTTATATATACGAGGAAAATGATGATTTGGTGTTTGTGGCTACAGACTCATTCCGTCTTGCTGAAAAGAAGATAAAAGCTAAAAAGGTTTCAGGATTTGATCCAATACTTATTCCTTTTAAAAATGCTCTTGAGATAGTTCGAACATTTGAGGGTTCAAATACATCCCTTGAAATGGTTATAACAAAAAATCAACTTTCAATAACAACAGAGAGTATTCATCTCTCATCAAGGGTTATTGATGGAAATTTCCCTGATTATCGACAGATTATTCCTAAGGAGTTCACTACTAAAGCGACGGTTTTAAAGGCAGATTTAGTTGCTGCACTCAAACTATCTAGCCTCTTTTCAAACTCATTTAATCAGCTCACTGTCACATTTAATGTGGGTGGTAAGAGTTTGGATCTTTCAACAAAAAATAATGATGTGGGAGAAGGGAAGCAGGCTATAAAAGGTATTATTGAGGGTGAAGAGATCACTATGTCATTTAACCACCGGTATATTCTCGATTGTCTTTCTGTTATCGAGAGTGATTCTGTGGTTTTGAAAATTGCAGGACCCGGACGACCAATGATTATAAATCCTTCAAATAACACACTGTTTACATATCTTGTGATGTCGATGAACCGATAGATAAATTAAAACTCAAAAATTAAAAATCAAGAAATGAATAAAAATGCGTGAGATAGAAGTAAAGGCTCGAATTAAAAATAAAGATGAAATATTAGAGAATCTAAAAAAGATTGGTTGCGTTTTTGAAGATGTGAGGAAGCAGGTGGATGTTGTGTATGTTGAAAAAGTTGGTGATTTAAAAACGTTTCTTTCAAACAAAATTTTTCTAAGAATCAGAGAAAGTAATGGTAAATTCATTTTTACATTAAAATCAAATGGTGAAAATAGTCTCACAAAAATAGAACACGAGACTGAGGTAATTTCAAAAGAGGGTATTGAAGGTATTTTGGAGACACTAAACTATGTGCCAGCAGTAACAACAAAAAAAACTCGCTACATAACACATTATAATAATTTTGAGATATGCGTTGATAATGTTGAAGGATTAGGAGATTTTATTGAAGTTGAAACTATTACCAATGAAGGTGATGCCGAACCAATCCAAGATGAAATGTTTTCTTTTCTTGAATCTCTCGGGGTGAAAAAAGAAGACCGAGTATTTGATGGTTATGATATTTTAATTTTAAAAAAAGAATTAACCCTCTAAAGTTTTAGTTGTTGCTATGCAACATGTCTATATCTTTAATGCAAGATAGTTTAGATTAAATAGGATTGCAATACATTATACCGCATAACAAAAAATTGATTTAACATTTCATTAATAAATCTCACCATAAACTTGATATTAGTTGAGATAAAATAGGTTATAATTAATTCAACAATCAACTTTTAACAGCTAAAATTTTCTAGGGCAAATGTATAATTTATCTTCACTACTAGAAAAATTCAAACACCTTAAAAACCCAAAGGAAGAAAGGGAGAGATTGGTTGCCACTCTTAGAGAAAGTGTTGGATTTGAAATACCTTTTGATGCTGTGGACCTCAGAAAGGGAGTTATTTATTTGAGTGTTTCACCCTATATAAAGACAGAGGTTTTTATAAAAAAAGAGCATGTCCTCAGTGTGTTGAAGTCAAAAGGTTTTGAAATAGAAGACATAAGGTAGAGTGAATGATGAAGATAGAATATAGAGAAAAATGATCGGAACCCGAAGGGTTCCGATCATTTGAATTTACCTATTTAATATTCCATTTCCTAGTCCTTAATAAGTTGTACACCCAGAGATTTTTGAGCTCCTGTAGAATCTGTCACAACAACACTTAAGATATTATTACCCTGTGACAAACGGTCGCTCACAACAAAATTAAATCCATACGGTGCATACTCTGATGATCCTAGGTATGTGCCCGCGAGGAAGTAATCCACTTTTTTAATTTGGTTTGTTGAAATTATTTTAATATTTACTGACACTTTATCTCCTGTCTTTATGTGAGAATTGTTGAGAGGATTCAGTGCAGTTATTTGAATACCATCTGATGTACTATTTTCATCTCGTACTGACTGTGAGAGAGGAATACCTTGAGATCCTAACCACCTTTGTACACCATATTCCCAATGAGTAAACTGAGGATCATTTGCGGGGTTTGTTGGTTGCGGTCCCAACGGATTATCTTTATCTATATAATATAAGATTGAATGTATCCCATTATTACCTTGCCATATACCTTTTAGGATTGGTTTAAGACCTGAAAGGTCTTTATCCTCAGGCTTCTCAAACTTTTCATCAGGGAGTGTCTCTAATACAGTATTCATAAATTCGTGCCACATAGGTGCCACAATATAACCTGCAACCTGTTTTGCAATCGGGGTATTGTCATTGTTACCAGACCAAGCACCGACGGTGATTTGGGGGGTGTACCCAATAACCCAAGTATCTCGATAATTATTGGTTGTACCTGTCTTGGCAGCCACATCTCTCCCTGGAAAATACAAACTAGAAGAGGGTCCAAACATAGGGGTTCTTGCGACATTATCTGATAAGACACTTGAGATAAGTCGTGCTGAATCTACACTTAGTACAGGTTCATTAGTATCTTTATATTGTTCAAGTATTTTACCAGTCGAATCTTCTACTTTTAGTATTCCAGTTGTCTGATGTTTTATTCCACGATCTGAGAAGACGCTATATGCTCCGGTCATATCAAGCAGTGTTACTTCACCGCCTCCAAGCACAAGAGAAAGACCATACCGTGTTCGGTCGACAAGTGTGGTAATACCCATTTTTTTTGCCAAATCAATCACATTATCAACACCGACAAGATAGAGTAGTTTTACTGCTGGGATGTTTATTGATTGTGCGAGTGCATTTCGTAGTGACATGGGTCCTCTGAATTTTCCGTCATAGTTACCTGGTGAGTAACAAGGATCGTCACTTGTTGTGTCGTCAACCCTACATTGAGTAGAAAATTGGGTCTCAGTATCAAAAAGTACAGTCTCAGGTCTGTATCCCATTTCAAATGCTTTTGCATATACAATAGGTTTAAATGAAGAACCCGGCTGTCTCTTTGCTGTTGCCACGTTGAAATTACCATCAATCTCTTTATCAAAATAATCTCGTGACCCTACCATTGTGAGGATTTGTCCTGTCTTTGAGTCGATAGCCACCAACGCTGCATTTGTGGCGTGATAGAGTTTTCCATTTTCGATTGCTTTTCTTTTTATAATTTCTTCAGCTCTTTTTTGCATTTCATAATCAAGTGTTGTTGTCACTTTAAGACCACCTTGAGTTAGCATCTTGTCGCCATACTGTTCTTGGAGATAGTCCTTTATATACATTACAAAGTGTGGAGCCTTGATACCACCAGTCTGTTCTGCTGAAAACTTCACTTTTTCATTTTTTGCACTCTTATATTCTTCATCAGTAATAAATCCTGCTTCCATCATTTTAGACAAAGTAAGATTCTTTCGCGCCTCTAACTCATCCTTATAATTACCAAAAGGTGAGTACCTAGTAGGAGATTTTGGTATAGACGCGAGATATGCGCTTTCGGCAATATCAAGATCTTTTGCATTTTTATTAAAATAAACCTGCGATGCCTCCTCAACACCATAGATTGTTCCGCCATATGGAGATTCGTTTAGGTACAGATTCAAAATCTGGTCCTTTGTAAGTGTTCTCTCAAGTTTGATAGCTAGAAACGCTTCTTTTATTTTTCTACTTATAGTCTTTTCACGAGTAAGTAAGGAGTTTTTAACTACTTGCTGAGTTATTGTTGAGCCACCCTGTGAAAAATCTAGTGTTTTGATGTTAGCAAATACAGCTCGTATAATAGCGGTTATTTTGATGCCACCATGTTGATAAAACTCTGGATCCTCTATTGCCAGTGTCGCCCGCTTCACATTGTCAGTAATCTGGTCAAAAGGGACGACTGTTCTTCGGACGTTATTGCTAAGATCATAAAGAAGTATTTTTCCTGTTTTATCATAAATCTTTGTTGATTGCCCAAGAATTCTTTGGTCGAATGATGCAAGATCGGGGATTTCAATTGAAGAAAACCATAAAAGCACAACACCAATAGATAATAGGGTTACCGCAACGAGTATGAAAGCAACTTCTTTCAGTATATTGTTTCTTTGTCTAATTTTTTTACTTTTTCTAAACATTTTTTTAACTGCGTTAATTATAAAATCTTCAATCTTTAGTAACCAACGGTCTACAGTTTTTAACATTTTGTGATTATTTAGGAGTAAATTTTATTATAAATATGTAATATATTTTACCACAACTGATGCGAGTTGGGTGTTTTTGTGTTAAAATATCATTAATTATGGTTTTTGGACTAAGAAAGACAATAAAACAAATAAACGTATCACCCGAAGAGGTTGACGAGTTTTTATCTCGTGGGGTAGAAGATGTTTTTGTAAAAGAAGACCTCAGGAAGAAACTTCTATCGGGTAAGCAGTTACGTATTAAACTCGGAGTTGATCCTACTTCTTCACATATCCACCTAGGCCGAGCGATACCACTTCGAAAACTCAGAAAACTCCAAGACATGGGGCATAAGGTAATCTTTCTTGTGGGCGATTTTACCGCTCTTATTGGTGATGCGTCTGACAAACTCTCAAAACGACCAATGCTGACCCCTGAGCAGGTCAAATCAAATCTTAAGACATATAAGGAGCAGGTAGGTAAAATTATTGATCTCAAAAAAGCAGAGTTCCGTTATAACAGCGACTGGCTTTCAAAACTTAATTTTAAAGATGTGTGTGAACTCGCAGAGACGTTCACAGTCCAACAGATGATTGAGCGACGTAACTTTAAAGATCGGATTGAAAAAGGGGAGGAGATTTCACTTCGTGAACTTCTTTATCCTCTTATGCAAGGATATGATTCGGTGGCGCTAAACGCAGATGTAGAAATCGGTGGATTTGATCAGCTTTTCAACCTAAAAGCGGGGAGGGTGATACAGAAGCGTTTTGGCATGCCTGAACAAAATGTTATCACATTCAAGATGCTTGTAGGCACAGACGGACGCAAAATGTCATCAAGTTGGGGAAACATTATTGCTATTGATGATACAGCTAACGATATGTATGGAAAAGTAATGTCTATCAAAGATGAGCTTATTCCGGAATATTTCCTTATGACTACAGACAGATCATTGGCCTTTATTGAGGATGCAAAACAAAAGCTAAAAAGCGGCACAAATCCGAAAGAACTAAAAATGATTTTAGCTCGCGATATTGTGACTATCTATCATGGTGAAAAAGCAGGGCAGAAAGCCGAAGAGAACTTTGTTTCAGTGTTTAGTAACAAAGAGATTCCAAAAGATGTACCAGAAGTAAACTGTGGGCCGGACGAGTCTCTTTCGGTGGTATTAGTTCAACATAAAATAATTTCATCAAAATCTGATTTTGCACGACTTGTAAAAGAAGGTGCTATAACCAATCTCGATACTAACGAAAAGGTTTCTGATATCCACACCAAGTCAATCCCAGGGACCTATAAAATAGGGAAGCATAGATTCATTAGATTAGTATCTAATATGTAGTTATAGCAAATACACCGCGCCTTTAGGCGCGGTGTATTTTGAATTTTATGTTATATACAAAATACTATATACCACATACCAAACCTTCCCCTATTCTTCGTCTTCGTTATCCCAGAGCAAGTCATCTTCGTCATCTTCTTCACTATCTTCATCAATATCTATATCATCCTCATCAATATCATCAATGAGATCATCATCCAGCTCGTCTTCATCGTCCTCATCTACTTTATCATCAGTAAAAGGATCTTTTAATTCATCTTCATCGTGCTCGTGGTCGCTCATATGTTTGAATTTATTTTTAATTATATAGTCCAAAAATGGACTGCTATAGTTTTATCAAATATAAAAAAGTTTGCAAGTGTGGAAAAACAGTAGATTAATTAGATAATTCTCTCGATTGCAAAAAAGGTGAGTCCAATCGCTATTGCATCGAATTCATCATCAATTTTTACTGTATTTGGAATCTTTATAAGGAGAGGAATCATTCTCATAATTGATTTTTTATCAGCCCCGCCGTGCCCAGCGACTGCGAGCTTTATTTGGGGAGGGGAGTACTCAAAAACCTTAAGTCCATTCCGTGCACATTCTGACAGAACAACCCCTCGTGCTTCAGCTACATTCATTGCTGTTTTTTGGTTGCTGGCGAGAAAGAGTTTTTCTATAGCGAGACATTCTGGGCTCCAGGTGTCTATTATTTTTTTTGTCTCTTCTACAAGTATTGTTAATCGCTCGCTATGCGAAAGTGTTTTGGAGGTTTTAATACAAGTTGAAAAGAGGTGTGTTTCTTTACTACCTTTCTGTTTTTCTATAATGGCGACACCAAGTCGTTCGTATCCGGGATCAATGGAAATGATTCGCATAATGGTAGTATAAAGTGAAAAGTATAAAGTGAAAAGTAAATTATTGACATTTTATTGAGTTAAGGTAATTTTATGGTTAGTATGACAACATCTGTTCCACCTAGCTCAACATATCAAGAAGCTTCTCTTGGTATTTTCTTCGCTGATTTGAAACCCGTTTTTCCTCAGGGGTTAAAAAATCAACCAATTGAGGTAGTTCCTGAGTTATTCTGTACTATATGTCACGGTAGTCGCAAATGCCAAAATTGCGCCGGTAGTGCCACGACAACTTTCTTGGGTATTCCACCATCAACATTTGGTACCTGTAAAGATTGCAATGGAACCTGTGTTTGCCAACATTGCAAAAATAGTCCAGTATGTTCTGCTTGTGGCGGGACTATGCGGATTAATGGGTCTGCTTGTTGGAAATGTACCCCTCTTTTTTGACTGTGATTCCCAGCAATTTGAATAGTCCACTTCGGTGGACATTTTTTATACTCAATATCTTATACTTTCTCCGGGTAATCAATGTGAAGGTGTGCATAACCTTTTTCAGTAACCATTCTTCCTCGCGCTGTTCGTTCGATAAATCCGAGCTGGAGAAGATATGGCTCATTGAATTCTTCAATGGTTGCTTCTTCTTCTGAAAGTGATGCTGCAATGGTATTGAGTCCTACTGGTCCACCCTTAAATTTTTCTATTATGGTATAAAGAATCTTTCGATCTTGCTCTGTTAGTCCCATATTATCGATACCAAGTAGTTCAAGTGATTTATCTACCACTTCCTCTGTCACTTCTGTTTTGTGGACCTGGGCATAGTCACGACAACGTTTGAGGAGATAGTTGGCGGTTCGTGGTGTGTGTCGAGAACGTTTCGCAATCGCGTGCTTACCAGTGTCATCCATTGTGACATTTAGGATTTTTGCAGATCTATCTACGATTTTTGAAATCTCATTTTCTGTATAAAACTCAAGTCTGAATACTCCTCCTGAGAATCTTGAACGAAGAGGGGATGAGATCATTGCGATACGAGTGGTTGCAGCGATTAGTGTAAATGGTGGAAGTTCGAGTTGGATTGTTCGCGCGCTTGGACCCTTGCCGATAATAATATCGAGAACTCCTGATTCCATTGCAGGGTAGAGGACTTCCTCGATTGTTTTGTTGAGTCTATGTATCTCATCAATAAAAAGAATGTCTCCTGGCTGAAGATTGGTGAGGATTGATGCGAGATCTCCTACCTTTTCGATTGCTGGTCCTGATGTTGATTTCATCTGAGCACCTTGTTCTTTTGCGATGAGGTGGGCGAGTGTGGTCTTGCCAAGTCCTGGTGGACCGTAGAAGAGTATGTGTTCAGGGATATGATTTCGTTCTTTTGCAGCAGCGAGGAGAATATGGAGATTTTTTTTGATTGGTTCTTGACCAATATACTCATCCCACATCGAAGGACGAAGCGCTTGATCAAGCACTTTGTCTTCCGTGTTATGTTTTTTCTCTATATCTGACATGGTGTAAGTATAAAGGAGATGATAAAAACTTGAAAGTGAACTAAATTGGTGCTGTTACAGCTAAAATATTGTATTTAAAATAACGCTTGACAAGAAAACAGTAGTATGCTAATATTATCTTACTGTTCGTTAAAGACCCACAACCTCAATATTTAGATTCTGCATCATCTATGTAGTTTCGACGCTATAAATCTCTAAGCAATGGGACAATTTATTGTCTTTTGATATTGTTCAAAGGACGCTTTGGTTTGCATAGTCTTCACTGAAGCTATCCTCAGAACACTATTTTACTTTTAATCTAGCATTAAAAGTATTGCTCAGAGATTTATATAGTCGAAATTTTCTACT
>CAZKPS010000002.1:0-36213 GCA_964554765.1 uncultured Candidatus Saccharibacteria bacterium
GGGAGAACTTCAATACGGCACTCACAAACGATACACACGTATTACATAGACTAGAGAGTGTAACGGGAGTGCCAGCACGACTAGTTGTTTCTGGATTGTTTGTAGAACAAATGAGACTTTATTTTTCCGAACGACAAGTATTCAAAGATCTCTTTGCACCACTCAAAATTCTTGGGACTCAAACCCAATTCTCTCTCGGTGTCTCAGGTATCAAACAAAAAACAGCAGAACAGATTGAAAATAATTTGAAAGATTCTTCGTCGACATATTACCTCGGTGAAAGCTTCACACATTACCTCGATTTTAAAACAACAGATATCGAGAACGAAAGATTCACTCGACTTACAGATTATAAGGACAGATATTATTCATACCTCTACACCGCACTCTACATCAAAGAACTTGCCACAAGTTGGAAGAAAGCTGGGTTTGATATTAGTGGCAAATCTGAGATTCTTGCTACACTATTTAACATTGGGTTTGATCATTCAAATCCAAAACAAGAACCACAAATAGGTGGTGCCGAGATAGATATTAATGGAACTACATACAGCTTCGGGCGACTCGCGGGAGAGTTCTATTATTCAAACGAGCTCACGGATTTGTATCCAAAACAAGATTTTGTATTAGGCAAGTAATTAGAAATTAGTCTTATTTATACTATATACTACATACAATATACCAAATACCGTATTGTTGATAATAAGGTAAATTTGGGCTAATATACACCCTACAAGCGCGCATAGCTCAGTTGGTAGAGCGGACGACTTATACTCGTCTGGTCCTAGGTTCGAGTCCTAGTGCGCGCATTAGATTAGATATCTATGCAATAGAGGTTGATATGTATTTAATACCCATTAAAACAAGATCAGCAATCTCTCTCCCTGAAGCAGTCACACAACAAGTCCCCTGCCCGAATCCATTTTTGTAAGTAATACTCGAAAATTTACTTTTCTTTACATAAGGTTTATAGAATTGAGATTTTTTTAATCCTAATTTTCTAGACCAGAAATCTATTTGTTTTCCTGCATCCATATCAGAATAAATATGAATCTTTGCCTTTAGCAAACTTTTATCGATACCAAATAACTTTAACCATTTAATAAAGAATATAAGCATGTCCGGGTTTGTATTGGTCAAATCAATACTCGCACTCCTTGTCTTTCCTCCTTCTGCCCAGTAGAGAAATAGACCAGCAATAAGCATCTCTCTTTTTGAAAAAGATCCAAGCATTTCAGATATCTTCTGGTAGGCAAGCTCTTTTTTAGCATCATCCTTTTTCTTCATTGTATTCCTGTATCTTTCAATTCTTTTTGGACTATTTGCCCTAAGCTGATTAATTCTTTCTTCAGATAACGGAAAGGCTTTGAGCCATCCACTTAAGGTGCTTTTACTTACTCCAAACTTTTTCTTTAATTCAGAATAGCTAGTTTGGTTTTCAATTCGATCTTTTAGAACTTTTTCCTTCAAACCTCTATTCGCCATAATATCTAGAGTTATGTTTATATCAATCATTATACTATAGTTCAATAATAATTAAAACAAAACTTCGGTCGACCGAAGTTTTGTTTTAGCCTATTTATTTTTCGTTATGCTACAACATCCACCTTCCCCTCTTCAATTACTTCTTTTTTCTTCAAAGGAATACCGTGCGCAACAAGAATACTTTCGTATTCTGCTTGCTCTACTACTTCTACTTCAATGAGTCGTCGAGTGATAGCTTCGAGCACTGCTCGGTGTTCTGTCACAATATTTTCGGCTTTTTTCATCGCATCGTGAATGATTCGTGATACTTCAGCATCTATTTCAGCACTCACTCTTTCTGAATATCCACTGTCTTCTACCCCTCGTCCGAAAAGCACTCGTCCTCCTGCACCCTCGAGTGCTATTGGCCCAAGCTTGTCTGACATACCGTATTTTGTCACCATATCTCGCGCAAGAGCCGTAGATACCTGAAGATCATTTGATGGTCCTGTAGTTACATCTCCATAAATCATTTTCTCAACCACATATCCACCAAGTGACATCGCAATATCATCAAGGAATTCATTTCGTGATTGCATCTTCTTATCTTCGAGTGGAAGCTTCATTGTGTATCCTGCAGCCCGCCCTCGAGAGATGATAGAGATTTTGTGTACAGGATCTGCGTGTGGAAGTACAGAAGCAACAAGAGCATGACCTGCTTCGTGATATGCAGTAAGTTCTTTTTCTTTTTTACTCAAAAGATGACTCTTCCTCTCAGGACCAATCATTACCTTTTCGATTGATCTGATGAGATCATACTGAGCAACTTTTGTTCTGTTTTCTCGCGCAGCAAGTATTGCACCTTCGTTCATAAGAGACTGAAGATCAGCACCAGAGAATCCTGGGGTTCTCTCTGCAATGAGCGGCAAATTCACATCTTCTGCAAAAGGCTTTTCTCGACTGTGAACTTTCAGTATTTCTTCTCGGTCTTTTCTGTCTGGGAGATCAATAGTCACTCGTCTATCGAATCGTCCTGGTCGTAGGAGCGCAGGGTCGAGCACATCCGCTCTGTTTGTCGCAGCCATTACAATTACTTTTTCATTTGGTTCGAATCCATCCATCTCAACAAGGATTTGATTGAGGGTTTGCTCTCGCTCATCATTACCTCCTCCAGTACCCACCCCTCGTACACGCCCTACCGCATCAATCTCATCGATAAATATGATTGAAGGAGATGTTGCTTTTGCCATCTTGAAGAGGTCTCGTACTCGTGAAGCACCGACACCTACAAACATTTCTACGAATTCTGCACCCGAAACTGAGAAGAATGAAACACCCGCTTCTCCTGCCACAGCTCGTGCGAGCAAAGTCTTACCTGTACCAGGTTGACCCATAAGAAGGATACCTTTTGGGATTCGTGCACCAATATCTAGGAATTTCTTTGGATTTTTGAGAAAGTCTACGATTTCTGCCAATTCTTCTTTTGCCTCTTTTGCACCAGCCACATCTTTGAATGTCACTTTTTGTTTTGTGTCATCAGGACTTGTAAGTCTCGCTCGTGATTGTCCAAATGAAAATGCCTGCGCACCTGCACCACGCATCGATCGTGAGAGATACCATACAAAAAGAAGAATAAATAATATAGGAAGAATTATTGGAGCAAGATTAGCAAACCAAAAGAGGAATCCACTATCACTCTTTACATCAATACTTACTTTTGAAAGTTCATCACCGGTTACACCATAATTAACCATTGTTTCAGAAAGAGATGTCTCAACCTCTTTTTTTGAAGTCTTCTTTGTCTCATCTGCATATTTTGCAACCACAGCATCACCCTCAACAGTAAGAGAAGTTATTTTTGCGTCTTTGATATCTCGCGCGAGCTCAGAAAGGCTCACCTCAACTTTTTTATCTGTTGTACTTGCAAGATATGGATACGATACAACCAATGCCCCCAAGAAGAGAAATATAAGAACAATATTCTTGATGAGATCTTTTTTAACCTCATCTTTGTTTGGTATTTTTGGTGCTTTGTTTTTTGGTATTGGAGCTCCTTTTTGCTGTTTGTTTTCTTTGTTTTCCATTCTGATATAGAAATTATAGTCCCTCTAGTAATTAGGGGTATTATAGCCGAAAATAACCTAAAACTGAAATTATTCTACTTCTTCAGTTTCTTCATTACGCTCATCAAAATCTTCATCTTCATAGTCACCATCTTCATCATATTCAGGCTTAATACTCTGCCCTTTTCGAGACATTGAGGCATATGTAAGGAGTTGTTTTGAAAGCGCCCGTGCAATTGGTGAGCTAATGACAGGGATTAAAAATTTACTCGCCTTCACTTTGTTATTAGAATCACTTCGATCATCGGCTGTCACAATATCGAGCTCAGCAACTCCAAAGAATAGATAATGATACGGTCGAGAAATGGTCACCTTACTAATCTGCTGGTATGGGATAGTTGTCTCGTGTATAAAAAAGAGCCCTCGTCGTAGATGAAACGCGTGTTCATCAAGTTTGAATTTGTAGCTACGATAATGCACGTTCCCCACGAGATACCCGACAATAATCACTGAAATACCGAGAAGAAAAATCCACTCTGAAATCATAAAATCATCGATATACCAATCACTGTGGCTTGCTAGAAAGTCTGTCGTAAAAGTCTTTAGTCTCCCAAAATACATTTCATAAGAAAGAAGAATCAATCCAAGTCCGGAAAGAATAAAAAACCATCCGTGTCTAATAAATAGATAAAACAGTGCCCTACCCCCGCTTTTGTATTTTTTATCAAGTTCGAACATGGATTAAGTATACCAAAAATAAAAAGACCTGACACAAAAATCAGATCATGCTGAAGAACTAAATTCTTTAAACACATTCATAAATTCATTGAGACCGCCAACAAACACGCATGCGATCTCAAGTGGTAGAAAGCCTACATAAGGAAAGGTAATACTCACCTGGACATTGACCTTGGTGGCAATTGATATTTGAGCAAAAGCAAGTTGTTCTGGCTCAAATTCCGGATTGTTACCCTCATAACACCAAATTAGTACAAAGGTAGATAATCCATTACTATAAGACATTGCATCTATGCCTAGGTCACCCCTTCTGAGCAAGACCCTGTCAGTAAGATCATTCACCGGAAAATCAGAGTCTTCGGCTGCTGATGTTTGCAAGCATGCCTCATGCCCTTCGGGAAGAGGCATGGTATCAACTCTCCAAAAACCCCTACCTTGGAACCGACTAACAACATCGTCAAAGTTTGTGTTGTGCATAATATTATTATCCTAATCCGATACTAACACAATCGCTTCGGCGTAACAAATCTTTATTTACATTACCCCATCTGGTAGAATGGGCGAATGAATAACTACCAAAAAGAACTCGAGACAGCTATAAATATCGCTCAAAAAGCAGGATCTATAATGCTCCAATATTTTGACACCGATCAAGAAGTTGAATACAAAGACAGAAAATCATCTGTCACAATCGCGGACAAACTCATTAATACAATGGTGATTGAAAAGCTAAAAGAATCATTCCCTGAAGACGGCGTTATTGGCGAAGAAGAAAGTACTGCAGAATACGGAACTGGACGACGATGGATTTGTGATCCGATAGATGGGACTGCAGGATATACCTGGGGCACCCCTACTTCTATGTTCTCTCTTGCACTCATTATTGACGGCACACCAGTTCTGGGTGTTGCATACGACCCGTTTTTAGACAAGATGTATACAGCAGTGATAGGTGGTAAAAGTTTTTGTAATGAAAAAGAACTGAAAGTTTCAGACACAATAATTGAAGAAGGAATTGTGGCAGTAAACGGAAGTATTAGAAGCTTCCCAGAGAAAAATTATTATCAAAATCTCCGAGAACAAAAAAGTATAAGACTCGCAACTTTTTCTGGACTTGTATACAAAGCAGTACTCGTTGCAAAAGGCAGACTCGTAGGATTCGTAGGTCCCGCATTTCTGCACGATGTTGCAGCAATACATCTCATTATTGAAAATGCGGGTGGAAAAATCACTACTGAAGATGGTGCCCTACTTGATTACTCAAAACCATTCAAAGGAGTAGTCGTTGTTTCAAATGGAGTTGTTCATGAAAAGTTGGTAGAGTATTGTAAATAAAGATTATTTCGGTTAGTTGAAAAAATGACCAAAATGTGATATAATATAACTGTTGGTTATAAAACCTTCTAAGCCTCTAAGGGCTTATTTATGGGGATGACAGGCATAGACATATAAATCCTTCGTAACTGTGCGCAATCGAGTATCTCAAAATCTCGTAAAACTTCTGGGAACTTCAAGTGCAAACGCACGAAAAGTTGTTTCTCCATACTTTGGAGCAAACGACTTTGCTTTCGCAACAGCTCGAGCATAGCTCGCTGAAGCTTTAAGCCATTCAGTCTCTCTGCTCTCTCTGGGAGAGATTCGGGTGTAATATTCAGAGGATAGGACTGGAGCATTCCCGTCTCCTCTCCGAAACTTGGGATAGTTGTATATGTGTTCTGCTTTTCTAAAAGCTTATACAGCGAAACCAAAAGAGAAGATACATTGCGTAGACTCATTTATGAAATTTATATGCACTCGAGTTCAACTCTCGACATCTCCACAAAATTAAAACACCACACCCAAAGGGTGCGGTGTTTTTTTATTGATTACTTATCCCCCTTTCTCTGTAGCCTGATTAATCAAAGATTGATAGAGTACTCCCGAAAAAGCAACCCTCAAAGAATACAAGTGTTACTTTTTCTCCTGTAGTTTTTCAAGAGTCACCAAAAGTGGTGAACCAATGAAGATTGATGAGTATGTACCTACTGCGATACCGATAAGGAGTGTGAGTGAGAAATGCTGTGTTGCCTCAGCCCCGTAGACATAGAGTACTGCAAGTGCAATCATTGTTGTAAGTGATGTATTGATTGATCGTGCAAATGTCTGAGATACTGACATACCCACAATTTCTTCAAATGTTTTCTTGCTCTTCTCGTGATTGTTCTTTTTGAGATTCTCTCGTGTTCGGTCAAAAACCACAATCGTATCGTGAACAGAAAATCCGAGTACCACGAGGAGAGCTGTCACAAAGAGTGAATCCACTTCAAATCCCTCGAGATGTCCGAGAAAAGCGTACACACCCGTTGGAACAATAATGTCATGAAGGAGTGCCACAATGGCTACAAGTCCGTATTTCCAAGATGATACTGGTCTTGATACACCACGGAATGCAAAAGTGATAAAGAGAACAATGGCGATGATTACGTAAAAGATTGATTTGAGCGCCTTTGCAGTAAACTCATCTCCGAGTACAGACCCTGCAGTATTCACGTTAGATATTGAGCACTCATCCCCTGCTGTGAAAAATCCTGCTACCTGTGTAGTCTCTCCTGGTGTAAGTTCTCGAGTACGCACTATTGCACCAAGTTCTCCTTGAGTTCGAACTGAGAATTCACCGATTGGTTTTTCAAGTGTAAGCGCTTCAAGTTTGCCAGTTGTATTATTAATATCAACTGGGTTTTTACAGAGGACCTCAATCGCTGTCCCCCCCTTGAAATCAATACCGAGTTTGAGGCCGTAGGTAAAGATTCCATAAAGAGATACTGCAAGGAGAATCACTGATATCGAGTAAAATATTTTTCTGAATTTGATTACAAACATGATAGTAAGTCAAAACTCAAAAATCAAAACTCAAAAATGATTAAGTTAGGATTATGAGTGATGTGTAATTAATTATTTATTAATGATTATTTGTTAATAATTCCGTTACCGAAAAGGAATTTAGTAAATTTGTTTGTTTTCTTGAATCCGATAGCAATGAGAAGTGTTCGAGATACCGTAATCGCTGTAAACATACTTGTCACAACTCCGATTGCAAACACAAATGAGAACCCTTTGATAAGTGCACTTGTAGCAAAGTAATAAAGGATAATAGCTGTAATGATTGATGAGAGGTTTGAATCTCGGATCGAAAGCCAGGCTCGTGTGAACCCTTCTCTAATAGCATCCTCAAGTGAAAGACCTCGCTTGAGCTCTTCTTTCATTCTTTCAAAGATAAGGATGTTCGCATCCACCGCCATACCAATCGAGAGTATGAATCCTGCGAGACCTGCAGTCGTGAGTGTTACAGGAACAAGTTTAAAGATTGCGAGGTTCAAGATTGCATAAACAGCAAGTGCAATTGTCGCAATAACTCCTGGAAGTCGATACCAGAGGATGAGGAATAGCCCAATAATGATAAAGCTAAGAATTCCTGAGAACACACTCGCCTGAAGTGCATCTGCTCCGAGTGAAGCACCGATAGTCTCAGTTCCTAGAAGTGATACAGGAAGTGGCAATGCACCGTAGTTTAGATCCTGTACCAATTTCTTCGCCTCATCAGGAGTAAATTGTCCTGAGATTTCTGCCTTTCCATCTGTGATAGCCTCTCGGATTACAGGAGTTGAGAGTGGTCGTCCATCAAGAAAGATTGCGAGTACTCGTCCAGTATTGTTTTTTGTGAGATCACCAAAAAGCTGCTTACCCTCATCATTGAAAGTAAGAAGTACAACAGGAGCGTTTGTATTTTGATTAAACTGCAAATCCGCACGAGCAAGAAGTCGTCCTGTAAGACCAGTATCAGCAAACATCTGATCCATTGTATATTTTGTTGTTGTAGAGAGACCTTCGTTTTGAAGTTTAAATTCGAGTACTGGAGTTTTACCGATGATATCGATTGCTTTCTCAGTATCTGTCACACCTGGGAGTTCAACAACAAGTTTGTGAACCGCCACACCATTAATGGTCGCATCTTCTGCCTGGACAAGAGGTTCTGAAACACCGAACACATTGATTCGATTTTCGATTGTATCTCGAAGAGCCGACATCGCACCCTTCACATCATCTGGTTTTACCTTTGATGTGTCTGCCTGATATACGAGATGTGTTCCACCATTAAGATCGAGACCAAGCTTGAATGGAATATTTCCAAAGTAGCCGTTTTTTGAAGTCTCAGTGTTATAAATAAAGTAACCGCCAAATACCGCTAAAGCTAATAAAAACAATGCCGTAATTCGAATTTTTGTAGTATTCATCCCAATAGAAAATTTAATAATATTTACTTATACTGTGTGACTTGATTTATATCAAACACAATCCTAATTTACCCAATAATTGAACCGTATTTTCAGACGGGACAAGTAAGCGTATTATACCCGTTTTAAGGGTTTTTGCAATTTTCAAAACACACCAAAATACCCTTAAATATGTTGATATTTAAGGGTATTTTGGACTAAATTTGATTGAGTTACAATATTAGATTCTCAAGCTCCTGTACACTATCGACAACATAATCTGGATTATGGGACATTAGTTTTGATTTGCTTGTGAATCCCCAGGTGACCGCGATGCTTTTTATACCTAACTTTCGAGAGACATCTATCTCATGATTACTATCACCGACAAAATACGTATTTTCTGGATTTAGATTATTTTTCTTAATGATACTTTCTGCCGCATCAAATTTATCATGCACATCAAAAATAACTTCACTGAATACATCCTCCAATCCGTATTCTTTAAGTTCGGGTAGAAGTGTGTCGGGCAAATCAGAACTAACCACAGAAATAAAATTACCCTGCGCTTTTAGTTTCTTTATTAGTTCAACAATACCAACCGTTGCCAATGATTTCGGACAATCTTTATTGAAAATCGCTTCTCTATATCCTATTGACTGATCTTCTGCACTAAAACCTTGTGGTAAATATTTTTGATAGAAAAGAAGATAAGGCTGTTCCCAATTTTCTCGAAATTCTTCGAGACAAATAGGACCAAGACTAAATTTTTTAAATATGTAATTAGTCACCCACAACTGATGCAAAGCTGCGTCTCTTATTACTCCAGACCAGTCAAAAATAACATTTTTCACTATTTGAGATAATTATCCTTTAAGCTCCTCCACCCCTTTTACAAAATCTTCCTTTGGCTCCCAACCAATAAGAGTCTTTGCAAGTGTTGTATCTGCGAGTGTATGTCGGGGTTCGATTCGAGGTGCAATAAATTCATATTCACCTCCAATCATTTGTGCGATTTCGAGTACTGAATGCTGTTCTCCGCCTCCAATATTCATCACTTCCCCTTTGCCCACCTTATCACTTTCCATTGCGAGGATATTTGCTCGTACAACATCTCGTACATGTGTGAAGTCTCGTGTCTGGAGCCCATCTCCTGTAATAGTCATCTTCTGTCCATCTTTTTTTTGCTTGAGGAATCGTGCAATCACGAGCGCATATGCACCTTCACTTGATTGCCGTGGTCCATACACATTGAAATATCGGAGTGATACTGTCTCAATCCCGTGAATGACTGACCAGATGCGACAGATATGTTCTCCTACATATTTTTGCATTCCATAGGGACTCAAAGGTCGTGGAAGCATAGTCTCAACAAGTGGCATCGTCGCCTGATCCCCGTATGCAGAACTCGATGCTGAATAGACAACTCGCTTCACACCCGCGAGCTGTGATGCAATCAAAATATTTTGAGTTCCGTTTATATTTACCTCGTTTGTCTCAACTGGATGCTCGATTGAGTACTGAACTCGTGGAAGTGCTGCAAAATGAAACACCCCATCAATACCCGTAAAGAGCGGTTTGATTTCCTCGAGATTTCTAATATCCACTTTGTGTAGTGTCGCTTTTGGATTCACGTTTGATTCGAATCCTCCAGAGAGGTTATCTATTACATGTACCTCATCCCCTCTCTCAATCAGAGCATCAACAAGATTTGATCCGATAAACCCGGCACCGCCAGTAACAATATATTTTTTCATCCCGTTTAGAAAATATAAGCAATTAATAATTTTAGTATATAACTATTGTACATTTACGCTTTGTAATAATCTAGACTATCTACCTGCTGAAATTTTCTAACAGGATTGATTTAATCTCTCCCTAAAATCACTAATAATCATTTTTAGACCCTGATCAAGAGAAACTTTTGGTTCAAAAGCGAGCATCTCTTTTGCAACTGTAATATCAGGTTTTCGTTTTGTCGGATCATCTTTTGGTAGATCTCTGAATACTATTTTTGATTCGCTTTTGGTCTCATTAATAATCTTTTCTGCGATCTCGAGCATTGTGAGCTCTGTCGGATTACCGAGATTTACTGGTCCAAAATAATTATTCTTTGCCATCATCGCTTGAAATCCATCAAGTAAATCTGAAACAAAACAAAAAGACCGAGTCTGTTTACCGTCTCCAAATACCGTTATTGGTTGATTCTGTAGAGCCTGAAGTACAAAGTTTGACACCACTCGCCCATCCTCAAAATTCATTCGTGGTCCATAAGTATTAAAAATTCTTACCACTTTTACATCCACTCCTTTTTGTTTGAATTCGTATGCGAGTGATTCTGCAACACGTTTACCTTCATCATAACAACTTCGAGGGCCTATGGTATTTACATTACCTTTATAGGTTTCTCGTTGTGGATGCTCGAGCGGATCACCATATATTTCTGACGTAGAAGCAAGAAGAATCTTGGCTTTATTTTTTTCTGCGAGCTCAAGAGCATTAAGAGTCCCCAAAAAATTAGTCTTAAGAGTGTGAATCGGATCTGCTTGATAGTGTACAGGCGATGCAGGACAAGCAAGATGGTAGATTTCGTCGACACCAGAATAATCCATAGGATTAATGACATCATGATTAACAAGTTTTAGACTGGGATTGTTTTTATGTCCTGAAAGATTTGTCTCCCTCCCAGTAGTAAAATTGTCGAGTACAACAACTTCATTCCCCTCTTCGAGTAATCTTTCAACTAAATGTGATCCAATAAACCCAGCCCCACCTGTTACTATAACTTTTTTCATATTATTTAAATTATTTTTTTATTTTTCTTATTATGATTCCAACAATAACCGCTATCAAAACTACAATGAAAAGACCGTGAAATGCTAAATACACCGGAAGCTCATTCAGCCCATTTAAAGGATCCCCACTTGCGGGTACCTTAGGTAGAAAAAAATGAAGAAGATACCAGGCTATACAAATTGAGCCAATTATTACAATCGGGCTGGGCACATCGTTAAATGACCCATCCTCAGGTTTTACGGGATTCAAATTAATCCTTTTTGGTAAAGTTGAAGCCAGACTAAATAAAATAGCAGGTATGAAAGCAAAAATAGCAGAACCAAAAACAAGAAAAGGAAATAGGGACCAGTCAAAAGAGTCAAAAGGGTGTCGATAGTCCAATGTTAACAAAATTAAAATTATCACTACAGCAAAGTATGAGATAATAAATCTAATAAAAAAGTTTTTCATAATTTAAAATTTCATTTTTGAAAATTGATTAATCGAAATTTTCTAAATTTTGTAAACAAAATTTAGCGCCCCTGCCTGGACATCAACACTTTAATCGTCTTGAGGACAACAACAACATCCAAAGGAAACGACCTGTGCTTGATATAGTACAAATCATAGGAAAGTTTGTTTTGTGTCTCAGCGACGTCGATACCATGATGTGGATGGTTCTCGTGATAAAGTTGTGCCCACCCAAAAAGCCCCGGCTTGATGATATGTCGAACATTGTAATATGGGACTTCTCTCTCATACTCTTTTGCGAGCACTGGAATCTCGGGTCTCGGACCAACGATGGTGAGATCTCCTCTGATAACATTGATAAGTTGAGGAAGTTCATCAATTCTTGACACACGAAGAAATTTTCCAAACTTTGTGATTCTATTACTTGTATCGTTTTTCACATCAACACCAGAGATGTTTGTCATACTTCTGAATTTTAAAATTCGAATCAGTTGATTATTCTTACCTATTCTATCTTGAACAATAAAGAGAGGTCCCCTATCTTGGATTTTGATCCCTATATATGCAAAAAGATAGAATGGAATTGAGACAATAAATGCAGGGACAGCTAACACCAGATCCATCACTCTTTTGAGGAATTCATATGTATCTCGACTACCTGTTGAGATATTTTCTAAAAACCACCCATAATCTATAAGTGAAACAGGAAGCCTATCGAACACATCTTCATAAAGATCATAAAAATCAATAAATGTGATCTTTGAAAAAATCAGCTTGTACAGATGCGGAAGAATTGGTGAAACCAAAATAGACCGAGAGTCTACAATAATGGTCTTAATCTTTTCTGTTTTAATGATTTTTTCAATCTCCTCAATACTTAGATCTTTGATTGTGCCGGTATCTATAATCCGAACAACACTAAAACTATATTGAGTATTATGATTGATTTCATCAGAGAGGCTCGTTGCACTCGCCCCTCCCGCAATCATAAGAGCATTTGATTTTGTTCGTACTCCAAAAAAAGATACCGCGTACACCCTCCACACAAATGAAAGCACAAGCGAGATTACAATATATAAAAAGAGAATTGTTTTTGGTGCAACACCAAAATAAGGAAGTGAATAGAAGAATATTATAGCGACAATACTGTTAAATATTTGAGTCTTTAAAAGTAGTTCAGGGAGCCTCTTTCTCTTTGCAATTCTCTGCTTCTCGTAGAGTCCGGCAATAAAAAAGAAACTAATCCAGATAATAGAAATAAATGAAAATGGAACAGTGAGACTGTAGAAAGCCTCAGAAGATGGTATTGCAAAATTTCTAAAGAAAAGTGAAAGCCAGACCGCCACAAAGAATGCGAGAATATCACCTAAAAGTAGTATCAATGATTCTTTTTTGTTTCCTATGCGCATTGGTATTTTTTTGTAGTCACAGATGATTTTGTTATCAAAATCTTTGTGTGTTATAATATTATAGCATAAAATCTGATTATTCTGAAGTGACAAAAATTAGACAAAACCTCACATCAAGAGGTTATTTATATTTAAAAAATGGAACATAAAAAGAAAATCATCTTTGTTATTACGAAATCCGTTTGGGGTGGAGCGGGGCGTTATGTATTCGACCTTGCAGTATCTCTGCACAAAGAGGGACACGATGTCAAAGTTGCCATGGGTGGCAACGGCCTCCTAGCAAGTCGATTAATCGAAGAAAACATACCTGTCATAGAAATACCAAATCTCACCCGAGACTTCTCACTATCACGTGAACTTCGTGTATTTACCTTTCTTTACAATTTTTTCAAAAAGGAAAAACCGGACATTATTCACCTCAATAGCTCAAAAGCAGGACTTGGCGCAGTGGCAGGAAGAATGAATGGTATCAAAAAAATAGTATTCACCCTCCACGGATTGGCCATAAATGAGAATCGTCCAAGATGGCAAAAGATATTAATGAAATACATATACCACTTAACAGTACGTTTGTGCCATACCACAATCGCCGTTTCAAAAGCAGTAGCTGATCAACTCACAAAAGAAGCGCCGTCAATCAAACGCAAAATTGTATTAATACACAACGGTATATCCATAGAACATCTCTACACAAAGACGGAAGCAAAAGAAAAACTTGTCTCCCTTATCCGCGAACAAACCAAAATTCCAGATCTCCACATCGCATCACTTTTTATAGGCAATGTTGCGGAGCTTCACCCAATCAAAGGTCAAACATTTCTCATCGAAGGATTCAGAGACGCACTAGATCGTTCGGCTCTCCCTCTCTACCTCTTCATTATGGGTGAAGGCGAAGAACGATTGCGATTAGAAGAACTCATAAAAGAATACAGATTGGAGAGACATGTTTTTCTCTGTGGTCACATCAAAAACGTCATGCAGTACCTGAAGGCGTTTGATATTTTTATACTTTCATCTTTATCTGAAGCATTACCATATGCTGTTGCTGAAGCAGGGTTTGTCGGACTACCAGTCATAGCATCCAATGTAGGAGGTGTTCCTGAAATTATCTCAGACAAAAGTCAGGGTATCCTCATAAGACCACGAGCAGTAAATGAAATTACCGACAGTATCCTAACACTCGCATATGAACCCCACCTACGTAGAGAATTAGGATCGAACCTACACAAGAGAATAACATCCGAATTTACCATTGAAAAAATGATTGCGGAGACAAAAAAGATTTATGCACTAGAATAAATCTCCACTGTTATATTATGTTTGTGTTGTGATATAATCAATTTATGTCACTTCAATTTGAAGATCAAAATAATCTCCTCATACGCAGAAATATGTATCCTGAGCAAAATTTAGGACCAATAATGTCATTTCTTATTAGGCACAAGTTAGTACGTGGAACAGAAAGTGCAAATGCACTTATGATTTTGGGGGCTGTGGTCATTTTTATTTGTGCAACAGGACTCTTCATACTAAACGTTGTAAAACTTAGTTCAAAACCAGAAGTTAAATACAATATCTCAAAAGATGTATTTAACAAGCTTCCACAATCTGCCCAAATAAAATTACTAGAATAGGAATGCATACACACATTAAAAGAAAAAAAGGGTTTACACTTATAGAACTACTTGTCGTAGTATCACTTATCTCACTGCTTGCAAGTGTTATCCTGGTCTCACTTACTACCGCAAAAAACAGAGCCCGAGAAGCCAAAATAAAATCGGAAATCCAAACAATAAAACTTGTTCTCGAAAGGTATAATTCTGATCACGGAGGATATCCAAACCCAACAGGATCAGCCGATAATATGTATTGTATCGGCGCAACAGATTGTATATTTATCGACAACCTTATTACAACCCCTTTCCCACCATTAGATGAATCAATAGCAAAACAAAAATCAAACCTTGCTGCTGCTGTAGAGATATTTCCTTCATTTACTCAAAATGTGTCTTTTTTTGATGGAGAAAATCGTGAAAATAAGGGTTATATATATTTGGCATGTGGTGGGAGCACTCCATTCTGTAATGACAATGAAGCGATCCTGATTTATCCATCACAAGATGGTGTATCTTTCATGGAAGTAGGATCTTTTAAAAATGTCTCCTGTCAATTCCCGCAGTGTCAAGAGAATTATGGACAAAACTGTGGCCCAAGCCAAAATGAAGACTGCCATAACTATTCACAGACCCCTAATGCATGCAATTATGATGCCAATGGTCAGGGAGTCTCGAGCGGGTTGTGCGCTTGTGGACTGAGCGGAAACGAGGATTGCTCAAGCTATTGTGGTAGCAGCTCACAGAACAATGGTTGTACATATGACCCTAATGGTACAGGATCTTGTACTTGTGGTGCTTGTGTCGGCACACCAGATTGTAATGGTGGTCAAAGCACCTGTGGGAATGTTTCAGGATGTAGTTGGGGTGGCGGCACAGGTGATAGTTGTAGCGGAACACCTAACTGTGGAGGCGACCAAAATACTTGTGGAAATGTTTCTGGGTGCTATCTAGCCGGCGGCACAGGTGATAGTTGTAGCGGAACACCTAACTGTGGAGGTGACCAAAATACTTGTGGAAATGTTACTGGATGCTACTGGATCAACCAGGTGCCCGCACATTGTACCGGCAGTCCAGCAGTCAGCTGTAGCTTTTATGAAGACTCTTCTTCCTGTGAAGCAGATACAAACTGCACCTGGGATGGCAGCTACTGTAATGTAAATGTCTCGTGTAATGGTCCAGATTATTATAGCTGTGTGACAGTCTATGGTTGTGAATGGGTTCCTGAAGTTACTGCTGGATGTACAGGTACTCCGGGCGACTATTGTAGTGGTGATGCAAATTCTTGTGGAAACAAAAGTGGATGTAGTTGGGGTGGAGGGACACCTGATTATTGCTCAGGCACACCTACAGATACATGTGATGGCGACCAAACCACCTGTGGCAACAAGAGTGGATGTAGTTGGGGTGGAGGGACACCTGATTATTGCTCAGGCACACCTACAGATACATGTGATGGCGACCAAACCACCTGTGGCAACAAGAGTGGATGTAGTTGGCAAAACTAATATCCCAGAAACTCGTTTTTAATCAAATCTCTGTGCGCCTCTCTCCTATATCGGCGCATACCCATAAGCATACCGAGAGCAGTAAAGGAAATAAGCAAGTGTGATCCGCCATAACTAACAAATGGTAGAGGAATTCCTGTCACAGGCATCACACCCATATTCATACCGACATTGATAATAAAATGTCCCATGAACATTATTGCAACCCCTGATGCAAAAAGAATCTCAAAATTTGTCTCCCCTTTTTCTGCACTATTCATAATACGAAATATTAAAAGCCCGAATGATCCAATAAGAAAGAGCACCCCTATAAACCCCCATTCCTCAGCAAAAGCTGCAAAGATAAAATCAGTCTCGTATTCGGGAAGGAAGTTTAGTCTCGATTGGGTCCCATACCCTATCCCCTTGCCAAGAGCCGCACCAGAACCTACCGCAATCGTTGACTGATATGAGTTATATCCTGCACCTCGCACATCTGCGAGTGGGTGAAGAAACGTCATTATTCTGTTCTTTTGATAATCCTTAAATACATATACCCAAAGCCCTGCAAATGTCACAGCACCGACCATTACAACAGTAAATAGATGTTTTTTTGAAATGCCGGCTAAAAGTATCATTCCAAACCAAATCAAGAAAAGAATAATTCCTAACCCCAAATCCGGTTGAAGCATAACAAGAAAAAATAACCCGAACGCATAAAGACCAGAAACCAAAATATGCCTTACATTACCTATCTCCACATGCCTCTTAGAAAAATATTTTGAAAGCACCAAAATAAGTGCAAGCTTTGCGAAGTCTGCAGGTTGAAAAGAAAAGAAACCAAAATCGATCCAACTCTTTGCACCCTTTATGGTTCGTCCCACAAGAAGTACAAGTACCAAAAGTAGTACTGATGTCATATAAAATGCAACCACAGGAGTTGTCTTGCGAAAAAAACGAAAATCCACAAAACTCAACAGAAAAAAAACAGCCACTGAAATAATGACCCACACAACCTGTCTCTCGAATACATTACTCTCCCCTGTAAAAGAATACATCGTTACAAGACCACCTGTGACCAGAGGTATAAGTGAACCTACCAATATCCAATCCATCGAATGGAATACTTTTGAAATCTTTTGTACCATGAATTAAATTAGAGATTAGGAATCAAGAAGCAAAAAATGGAATTCGTCTTTATTTTTGATTCTTGCTTTATGATTTTTGATTTACTACTGCCAGTTTCTTGGTACCGATCTCGGTATAATATCGATCTTAGAAACATCGAAGTCGAATTTGTAGTTCCATGTGAATGATATATTCGTCTTATCGTTAGGAGAGACATAATCGATCACAGTAGATGACGACTCATGAGCATTGCCTTCTTCGTCATATACCACAGCGACAACCTCAACACCCTTTATCGGGTAAACCTCACCATTCTCTATATCAGCAGTGATTCGTGATCGCGTATCAACAATGACATGTTGTACATTGGTAATCTTTATGTTTGGATCCATAAAATCACCTTTCTGCCACTGTATTGAATCGTCATTAATGTCGAATGTAATCTTTGATGCTACTCTATTCCCGGTCAGGATTGAATGTTCAAATACAGGAAACTCTCTGCCTGGCGGAATAAATGTTTGTCCCGGTATTTCTGCAAGCAAAATATTTTTCTCATCATACACTTTAAACACATAATACATATTTGTTGCGAAGACACCTTGATTAGGATTTTCGACGAGAGCAAGTGCTGTATAAGATCCAGGTCCTGCTTTGAAAAGGCGATTATATTTAACAATTGGAGGTCTTGAATCGAGAGGACAAAGAAGTGCGCAAATCCCCCCGCAATCTATACCCATCTCATCCTGATTCTGGATACCATCAAAGCAGTTTGGATCCTTATTAAAGAATTTTTTATAGACGAAGATACCAGCAAAGACAAGAATGATAGTCCAGATAACTGCTAGTATTTTGAATTTTTGTCTTTTGCCCCAGTCCATGATGATATATAGTATATAGTATATTGTATATTGTATAAAGCCCAACAAAAAAACATTTCTGACGAGATGTTTTTTTTGTTGGGCTTTGAAATCTTAGATGTGGGCACGAATTAAACTCGCGCCATATAGTATCGGTGGTTAGAGGGTTGTTAATATATTACATATATACATTCTTACATCCCAATAACCAAAAAGAACAATCGTTGCCGTAGCCAGACTCGAACTGGCAGCACAGTGCTTAACAAGCACCCGCTCCACCAATTGAGCTATACGGCAGTGACGCTTCTGAAGCGTTCCCTCAAGGACTCGAACCTTGAAATACTCGATGACGGTCGAGCTGTGTTACCTTTACACCAAGGGAACTTTTCAAAATACTTGGAAGAGCGACAAGAAGGATTCGAACCTTCGACCTTCTGATTCGTCGAACCAGATGCTCTACCACTGAGCTATTGCCGCTTTTTCCAAAAAAAATCACACCTAAAATTTCAAATAACTTTGTAGCAACAATATAACCTTTTTAATTCAAAATGCAAGATTTAACAAAAAAACACCCTTCCGGGTGTTTTTTTTGTATTAAAAACTTTGTGCTGGCGATTACCTACTTTCCCCATCCATAGAGTATCATCGGTACTACGAGGCTTAACTTCTGAGTTCGGAATGAGATCAGGTGTGGCCCTCGCGTCGAATCACCAACACAAAACTTTCAATTTTGTATTGTTAACTTCATCATCAAAAGCAAGAGATATTTCTATCTCAAACAAAACAGAAATCATTGTAAACATAAAATTGATTTCCACATTTCCTAATAGGAATCGAACATTAGTACGCCTCGACTTAAACGATTACTCGCCTTACATCTAGCGCCTATCAACGTGATCATCTCTCACGAGTCTCAAACGATTCCTAATCTTGAGGTTGGCTTCGCTCTTAGATGCTTTCAGAGCTTATCCAAACCCGACATAGCTACGGAGCGGTGCCACTGGCGTGACAGCTCCCAGACCAGAGGTCAGTTCATCCCGGTCCTCTCGTACTAGGGACAAATCCTCTCAAGAATCAACGCCTGCAGTAGATAGGAGACCAACCTGTCTCACGCTTATGTTCACAAATATTATTTGTTACAACTCATATTACTATGAGGTTCGGACTATAACTTTATCTTTCTCTTTACGAGTTAAGATAGTCAACATTTAGTCTCTACGGGCAGAATTAAATCAAAGATCAGAAATCAAGGATCAAAATTTTTGATTCATGATTTTTGCTTCTTAATTTTTCTTTCCCTCGGTATTGTCCTCAACATCACTTGTAGGATTTCACCGATATAAGTTGACGAATTCACATATATTTCTATGTGTGACCGCCGCGATTCGTATACATAATAAATATGTATCTTTGGTTCCAAATAAATTAATTCATACTCTGAATTAAAATTATTCTTGTATCTCTATAATTATTTCATTTTAATATAACAGTCTAAATTCCGAATTGTTTCGGTATTTAATTTTTTGTCTCGTGGGATTCAGACTGTCCGAGAGATAATAAATTATCTTCCAGACGGTCTGAACCCAGCTCGCGTATCTTTTTAATTGGCGAACAGCCAAACCCTTGGGAGCTTCTCCACCCCCAGGATAAGATGAGCCGACATCGAGGTGCCGAACTCCGCCGTCGATATGGACTCTTAGGCGGAACTAGCCTGTTATCCCCAGAGTAGCTTTTGTCCGATAATCTCCCACCGCATCTAATGCGAATGGTCGGTTCACTATGTTCTGCTTTCGCATCTGCTCGACATGTTCGTCTTGCAGTCAAGCCAGCTTATGCCATTGCACTATCGGCACGGTTTCCATTCGCGCCTAGCTGACCTTAATAAACTCCTCCGTTACTTTTTGGGAGGATAGCGCCCCACTAAAACTGCCCATCAGATACTGTCTCTCGTAGTTTTTGCCTACGAGGTTAGAAAATACATTGTCACAGATGGCTATTTCACTGACGAGTAGAGTACAACCGAAATCGTACACATCAAACCTCTCACCACTATGCTACGCAGTAAAAACGTATCCTCAATATCAAATTGCAGTAAAGCTTCTGGGGTCTTTTCGTCTATCTGCAGGTAACCGGCATCTTCACCGGTACTGTATTTTCACCGAGCAAGTCCTCGAGACAGTTCCCCAGTCATTACACCATTCGTGCGCGTCTGAACTTACCAGACAAGGAATTTCGCTACCTTAGGACCGTTATAGTTACGGCCGACATTCACCAGGGCTTATAACAGTCAGCTTGATATAATCTCACCGCCGTTATTTGACCTTCTGGCATTGGTCAGGTGTCACCCCCTATACATCCTCTTACGAGTTCGCAGGGAGCTGTGTTTTTGGTAAACAGTTGCCAGGGATACTTTAGCTGCGGCCTCCTGAATTAACAGAAGGCAAGCCTTATTCCGAAGTTACGGCTGCTTTTTTGCCGAGTTCCTTGAGGACATCTCACTCGTTCGTCTTGGTCTACTCGACCTGATCACCTGTGTCGGTTTGCGGTACGGATTGCTTATGGTTATGCTTAGAAATTTTTCTCGGAAGCGTGCTTTATAGACTTCACTGTATTGCTACAGCTTACATTACAATCTTGGAATTTGCTTTAAACACAGAGCGGATTTTCCTACTCTGATTCCTCAAAATAAACACGACAATCCAATAAGTCGCTCTATATACTACACTTCGTCCTTCCATCGCACCATAAGCAAGTTACGGAATATTAACCGTATGTCCATCGAGTTCGACTCTCGTCATCCCCTTAGGACCGACTAACCCTTGGCTGATCTTCATCGCCAAGGAAACCTTGATCTTTCGACGTGAGGGTATCTCACCCTCATTGTGGTTACTTGTGCCAACATTCTTACTTCGTAACGCTCCAGCATGGCTCACACCTTTGCCTTCACAGCAGATACGAATACTCTCCTACCGCTCATATTTTCCGTAGAAAATACAAGCCCTCAATTTCGGTACAATGCTTAGCCCCGATTATCTTTGGCGCAGAATCTCTAAGTGAGTGAGCTGTTACGCTATCTTTAAAGGATGGCTGCTTCTAAGCCAACCTCCTCAGTGTCTGAGAAATTCCACCACCTTATGATGCACTTAGCATTAATTTAGGGACCTTAATTTGAGATCTAGGGCTGTTTCCCTTTTGACCAGTGTAGCTTAGCCCACACGGTCTAACTGCCATACTTTTAATTTCTGGTATTCGGAGTTTGATAGGACTCACGAGATTTCTCCCTGTTGAGTCCTTCCAGTGCTCTACCCCCAGAAGGAACATATGACGCTAACCCAAAAGCTATTTCGGAGAGAACCAGCTATTACCAGGCTCGATTAGCTTTTCACTTCTTACCACAAGTCATCCGGATGCGTTGAACGACATATCGGTTCGGGCCTCCCTTTTGATTTCTCAAAAGTTCACCCTGCTCATGGCAAGCTCGCTCTGGCTTCGGGTCTAATGTGTACAACTTATTCGCGCTATTAACACTCGGTTTCCCTGCGACTCCATCCTCTCGGACTTAGCCATGCTGCACACATTAACTCGTTGGCTCATTCTTCAATAGGCACGCCGTGACGGACATCACGCTGAATGCGAAATCAAAAGTTAAAAATCAAAACTCAAAAATGTAATTCAAAAGTATATAACTTTAATACTTTTTATTTTTATTTTTGACTTCTGACTTTTGCGTTCTGACTTCACATGCAATGTGATGCCCGCTCCGACTCCTTGTAAGCATATGGTTTCAGATCTATTTCACTCCCCTCACCGGGGTTCTTTTCACCTTTCCCTCACGGTACTAGTTCACTATCGGTCTTGTATAATATTTAGCCTTACCGGTTAGTTCCGGCAGATTCCCCCGAGCCATTCGTGTCTCGAGGTACTCAAGAATAACAATAAAAGATTTTTTGTTTTCGGATACGGGACTATTACCCACTGGGGTTTTGCTTTCCAGCAAATTCTCCTAACAAAAAATTTTGTAACTTTTCTGTAATAAATACAATTTGTTATCTTACAACCCCTCTCGCATCACGCTGCGTGCGATGATAAATCATTACACTCAGTGTGATACAAAAGGTTTGGGCTTCTTCGTTTTCGCTCGCCGCTACTTGCGAAATACTTATTAGTTTCTATTCCTCTGGGTACTGAAATGTTTTACTTCCCCAGGTACGCATCTTTAGCTTACGCCATAGATAGTCAGTAAACTGACTGAGTTTCCTCATTCGGAGATCGACGGATCGAAGGTTGCTTGGCACCTCCCCGTCGCTTATCGCAGCTTTACTACGTCCTTCATCGCTCATACAAGCCAAGGCATCCACCATATGCTCTTACTTTCCTATTAGGAAATGTAAAAACCACAATTCTATGTTACTTATTTTTTACTTGCTTTGTTATAACAGATTCTACAGTCGAATCTGTTATTTGCTTTTGAATCTGTCTCCGCAAGAAAAGACCTCCAGTTCGCTCATACAACTTACGTCGTATGTTTACGAAAAGTGCGGGACAGGATGAAGTTTTCAAATATCAGTCTTTCGGTATCAAAAAACCGCTTGGACAAAGCGGTTCGGACAAGGCCATCACTGGCTTTATCTTTATGCCGCTGTAGTTTGGTGGTTTCTTGTATTCATTAAGTATTGGCATATTATACTCGTTTCAAAGAGGATGTCAAATGATTTATAAACCTTTCATTTTTGGTATCAAATATGACCACAATACCAATCAAAATACCCCGCAGCCACCGGCTGCGGGGTATTTTGATTGGGCCAAATCCAGGATTAAATCTACTCAAACATTCCGATTTTGTTCAGCACAACTTTATGTGAAAAATCAAACACATCTCGCACAAGCTTGTCCCCCATCCCTAGGCGATATTTAAAATCTTCGACAGACATAAGTGAATACGATATCTCTCGTGCAAATTCTGATTCTATTTCTGTGAGAATTTTTTTGAGCTTCTTTTCGTCTGGTCTTTCAGAAACAATAAGCATATCGAGACGAGAATTTTCTTCGTTGATAAATATTCCAGCAACAACAACTAATTTCACTCGCCCTGCAAGAGAAAGTTTGCGAGCAAGCACCTCCTCAGTGAGCGGAGATACTTTGAGAAGAAATTCTCGAAAAGCATCGAGATATTTAAAATTCAAATTAAGCGTTGCACCGTTCACGGTTCTACCATTTTCATTTTTTGTTGGACGTCGCTTTATGAGACCTGATCTTTCGAGAATATTGATTTCTTTTTTGACACCTTCTACTCTCGCTTTTATTTTCTTTGCGAGAAAATTAGCTTCGAACACTACACCAGGATTGTAAACAAATGATCTTATAAGTCTTGCCTTTGTCGCACTACCAAAAATATTTTCGAGTACCTCCATACATTAAAATTAGCTGAATAAATGCCCGTCTCGGGATATATGGATTGTAGCATATTCAAAACACAACACACAAAGCTACCTCGTAAGATAATAATTAAAAAAGCCGCCAATCACTCGGCGGCAGAGTCATCAAGCTCTGAAGGAAAACCAGTAATCCTTGCCCCATGGGCCACCAACAGATCACGGATTTGCCGACATATTCTCAAGATGGATTCACCACCATTTGTGAGATGTGTCCCACCGAAACTTGCACTACCATAAACTCGAACATTAGGACCATAGGCAACAGGAGAGAACACTCCAGATCCAAATGAGAATGGAATACGAACGTCGGTAATCTCTACTTTTATAAAGTCTTCAAGTCCCGGAATGAGAAGAGGTATTCTGTGACCTTTTGCAATAAGGGGTACAAATGCATCCCCAATCAACAAAGTTACTTCAAAATCAAGTCGCGAACTGAGCATCGGAAGAGAGGCGTTAAGCAATATTTTCATGAGGATAGAGAAAAATGAGTGAGATTCAAAAAACGTAGCCTGACTAATCATACCCACCAGGAAAATAAAATCAACAACAAAGCCCCGACGCTTGCGCGTCGGGGCTTTAGTTTGAAAGTTTAGAATGGAATCACCTTGCCCACATGTTCTTTATTCGCAGTCGCTCATAAAGCCATCCAGGCCCAGCCTCGCGGCTCGCACTACTGTCCTCGCATCCGCTCCGGCTCTAAAGTTCATTAAAATAAGAATCTTATTTTAATGTAACTTTAGCACCCGCTTCCTCAAGAGTCTTCTTGAGAGCTTCAGCTTCTTCTTTCTTCATACCTTCCTTGATAACTTTAGGAGCAGAATCTACTGCACCCTTAGCTTCTGCAAGTCCGAGACCGAGAGCTTCTTTAACAGCCTTGATGACCGCAATCTTGTTTGCGCCTGCGTCTGTAAGTTCGAGGTTAAATGAAGACTGCTCTTCTGCTGCACCTGCACCTGCGCCAGCTGCTGGAGCTGCTGCAACCGCTGCTGCAGAAACACCGAATTTTTCTTCAATTGCTTTTACGAGTTCGTTTAGTTCGAGAACTGATGCTCCTTCGAGGTCAGTCAAGAATGAATCAAATTTTGACATATTTTTTTAAATTATTTAATAGTTAATTAATGAGTAGTAAATAATTATTCATTACTTACCTATTCATTATTTATTTTTTCTTACTTACTTCAGAAACTGCAATTGCGAGTCTCTGAATAGGACTCTTGAGAAGGTATGCGATTTGTGAGAGGAGAACTTCTCGACTAGGGATGTTAGCAATTACTTTCATCGCTGTCGCGTCCTTGTACTCACCTTCGAATACTCCACCCAAGATACTTATCTTACCTTTGAACTTCTTTTCGAAGTTACTAATCTCTCTTGCAGGAGCAAGCTGGTCTGTGCCGTATACAACAGCAAGCTCACCTTTAAGTTCTGGAAGCTCACCTTTGTAGCCCTGACCTCCCAACGCTTTCGCCGCAATAGTCTTCTTTACTACTGTGTATGTGATACCTAATTCTCGAAGAGCCTTTCGGATGAGAGTAAGATCAGATACAAGTAGTCCGTGGAAATTCACAAACACTACTGACTGAGAGTCCTTAAGACCACTGTCGAGTTTTGAATAGATTTCCTCTTTCTTCTGTCTTGATATTGGCATATTTATAATTTTTCAATTATCCAAGTAACAAGTATTCAAGTAAAGTCCAAATTCGAAAATCTGAAATTAATTGAACTTTGATAAATAGAATAATTTAATATTTTAATGATCGACCTGATTTTGAGACGTTTAAAAAAACGGCCTCTTACTAAAGGCCGACTAAGTTCCAAAATATGGAGAGAGTCGTTTGACCTCGGCAAGATGAGATTACTCTCTTTTAAGACATTGCTGTCTCCTGCTTTCTTCGGCCTTTGTAGGATTTATATTACTTATAAAATACCAAATGTCAACCAGTAGACGTCATCATAATGTATTGCTATAAGTATGTTGTATTAGTTCTTGTGGGTAGGACAATTCTGAGACAAAACTTGTGTGCACCATATGTACTTAGGTTTTGTCTCAGCATAATCCCTACCATGAAAACCGTAATCTATATAATCATCTTTTTGGTTATCGTCATCTTCGGATTTAACCTTCTTGAAGCTTTGACCAGAACCCGCAACACACCTCCTCGACTAACCCCATTAGAAGCACCGAGGCGCTGATGACAGAATGAACCCAGCAGCATCTTTGTATGCTGCTTTTTAATTAGTTGACAATATTTATTATCATTGTATTATGCCCTAAATTGAACATTAGTTTTTTTGTGTGTACGCAGATTGTTTATAACAAAAGTTGTGAATAGTCTGCGTACACACACCATCTGACGGTGATAATGGGTGCGCACCAACCTCTCAACTCCCATGAAAAAATCAGTCCTCGCAATCATCATTCTTCTTGTTGCAGCACTCGCATTTACAATTATTCATGAATTCAATGGAGACATACCGCCAACACCTTCTCGGAGGATACGCAATCCAGGCACCTTGGATGAATGGATGACGGACGAGGAGATCAAAGATGAAGTCAACAGAATCAAGCCAACGGTACCGGAAAAGAGATTAGTGCCAGTCCAGTACCTGGCTCCAAACGGTGAATGGCTTTAACCCATTCTCATAATGACGATGTGCAAACATCGTCTTTTTAATTTGACACTATGATTGACAACAAGTATAGATATGCTATAATTTAATAGTAAAGTTCTTTAAAAGTATAGGCAACAAACATGGCAGGTAAAAATACTATGTGGGATTGTAGATAATGCTTGTATGCAATTTGAGTACAAAGGGGTTCACCCCTTTTGTAAATAAGATGCATGCTGGCACCCTACAACACGGATGCTGGTTCAACACCAACACACCCACCCCTCCAATGAAAACACTCCAAATACTCAGTAACACACTGCGCGATCTAATCGCAATTCCTGTGACTACAATAAGCAACCTGCAGATTGAACTGCGCATTGCAGTCTGGTTGTTTATTGGTATTAACATGCTGCTTTTTTTGGGTGCTTTGGCGCTCAAAACAATGCCGGCAGAGTACCACAAGGGATTCGATCAACCCTTCACTCTCGTCAATCCGAAGTAAACCCTCGACAAAAACCATGGAACCATACACTATTGAGGAGAAGCTCCGAATCATCGGAATCACCCTCGTCGCAGTCGCTACAATCTTTGCCTACGCTTAATTATGTGGCGTGCCAACACTCTGTGTTGCCACGCTTTTTTAATTTTATAAAATTTTATCTACACACCTCTCTTCCAGATTAATACACATACCCGAGGTGCGGTATATTAAACGAATTTTTCTTTGACTCTTTTTTATATCGACCAAGCGTACTCCCGAGGAACACCGTGTATTCACCAAAACTCTGATTAATCTTGTCGACTGTCTTATAAACAATATCTCTACTATTTACTTCCTCTTCCCCAAACAAACTCATTGTTTGCATCACGCTCGGTATCAGTCCACCAAACCTCACTCCTGTCGTACGATAGACCAATCGCGGATCAAATATATTTTCAAAAATCTTTTTTGCTTCGCATAATATCTCATCAGGGTATGCAGTACTCTGTATCAAATGAGCTTCTCCACTTATATATCGGAAATCTTTTGTCTTTATAAAAATAGAAAAGTTCTTGGCTACAACATCCATCTTGCGCATTCTCGTACAGGCCTCCTCAATATTTTTTGAAAGGTGAGAAAAGACCTCTGAAGTACTACTCGAGAACGGCCTGAATGTTCGTGTACACATAATGGATTTTTGTTTTTCTTTCTTTTCGGATGTATTAATGCCGAACACATTTTTCCCATTGAGTTCACAGTGTATTTCTTGAATTGGTTTTGGATATTTTTCTCGTACCCATTGTTCTGACTTAACAAAAAGATCAAATGCAGTAAATATATTTGACCCAGTAAGACTAATGGACCCTTTAGTCCCGATACCCCATACATTACCTATAGATACACCTTTCAAAAAATCTTGGATCTCGGACTTTTTGACTACAGTAAAACCAGATGGCTTTTTGTGTTTTGATCCACATTTTGCAAGTACTTTTGTGACAGAAAGTCCGAGAGAGAACGTCATACCGAGCTCTGTATCCAAATCTCTTTTGATACTTCTCGCAATATCTTCATAAGACAATCCGAGCACTTCATCCATACCAGTAATATCTGCGAAACATTCATCTACACTATAGTGTTCTACTTTGCCACTATATCGAGATACAATATCAAACATCCGCTTCGAGTATATCGCGTAGGTATCGTAATCTGAATCAAACACAATCACTGAAGGACATATTTTCCTAATCTCGTACATATTCATACCACGATGTATCCCCATCTCTTTGGCTTTGTAGCTTAGTGCGGATGCAATACTCCTCTCACCACCGACAACCACAGGCAAATCTTTAAGCCAAGGTCTGGATGCGAGCTCACACCCAACAAAAAATGCATCACCATCAATATGAATGATGGCTCGCGGGAATTCGTTTTGTGTATTTATATTTTTTTCTAAATTTATTGACATAAATATAAAAATAAGTAATCTCTATTGAAGCACCTGCTATTCACCCAACAACAGAAGGAGAACCTGTGCCAGCATACATACAACACTCAAAATGGACCAAGCGAACAGTGGTAGAAATCGCAAAACCGAATCTTTCGGGAAAACAAAAGCGGAAGATGCGCGAAGAAGCTCGAAGAAGAAAAATCAAACATGGTTCCTGAAATGTGACCCGGATCTCCAGGAGTACCAAACTAGGTGCTCCTTTTTTTATTTGACGAACCGCAATCTTGTGGTAATCTATTCCCCAGCCGCTCCTTCTAGAACTGAACGAGCAAACCAACATCCCTCCCATACCATGGGCTCCAAATACGAAACACCGAAAAACGTCCGCAACAAAAGGGAGCGCCTTGGCGCTCACCCCACCAAAGGCCTGAAGAAACGAACTCGCATCAAGAAACCCAACCACCGCACCCTCGTATGATTCCAGTCCCCCACCTTCATCGCTACCATCGGAAGCACTCCTTTCAAGAAACCAAGCGCAGGGCCGAAGAGGCAATCCGCAAGAAACACAAATCTTTTTCTGCAAGGGTTGTTTGGAGGAGAACCGTCTAGCCCGAGCCAGCCCCTCAAACACTCCGAAGCTTTTCGAGAGTGTCTTTTTTATTTTTAAGGGCAAAAGTGAAACTGATTATCGACTCCTCTCGAGGTTTTCTAATACTTTCGTATTATCCCTCTCACCACCCTAGCAACTTTTGTGAAGCAAAACTTGGGAGGGCAAGCTGCTTTAATATTTTCTGATAACACCACGCACTACAGCTGCTATTCTTAAATCTTGTGTTGGATAAATATCCTTAAAATTCTTGTTTGCAGGTTGGAGATAGATTTGTCCGTTTTTCTTGCGTAGATATTTCATAGTCCACCCACCGTCTACTTCGGCTATCACTATATCTCCTTCTTTTGGAAGTTTCTTCCGATCCACTATCACGAGATCTCCTTCTTGGATTCCCGCTTCTATCATCGACTCACCCTTTACTTCGAGGATGTATGTCGACTCCTTATGGTCGATGAGATAATCATCAATACTCATCGTATCGAGCGAAGTATCTTCGTCTACAGCACTCGGGAATCCTGCTTCGACGAGTCCAAGATATGGCACCTCGTCAAGAGATTTTGCAGGGATCATTCGACCATCCTTGTCTTTAGTTACAATCCCGAGATCAACGAGCTTGTTGATCAGTTTGTAGACTGCATTTTTAGACTTATATCCCGTGATTTGCATTATCTCCTTGTACCCCGGCATCCGCTTGTGCTTCTGATAGAACTCTATTATTTTGTCTTTGTTATGCTCCATCCCGTTCGAAAAAATTAGCAGTTATAAATATTTGATTATTATCGCGAGCAATTCATCTTATTATTTATTTTATTTTTTACTTGTCTCGTTTTTTCAAACGGGCAGGTTATTTTCTTATGACTCTAGACTCTTTGACTTTCGACTACCCTACATATTGATGCAGATACGACTTTCGACTTCGCCAAGATTTGAGTCCCCGACTCCGTGTCGTGTTCTGAGAAAATAGCCTCTCGAGTACAGAATCTCCGAACACTTGTCGGAATTTATGAAAGCCATTTTGAGAATAGAGGATTTTATTTTTTGTCATAAGAGTATGAATTATTTTTATAAAGTATCCAAGTTTCAAGTAAGTAAGGTTCAAGTAAATTCTAGAATAAAGTGAGAGCTCGTGACATTCTCCGCAACCACCCACCGTTTTCTCTCGCCGTGAGACGCGATAACTGAACTGTAAGAAGCCGATGACGTCTCGCCTCTCTGTGATATGAAAGACCTTTGATTATCTTTAGGTCGATCATTTGATTGAGGCGCTGGAGCTCGATCTGCATTGTCTTGATGGTGTCGCTTTTGTTCATAAGTATTGTTAATTATTTTGTATTAACTCTGTGATTGATTATGAATATAGTATAGGTGAACCATAGTTCACCGTCAACACTCCCCCGCAAAAAAGTTGTGGAAAACCCGGTAGTAGATTTTGGCATCGCAAATTGTGAGAATTTGCAAGGATGAAATCAATATCAAAATTCACTACCAGGAAACCCCAAAGTCTTACAAAAAGACTTTGGAAAGTAACAAGTCTTCAACCTGCCTGCCGGCAGGCAGGGTATCAATTATCCAAGTAAAATCAAAAATATTTAGTAATAAAAAAAGCCGCAGGCAAAACCTGTGGCTATAGAGGCACATCATCGCACAAGACATTGGTTACCTCGTGAGTACCTTTACCAAAAATGATGAAGCATTCCGCCGTAAAGACAAGACCGAATTCGACAGGAATCCCCATCACCAAACTATTCGCACGCAACTTCGTGATGGTAAGAGTATTGCCCTCTGAGTCATGCGGCTGATAGAGATACACATCCTCATCGAATGAGAAGGTAAGACTCTTTGCAGCCTCGGGACTGATTTTGATGAGGGGAGTGACCAGTTTGTACGGGGCGAGACAACTCCAACTACCTCTTGTTTGCAACTGAAGAATATCTCTCAAAAACACAGGGCGTTGGACAGAGATCATACCGTCAACAACATCCGGCATCTCTGAACTGAGGATATTGAGGTGCTGTTGTAATCGAGTACTAAATTGAGGATGATGTTCAAAGGTTTTCATAATGAGAACAAGGGTTCCCTACCAGACTACTCTTTTTTAATGTGAAGTCAATGTTGAGATGAGGTAAGGATGGGAAATAAATTACACAAAAAAAAATCCACCGAAGGTGGATAGAGATCAAGACATCCAATTAAACTTCTTGGCCGTCCGCATGAAGAAAGCCCAGATAGTCAACCTGACAGGCTGTACTGGAAGAGATTGTTGGTCATCATGATCTGGGTCATCTGGCTCCGTGCATTGAGTAGTCATTTCGACGGCGGAACCACCATTTACATGATGATCATTTAGGTCTGATTGAGTATCCATAAAAAACAATTCTTGTTCCCTATCAAAGTATCCCCATTCGCTCCGAAAGTCAAATCAGAACGCACTGCTCCTTGCGTGAGATACTTTTTTTTGAATTTATGATAGTATCCTTTTGGAACAACGAACCTCTACAACCAATGAACTCACCTGTACCAGCCAGAGACACCCAGACACAGCACAACATGGCATCGCGCACTCTTACCGTGGATCGAGGCGAAATCACCGTTAGAATGAAAGAAATACCACCTCACTATGGACGCATCAGTCGATCAAATATCGATGAGCCTGTGGTCGTCATACCCTATTATGATCCCCAGAGGAGTAACATCAAGTATCTCGCAGCCGCTCTGCCTCATGGGTCTAGTCGAAGAATCGAGGTCTGCTGCTTCGACCATATCAAATCGACTCATCTACTTGCTCTTACTTTTTTCCGAGCGTTCTGGCTCCCTAGCAAGAGTCCTACATCTATCGACTCGATCGGTGTTGTAACGCGACTCTTAGAGAAAGGTTGGAATACAGAAACTCTCGCACTCTTTTCAGCCAGAACAAAAAAACAGATCGATCTGCTACGTACACTTTCTCGCACTCTCTCGCGTGATCTGAAAGCGGCTTTAATACAGTCGGCATATGATCACTCATTTGTCACCCTGAAGGAAATCGCGTATTACCCGAAGGACAGCCAGATGGAACTTTGGCGCTACATCCAGAACCAAGGTCTAGATGAAGCACACTTCTACCCATTCCTGTTGAGACTAAGAGATCACACTGGAATAAAAGTCGTTCAGGGTGGTAGAAAGGCAACATGTCCGAACGAAATCGTGTTCCCAAGCAGAGAGGTGACAAGAGATATCTTGGCTGATATTTCTCGTAAACAAGCTCATTCATCCCCCATCACATAGGTGATGGGTTTTTATATTCAAAATTAAATAACAAAAAATTTTGTTATTTATAATAAAAAAAGGCACCACCATTAGGTAGCGCCCAGAGGATCTTCGTATATGAGATTGGCAGGATTCTCAGATGAGGACACAGCGATCGAAAGGTTCACGACAGACCTGACAGCGAACCACATCCACTCCTCGATAAGGATCTCTTGATTCTCATCAATATCCTGCTCATTGAAGACGAGTGAACTTTCATCATATGTCACAAGAGTGAACAGACCTCCACGATTGGCAATCCGAATCTGTGCATCCACTTTCATGAAGTGTGTGATTTGAGTGCCGCCCATATTTGAACAAGTGACCAATGGATTGTTGAACCAAGGTCTGATTACAGGAGGGAATGGTCTCCTTGGATTGAAATAGACCAATCTTTGTGTAGAGAGTTTACCTCCCTGCCACAGCTCTGCATATTTACCGATGATGGTTTGAGGTGCTTCTGGTTTCATAAGATAGGAACAAAGTTATACCTAGACTACCCGAAAGATATAATTAGTCAACAAGACATCTGTAAAATAATAATTTTTATGATAGTATTGCCGACTAGAACAACCTTATGGATTATGGATCACACTACCACGAATCCCTCACGATCAAGAGAGGTGCTAGAATCAGTCCAAGAAGAATTGTGCGATACACTGTGGGACAAACTCAGTTGCAGCGACATTACCATCATTGATGCATCACTCCTTCAGTATTTTCCGGACAACAAGCAGGTACCTGTGTGGAATATGGTCAAGGATATCCACGATCCTGTCCTGCGATTCCGGCTGATTCACAAGATTCTCATATTTTCTGGAATCAAGCTCACACTTGGATCTGATGATGTCGAGCTCCCTCGCAGATTGAAGCTACCGAGCAAGAAGGAGCTCAGCCTGATTATTGAGAACATTGTCACCTAGTCACCCACCCCAGCAATCGCAAGATTGCTGGGAGTTTTAATTAGAAAAATCGAACATTTTTTAAAATTTCTGATATTAAATATTGTGAGAAGAAAAAGAAAAAAACATAATCCAGAATAAGAAAAAGAAATGGTAATTTATATTTCTTTGTTCTTATAAATACAGTTGCGTTAATAATTATTGGAGATATCACCATGTAGCAGAAAATCCAAAAAAAATCGAATGAATAATTTAAATATGGTCCAATTATAAAAACAATTAAATATGGAATAAATAAGTTGAGAAGATTTATCACCGCGATTTTTAACATAAAATTTTACTTAAATAAATTAATTATCTTGTTAAAGAGTTCCAACAGAAAATTCCAAATTAAACCTATATAATTATTAAAGAATCCGACCGGTGAGGCGAGCAACCACGTTGAATCGTCCTTTAATTCTACCTCTTTAGGAGGTGTTGCACTAGAGACCTCATCAACATGTCTCACTTCCGTTTTGTTACTTTTTTCCAATACCGGAATAGATTTTGAAATTTTATTACTTAAATATTCACACCCTCCCGGGTATTCACAGCTGTTTAATGTTTGAATATTTAAACTAGTTGTCGCTATCTGAATCCCACTTGTTACCGTAGAGATACTAGATATCGGATTATCTACAATATTTACCGATGTGACACTTTCAGGCAAATCACCATCAACACTCAGATCGGGATGTAGTGTTTCAATCACATCATCACCATTTCGATCAAGAAGGATTTGTGAACCCGCAGTACTCACTACCACTTCTCCTTTGGTATTCAGACTCACAATAGGAATGTCACTGAATGACTCTGATTTTACTATTGCCCCGTTACGATAATCCTGCACATCGACTCCTGCAGTTCCCACTCCCGTTGCATTGAATCTTATTTTGTAATTCACGGTGTTTGGAATGAACGCAAACTTGTTACCATCTAGAGTATCGTAAACCACCCCATCTATCCCGTACTCAATATCCCCATTCTCATCGGGCCCTGTATGATGTCCCACATCATCATAGATATCGAGAGACACAGGACTATGTATACTAATAATCTTCCCGTCTGGTAGTGCACAATTATCTGTATTTGTCTTGATATTTGGATTACTACTATAATCAAAATTATCAATATCCTCATCCAATATCGATGCAACCAGGTCTCTGATGCCACCTTGACTTGGCATTGTCGCGTGCTCGACTCCTGTCACATAGAAGAGTTGATCTGTATTCATCCCTTCTGCACTCCTTTCGGGCACTGTACCATCCCCTGTTATGTATTTGATCTGGTATTTATAATCTCCATCATACTGCTCATTGTTTGCAAAAATCTTGCCAATAGTCGGGGTACCGCAGCCAACAATATTAAAACTCTTCACACCATAATCACTCGGATTAAAGTTATCGAGATCATTATGTACGGATTCTGCGTTTTGTATGAGCAGGTCATTCCGTCCTGAATTTTTAAGGAATGATTTTGTATCGGCATACGAAAGCCTCCCTGTAATCCCATCCCCATCAGCATCGCCAAGATCATAAACATAGTACATATAATCGACAAGCGAAGAATCAAAATATTTTTTACTTGGAAGTAGATTGTATGTGGATGGAAAATTTTGAGAGATTTTTTTAATTTCATCCATGTTTATACTAAAAAAATTATTTATTTTCATACCCATATCATCTCCATACATCAACACTTTCTCTGCTTTTGGTGCACCGAGATGCGGAGTCCCGATATCTATAAATTTGTCCACATTATTACCTCCAATGTGTTTTATATAATATTTGGCGAGAAGCCCTCCCATACTATGAGCTATCATATCCACCTTGTCGGACTTAGTGTCTTTGAGTATCTGATCAATTTTGTGTTTCAATGATTCTACTTTTGAGTTCTCAGCTCCGTTCACATTATCTACCAGATCGAGCCTCCAATCGTATGGAAATACAAACAGATCTTCTCCCTCTTTGTATTCTTCTGAATTTAATTTATTTACTAATCCATCAAAAAAATCACTACTGTAAATATTTCTGATAACCCCATTAGAAAATATATTATTATTTGTATCAGGTCGCCCAGACAATGGTAAGAGAAGACTATCTAAAATTAAGCTATCGAATGGAAGTCCGATAATTGTTTTAACTCTCGGCCACACCTCAGTCTTATCTGCATCATCCTTATTCAGATAACTCCCCATAATACCTGGAATAATTATTACAGGATTTCTTTTGTTTGGCTCTTTCGCTAACCACGGATCAAATTGAATTTTGTTTTTTGCAAAATCAGAATACCCCACTATCTCATCACCTAATCCATCATCATTTATCCCAACCACAAATGGCCCCGTTTTATCTCCCCAAAAATTTCTTCGGACATCCAAATTAATATTTGCACTCTCATTTTGAATACCAAAAGAAATTCCTGTAACATTTCCTACGACTGTAGAATTTGTTACAGATAAGTCAGCATCCCTCTGCACATAAAATTCAAATCCCCCGCCATTATTTATAATTTTACTATTTGTAATCTTAATATTGGGACTGATTGCAAAAATTCCATCACCAATAAAATGACTTACTATTGAATTTGAAATAGTCGCCTTTGTAGATACTGGTATACCCGAAGAACTATCAGAATAGAGTTCGATTCCATTATCATCTCCCCCATCTATTGACATACCATCCATGTCAAGTCTCCCACCCACCATAATGATTGGTACAGCAGACTTTGTTGTAATTTTGGTATTACTCAAATTTAGTTTAGATCCTTTATACCCTTGAAGAATGTAGTTATTTCCCCCCAGACCATTATCTATATTGCAGTTTCTTAGATTGATTGTTGAATTATCAATAGCAAGAATCTCAACCCCAGCATCGCCACCACTAAAATGAACTCTTTCACCCACAAACGATCCAAAATTTTGAAACACCATGGCGTCAGTAGGATTTACATAGTCAACATCGATAAAATGTATAAATCCATTATATGTCGAGATACCATCAATTTGATTTATAGACACATTACTGAAATCGAGATTTGCGAATGAATTCACATAGATGTTCCAAGTTTGATAATTTGAATCTAAATCCATCACCACCTTATTGGATGATGTACCATTTAGAACCAAGTTTCCAAACACTGCCATATAT
>CAZKPS010000002.1:36223-63797 GCA_964554765.1 uncultured Candidatus Saccharibacteria bacterium
ATCTCTGTTCCACCCTCTACAGTAACCGTCACACCACTTGGAATATAAATATCACTTATATAATATGGACCACTCTCCTTCGTCCAGGTCTGACTCTCATCTATACTCCCTGAAATATATGTGCCAGAAGGTAGTTCATCGGCAGGTGCGGGATCAGGTATTTCTTCATCAGATTCATCCACTGTTTTTGAAGCACCGGATATTGGTTCTGGATTTTCAATATAAGATATCTCTCCACCATCTGTACTTGTCGCCACTGAATTCAAATCAATGTCAGTAGTTGTGGCTGTAGCTGTAGTAGTATCCTCTAAAATAATCTCTGGTGTAGTAGATGCATCATCAGCAAAAACAACTGTAGGCAAAATCAAGAAGGAGACAAATAAGGCAAAAAATATTTTATTCTTCATTTAATTTGAAAAGAAATTTTTTAAAAATTTAAAGAATCGAACCGGAGTAGCAAGAAGCAACGAATCGTCTTCTGCTTTTGTTTCTGTAACTCTATCAATAATTGATAATGTTGGAGTGTTTAACTTATCTTTGTCAGCTTTAAATATTTCAGAATTTTGCTCTTCAAGTGCAAACTGTTTTGCCACCTTTGTTTTAGCAAGTTCTATTTGTTCTTTTGTTGGTTCTGTATAGGCAGTAGTGGCAGTAAGATTATTAGCACCATATGAATCTGCAACAATATTGTCACCATACACAAGCGAAACAAAATTCGAAATATCATCAAATTTAAAAGGAAACTTCACACTCGATCCCGCCTTAACAAGTGTGTCGCGAGGAAATGTAAGCTCATTATTACCACTTCGAAGTTTCCAATTTTGAATATTGATTTCGTACTGTCCATTATTCTGTAACTCTACATACCCGCGTGGCCCATTTATCGTTGATACAATTTTTACATTTGGTGAAACAACTTTTACTTCTGTACGAGATACTGCCCTATCGACACCGTTATAAATATTGAGCACAACAACATAATCACCTCCGAACATATAACTATGATTTACAATCTTACCAGAACCAGTGGTACCGTCCCCAAACGACCAATCATAGGAAACATTCCCGGCAAGTCCTGAAATACCTGCTTCAAATTCTATCGGTACATCTGTTGTTGTAATTCTGTGTCTCCCAGCATCTGCTTTGAGGGCAGGATTTTCTACAACATAAGTAACGATTTTGGTGGAAGAATGTGCAGACAGAACTTCTATACTACCTGAATTTGAAATCGATGTTGTTGTAGTTGATGTTGTACTAGTGGTAGTACCTGTATCACTTGTCGTTGTAGATGAACCTCCAGTACCGCCCGATGATCCGCCAGTACTTTCTAAAACAGCAATTAAAGCATTGGGCAAACCTGGTGTAGGAGATGCTGGTATAAATCCATTACTGGTCTTTTGTAATGAATTACCAGTACCAGCAGCACCAAGCGAAGATGTATAAGTCACTTGATCTATTATTGTTGTTCCGCTTTTTAACAAAAGAGTACTGCCCGTATTACTTAATGACCCGAAAGATGCCTTGAGTAGTACACCTGAATAATTTGGATTATCAATCAAGAACTTTGTAAAATCGCTTACAATAACAGCAAAACTACTTGGAGCCAGTATCGAGTTCCCAGACACACTAGTTAACCCGTGATTTGATGCATCAATACTCTCAAGGAATTTGTAATTTGAAATATCTACACTTGTAGAATCATTATTATATAATTCCACCCACTCTCGTCCCGAATCAGTGCCCGAGGTATCATACATAATCTCGTTTATAACTATGCCTGCAAAGGAAAAACTTGGATATACAAAAAATACCCCTGCGAAGAATAAAAAAGAACAAAACTTATATCTCATTTAAATATTTAAATATATAAACTTTTAATATCTTGGTTGAGAACATCCGGCATCCCAGACATTTAAACAAAACCCCGCACTCATTTTGTGAGTGAGGGGTTCTATACTTAAAACGCTTTTTTCTTGTAAGTATCATTCACCTTCGCCTTCTTTACCATCTCGATGATTCGCTCTACGAGTCTCTGCGGGTCTTTGTCGAAGATAATATGATCGAGAGGTCGGTTACTTTTAGCCAAAATTGTTTTTAGAATATCATCTGTATCCCAATCATCACTCTCAAGCACTCCCATTGGCATCTCTGTCTCGTATGCGACCATAAACTCGTGGAATGTCCCGATGCGACCTGGTCCTGTGATTATAGCGTCAGATGACCGCACAAGGAGCAAGTCTCGTCCTGGATAACCGAATCCTGTGTAGATAATAAGGTCCATATAATCAAGCGGAAGCTTGTAGCCCTCGACATGTTCTCGCTCGGTAGAAGCAGGAGAGAGTCCGATGGACACCCCTCCAGCATCTTTGGCACCTTTTGCAGCCCAAAATGGGTATCCTGTAGTAGCTCCTGTCATTGTGACTGCTCCGTGGTTTGCTATCGTCGCTCCGATTATTTTTGCACTCTCGTGTACTCGTGGTGGAAGATTAGACATTTCTGCAGATCCAGAAACGCAAATCTTAATCTTCAAATGTTCGTGTCTATTTGTATCAATCATAATGTAATTATATCAACTAAAATTTAATTTATAAACCGTGGAACTTATACATTCATCAAATTTCTAAGTAGTTTTGAAGCAGGATTCGCAGGTGTACGAGTTGTACTCCGAAGAATCCTGCTGAGAAAATACAACGAAATTTGATGAACATTTAGGCGAATAAAAATTCTTTAAATCTATTTTTATGAGTGGATATGTTCCGCTTTAGAAATCTAATATCACTACCTCCCCCTGCTTCGGATTATACGCCTCCACCGCGAGATTATCCTGAATCTTCTGCGCCAAAAACATTGCAGACTTTGGCTCACCCATCACCGGAAACACAGTCTTCAATGTATCCTTTGAATGCGCAACAAAATCAAGAAGATGATCTGAATCTTTGTGTGAAGAATATCCGTCGATAGTCACTATATTTGCACGTACTGGAATTTTGTTGCCGTAAATAGTGACAAATTTTTCACCATTTTGAATATGTCGTCCGAGTGTGCCTAGTGATTGATATCCAATAAGGAGAATGGTACTTTTTGGATCTGGAAGATAGTGTGCCTCATGGTGTACCACTCGCCCTCCGTTAGACATACCACTTCCTGCGATAATTATTTTTGGATTTGGTAAATCATTTAGTTCCTTTGATTCTTCTGCAGTATTGATTTTCTCAAGTCCTGGAAAACTAAACACATCATCTCCACCTTGAATTTCTTTTCTGACCTGCTCATTGAATGCTCGGAATCTTTCTTTGTAGACTTCTGTTACTTTGATGGCAAGTGGTGAATCCAAAAATACAGGACATTTTGGAATTCGCCCTTCATCGAGAAGTTGGTTTATTTCATACAAAAGCACCTGAGTCTTCTCAAGAGAAAAACATGGGATTACTAGAGCCCCACCTCTTCGATGTGCATCTTGAATAGCATGTTCGAGTTTGAGACGTCTCTCTCCTGCCGGCTCGTGATTACGATCACCATATACACTCTCCATCACCATGTATGTCGCGTCAGTGATGTATTCAGTGTCTCGAAGAAGAGGTGTCGGTGTATTACCAAGATCTCCTGTAAACACAATTTTTTTATGATTGTAGGTGAATTCATACATAACAGAACCAAGAATATGTCCCGCTTCCTTTGCACACACCTGGAGTCCAGCTTTCAAATCTGTACAAGTGTAATACGGTATCTCATGCCAGAGCTCGAGGGCTTTTTTGACATCATCCGCATTGTAGAGTTCAGGAAGATTTTTGTCCCCCGCCTCGTGCGCAAGAAGTTTAAGCGAATCTTCAAACATTATAGGCACGAGTTTATGAGTCTCTACTGTTGAAAATATTTTACCCCTGAAACCCTCTTTGATTAATTTTGGGATGAGTCCGATATGATCTACGTGTGCATGAGTGACAAAAAGATAGTCGACAGTCTTCACATCATACACGAATGGCTTACGATTGTTAGCATCTGATTCTCTTCCCCCTTGTTCCATACCACAATCGATAAGTATCCGCACAGGATCCTCACCCGCTTCTGGTATCGTCTCCAAAAGAAAATTTGCACCTGTTACAGTTGTAGTCCCGGCCGCAAAAGTGAGTTTGAGTTTTTTTACTTCGGTTTTTTTTCCTTGATTGTTTTCTGTCATTGAGAGTTTAATTAGTGTACTAAGCCGAAAGTGTTTATTGAAATAATATACAAATAGTATACCAGAGTTTTATATTAACTAAAACAAAAACCCGCACAATGAAGTGCGGATGATTGTATGGCTATTCAACTGTCGAGTTATTCCTAACGGTAAGTTAGGTGGGTGCACCAACATGATCAGCCTTGGCCTCACGAAAGGTATGCTCCCTGATATAAACACAAAGTTAAGATAACATGTGTTGAATAACCTAATATAAGTATACACCCCTAAAAGATGATGCAAATAAAAAAACTGTGCATAAAATTTTAGAGAATGTTTTTGATTTTTTTGCAAATGTATTCTGTAGAAATCATTATTTTTATACATAAACTTCTGGAAAATGATTCATCCGCACACTAACATTGTCATCGCTTCATTGTGTTTAGATAAATAATTTGAACTTTATTCTCAAAATAAAAATACCTCGGTAAATTTGTCACTGAAGTAAATAAGCGGGGAAACACAATGACAATGTTAGTGTGCGGATAAAAACAAAACCCTCCGCTTGCGCGGAGGGTTTTGCAACCTTAGCTCACCTATCCGATTGCTCGATTAGATTTTGCTAAACGATTTTCACTGTTACTAGTTCGCTGAAAGTGAAGGTGTAACTGTGAGAGGATCGAGGTTGAAGCTGATGCTTGAACCTGTTGGTGATCCTGCTGATGTACCAAAGTTAATTGATGTAACCTTGAATACTCGGATACCTGCAGTTCCATTAGTGTTATCCAATGAACCTGAGTAAGTGAGTGTTCGTGATGAACCAGCTGGGATTACGTAAGCACCTGATGAAGGAGCTGTTCCTGTATCAGCAGCAAATGTACTTGGGTTAGAAGTAACATATGTAAGTGTTGATGATGCAGTTGCAGGTGATCCTACTGAACCAGATGTAGATGTTGCAAGAGCAACTCCAGGAACCTTACTGATGTAAACATCTGAGTTACCAGTGTTTGTAGCAGTAAATGTGAATGTAACAGAAGCACCTATAGTGTTTCCATTAGCTCCACCAGTTGTAAGAGAGTAACTTGCTGACATTGCACCTACAGAGATACCTGAAGTCTGAAGCTGAACATCGTTTGAAGTAACGTTAGATGCGTTTGAGAGAGTAACTGTGTTGTAGTTAGTATCTACTCCTACGATAGTTGACTTAACCAATGTTGTTGAAGCTGAAACTCCAGTTACGTTCTGAAGAACATCAGCAATAACTTTAACATCTTTCCATGCATCCTGTGTAAGGTTGATTGTCAAGTTAGAGAATGTTGTTCCTCCAGCTGCAAGACTGTTAGCACCATAAGTAGTTGAGCCGTCAACCAATCGTACGTTTTGGAAGATTGTGTTTGTAGCGGCACCAGTACTGTTGTTGATGTTGATACTGAAGCTGTTGATTGTTGCGTTCTGGTTCTGTGCTTTCAATGAGAAAGTACCGAGTACAACGTCGTTAGTTGTTGTGTTTACAGAAGTAGTAACAATTCTTCGATCAGGAGTGTTTGGACTGATTCTTGTGTAAAGATCAGCTGTTGATCCTGATGTTGAGAGAGTAACAGTGTTTGATGAAAGACCACCGAGTGAATCAGTGTATCCCTTTCCATTTACAGTTCGGATTGAACCTGATGGAAGACTAACTGTTACAGTCTGACCTGTGATCTTATCTGAAGCAGCAAGAACTGATGCTGAAACAACGAGGATAGGATCAGTAGCAGGAGTAACAGCGTAGTTAACGTTATCAAATCGAACAAGGTAGTCAGATCCAACAGTAACTTCTGTTGCATCAGCTGAACTTGAAAGACTCTTAGTTGCGATAACATTTCCGTTTGAATCTCGAAGTGATAGCTTAGAGAAAACGAGCCATGGTCGCTCACTGAAGTGAATATCAAATCGGTTAACTGAAACATTACCTGATGTAGCCTTAAGCTTTACAGCGTAGATGTCTTTTGTTTCACCTTTCTTGATAGTCTGTGAAGATGTTACGTATGGAGAGTAACTAACTGTTACTGAACCATCTGAACCATCCATTGATGTTGAACCAGTTGAAACTGAACCTGTTGATCCAGTTGAACCTGTCATTGAACCAGCATCTACTGCAGCCAACTTAGCTTGTGTAAGTGGACCAAAGTATCCAGCTGTAGGAGTAATTCCGTTAGCTGTCTGGAATGCTGCAACTGCAGCCTTAGTAAGAACTCCGAAGTAACCTGTTGGTGCTACCGCGAGGTAACCCTTTGCATTAAGCCAAGTCTGAAGTGCAGTAACATCGTCACCACGACTTCCAACTGTAAGACTTCTAGTGAACGTTGCTGCTGAAGCTGAAGTTGCTACTGCAACTACTGCAACTGCTGCTACGATACCAGCGATTGTTTTTGTGAATTTATTCATAATTAAATTAATTTACTTGATAGTGACTTCTACTAATTAATAAAAGTTAATAATGTTGAAGTCAAAATCTTTCTTAATAAAGACTTAAGTAGAGACCGTGTTCGACTGTCTCTCCAAAAATCCAAGAACCCTGTAACTCCTTTGGCTCGACCTAAGGATTGTTCTAGGGATGATCTCGTCTTTCGACTTGATCATTTTTTTAACACTATTTTTCTGCTACCAAATGCAAAAATAAATTTGCATTTTGTATCAGAAAATAGGTGGCGAATTTTGGTCTGAATTTCTATCAATACTTTCGTAGAAGAAAAATTCTGTGTGTCTGAATTATTAAGTTGTCAAAGGGCTTTTCGTAACAAATGACTGTATCTTGAATACCTGAATTTTGTTACGAGAAACGAAAGCGGTTGTCCGCCTTCTCAATCATTATAGCAAACACAAGAGTATTTGCAGAATCTGGTGTGGATAAGTGGGTAAAATACCCTTTATTTATACCAATCACCAGAGCCAAAATTATAGCAGATTAGGGGCCAAAAAGCAAGGTAACAAGACAAGTCAAAAATGAGAAGTCAAAGGTCAAAAATTTAACTTAAAATTCAAAACTCTAAGGACAGGGTCCGTAAAGCGGACCCTGTCCTTACTCCATACTTACTAGTTTAAATTTTGACTTTTACCTTTTGAGCTCTGACTTACTTCAGCGAATATGTACTCCATCTTCTCTCCCCTGTCTTTTTGAGTGTCCCGTCTTCAACCATCGCTATAAGTTCTCTTTGGATTGTCTTCTCACTACAGTCTTTCACTTTGTCAGTAATATCTTTGATAGAAACCTGTGCTCCATTCTTGTCTTTTATTATTGAAAGAATCTGATCTCGTCTCTGTCCTTTATTTTCTGAACCTACACTTTTTGTTTCTACTTTTTCAACCACTTTTCTTGACTCAGTACTTACAGGTGCGTTCTGTGGTTTTTTATAAAAGTCATAATTACTTACTTGTCCTTTATGTCCTTTAGAATAGTCTACCTGTGTCGGTGCTGGAGATACAGGTGCCATAGTAAATACTTCTGGCTTTGGAATATCAAAAAATGATGGCACCAACTGGGGTGAATAGAACCCTTCTTTTGCTCTCTCCCTCATATCAGAAATCAGTCTTCGAATCTCACTCTGGAGGAGTGCTGAATTCATCTCGGACACAACCTTGGCGAAGGCAGCGAGATCAAGAAAAGCTTCGAGCTCGAGAAGTGTCTTTTCGAGGTTATTAAAGACACTTTTTTCATCAAAAAAATTTCGGAGAGTTGCTACCTCTGTGGCTGACTTTCGGAGTGTCCATTTAAGTGGTTCTGTGTCCTTGATGAGGTCGGTTATCACATAAACTGCGTATGAAATCTTGGATGCCTTTTTGAATACATAAAAGACAAACTTATCCCCTTGTGAGAGATAGTTCATAACTTCGAGCTCATTTTTATTATCCTTATTTTCCATATGTCTTTTATAGTTTTTAATAGTCCTTTACGAGTAACTTTATTGAGGACAATGATATAGAAGACAGAGCGAAAAGTCAAAAGTTAAAAGTCAGAAGCACAAGTAAAAATTCAAAACTCTGGAGCCATATCTCCTGCGGACATTTATCTGGACTTTTAAATTTTTACTTTTAATTTTGACTTTACCTTTTAAATTCTGAATTCAACTTATCTCATTTTTGAGTTTTGATTTCTAAGTTTTGGCTTTGTTTCGTGATATAATTTAGAGACAAATTCAAATAAATTCAAAATAAAAAATGGCAAAAAATATTAGCGATATGGAGCGTCAAAAGCGCGACAAAAATGGAGAGAGAACGAGGAGTAAAAAGTCGAGTGAGATAACTCAAAAGAAAGTGGTGAAAGACGAAACAATGCAGAGCATTCTGTCGATTGTTTTTTTCTTGGTGGCGATACTTTTCATCCTCGCATCAGTCGGTAAAGCAGGACTTGTGGGAGTGAGTGTGTACGAATTTTTCTCAAAACTTTTTGGCATCGGATACTTCCTCATCCCTCTCCTTTTTGCGATGTTGGGAATTTCATTTCTCAAAACTTTGGAGCAGAGATTTTCGATCACAAAAATCGTCTCGGGACTCGTATTCTTTTTCTCATCTTTAGGCATCATAGAGATCGCGAGCAAGACTTCGGGAGGAGTGATTGGAGAGATTATGGTCAAACCTTTGATAGAACTTTTTGACGTGAATCTTTCTGTCATACTTCTCTTCGCACTCATTGTTATCTCACTTCTCGTCATCTTCGAGACACACCTCCAATCATCATGGATACTCTTCTGGAGACGAATGAAAAAGGAGGTAGAAGAGGATGAAGATGATACAAGTGACGTCGATGAAGCTGTCGAAAAAACTGTTGCAGTCGAAGAGAAAAAGCAGAAAGAAAAAGTGTCGACAGAGACGGAAGAACCAAAGACAAGTATTGGTGGAATTTTCGCCAAAAAAGAAAAGAAAGAAGACACGAGTGAATTCGATCTCGGAGGACTTCGAGCACATACATTTAATAAGGCATATGTCCCCCCTCCTCTCTCACTTCTCGAAACCGACAAGGGTAAGCCAGGTGTAGGAGATGTTAAAGAAAAAGCAAACCTCATCAAACGAACTCTCCAGAACTTTGGCATCGATGTTGAGATGGATGAAATTACTATCGGACCGACTGTGTCTCGATATGCAATGAAACCTGCAGAAGGAGTCCGACTTTCAAAAATTGTAAGCCTCCAGGACAACCTCGCACTCGCACTCGCAGCACCCACTATCCGAGTAGAAGCCCCTATCCCAGGTAAATCACTTGTGGGTATCGAGGTGCCAAACTCATCAAAAACAGTTGTAGGACTTGGAACACTTTTGAACGAATCTGCGTACAAGAATTCTCCAAAACCACTCCTCTCTTCTATTGGTAAAAATGTCTCAGGTGATGCGATATTTTATGACCTCGCAAAGATGCCTCACCTCCTTATCGCTGGTACCACAGGATCTGGTAAGTCAGTAACAGTACACGCACTCCTCACATCCCTCCTCTATCGAAACGGGCCAGATCTTCTCAAATTCATTATGGTGGATGCAAAACGAGTTGAACTCACACTCTATAACAAAATTCCTCACCTCCTCACCCCAGTAATCACAGATGCAAAGAAAACAATTCTCGCACTCAAATGGGCAGCCAAAGAAATGGATAGACGATACGACACCCTCGAGCAATGTTCTGTGCGAGATATTAGTTCATACCACAAAAACATCTTGGAACCTGCATTAAAGAAAAACAAAGATGCTGAAGATCTCCCAGAGACAATGCCATATATAGTAGTTGTTATTGATGAGCTCGCGGACCTCATGCAGGCATTCCCTCGAGAACTCGAAGCATCTATCGTACGACTCGCTCAGATGTCACGAGCTGTTGGTATCCACCTCATTCTCTCTACCCAGAGACCATCTGTAAATGTTATTACAGGTCTCATCAAGGCAAACATCCCTACTCGTATCGCACTCAAAGTACAATCGCAGATTGATTCTCGAACAATTATCGACAAAGCTGGCGCAGAAAAACTCGTGGGACAAGGAGATATGCTCTTCTCTTCTCAGGACGCTCCAGAACCTGTCCGAATCCAGTCTCCATATATTTCTGAGACCGAGGTAAAGAACGTTGTGAAATATCTGATTGATAGCTACAAAGACGAAATCCCTCAAGGCGATCTAGGTCTTACAGGTGAAAAAGCAACAGAAGAAAAGAATCCAATCTTTGACTCTCAATTTGACGATGAACAATCAGGCGAGGATGAAGATGAGCTCTATGAGGAAGCAAAGCAGATTGTTATTCAAGCAGGTAAAGCCTCAACATCATATATTCAACGAAAACTTCGTGTCGGATATGCAAGAGCAGCTAGACTTATGGATATTCTCGAAGAGAAAGGTGTCATAGGTCCTGCAGATGGATCAAAACCGAGAGAAGTTATCAGTGGTGAAGGGCGCGCTGAAGTGGAGGAAATGCTTTAAAACAGTCAATAGTCAATAGTTTATAGTCCATAGAGAGAATTCATGAAACGAAATCTACGAACAATTACAATCATCATATTCTTCCTCCTCTTCGTGCTCTATGCAGGATTTGAAACACTGAAACTCTTTTTAGGACCTTCACTTGTCATAAATAATCCAAAAAATCTCTCAACCATCACCGAACCTGAGCTTACAGTAAGCGGACACGTGGAGCGCGTGTCATACATTACAATCAATGATAGGCAGATATTTGCGGATAAATCTGGATATTTTGAAGATAAATTGCTCCTCCTACCCGGCTATAATATAATTGAAGTATCGGTCAGGGATAGGTTTGGTAAAGAAATAGATAAGACACTGAAGGTTTGGCTTGCCCCGTCACAAATTCAACAAAAAGATTTAAAGCGATAGAACAGGAGTAAATAATTAAAATCAATAACCGAGATGAGGTATATGAAATAAAAATTTGTGTTGAGGTACGTAGAAGTAAAAAGTGAAAGTGAAAAAGTAACAACAGCAGTTGATACCCGAGAGAGTGAAAACAGCATCGACAACTGAAAAATAATCATTAACCCTAAAAAATTTTATCAAAACCATTCATTATCAATAAATGATTAAAAATAATTAGCAAGATAAACGAAACCGAAATTAGATATTATTAAAATTTTACAGGGTAAATAAATAAATTCATTATGAAAAAAAAAGAAAAGGTAGTAAAGGAAAGAGTGGTACCAGGTAGCAAGACTGCAATCGACGAAACAATCAAAGCCATCAAAACAAAATTTGGTGAGGATGCGATCATGAAGCTCGGTGAGGCACCAAAAGTAAATATCGGTGTCATCCCTACTGGATCTATCGGTCTCGATGCTGCACTCGGTATTGGTGGACTCCCACGAGGGCGAATAGTTGAAATCTTTGGTCCAGAATCATCTGGTAAGACCACACTCACCCTCCATGTCATCGCAGAAGCTCAAAAAATGGGAGGTATTTGTGCATTTATCGATGCAGAGCACGCACTTGATCCTGAGTACGCAAAACGAATCGGAGTAAACACAAGTGAACTTCTCATCTCTCAACCTGATACAGGAGAACAGGCGCTCGATATCGTAGAGTCACTCGTACGTACAGGCAAAATCGATGTGATTGTTGTCGACTCTGTGGCAGCACTCACCCCAAAAGATGAAATCGAAGGAGATATGGGTGCACATCACGTCGGTAAACAAGCACGCCTCATGGCACAAGCACTCCGAAAACTTACCGCAACCGTCTCTCGATCAAAGACTATTATTATATTCATCAACCAGATTCGAATGCAGATTGGTGTGATGTTCGGTAATCCAGAGACAACTCCAGGAGGTAAAGCTCTCAAATTCTATACATCTGTACGACTCGATATTCGACGTATTGCACAGATTAAAAAAGGTGAAGAAATAATGGGAGGACGAACACGAGTAAAAGTAGTAAAGAACAAAGTAGGGGCACCATTCAAACAAACAGAATTTGATCTTATGTATAATGAAGGTATCTCAAAAGAAGGTGAAATTATGGCCCTAGGAGAGAAGATGGGAATACTCACAAAAATGGGTAACTCATACAAATACACCCCTAAAAACGGCGAAGAAATCGCTCTAGGACGAGGATATGATGCAACACGACAGTTCTTGAAGGAGAACAAAAAGATTGCGGATGAAATCCTTGGTAAGATTCGAAAGTTTATGAATGAAGAGGGATTTGATGCTGTCCCTACCCCTAATGAATTGGTGGAGGAAAAGCCGGAGGAATAGCCGCTTCGCGAAAGTATTCAAGTAATCAAATCTTCAAAAAATCAGCACGGCGCCTAAAGGCGCCGTGCTGATTTTAATTTTGACTTAAATTTTTGACTTTTTGCTTTTGATTTTTGACTTAGACTCGCTCTACATACTCCCCTGTCTCAGTATTCACTCTGATAACATCTCCTTCGTTTATAAACATCGGAGCGTTGAGAGTTGCACCAGTCTCAAGTGTGATAATTTTGTTACCACCTTTTGCTGTGTCCCCTTTTACTGCTGGCGGAGCATCAGTTACTTTGAGTTCTACTTTGATTGGCATATCGATTCCAAAAATATTTTCTTCAAACATTTTTGCATCGATAATTGAGTTTACTTTGATAAACTTCCGCGCTTCACCGAGCACATCTTCAGAGAGCTTGAATCGGTTCCCGGGATTTGTTGCATCACAGAACCACCATTCACCTTTATTTGTATAGAGGAACTTTACCTGCTTTGTCTCAATTTCTGCCTCTTCTGCTTTGTCTTGTGCACTAAATGAGTGTTCAATTACTCGCCCTGAGATGAGGTTTCGGAGCTTTGTCGCGTTTACCGGCTTTCGCATTTGCTTTCGAAATACGTGTGAAGACAATACTTCGTAAGGTTCATTATCGAAAATGATACATTTTCGTTCTTTAATTTCACTATATTCTAGCATCGTAATTAAGTTAACAAGTTTCAAGTTAACAAGTTCTCAAGGAATTTCTTACTTGAATACTTGATACTTGGATATTTGAATAATTAAGATAATTGTACTGACAATTATCGTGATACGTATGGCATAAGAGCCATGAATCGAGCAAGTTTGATAGCGTTAGCAAGTTTTCGCTGGTTCTTTGCGCAGACACCAGTTTTCTTACTACCTTGGATTCGGCCGTGAGGATTGATAAATCTTTTGAGAATCTCAATATCCTTGTAGTCGATATGATTGATTTGATTTTGCTTAAAAAAGCACTGTTTTGAATTGACTGACATAATAATTTTTGATTTTTGATTTCTAATTTTTGATTCTCCTAGAACGGAATATCTTCTATGTTGATTTCCTCATCAGGATACTGAATCTCTGCACCAATATCATCCGCTGGTGTTGAGTGTTTTGGACCAGAACTTTCCTCTGCTTTTGGAGCTGAAGAATATGATCCGCTACCTCCACCCATAGGCTTGGGTCCGAACTGGAAGTTTTCGACAATGATTTCTGTTCGATATTTCTTTGAACCATCCTTGTCATCCCAACTTCGTGTCTGGATTCGTCCGTCTATGAAAATCGGGTTACCTTTTTTCATATACTGCGAAATGAGTTCTGCTTGCTTGCCGAATGCCACAACATTGTGATATTCAGTCGCATCTTGCTTTACCCCATTTTTATCTTTGTAAGATCGATTTGTTGCAACACTGAATGATGCAACTTTGATTCCTGATGGGAGTGCTTTCATTTCAGGATCCTTTGTAAGGTTCCCATAAAGCATTGCTTTGTTTAGATACATGGTAGATTTTATTAGCGAATAAGATGAGCTTTTTAAAATCACCACCCTAGAAACTTTTCGCCATTTTGTTTTCTGATATTTTCAAAGAAAATATCGATGGCAAAAAGTTTAGAGGGTTAAGAAATTACTCGCCCTGTTAAATTTTGTATCCAAAACTTATTAGGGTGAGTCGCTCTGCTCCTTAACTTTATAATTATACCACCAAATTATCGATTGACTTGTCGAGTTCTACTTCGTTTACCTCTTCTTTTACTTCAGACTTTTTCTCTGCCTTGTCTGCTCGTTTAGCCTCTTTATCTTGTACGAATTTCGCACCATAGAGAGTATTTTCTCGTACAGTTGTGATAACGAGGTATCGGATAACATTGTCGAGTTTCTCGATTTCTTTTTTGAAATCCTCGATTTTGTCAGCTCCGAGTTCGAACTTTACCCAACCAAAATAAGCTTCTGTAGAAACTTTTTTGTCTCCTTTAATAACCTTAGCGATTGGGTACGCTAAAGACCGCAACCTTGGAAAGTCTTCACTTATCACTTCTGCTCTCATAGAATCGAGAACATCTTTGATATGAGAGACCTCGTGAGCGATATTTTCTTCGCCCACAAACGGAGCAATGTGAAAGCCTATTTCGTAGACTTTTGAATTACCCTTGGATGACTCTTTTGTCATATGTTGTATATATTTAATAATAAATCCCCCTTGAGAGGAGGCAAGCAGTAGAATACCACGTAATTGACTCAAAATCAAACCGTACTTTTGACAACTCTAAATATTATGATTTGCAGTAGAAATGATTGTATTCAACACAAAAGTTGACGAAAAATCAAATAATCGTATAGTGATAGAGGAATGCACATTACATTGGAGTGAGTTAATGGTACCTTGATAGGCATCATTGACTCACCCCAATAACACATGAACGACCCCTACACCCAAGCCCTCACCCGACAACTGAAAAATCCTGGAGAAAATGGAACACTTCGCAGCTTATTCCCTATCTTTTGGAGCATTGATACACTCGAACAAACAATAAGGGAAGGCAAAATACCTCCCAAACTTGAGAAGATGTGGATTCGGCACAGTATGTGCGAGGATACTATCAAGTACCTTAAATTACTGAAGCAATCAAGGTTCTGGCCCAGATCATTGGGTGTAATCGCAATTTTGATTACTCTCTTACTGACAAGCACGAACACAGCGATACTGGTCGGACTCACCACCTACTTGTCGCTCCATCATTACTGGCAGGAGAAGCTCTCGAAGCAAAGGACAGCGAAGAGAAGGATCGATAGGTTCCTCGAGAGTCTGAATTGGCTTACCTTGGGAGTGTCGGTTGATGACACTTTAATACCAAAAGCCTATTATGATGTGGATATGGCACTCAATCTACTCTTACAATCAGGTGACAATGACCTAGATCGAGCAATATCTCGCTTGAGGCAGATTGAATTGGTACTGGAGACCTTTGTCACAAATGAACATCACATGATTGGGTATGACTCCGGACACATAATGACTCCTGGTCAGGCAGAAGCATTAGTGCTCAAAGCGCTGGGTGCTGAGCGTGCCATTCTGTATTGGACGCTCAGGAACTAATCTATGGCACAGGCAACCCCTGTGCTTTTTTTATATTCAAAGGATTGATATGACCATAACACTAGTGTAGTATTCGATCTGGAAAAGTCTATCAACCTGCACCTCGAATCATGAAACATCCAATAACAATCTTTGTACGTCATGGTGATTACACCGAAGGAAAATCTGGGGCAGATATCAAAGAACAAATCTCTCCTAGTGGTCTAAAACAAGCAAAAACACTCGCAACTAAGCTAATGTCATCGCTCAAGAATATTGACCCCGAGAGAGTCATCGTTATATCCTCTTCTGCACCAAGAGCAAGGGACTTTGGGAGTGCATTATCAGGATCAATCTCCCCAGGAGACTATGTAATCCAAGATGAACTATGGAGCGATAGAGATCACCCCGACTCAGATGATAGAGTCCGTAATGCAGCGTGGGCTATTAATATGCTCGACATATATTCCCCTCTGGCCATTGTGGTCATAACTCACACTGAGTTCCTCGCCAAGGTACCACCCGTACTCTTCAAGACGAAAACCAAAAATGAATTCAAAGGAACTGTCCCCAGGTTTTCGACAGGTCAAGCAATGATGCTTGATTATGATTCAGGTACCGTAGTGAGTATCTAACAGTATGCACAGGCAACCCCTGTGCTTTTTTATATACCAAAAAGTTTTTTTGAATTTTGTATTAGCTGTTCTGCCACTTCTTCTACTGGCAAACCCTTTATTTCAGATATTTTTTTAACCACTTCTACCACATAAGCAGGCTCGTTTCTCTTGCCTCTGTGTGGCACAGGAGCTACAAACGGACAATCGGTCTCCGAAAGAATCCGATCGAGTGGAATATGCTTTATAACCTCATCATAATTATGCCCGTAGGTAATAGCTCCAGTAAAAGAGAACGTAAACCCGAGCTCTATAAATTGATCAGCGATTTCAGTATTACCTGCAAAGAAATGTACATCGCCACGTAAGCAATGAGGATAAAGTAATGAGTAATGAGTGAGGATTTCAATTACATCTCTGTAAGCATCACCAGAACCTGCATCACGAATATGAAGCATTAGAGGCTTATCTACTTCGAGAGCAATCTCAATTTGTTCTTTAAATACTTCTTTTTGTTTTTCTTTTGTTTCTTCTGATCTAAAGTAATCAAGCCCACACTCACCTATCGCTACAACTTTTGAATCCTCTGCGAGAGCTCGGTAATATTCAAGATCAAACTCATCATCAAATTCGTTTGGGTGATGTCCCACAATTGCAAAACATCCGAGCTCTTCTGCGATGTCTACTGCCTTTTTTGAACTTGCTTTATCAGTCCCAACATTTACCACTTGTACACCTGCCTCTTGTGCACGATCAAAAACCTCACGATAATCGAGATCAAATTCAGGGAGATTGAGATGGCAGTGATTGTCGATGTATTTATACATAAGTATTCAAACCCTAAGCATCAAGTAATTAATTTTATCTCCTCAAAAATATTGGAGCTTCTGGAGTTTTGTTTGCTTTTACACAAGCCTTGATTTTATTTGAAGCATCGGTCATTAAAGGGTTTAACATGCGTGCAATGGTATAGAGTTTCTTCACGAGATCAGTGATTATTTCTATCCCCTTTTCTTTATCTACTTTCACGAGTTTAAATGGTTCTGTTTGCTGAATGATAGTATCGAGCTCTCCGATCTTTGACCACACAAAATCCATCGATTTATTTATTTCAAAAGTATCAAAGAATTTAAAATATTCTTCTGGAATTGTATTGTCTTCTATGGTCACAGGTCCTGCGAGATTCGTCTCCGCCATTTTCATGATTCTACTTGTGAGGTTACCTATTCCATTCGCAAGGTTCGCATTGTACGCCTCTTTGAATCTCTCTACAGTAAAGGGACTATCTTCAAAAGGACTGAGTTCTCGAAGTACAAAATATCGGAGTGCATCAGTACCATATTCATTGATAATATCTACAGGATTAACAACATTCCCTAGAGATTTTGACATCTTGAGTCCTCCATCACCTGTCACAAAACCATCCACAACCACAGTGTGAGTCGGCGAGATCCCCGCAGCAAGAAGCATTGCCTGCCACATCACTGACTGGAATCGAATATTATCCTTACCACAATACTGAGTAGGTGTACCATCAAGCCAATATTTTTTGAAATCACCTTCTTCATTCGGCCATCCCAATGTTGATATATAGTTTACAAGTGCATCAAACCACACATACATCACATGCAACTCATCTCCTGGTACAGGAATCCCCCACTGCATTTTTGACCTGAGTCGAGAGATAGAAAAGTCCTCGAGCCCTCTTTTGATAAATTCCTCTACTTCATTCACACGAAAACTTGGTACGATTCTGTGTCTGCCGGTCTTGTAGAGATCGAGCAACTTGTCTCCGAATTCAGAAAATTTGAAGAAATAATTCTCCTCTTCAATTATTTCTATCTCGAGATTCGGGTGTATAGCACACTTACCATTCACGAGTTCTGAATCGGTCTTTTCGAGTTCACATCCCACACAGTATTTGCTCTTGTAATTCTTTTTATAGATATAGCCATTTTTATCTACTCTTCTCCAAAACTCTTGCGCTGCAGCCTCATGGTGTTTGTCTGTGGTCCGGATAAAATGAATATCAGATGACATACCAAGAAGTGGCAAAAGAGCCTTAAACTTCCCTGCATAGAAATCGACATAATCCTGAACATTCTGCCCTGCTTTCTCTGCTCCAGTAAATATTTTCTGACCGTGTTCATCTGTACCCGTATTAAAAAAGACATCGTATCCTTGGAGTTTCTTTACTCTCGCAATGACATCTGCACGCACGAATTCGAGTGCGTGGCCCATATGTGCCTCTGCATTAACATATGGAAGTGTAGTTGTGATGTAAAAATTTTTAGACATAGATATTATTTTGATTCAAAAAATTATTTTGATTTCTCGAGTGCCTTTTTCTTGTCGAGATCATCAATGATTTCAACCAAGAGCACCGAGAGTGGCACCGAAAGAAGAATCCCTAAAAATCCTGCGAGCTCATACCCTACCACAAGAGAGATAATAACGAGTATCGGAGGAATACCTACCATCTTTCGTACTACGAGTGGATAGAAGATATGATTTTCAAATTGTTGCACAATAACATATACAAGAAGTACTGCGAATCCCAGTCCTGCTCCACCATCAAGTAATGCAAACATCACTCCCGGAATCGCAGAAAGTGTCGGCCCAAATACTGGGATAATTTCGAGCACTCCAGCAAGAAACCCTAATGGAAGAGCATGCTTCACATGAAGCACAGAAAGAAGAAGGAAAATGATTGATCCCACAAGCGCACCGAGAAATATCTGCCCTTGCATCCATGCGCCAATCTTTGTTTTTGTTCTGGTCCAGAGACTGATGACATACTCCTCGCTTTTAATAGGTGTCACGATTCGAAGGAAGTGTGTAATACCATCTCGTGTAACCGAAAAATAAAATGAGAGTACAACAATCAATATGAAACTGATGACACCTTGAAACACCTTTGCGGAGTCGATCGGTACACCCGCAGCAGTCACTGCACCACCATGACTTAGATTCTGAACATAGCTCGCATTAGAGATTGTATCGGCAATCTGTTTTATAATCGGTATATATCCCTCGAGAATACTTTGATCAAGAAGTGGTATTGCATCATTAATTTGACTCATATATTTAGGAATATTTGAGACCAAACTCGATGTTTCAGAGAGGAATGTAGGGATAATAAAAAAGAGAATAAATCCCACAAGTGCAAATCCAGATAGATATATAGCAATCACACCTACAACTCGTGGTACTCTCCTTTTTTCAAACCAACGAACCCCCGGATCGATAGCTGATGCAATCACAATAGATGAAATAACTGCCAACACTGAATCCCGAAGAAGATAAATAAGCCAAAAAACAACCAAAAGTATGACTGTTTTAGCTATTGTACCGGCTGATATTTCGATGGTTCTGTTCTCGAATCCCATGCGGTAAGGATAGCAAAAAAACAGGTGGCAAGCTAGTAAGCTGGTGAGGTTGTGAGAAAAATGCACCGCACCCAATGGGTGCGGTGCATTTTTAATTTCTTAACAAGCTTACCAGCTAGATTTTGAAAATCTCTTCAAACTCACTCGCATCTTTATATGGTCCCACAATCGCGAGATTCATTCCTTCGTTTTTGAAAATCTCTTTTGCCACCTGCATAATATCTTTTGATTTTACACTCTCTATTATCTTTGCTTTTTGTTCTGGAGTTCGAACTTTTTGATCGAGGAGTTCTGGAAATGCGTAAAAGTCCGCGTATTGATCAGATGTCTCGAGTCCGAGATAGAGTCCTGATGTTCGAAGCTCTTTCGCCTTCTTGAGTTCTGTATCCCCTACGAGCTCTTCCTTCATCTTGCGACATTCTGCAAGGATTGCAGCAATCGCTTCCTTCACCCGGTCCTTAGCAACACCTGATGCAATAGCAAAGTATCCGCGATCAAGTGATGCGTCGTGTCCTGCTCGCACGTAGTAACAAAGTCCGAGCTCATCTCGCATCTTTCGGAAAAGTCGTGAACTCATCCCGTGACCAAGTACACTTTCAAGCATCCCTACTTTATGGAGATTTTTATGCCCCAATGGTAATGCACGGAACCCAATAATGATATGCGCCTGATCTGTTTCTTTGTAATAAACTTTGATCTGTGGGGTTTTCTGTATCTCTACAGTTTTCACTTTTTTATCTTTCTTTGCTTTTGAAATATCCTTAAACGCATCGGCAATCATCTTCACAGTCTTTGCTTCATTGATTTTACCTGCAACCACAACTACAGTCCCCTTCGCAACATAATGTTTTGTTCGATAGTCAATCAAATCCTTTTGAGTAAGATTGCGAACAATATTTTCTCTTCCGATGATTGGCCACCCTGCAGGCTGATGCTCTCCATATAGAAGTTCTTCGAATACTTCTCCTACTTTTGCTTGTGGCAGGTCTTCATACATCTTCATTTCTTCAATCACAACCCCTTTCTCTCTCTGAATCGCATCCTCTGTGAAAATTGGATTTTGGTAAATATCAGAAATAATGTCGATAAGTTTTGGAAGATTTTTGCTGTGAGCTTTTGCCCAGTAACCTGTGTATTCTTTTGATGTAAACGCATTTGACTGTGCACCGAGTTCATCAAGCTCTCGTGAGACATCTCCAGTGTTAGGTCGCTTCACTGTCCCCTGAAAACACATGTGTTCGAGAAAATGTGAAAGACCATTAATCTCTTTTGTTTCATAATCTGAACCTGCAGAGACGAGTACCATCGCAGTAACCGTCTCTGTGTTTTTGAGAGGGACCGTAATAACTCGTAATCCGTTTTTAAGTGTTGTTTTTGTATACATCCCGATTAGAAAAGATTAACAATTGCTGATAATTGTGTTTTATATTTTATATACATATAGATGATTTATTTAAATTTGGTAAATATTTTGCTTTTCTAACGGGATTATATTATGGGATTGTAGCATAAAATAGTAGGTAATAAAAAAAACCAAGGACGAATCCTTGGTAAACAATTCACTTCAAAAGAAAAATTGAACGTAACCAATACAAACCCCTTGTTCGTATACTTGGTGCAAGAGCCTGTAAGCTCCATAACGAGTCAGTCGTTCGAAATTTCTGCGAACCCATCTCCTGCGGGTTGATTTCATCCAGATCTCCAGCACACCAACATCTGGACTATTCACTTTGACACGGCAGATTCGGTAACTCTCGCAAGGATCACCAATCCTAATCCAGACCCCTTGTCGATCTTTTTTTTCGATTGATGCATTGAAATGTGCCCTGAGCCATTCAGCGAATTTTTCAGGGTCTGTGGAGCCGATATTTTGGACTAATTTTATTTTTTTGGCTTTCATAATAGAGCAAATGGTTGACCACAGCAAACACTATACGAAGTTTAATCAAAAGTAAACCCCGCGAGGCCGAAGGCTTCGCGGGGTTTACTTTTGATTTTAAGTTATTTGTTATGAGTTGCTTTTGATGTATTCGATCACCTCTTCTACACTCTTTCTCTCCTGCTCTCCTGTATCTCGATGTCGGATTGTTACACCTGTGTTTTTCTCTATCGTATCGAAATCAATCACAACACAATATGGTGTGCCGATTTCATCTTGTCTTCGATATCGCTTACCGATGTTACCATTGTCATCGAATATCACTCGTCCTGAGAACACCTTTCGCATTTCGTTATAGACTTCTCGTGCTTTTGCTACGAGTTCTGGCTTGTTCTTAAGAAGTGGAGACACTGCAACAAGATATGGTGCAACCTTAGGTGACAACTTCAAAAATGTTCGAGTCTCTCCTCCAAGATTGTCCTCTGTGTATGCATCTGAGAGTACCGCGAGAAGTGTTCGCCCCACTCCAAATGATGGCTCGATCACGTGAGGAAGAAATCTTTCTTTTGTTTCTTCATCAAAATATGAGAGATCGACTTTTGAACCTTCGCTGTGTGCTTTGAGATCAAAGTCTGTTCGGTATGCGAGACCATAAAGCTCTTTTCGTCCGAATGGAAAATCAAATTCAAAATCTATTGTTCGTTTACTGTAGTGTGCTCTGTCCTCATCTGCAACTTCGAGTTCGTGAACGTGTTCAGGATTAAGTCCTACATCTTTTGTATATTCGTGAACCTCTTTTCGAAAAGATTCAAAATTGTCAGTCCAAGTTGTAGGATTGATAAAATACTCAATCTCCATCTGTTCGAGCTCTCTCACGCGGAAAATAAAATCTCGAGGAGCAATCTCGTTTCGAAATGCTTTACCAATCTGGGCTAGACCAAAAGGAAGTTTTGGGTGGATTGAGTCCATCACATTTTTGAAGTTCACAAACATTCCCCCAGCAGTCTCAGGTCTAAGATATGAAACAGATGATTCATCTTGGATAGCACCGATTGAAGTTTGAAGCATCATATTGAATTGTCGCACTTCTCCTAGAGGATTACCCTCTGGACTCTTAAGACCCTTTTCTTTAATAAGGTTGTCCATATCAGAAAGTTTGAGTCCTTTTGTTTCAACCCCGGCTTCTTCAAGAAGATGATCTGCACGATATCGCTTCTTTGTCTTCAAATCTTCAACAAGTGGATCAGAAAACCCTGCAACATGACCAGAGGACTTCCACACATTCTGATTCATAAGTATCGCTGCATCCATTCCGTACATATCCTCCCTATCAAGCACAAATCGCTTCCACCAGAGATTCTGGATATTGTTCTTGAGCGCAACACCAAGTGGTCCATAGTCCCAAGTACCCGCAAGCCCGCCGTAAATTTCGGATCCTTGAAATATGAAACCTCTTCTTTTACATAAGCTAATAATTTTTTCCATTTTGTTTTCCATATTGTTGTTTGTTATTTGTTTGACTGCACCTGTGAATCTTCATATACATATAGAGGATCTGTAGGTAATTCCGTAGTCAGAGCACTTGTAGCCCCTGAAATCGAAGTGTCAGTAAATGTATCACGAGCAGAGAAATTCGCAATATTAACGAGTACGGGAGCCGTCTGCACCTGACTCTGGCTCGGCACAAACCCTATCTGGAACGAAACCTGTCTTAGAGCCTCTTTACCATTGGATTGTGCATTCATACCTCCAATATCCCAGACGACTTCACGAGAATCAGGATTATAATTCATTTTCTCACCTGCACCCATCACTACCCCAGTCCAAGTCACATAATCAGGCAATGTCGCTGTCACCTTCGCTCCACTCAGTTCATTAAATGTATTTGTGACCGCCCAAGTAACAGTATACTCAGTCTTATCTCCCACAGTTGGCGGTATACTACCTTCATTCTCTATTGGTCCAGTATTGTGTGTGATTTGGGCGGAGAAATTAGCTACTGTTTCTACTTTTACTTCCTTACGGATTGTAGAGATAATATCCTCAGGTACCCCAGACTCAAGTCGTCTCTTTGCCTTCACGGTAATATCAGTAACAAATGTCGGATGATTTATCTTTAGCGACTGAGCAATAGAAGAACGATAAAGACTCATCGAGTATGCCTCATCTAGATTATTACCCGGGAGGATTGTTTCGAGGCTCTTGTTATATGTCTTATTCCATCTGATAGTACCCGTATTTGAATCATAGAAACCATCATTTGGCTTAAAACTGTTTGTCATAACAATAGGTCCCGTTACTTTTGATTCCAATTGAACATCATAGATGGGAACATCAAGATTGTTCTTTAGATTAATATTGCTTGCAAAAGTGGAGCCTGCCCGAGCTACATAATCAGAGCTTGCAACACTATTCTTTTCAAAAGAGAGTGCGACTCCGATAAACGGTTCACGAATTGTGACTTGCTGTGTGAGCGCGGAAATAACCCCACTTACCTGTGTCGGTGCCTTAGAATCTTTTGTACCCACATTTATTTTAAAATATCTCTCCTCATTATGATCACCGTACATCTTACCTCTCATTACTATAGTTCTTTTACCTTTTGGTTCTATATCACCAAGATCCCATACTGTCGTCTTTGGAATTGGGGCAGGTGTTGTTGTAACCACTTGATATCCAAATGGCAGACTCGCATTAAGTAAAACATCTTTTACTACCACCTCACTATTTGAAGCCACATTAATAGTCAGTATGTAATCCTGGTTTGCATTAACTTCCTTAAGACCATCGACAGAAAGAGTGAGCGGAGACGAACCAATCAGCACCTCGTATGCAGAATTCTTTGTAAACACACTCATCGCAGTGGGTATTCGATATTCGAGAGTCATATCAATATGAGAAGTGGTACCTTCCTCTCCATATAGAATTGATTTAATTGTTCGGCGTACAGTTGTATGAGGTGGAATATCATCATAAGGAACACGGTCATGTGTCATGGGTGTGACAGAATCAAGCGCACTTCGAGTACCTTGAGGATACTCGAGTATCAGGTCAGCGATTTGAAGCGTTGTATCATTATTGTTTGTTATAGCCACGTCAAGCACAGTTTCTTCGCCAGCTTTCACAGTAGTAGGACCTACTACTTCTATTTTTATATTGTTTGCTGAGATGATATTACTTCCATTAAAATATACATACACTGCAACACAGAGTGAAATAACAAAGAAAACGACCGAGAGTCGTAGTACACTTCTCGAAAAACTTTTTGGTGCACCATCATCAGCAAAAACATTGCTAGAATCTGGTAAAATTTCTTTTTTTTCTTGTTCCCAATTATCTTTTATGTCAGTTTTATGACCATTGAGGTCGAGCACGAAATTAGGTTTAATCTTTATTTTTCTTGAATAAAGAGCGTTGCGTAGATTTTCTATTTTACTTTTGTCAGAATCTTCTTGCATTAGTATATAGTATATCGTATTTAGTATATGGTATCTAGACACAGCACCCTTCAGGGCCGCGTTTTTGAATTTAATTCAGAATTTATACTATATACAACATACTACATACCATATACTTCCCCTTAGAACCCTGTCGCCTTCAGTGCTTTGTTTATTTCTTTTACTATTTCTGATCTCTCCAAAGCAATTTCTCGAAGTGTCACTTCATCAAATCCTCTATCAATATATTTGGTAATTCCAATATCTGTTCCATACCCGAGCGACGCGAGGATTTTAACCATTCCCAAAAGCTCGACCCCTTCTCCTACATCTTCCTCTTTTTTTTCTAGTATAATATTGTATATATCTAACACAGCTTGAAATAGAGATTCGTTCTTTTCTTCTCCGTGGACAAGTGATTTTAAAACAGAAAGCATTCTTGCAAATACTTTGAAGCCCGGATGTTTAAGAAGTATCATATCCCCTGATTGTTTTGCCTCCACAAGTTTCCACCCGACTTTTGATTTGAGGATTGTTATAGATAACAAAACACCTACAAAAAGATGTGGACGAAGTTTTGATTTACTAAGCCGGACAGATGTCGCACTCGCAAATACCATACCAAATTCTTCGGTATAAACGGAATACAACATATCAGCTTCTCGACTCCCTTTTGTATTCACAATAAATCCTTGTGTTGTGTATTTGTGGTGCATAAGAGATAGAATTTTGAATATAGAATATTGTATATAGAATAAGTACAAAATTATTCAAGAATTTTTAAAACAGAGTCAAGTACAGATGGGAGCTTTAACACTCCATCATCTTCACAAAAATGTCCTTTGTTGTGTTCCAGAATGAGTTCTGCATCGAGCTCCTTTTGAAATTCGAGAGCTTTTACGAGTGGTACCGCAGAATCATTATCAGAGACTATGGTCACAAATTTATCAGAGTGTTTTTTTGCATCTCCAACCTCCTCTGCTTTCAAATAAAATTGTTTTATCTCATCGATACTAATATCACTACTGAACCCTGCCACAAAAATAGCTCCTGCCACTTTTTCACCTTCTTTTAGATTTCGGAGATAATGCACGAGTGCAATGCATCCAAGTGAATGTCCGATAAGACAAGTGTCACTATCCGGAGTTCCAATGGCTTCAGCAATTTCCTTGTTCCAAACTTGAGGCTCCGGATATCTCTCGCCTGTAAGCTGTGGCTCAATAACTCGTATTCCCTTTCCAATCAAAGTACCTTTTAACCATTTTTTCCAATGGTCTCCTGGATGTCCATCCCACCCATGAATGAGTATGACTCTTTTCATTTTTTTAGATTAACGAAATTGTAAATTCAACATCATCAATCACTATCTTCTCCCCATCCCCTATAGTTTTAACTTCAATATTTTTTGCGAGTACAGTATCCCTGATCACCACAAGCCACTCTGGTTTTTCGAGCGCATCTTTGCATACTTCATTTGCGCCGATATGGAGGACAATAGGATCACTAGGAGTGAGTCCTTTTTTCTTTCGAGCATCTTGTACTGCACGGATTATTTCTCGAACGATTCCCTCCTCTCGAAGAGCATCTGTGATTGTTGTATCTACATACACACCTTGTTCCTTATTGAACTCAACATTTTTAACATTGAGTCTTTCTTTAATGAGTAGAGCGAAGTCTAGTGACACTTCATATTTTTTATCCGCAAAAACATGCGCGAGTGGTTGTCGTACTTTTATTCCAGCACTCTGTCTTGCTTCGAGAGCCAAAGAGACAACTTCTCTTGTCTTTTGCATATCAGAAAGAAGTTTTTCATTTACATCTTTTTTGGTTGCTTCAGGGAATGATTCAAGATGCACACTTTCAATATCACTTGGTAGTCTAAGTTTCAAATACAAGTCTTCTGCAAAAAATGGTGCAGACGGCGCGAGAAGCTTTGAAAGAGTTTTCAGTGCGAAATACAATGTCTGCTTTGCACCCACATCCCCATCTCGGAATCTTTCTCGAGAAAGCTGTAAATACCATGTTGAAAGTTCAGCAACAAAATCTCGAATATCTCTTACCGGTTCAAGGAGTTTGTAATTATCAAGATTCTTTGTGATATCACCCACAAGAATATTAAGCTTTTCCAATATCCAAAGATCCATCACGTTCTTTGTCTCAGGCACATCATTATTCTCAAGAGATTTATCTCGATAGAGTTCGTAGAACGTAAATGTATTGGCAATAAGATTAAATACTTTTTTGTTTATTTCATCTACCGTCTTCTCATCATAGTTTTTACTTTCTCCCGGCTGGTTGACCGAATACATCCAGAGTCGTATCGCATCAATACCGTATTTATTAATCTGTTCTAATGGATCTACCACATTACCGAGGGATTTCGACATTTTCTTACCATTCTTGTCCAAAAGATGTCCGAGACAAATCACATTTTTATATGCATTACCTCTCTCCATAAGTACACCAACAGCATGGAGAGTATAGAACCATCCCCGAGTCTGGTCGATTGCTTCTGAAATATAATCAGCAGGATATGCCACACTTTTTGAATATTCATCAAATGATTTTGATCCTTTCTTGTACCCCATCTGCGCAAAAGGCATTGCACCCGAGTCAAACCATACATCCATCACCTCTTTGGTTCGTCTTAATTCTTTACCTGATTCCCCTATGAGAACAACATCATCGATAAACGGCTTATGGAGATCTATCTCATAATTTTCATTGTGCGGAAGCTGTACGAAATTCAAATCTCGCACTTCTGCATTCTTGTACTTTTTATAATTGTTATGGAACTCT
>CAZKPS010000002.1:63807-121435 GCA_964554765.1 uncultured Candidatus Saccharibacteria bacterium
GGAACTCTGCAATACGTGAATAATCAAGCACTTCATCGAGAGCAGAGAATGCCTTGAGGACTGACGCATGTGAGATGATAAGTATATTTTTGCCTTTGTATTTGTTGTCTATTTCATAGAGAAATTCTCCCGCTCTTCTAATTACATCAGCATAAGATTCCCCCCCTTCGAAAGCGGAGTAATGGAATTTTTCTCCATACACTTCATAAAGCTTAGTAAAGTATTCTTCGATTGATCGTCCATTCCAACCTCCTCCAACATTCCATTCCACAAGACGAGAATCTTCGATTATATGTTCCTTTGTGATACCCAAACTATCGCACACCAAATGCATTGTTTCCTCAGTTCTTTTGAATGGTGAAACAAACACCAGGTCAGGCACAAATCCTTCTTCCTGCAATCTCTTTATTTCGTTTCTTATCACCTCCTTCCCATCTTCTGTAAGTGGTGCATTGTTCTTCGGGTCAAAATCCCAGACACCCTTGTTGTTGTTCTCGGTCTTACCGTGTCGCATTGTCTTGTAGATATTGCCCGATTTCTTGGCATATTTTTTGAGAGTAGAGATCCTATCTACAACAACTCTCTCAGAACCATCTTCTGAAAGCCAAATAGGAAGCGGTGTCCCCCAATATCTCTCACGAGAAATAGCCCAGTCTTTAATTTCTCGGAGCCACTCTCCGAATCTTCCTTCTTTTATGTATTCTGGCTCCCAGTTTATGTTTTTGTTTTCTTCTACTAGTCTGTCTCGGAGTTTGGACATACCGATATACCAAGAGTCCCGCGCATAGTAGATAAGCGGAGTTTTACATCGCCAACAGTGTGGGTATGAGTGCGAATAGTTTTCTTGTTTGAAAAAATAGTTTTTCTCTTTTAGGTCATTAATGATATCTACCGCAACAAGTGGCTTACCCTTTTCATCCACTTCTTTTACAAATCTTCCAGCGTATTTACCACACCATTCAAAGAAAGTTCCATCCTCTTTGACTGTGTGTTTTTTAGGAAGACCTTCTTTGTTAGCTAAACCGAAGTCATCATTACCATACATAGGGGCAATATGCACGACTCCTGTTCCATCTGTTGTAGTCACAAAGTCAGCAGCATATATCTTAAATGCATTTTCTATATTGTCGGAACCAAAATTATCTTTCAGAAACGGAAAGAGTGGTTCGTATTCGAGACCAACAAGGTCCGATCCTCTCATTTCTTCTAAAATTTCGTATCCCTCACCTAAAATTGAAAATCTCTCTTTTGCAAGAATTAAAATTTCTTCAACTTCTGAATTTTGACTTTCATTTTTGAGTTTCACCTTCCCAGGTACCATCTGCTGATGTGATTTTTGAGTTTTGACATAGACAATATCACTACCTACCGCCAAAGCAACATTCCCTGGCAAAGTCCACGGAGTTGTGGTCCACGCCAAAATATATGTCGGGATTTCTGCATCCCCGCTTGCAAACTTGTGACTTGTGACTTGAAACTTTACAAAGACTGTTAAGTCTTTGACATCCTGATATCCTTGGGCAAGTTCGTGAGATGATAATCCAGTACCACATCGTGCGCACCAAGGTGCAATCCGATAATCTTTGTAGAGGAGGTTTTGTTCATTTACTTTGCCGACTACCCCCCAGAGACTTTCGATGTATGAGTTATGAAATGTAAAATATGCATTATCAAAATCTGCCCAATACCCAATACGCTCTGTAAAGCTTTTCCAGAGATCTATATATTCAAAAACACTTTCCTTACACTTTTTATTAAACGGAGCAACACCGTATTCTTCGATATCTTTTTTTGATTTGAATCCCAAAGTCTTTTCTACCTGAAGCTCGACTGGGAGCCCGTGAGTATCCCATCCAGCGATTCGTGGTACATGGTACCCTCTCATTGTCTTGTATCGAGGTATCACATCTTTAAAAGACCGCGCCTCCACATGGTGAATACCAGGCTTTCCATTAGCTGTCGGTGGTCCCTCATAGAATACATAAGGTCCTTTTGGAGAATCCTTTTGGAGGGTTTTTTTGAAAATATTATTCTCACGCCAGAATTTGAGTATTGTCTCTTCCCGCTCTGCTTGAGGGCTTTTTGATCTTGATGCATTATCCATTTCGACATATTAGCATTTTTTACCCTGTTTTCAAAAACAACAGGACCGCCCTTGCGGGTACGCAAAGGCGGTCCTGTTTTAAACAAAAGGTGTGCCTACTACCCAAACATCACTGCATAGACAATGCTCGCCACAAACGCGACAACAAAAAACACAACACCAAATCCAATAATAGATTTAAGGTATTTTCGAGTCTTTGCATATTTTGCCTCTTCGAATGGTGTCGCTGACATCTTTACACTTCTCCAGAGGTAATAATTCATCACCACAGAAAAACTTATACCAATGATACCTGCAATCATTGTCATAACATCAAGAAGCACCGAAACAGGAGTTGATGGCGAAGTAATCATCGGCTCCTGATGGAGCACCATCACTTGAAAATACAAGTCACCAAGACTCTGATAAATAATCGTCGCGTTAATGGGTGCCACGAGAATTAATGCCGGAATAATAGTAATAACCGAAATTCCTGTAGATCTCCAAAATACAGCAAACTCTTTTCCGGATGCCAAAAGAAAACTATTCACAACAGCATCAAGCCCAGTCCTCTTATCAAAGAAATAGACATAGATAGAAAACATTCCCCTCACAAAGAAAATGATTGTGTATTTCACCACAACATAGAGAAGAGACACAATGAGTGCAATATTGAGCACTGTACTCAAAGATGGATAGCTCGAAATAGTATCAATAAGTAATGAGCCAAGAAGGAATATTGCACCTGACACTAGGAATACAATAGAAACAAATCCAAAATTAAGAACACCAATCAAAAACAATACAATGGAGATTGGGACAATCGCTTTTATGATAGACCAATACCACAAAGTAGGCTTTTGGATTCGTTCTCCTGAAATAACTTGCTCTACTACACATGGTGCCCCGAGTGTAAGTATTTTTACAAGCGAAGAAAAAATAAATCCAAAAATAGTGAACAGAATCACAGACACTATTACCGCAAGTGAGTCTGATTGCGGAATCAAATCGAGAACAATAAAGCAAATGAGCACCGCTATTTCAATAGGAAGAAAAAGCAAGACGATAGTTTTCCAGTTTGTTTTATAAAATACCCAAGAACTCTTACAGATTTCTTTAAATGAAGTTAATTTTAGATTGTGTCCCATCCCGTTAAAAATATGAGCAATTATTAATATATCACTATTGTACAGTTAGACACCCCAATAATCCAGACCGTTCACCTAATATGCAATCAAACATTGATTGCACCAACATCCCGGCGGAGTGGTATGATGTCTTTAGAGACTTCGGAGGCGGGTAGCCGAGACTTGCACCACAAGAGCACTTCTTATTTGCTAACTCAGTGAATACACCTCAGTAAGCAAATAATGTCGAACAAAAAATCAAGCTTGATTTTATGCGTGCTCTAAAGACATCGTGCTGCGGAGCACTCTTTGCATTTTTCACTACACCAAGGCTTTCCATTCTCATCGAGACACTTCTCACAGCAGAGCATTCGAGCATTGCACTCTGGTCGAGCACAGTTCTGGTAGTTTTCGGTTTTTGATTCACAGAATTTGCACTTTCCTACGATTTCTCGGTCTCCCCCAAAATCCATCACCACTCGCCCATCGAATGTATAGAGTGCCCCGAGGAAATCTTCACCGGGAAATGCCTCCATGTATTTGTGCATTCCACCATCAAGCTGATAGACATCTTTAAAGCCTTTTTTGATCAAGAACCCTGATGCCTTCTCGCATCGCACTCCCCCGGTGCATACTGTTAAGACTTTTTTATCCTTAATGTTTGAGATCTCATCAAGCTTCTTTGGAAGGTCACGGAAATTTTCAAGTTTTGGGTTGATAGAGTTTTTGAAATGCCCTACATCAAATTCATAATCATTTCGCATATCGACGACGACAAAGTCCTCACCCTTTTCATACCATTTTTTGAGTTCCTGCGGTTTGAGATGTACACCTGTCTGATGTCGTGGATCAACATCATCCTCTCCGAGATGAAGTGACACAATCTCTGGACGAACTTTGATTTTAAGTTTCGGAAATGCACTTCCTGTCCCCACACTATCTTTAAACTGAATGTCACTAAAGTTACCCATCCCTTTTGTCTTTGGATCTTGGTTTAGCTCTGTGAGCATTTTTCGATATTTAAGAGTATTTGCAGTTGTACCTTCAAGAGTTCCGTTGATCCCCTCTCTTGCAATAATGATTCGCCCCTTGAGATCGAGAGCTTCGCACACAGCTTTGTGCCAGACCAAAAGTGCCTCCGGATTTTCGATTGGGGTGTATTTGTAATATAGGATAATAGTGTATTCGTTTTTCATATTGTGTATATTAGGGGAAAAGAGAGGAAAATTCAAGGCAAATTGAATATCGAATATTGAATATAGTATAAAATACTTGAACATAAAAAAGCGAAGAGGTTTAACTCTTCGCTGAACATTGAGGATGCCGAGAATCATGCAACCAACGGAAAGCCGCGACTTTCCAAGAACTCTGCAATGCGAGCATCATACGCACTCGTATGTCTGAAGACTTTGCACGCGAGATGCTCGCGCGTACGAAGCGCCGTATTGCCAGTCCCCTTCATGTCATTCAACACGAGATTGTAATCGTCCGGATCGACGACCACAGTCACCCACCGATGATTCTTTGCCGCGGAACGCAGCATGGACGGGCCACCAATGTCGATGTTCTCGATAGCTTCTTCGAGGGCAACACCCTTCTTGGCAACGGTCTGCTCGAAGGGATAAAGATTCACCACCACGAGATCAATCGGGTGAATGAAGTATGATGCTGCGTTGCGCTGATCAGTTTCGTTGTCCCGACGCTGGAGAAGGCCACCATGAATTTTCGGATGAAGCGTCTTCACGCGACCGTCGAACATCTCGGGAAAGCCCGTGTAGTCCGAAACGTCGATGATGGTAAGTCCCGCATCTTTGAGGTGTTTGGCCGTGCCGCCGGTGGAAAGCAGCTCAATATTGTGTGCAGCGAGACCTCGGGCGAAGTCAACGAGGCCGGTTTTGTCGGAGACAGAGAGCAAGGCTCTCGCAATAGGTGTGTTTCGTTTCATGAGAAAAAGCCGGTTGATTTAAGGTACGGCTGTGGTAAATCTACTCTGAAAATACTGAAAGTCAAATAGCGCTCCGCAAAATACTTTCTCCGAAGCACACATAAAATTCTGTTGAATTTTTGCTCAATCTCGCCCGCCCGGCTCCTTGCCCTATATAATCTGCTTTTACTATTGCAGATTATTAAGGGCGAGTCTCTTCAAAAAGTATTTTGACTCCGCTCCGGTGTTAAATTCAAAATGCACGGCGCCTTTAGGCGCCGTGCATTTTGAATTGTATTTCCCTAACAACTGATAGCTAGTAGCTAAGAGCTATTTAGAACATTTCTCACAATCTCCACACTTCCCCTCTTCGCATCCCATTACACTACACACTTTGCAAGAAGCATCATTTTTATGACACTTACACCATTTTGAAAGTCCATATCGTCCAGCACCTGCACACATAAGCGCGAGGTTTGCTCCGAGAAGAGCAAGGTCGACCTCCGCTGCAGCAAATTTACCGAGCGCAGTTGGTCCACCGAATTTATACTTTACCATCACAATAGCGACGATAAGAATAATTGAGAGGAGTGCAGACGCGTACTGTACAAAGAGTCCAAGTACAAGAGCTGCTCCACCGAGAGCCTCAACGATTGCTACAACATATGCCCAGAATGAGTTAAGTCCAATCTGTGAAAAGAACCCGATAGTCCCCTCCATATTTGTAAGTTTCTGAATACCATGAACAAGAAAGATTCCTCCCACAAAGAGTCGGAGTATCAAAAGTCCAAGACTTTTATTTTTATAACAACACATTTTCATAAAGATTAATTTTAGTAACTAATAATTAACACTCTTTTGAGTGAGGTAATTATAACACGAATACAAGTCAGAAGTGAAAGGTCAAAAGTCAAAAATATAAGTTAAAATTCAAAATTATGAAGCCAGTGCCCACAGAGTGGGCACTGGCTTCACTTTTAACTTTTTAATTAAATTTTTGAGTTCTGCCTTTTGAACTTTGACTTATTTTACATTCTGGTGAGAACCGGTATCCCAAGTAATTCCAATCCCCTTTTCATTACAATACTAAACGCTTTTGTAATTGCTACTTTGTATGGAGCTTCTGGAGCGTCACTAACAATAACTCCCTCAGCATAGAAACTACTGAATACTGATGCCACTTCCATGAGGTATGTCGCAATATAATGTGCAGAATATTCTGCACCGGCTCGAGACACGACTTCAGGAAATCGATAAAGAATCTTTTCAATGTGTGAAATATGCTCTGGTGAATTATCAAATGAAATTTTGATTCCTTGTGCTTCAGCTTTTTCGATAATAGAAAATGCACGGACATATGCATATTGAAGATACGGACCAGAATCCCCTTTGAGATTCAGAATCTCATCCCAATCAAACACAATATCTTCAGAACTCTTTCGTTTTATATCATTAAACTTAAGAGCCCCTATCGCCACTTCCTTTGCTGTCTCTTTATTTATCTCCCCTGCTCTTTTGATCGCTTCTTCGATCACATCTTCAAGCCATATAACATTTCCTTTTCGAGTACTCATCTTACCTTCTTTGAACCGATAGAGTCCGTGTGCCACATGCACACGCTGCCCATCACGAACCCAGCCAAGCATTTTTTCGACTTCAAAGAGTTGCTTGAAATAAAGAGACTGCTCACCACCCACTTCATTGATAATTTTTACATCATTCCCATATTCACTTCGTCTCCAATAATCTGTCGCTAGATCTCGCGTTGCATAGAGTGTCGATCCATCAGTCTTTTTGATCATAAGTGGAGGAAGTTTATCTTCATCAAAAAACACAAGAGTTGCACCCTCGCTTTCTTTTAAAAGTTTTTTGTCTTCGAGCTCTTTTAGAATTGTCGGGATGAATTCTCCATAGACACTCTCACCTCTCCATGTATCAAAACTATTCACACCAAGTGCAAAATAAATTTCTTTAAACGATGCGAGCGATCTCTCAATACAGAAAGACCAGATTTCTTTTGCCTCATTGTCTCCCGCTTCAAGTTTTACAAACCATTCTCTCCCTTCGTCTTCAAGAGTCGGATCCTTTTCGGCTTCATCGTGGAATTTGATATAGAGATTTACTAAATCATGAATTGGCTTTTCACTTTTTTTAATTTCTTCAATGTTACCCCATCTTTTGATAGCTACAATCATTTTACCGAACTGTGTTCCCCAATCGCCCAAATGATTATCGCGAATAACACTATATCCAAGAGCAGAAACGATATTTGCAACAGCGTCACCAATGATAGTAGATCGGAGGTGTCCTACAGTAAAAGGTTTTGCAATGTTCGGTGAAGAATATTCGACTACCACCTTCTGACCATCACCGATGTTAGAATTTCCAAAATTCTCATCCTTTATTATTTCTCCAATACTTTCAGCAAAAAACTCTCGTGAGAGATAGAAGTTAATAAATCCAGCTCCAGCAACCTCTATCTTTTCAATCTCTTTTATCCCTTCTTCATTTTTGATTTTTGAGATTTGATTTTTGATTTGCTCCGCGACTTCTCGAGGGGATTTACCGAGAGCTTTTGCATACATAAGTGCCACATTAGTCGAATAGTCTCCATTTTTTATATCATCCGGATGTTCAAGGTTAACCACAGCCAAATCCAAGCCGAGTTCTCCCCCCACTTTCTTTATTAATTCCTTTATTTTATTAGCAATATCAATCACACCATCATTTAACCATTATTTGCCAAAAGAGGCAAAAAAAGTAATATGATTATGAGCCAAATCAACAGTCCTTTCTCTCACCATGAACACAATCATCTCATATCTTTTTCCACTACTCATTAATACCACTATCTTGTCTATCACACTTACAATCATCAGGGTGAAATTTTCAAGAACGATTAACAAACTTAAAATGCGCCAGGGAGTGGATGAAAGACAACTTCACAACATGTATGCTATCGATTGGCTACTCGCTGCATTCTTTTTTGGAGTTTTGATTGTCACACTGATTATTGCAGGATCACTCCTCATCTGTCTGTGGATTACTCATTCATAACCGTTAGTATTCCTGCGAACAAAATATGACACAATGCACCCAACCATTGTGTTGTTTTTTATTTCAGAATTTGCCAAAAGAGGCAAAAATATGTAGTGTTGTTTCAGAACCTATGACGACTCTCATTATCATTGTTGCGATTGTTGGGTATGGATTTACATTTCTCTCCTTGTTTCGCATGAATCTTGTGTACTCAAAATACTGGAAACTGCACAGCAAACAACAGAAGACCGAAGTGGATGATCCAGAACATGCTCGGGTTATAGAATTCAAAAGAGAGATATTGCCCGCAGCACTACATTCATACTATGGTTGGGCTGCACTTCTGTCTGCCGTAGGCACAACAGTTCTTCTCGTAATCCTCGCAATCATCGCCCTCATTCAATCATTTGGATAGAGGGATTTTTGTTGCCAAAAATAAGCAAAATGAGTATCCTATACACAGCAACATCATGAACCTTGTCATAATATGCTATATTTGTAGCGCCATATTCTTTTGTCTGTTTTTATCTCTGTCCTTCCGATACATATTGAACAGAAGCGAGTTTGCCTACGTATATATGACCCCTTGCGCGTGGACTTTTCTTTTATTTTTTACTGTTGCAAGCGCAATACTTGTAATAACTAGAATATTCCCTTCTTCCATTCTTTGGTTGGAGGAATTTTTTATAAATTCTAATTTGTAAAATGTACTAGAGTGAACTTGTTGCCAAAATTAGCAACACACAACATCACAGCAATCGCCCTATTCGTTCTTGTCATCGTTGATCTTGTACTTCTGTATCCCTGAGACCAGGAGCGTTTTTTATTGCAAAATTTCTCTTACTTTCTCCCAAATTTTTTCGTGAATCGTTTCTCGAGACATCATTGCTTCCCCATCGGCACAAGACACTTTTGTCCAGCTCCCCTTTTGCATCACGATATCGAGTGCGGCTTTTTGAGAATTTATCAGATACTCTGCATTCTCTTCTACCAAATCTCTCGCACCACCCTCTTTTGCAATTCTTTCTTGTACAAGATTTTTTACAATCGAATATGGAACATCAAGATAGATTATTAAATCAGGTCGTGGAAGTCCAAATATCTCGTGCTCAACTTTATCAATCCATTTTAGATATTTTTCTCTTTCCTCAGCATCTTTTATCTTGCCTCCTTGATGAATCTGGTTTGCACTCACATATCTATCCATCACTACAGTCTCACCTCGTAGGAGTGCATCAACTATTTTTGATTTTGATTCGAAACGATCACAGACATATGGAAGTGATGCAATATATGGATCAAAATTCACAAAATCTCCATGCTCACCACGGAGACACTCACGGAGAAATCCACCAAAAAGATTGTTATCATATTGAGGAAAATCGATTGTGAATTTTGGAATATTCTCTTTCACCAAATGTTCAACAAGCAGTTTTGTCTGCGTTGCTTTCCCAGATCCATCAGCACCTTCAATAACAATTAATCGCCCTTTCATTATTTACTTCTTAGTACCTTATCAATCTTCCGTGCGATTTTAATAAAATCAGTTTCTTTCTTTCCTCTCGTTGTTTCTGCAGGGCTACCAATTCGGATTCCCGATGGATCAAATGGACTTCGTGTTTCTCCTGGAATAGTGTTTTTATTACAAATGATTCCTGCTTTTTCGAGTTTTGCTTCTGCCTCTTTTCCTGGAATCCCCTTTCCATTCATCCATGTGTCGACAAGGACAAGGTGTGAGTCTGTCCCACCAGAGACAATCCCCCATCCGAGTTTCTGGAGTTCAGTCGCCATCGCTTGTGCGTTCTTGATGACTTGCTTTGCATACTTTTTGAACGCTGCAGAATCATCTTCTTTGAGTGCAACTGCAATACCTGCAATCTGTCCCATATGTGGTCCACCCTGAAGTCCCGGGAAAATAGCTTTATCAATCTTTTTGTTTATTTCTCGTGCATCCACTTTTGAGAAAATCATCGCCCCTCGTGGACCACGGAGAGTCTTGTGAGTCGTTGTAGTGACCACATCTGCATATGCAAATGGTGTTGGATATGCCTCCCCTGCGACGAGTCCTGCAAAGTGTGACATATCTACCATCATGAGAGCACCACACGCGTCAGCAATCTCTCGCACTTTTTTAAAATCTACAATTCGAGGATACGCAGTAAACCCACACACGATAAGTGATGGCTTCTCTACAATTGCGATCTCTCGCATTTTTGCATAGTCAATCATCTCAGTTTTTACATCAACAGGAATTGCGATTTGATTCCATACTTTTCCAGTGATAGAAACTTTTTGTCCGTGAGTGAGATGTCCTCCGAGAGTAAGTGGGAGTCCCATAATCTTCCCTCCTTGTGGTACAAGTGCGAGATATACAGCAAGGTTTGCAGGTGATCCTGAGAGTGGCTGCACATTAACCGCCCAATTATCACGCTTCAGTTTAAAAAGTTTGAGTGCTCGATCCTGACAAAGAGTTTCGAGTTTGTCTGTATTTTCTTGTCCACCATAGTATCGTGCGAACGGATATCCTTCTGCGTATTTGTTATCAAAAATACTTCCAAGTGCTTCGAGTACATCTTTCGACACATAGTTTTCTGATGCGATAAGATTGATTACTCCCTTCTGTCGTTTTGTTTCTGCCTTTATAAGAGATGCGATTTGTTTGTCTTTCATTTGATTAGAAAATTAATTAAATAAATATTCGGTTTTGAATTATTTAGATCATATTATTTAAATGTAATTTCGCTTCCTTCTTGTAAATACACATTTTTGATACCACTTTTTATCATTGTATCCCAACAAGGCTTACAGCACCACCAATGTCCCCAGAGGTATAAATCGGCACCACTCACCTTCTCTCTCCCGCACTTTTTAATCGCATCGAGGCAGGCTCTTGTTTCTGCATGATTTTTACTTGTTGCACATCCAGGACAAAGCCAATATTTAGTTCCACTTCTTACCTTGAACCATTTCCTAATACAAAACCACTTCTTATGTGCCTCAATGAGCAGTTTTTTTCTATACCCAGATTGATTTGATGCTTCACCAAGTATTACATCATTCTTCACCACGACAGCTCCTGTCGGATGATTCTGATCGGTTGAGTATTTGAGGGCACAGTTTTTTGAGTGGAGCATAAAATGATTATCTGAGGAAACAAAGAGTATTGACCTTCCTTCTGGGATGTATGGATATGTTATTTTGTTTGAATCATTCTGCATTCGTTTTATAATACACCTATGACCAAATTCGACCAAATCTATCAATCTCTCATCAGAGATATTATGACTAAAGGTGTCGAGGATATAAGTAAACGCCAAGGGGTCAAAACCAAAGCGCTTCCAGGACTTACATTTCAAACCGATATTGAGAAGGATGGGTTTCCTCTCCTTACACTTCGGAGAATACCAGTCAAAATGTTTACCGCTGAACAAATATGGTTCCTCTCTGGTGCAAGAAAGCCTGATGATTTTCTCCGTCACTTCACGAAGATATGGGACATATTTACCAACCCAAATGACGTGGTCACTGCAGCATATGGATACAGATGGAGAAAGCATTTTGGCCGTGACCAGATTGGACTCCTTATAAAACTCCTTGAAAAGGATCCTTCCTCAAGACACGGTGTGGTCATGATGTGGGACGCTCGCGAAGATGGTCTTGGTGGAACTAAAAAAGCTAACGTGCCCTGCCCTTATTCATTTACAGTCAACATCATTGCTGGTCGATTACACCTACACCTCATAGTCCGTTCAAATGATATGGTACTCGGATTTCCTGCCGATGTTGCTGGGTTTGCACTACTCCAATGTATTCTAGCGCAAAGGCTTGGAGTGAAGCCTGGGATCTATACACACTCAATCTCAAATGCACACATTTACGATAACCATTACAACGGAGCAAAAGAACTGATCAAGAGAAAAAACAATCACAAAAATATCATCCTGAAACTCCCAAAAAAATCTTTTGAGAGGGCTGAAAAAAAAGATGTAAAACTTGTCGAAGAAATAGTAGAAAACCTCGCCTCACAATATAATCCAATGGAAGCTATAAAAGACCTTAAAATTACTTTATAATACACATATGTCTATCCTCACAAAAAAACAAATCCTTGAACGAGTAAAAACAGGCAACATTACTTTTCATCCTAACCTTGATGAATTCCAAGTGCAGGCACACGCTATTGATATGCGACTTGGCTACACATTCCTCATACCAAAGGAATGGCATATGACACCAAATGGTCGAGAGGCACTCCGAATCGATCATCTCGATAAAAATAAGCCTGAATACTTTGAAGCGATTGAGCTTGAACAGGGTCAATACTTTGAACTTCTTCCTAATGAGCACGTGCTCGCTTCAACATTTGAGAGTGTGAAGGTACCAAATGACCTTATGGCTATTCTCTATCCTCGATCATCAACCAACCGAAAGGGGCTCTCAGTTGACCTCACAGGAATCGTAGACTCTGGATATGAAGGACAGCTTGTGATTCCGATTGGAAACAACACATCATCTCAAGTGGTGAAGCTTTACCCAGGAGAACGATTCTGTCAGCTTGTGTTTGAGTCACTCGTTGAACCTGTGGAAGCTGAAAAGAGTCGATACCACCAAAAGGATATTGTCGAAGGGTTCATTATGACCAAAGACGCAAAACAAAAAAGAGACGCTGATGAAATAAAATATGTTGCAGAAGGTAAAATGAAGGAATTAAAATCTGAAAAAGGAATTAAATATTAGTACTTTTTATGACATTCGACGAATATCAAAAATTAGCATTAGCAACAGACCATTCAGCTGGACTCGATCTCAATAACCCAGATTTTTTTGCAATCGTACTTGGTCTCGCAGGAGAAGCAGGAGAAGTAACAGAAAAATTCAAAAAAATATACTGGCACAAAAAAGGTAAATGGGATGAGGAAGATAAAAAAATGATTGCTAAAGAACTCGGGGATATCCTCTGGTATGTATCCTGTATCTCAAATCACACAGGTATTTCACTCGAAGATATAGCAAAAGGAAATATCGAAAAACTTAAAAGTCGTGTTGAACGAGGAGTCCACCTAGGAAACGGCGACAATCGATAGCTCAAACTTTTCAATCAAATAACAATCGTCACTTTCTACGGCCGTAGAAAGTGACGATTGTTATTTTATACTGACCCCTTTCGCGAGCTTAAATGTTCTTATATTTTTCTGCATTCCCAACTGCTTTATATACTTTTTAAATTCCTGAGGAAGTGGTGATGGACCCGCCCAAACACTTTGCTGAATCATTACGTATTCAAATTTTTTTAATTGCTCCCGAAGCCAGTCTCTGTACTGTCTACACTCCTCAGGAACATCAAACATCAGCAATAAATCCTTTTTAGAGTTTCTATCAAATGGTGATTCAAATTCTTTTAAGGAAACTTTATCCAAATACCTCCTCCCGTCCTCAGTTATTACCCAACCACCATTATCGTTTCGGATAAAACCTTTTCTACGAAGACGAGTAAGCGAAGTTTGGACTGATGACTTCTGACCTAAAATGATTTCACATAAAGATGAAAGACTAGCCCTATGTCCACCCTTGTAGCGGATTTCAATATCCATTAAAATTTCAAGAATCTTGTATCCTATATTTGCCATAGAATAATTATAGTACTTCAACAATAGTCGTCAAATTCTACGGCCGTAGAATTTGACGACTATGTATACTAAAGAAAATATTTAGTATATGATTATTATTATGAAAGTATTCATTATTTCGGCACAAACTCTTGATGGTTTCATTGCCAAAGACAAAGGTCACTCCCCTTTTGATTGGACAAGCAAAGAAGATAAAGCGCGATTCGTTGAACTTTCAAAGAGAGCTGGAGTCATAGTAGTAGGTGCATCAACATTTAAGACCTTCTCCAAACCTCTTAAAGATAGGCTCAATATTGTTTATTCGAGAGCAGAGACATTTGAGGGTGCAGAAACTACTTCTCTCCCCCCCACAGAACTCATCAGAAATCTTGAAGAGAGAGGATTCAAAGAAGTCGCAATCTGCGGAGGTTCACAGATCTATACAATGTTTCTCGAAGCTCAAGTTGTGGACACAATCTATCTCACTATAGAACCAATTCTCTTTGGTTCAGGTATTTCGATATTTAACAAAGATTTAAATACTAAACTAGAACTCATATCAGAAGAAAAAACAGAAAGTGGAACATTAATGTTGGAGTACAAAGTTTTGAAATAAATTAATATAAAAACCACCTCAGGTAGAGGTGGTGCCGGATTTAAAGTATCTCCAGATGAGGTCTGCGACGTCGATGTTAAACGTGCTCGCAACTGATATTGTGCGTTCGAGGCAATCAATCACTTCCTCCGTTACCTTTTTGAGGTCAGATTCTTTGATCACCTCCTTGAGCATCTCAATTACGAGTTCATCAATCTCCTCTGACAAATGCAAGGCGCGGATTAGTTTTGCCGTGTAAGACCTGTCGTTTGGATAGACCTCAAAGTCACGTGCTTGGAATCGCGACACCGAGATCTTCAGATCAGGCTTGAGCTGATATCGCTCGAGACGGACGAGTGGACGAGGAACTCCGGGATTGGTACATCCACAAGGCTTGAGGCCACAGTAGATGCAGAAATCTGGATAGGAAAGGGAGATTTCCTCCTGTACATCAATACCTCGATAATTCGCATACTCGATGAGACGAATGAAAAGCTCCAGGATTTTGTCGACCGGAACCTCCTCTGCCTTACGAATCTGACGAACAATCTTTTTTTTGAGACAGAAGATGTTGATTATCCACTTAATCCCTTGCCAAAGTCGACGACGACACAAGCCCCTTTCTGGTCTTTTACAAACTCTTTGTAGGTCAGCAAAAGTAAACCTTTTTTCGAGTGGTGCATTCATAATCTACCCCACACATTACTCCTATTTACCAAAAAGTAAAGAAATAAAAAAACCGCCATATCACAATGGATGTGGCGAGCAACATATTGGTATCGAATTACCGCGGTTGTTTGTTGCGATTGGGACACCAAAATCCGCAACCATTGCACGTGTCTCGCTGTTGGCAGAGTGAACGTTGCATGATTGGGCGCAGAATACGACCTGGAAGGCCATAATGGCTAGCAGAACGACGACGTGGAGTTACAGATGCTTTCATGGTGATATGGATTTAATCCGTTTATTAATATACACCCAATTTTATATATGTAAATAAAAAACTCCCCATATGGGAAGTCAACGACCAAAGCCGTGCATGAACAAGTGGAACGAGACAGGTGTCGGATATTGTGCACTGAAAGTGGATTTTGATGCAAAAAAGTCTGATTTCATTTTTACCTCCTTTCCAAATAACGAATTTAAGTGATAATAACACGCGGTATAAGAAAATGCACGGCGCCTTTAGGCGCCGTGCATTTTTATTTGTTTTAACTTGAGAAGTTTCCTATTTCACCCCCACTCCCACATACTTTTCTGCTGAAAAGTTGTGTGAGCTCGCCTCGACCTTATCGGTCTCCGGTCGGTCGAAGTGTCCTATTTCACTTCGACGCCCATACTTCGGCAAGTTCCTTCGATGATTTTGATTGCGGCTTCTATTGAACCAGCATTCAAATCTTGCATTTTCTTTTCTGCAATTTCTTTAAGCTGTGCCTTTGTAATTGTTCCCACCTTCTTCTTGAGATTTTCTCCTGAACCACTTTCGAGCTTGAGCATCTTTTTTACGAGAGCAGAAGCTGGAGGAGTCTTAAGGACGAAATCATAAGATCGGTCTTCATATACTGAGATTTCTACTGGGATGATATCTCCGTGCATCTGTGCAGTCGCATCGTTGAATTTCTTTACGAAATCTCCGATGTTAATACCAGCCTGACCAAGTGCAGGACCTACTGGTGGAGCAGGAGTTGCCTTCGCTGCTGGAATCACCAATTTCAATTTCTTTAATACTTTCTTTGTTGCCATAATTGTAATTTATTTAATAAATTTCTGTTGTTTCCTGAGAAGCCCCTCTCGGGCAAGAAACTATTCGGTCGCTATATTTTTCGAATTTGAAGGAAATCAAGTTCTACAGGTGTCTCTCGTCCGAACATTGATACCAATACCTTAACCTTTCCTCGCTCACTGTCAACCTCCCCTACTTTACCTTCAAGATCCTTAAATGGTCCATCTGAGATGATGACTGCGTCTCCAATATCGAGATCAATGTTGTGCTTTGTTGTACCTGAATTCATTCGTCCAAAAAGTGTATCAACTTCTTGTTTATTGAGGGGTACCGGGTATACTCCAGATCCAACAAATCCTGTTACACGAGGAGTGTTTCGTACTACATACCAAGAATCATCTGTCACAATCATATCTACGAGGATATATCCTGGGTAGATTTTCTCTTCTTCTTCCACTCTCTTACCACCCTTGACCTTGATTTTCTTTTCTGTAGGAACAAGCACATTAAAAATCCGATCCTCCATACCTAGAGACTCGATTCGCTGCTTTAGATTTCGAAGCACTGCGTTCTCGTATCCAGCGTATGTGTGGATTGCATACCAATTTCGCTCTCCTTCTACTTGTTTTGCCATAATTTAATTATTTAAAAATTGATAAAATCTAAAGTCTATTAGAACAACTTTCCGACTCCGATTCGAAGCACATAATCCAAAAGTCCGAGATAGATTGCTACCGCAAGAGAAAGAATAATCACAACAAGAGTAAACAGAGTTGTCTGCTTTCGTGAAGGCCAAGTAACATGAGCCATTTCTGCCTTTACTTCTTTAAAATAATCAGTGATTTTAGACATATGGATTTGAATTTATACTAAAAAACCCCTCTCGGGGTAGGTAGTACAATAATACACCACGAAGGAGTGGAAGTCAACGGGGTGGAATATTGAATGTCGAGGCTAGAATATAGCAAAATAAGCCGCCCCTACGGGGCGGCTTATTTGAATTTGTATTTATCTATATACAAAATCCTATATTCAATCTTCTACTTAATCCTGTAAGTCACATTTACATTAACCGTGATCTTGTTCTGACCCTTTGCAATATCAGGCGCTACAGGAGAAGCTCCTCCACCAATACCCATTACCTTTGATTCCATTGCATACATAGGATAAGCAACACCATTTTGATCTTCGTAGAATGAAGATACTCCGACTATTCGTACCCCGAGTTCCTTTACAAGCGCACCTGCTTTTGTCTTTGCATCTTCGATAGCTTTTGATCGAGCTTCTGCCTTGAGAGCCTCAGAATCATCAATTGTAAATGTAAGACCACTGATATTTGTAACTCCAAGTGCCCCTACCTTAGAAAGAATATCCCCTGCTTTATCTGTGTTTCTGACTTTTACAGAAATAGTTTGTGAGACTTCATATCCAATAAGTTTTGGTGATGAAGATGGGCAAGGATATTTGATACAGACAATCTGTGTGTAGTCATATTTTGGGTTGGCACTATAATCCGTTGTCTTTATATCCTTCTGTTCTATACCCACCTCTTTCAAATACTTCATCACCGCATTAGTCTTTGTAGAAGATTTATTGTTTGCTTCTGTCACATCTTTACCTTCTTCAGTAATTGAGAATGAAAATGTTGCAATATCAGGCACTGCAAATACTTCACCTTTACCTTGCACAGTAATCATATCCTGTATTGCAGTCGAACTCCTCTCTCCAATGTGTGCAAACTCATTAATAGATTTTGCTAAAAGAAGAACAGCAAGAAGCACAAGGACCGCGAGTAGTGCTTGCTTAATTTTCTGCGATGCCAATATATTGTTTTCCATAATTTAATTATTAAATGCTTGTAAATATATCCGAGCCCTTATTATATCATCACTCAATCTCTTTTGTATCGCAGAATCCTGGGTCTTTAGGAACTCTGTAACTTCAGGGGTCTCCATAAGATTAACGAACTTTTCAAGTTCTTTAATATAAGCCAACCTCGGATCCGTAATCTCAACCCCTCCTACTTGCAACCAGAGTTTTTCTTCTGCAAGATTTGCCTCACCATCTTCAATACGAGCTAAAAGCACATCGAAATTACGACAAATATTAGCAGCTCTCTTGTTATTCTCAAATGCAAACGGATCCGCTTCCATAATTATATTTTTATTGCTTCACAGAGATTTTCAAACAAACTCGCTACAGTCATTGGTCCCACACCACCCGGCACTGGTGAGATTGCATAGACCAAATCCTTCACATCTTCAAACATTACATCGCCCACAAGTTTACGAGTCTCAACTTCTTCCAAAGTCTTACCTACCACACTGTTAGTCCCCACATCAACTATCACTTGCCCTTCTCTGACCATTTCCTTCGTGATAAGTCCTGCCCTCCCTACTGCCACAACCACAATATCACTTTCTTTTACCACATCTTTGAGGTTTTCGGTTTTACTGTGGGCGATAGTGACCGTCGCATTTTCTTTAAGTAGAAGCATCGCCATCGGTCGCCCCACAAGTAATGATCGCCCAATAACGAGAACCTTTTTACCAACCAATTCTATATTATATTCTCGAAGGAGAGACATTACACCTTTTGGTGTTGCAGGCACAATACCGGTATCATCTCCTTGAAATATTTTTGATTGGTTGAACGAATGTAGTCCATCAACGTCTTTCTTTGGATCTATTGTTTCGATAAGACTTCTCTTGTCCAGATGTTCTGGAATTGGAAGCTGTAATATTATTCCGTGAATATTATTGTTGGTATTCAGTTCATTGATTTTTGCAACAACATCATTTTGAGAAACATCTATATTGAGAGTTATGTGTTCTACTTTGGCACCTATTTTATCTGCAAAGGCTTTCTTGTGTTTGATATAGATATTTGACTCTTCGATAGCTCCAATCTGGATAATTGCAAGTACTGGCATCACACTACTCCCCTCAATTCGCTTTTTGAGTTTTTCTGCTATTTCCCTACTTAGTTTTTTGCCATCGAGTAGTATCATAAGGATAACTCTAGCATATTTTAAGTATAAAAAAAGGCGGTTTGCGAAAGCAAACCACCGAATCCGGCCACCACTTAATCGTGAATAATGATTCGCTTGCTAACTGGGCAAAGAACAAAACTCAACCCTTTTGAAATCAATTCACCTAGGAGTACAGCAAACTCCTTTCGATTCTTGGGAATATCCATAACATCTAAGGAAAGTTGAAACCAATCAACTTCCCTAAAAATGTGGCAAGACGGAGGTGTAAATTCCGAATTGCCATCAACTCGCCATAGTCGTATAACAAGGCCCCGATTCTCCTGTGAGATGTCTTGCCAGTTCCTCCTCAGTGACAAAGCCTCCTTGACTCCTTTTTGGAAACTCAAGACGAACCCCAGATTCGCCAAATGGAATTACAGACGGAAAAGGCAGGTCATCGATTGCATTTGCAAGATAGACGAGCAGTAATTTATGGTTTACACCTCTGAGATTGAATTTCGACATACGATATGGTTGTTAGTGAAAAAAAACAAATATCCAATATCTTGAGGTTTCCCTCTCGGATAGGTGAGCTCCGTTGTTGAAGCGCACCATCCCAAAAGCGAAATAAAAACACCAGCCCCTTTACAGGACTGGTGTTTTTGGAGATTACGCAAAATCACTAATCCTGTATAGGATTGTTCCAGAAATAGAACCCAAAGAAATTTCGTGTGACTTTTAACATAAGGTATAGAATACTCTCAAAATCAGAAAAGTCAAATCGATGGAATATTGAATATTGTATGTGGAATATAGTGAGATGCACGGCGCCGTGCATCTTCCTTGGATACTTGTTACTTGAAACCCTGCCTGCCGGCAGGCAGGTTGATTACTTACCCCTATTCTTTTGGCAATGAAATAAAGAATGTTGCCCCTTTTCCTTCCATTGATTCATACCATATCTTTCCTCGATGTTTTTCTACAATAAGTTTTGAGAAATAAAGCCCCAATCCTGTTCCTGATGAATGCGCATCTCGAGCATTATTAGCTCGGAAAAACTTTTTGAACATATTCTCTCTTTGAGATTCTGGAACACCGATACCAGAATCCTTAATATAAATTGTGTGAGAAGTATTGGCATCAATATATCCTATTCGGATTGAACTTTTTTCTCCGGAATATTTTGCCGCATTGAGGATAATATTTGAGAACACTCTTCCTATTTTATTGTTATCACACGGACAGTACACCTTATCAGGAACATTACCTTCATACACGACAGCGATTTCTTTTCGATGGAGCGCTTCTCCAACATCTGCAACAACACTCTTTATAATATCCAAAAGATTATAGTCTCCTATAGAAAGCGACATCTCAGTATCCTGTTCAAGATGCCCCACATCGAGAAACTCCTCAACAAGCTCTGCGAATTCATCACTCTGCATCATCAAGTCTTTTACATACGAAGACTGATCGGCAGTCAAAATTCCAAAATCTTCATGTACCAACGCTCGAAGTCCTCCTTTCATCTTTGTTACAAATCCTCTAATCTCGTGTGACATAAATGATGTAAATTCTAATTTTACATTGTTGAGCTCATTTAATTTTTCACGAACTCTCATCTTATGAAAAACAAACAAAAGCATCGCAAGAACAACAGCTACCACAAAAGGAAACAGGGAGACCAGTATAATATCCTTTATGAGTTTCGTTGCATCAATATCAATCCCAACCATTGCTACTGGTAGTCCAGTCTTCACAGAGATAATAGGAGCAGATGCACTCACCCACCTTCCCCAAGCATCAGTATATGGATCCTCAGCAAAAGAAACGCCTCGCAGGAAATTATCTATCTCATTTTTGGTAGTCTGTTCATACAACTCACCTGGTGGAGAATATGTATCACGTGACTCAGGACTCTCCGAATCGACATAAAAGAAAAGCTTTTCTACATCTTGCCGATATCCCAGTATATACAAGAATCGTGAATCTTCATTAACAGATCTCAGATCAACCAATTTCTTCTTCAAGTAGATATAGTTTGGATTTAGCAGATCGGATTCATTACCCTGAAGACTTGTGAGCATATCAGAATCAAGTGTTCGTGCAATATTATCAACACGATTGATAAGTGCATTTTTTTCATTTTCATACACTATGTGTCCAAAATACCAAGAGATTACAGCACCTAAAATGAGAATAACGACAGTTTGAAAGATGACGAAGGATTTTGAATAAAATGAAAATCTATTATTCATCCCGTTTAGAAGCAGGTCGCGATTGCCTCGCTTGTGCTTAAATTTATTTTATAAATACTTCGATCTGCTTTAATCATTGTTTTATTTTTCAAAGTTAATCGTGACCGCGGCTTCTAACGGGATTCATATCTTACTGATTACAAAGAAGGTCGGGCCCTGAAAGATACCACTCTGCATCACCGCCAACTATCTTCATGCATATTCTAACTTTACCAATACAAGTCATCGTGCATGAATATCCACCGTAATTCTTGCGACCTTCCCATGAAAAGCATCCGTTTGGATCTACAGCTACAGCACCATGATTTCTTCCTTCACCTGAATCATAAAAAGACAGTCGAGTATCTCCAGGTGAACAAGCAATGTATCCGCCGCCGTATACTTCATATGTATAACCACACTCACCATCACTTCTCATTACTGTACCGTCGGGACAAGCGCCACCTGGGAGATATTTAGGGGGTGTCACCCATCGTGTGTTTCCTATACCATCAGACACCAAAATCCTCCCCTCACCCTGTGTCCCATTTTTTATTTGTACTTTTCCCGTAAAAGTCGCTCCACCAAATGAAGCAAACCCTTGAACACCAAGACTACCCAATTTCCTTTGGGCTGATGAACCCTTATTTATCGGTGGTAGAGTATCTCCATCTGGACCACCGCTTGTCGGTGCAACCCAAGAAGATGTAACATCACTTAGTGTGACAATAAGTGCAAATGCAGTTGATAATAGTATTAGAATTTTGGTTTTTTTGTTCATCTTTTTCAAAATAAGGCTCCTATTTAATTATAGGTTGTCTTTGCACGACATTGCACAGCACATCCTGCACCACCGAAATTACTTGCACCCTCCCATCCAATACACCCATTTGGTTCAACAAGTGTAATTCCATGATTACCTCCTTTATGTCCACTTGTACCAGTATCTACAGCAGCAATACGTGTGTCTCCTGGTTTACAATATGATGCAACACCAGTATTCACCCAGTACCCACAATATGGCAAACCACGATCAGTCATCTTGGTCGAACCTGGAGGACAATCCCCTAGACTCAGCTTGTGCACCGCCACTGGTTTAGCAGGGAGACGAGTCCATGTCGCGTTTCCAGCACTATCAGAAGTGAGTGCATAAAATTCTCTTTGTGTACCATCTGCGATTTTAAATCCACCAGTAAAAACACTGTTACCAAATACAGCAAACATACCACTAACGCCAAGTGTTCCGTTCTTGATCTGGTCCATTACGAGAGCAGTCACAGGCGCGTCAATACCTCCTGCTGGCGCAGGACGTGTTGGAGATTTCCATGCATAAATATTCAATGCTCCGAAGCAAAGCATTATCAAAACAAACAAAGATAAAATATATGTCTTCATAGATTATTCAAGTCCCATCAAAATTTTATTTTTTTCTTCATCTGTCATTGTGTTTTTAGGCTTTGGAATAGAATTGAGCTGTCTTGCAGCATCAGTCGGATTATACACCTTATCTGTTGATAAGTTTAAATCGTTTGCAATATTCATCTTTTGGGCCTGAGTCAAAGGTGCAGGTGTTTCAGGAACAATCACTGGGATAGGAGGAGGAACATCAGAATATATAGAGTACTCTTCATTAATGACCAATAAACTCCATATAATAATAAAACTCAAAACAACATAAATAAGAGTCTTAATAAAGATTTTTATGAAAGGTTTTGGTTCTGTGTGTATATCCATAGATTAAAATTATGGTAATGGTTTCCATGATGCATTTCCATCTTTGTCAGAGGTAAGATATTTGCCTGCCCCTTGTGTTCCATCTGCAATTCTCACTCGTCCAGTAAATGCAGTATTACCTGTTACTAGAAAATTACCGTCGATTCCAAGTGGTCCTGCTTTTATTTGAGTATTGGACCCAACATTGATTGGCGTAGGAGCATCAGCAGTAGGTGGTGTTCCTGTGGGAGCAGTCCAAGAATAAATAATGTTTGCACCCAAAACAAAAGTTGCAATTGCAAGAATCGTTGAGACTATTTTTTTTAGATTATTTAAAAACATATAAGATACAGCTCGACTTTTCAATAATATTATATCAAAATAAAAAAATAATTTATACAACCACTGTTTATAACCGCAAAGCTAATATTATTTGTATTTGTACGTGAAAGGAATATAATTGCTATGTAATGACACCTAATTCCGAAAATTATATAGATACTACAGGACATCCTGACACATACGGTGATCTTTGGACCATTGCAGAAAATTGGACCAATCAAGGTCAACTAGATCCATTGGAGATTAAAAATAAGACGTCGCTTTTTCTTGACCCTGTACAGATTCAGGGGTCCATCCGTGGGAATGATCTATACGAACACTTGAAGCAAAAAAATATTTGTGTACTGAACGCGATAACATGGCAATATTTAAGATCACATCCAGGACTAATCCCTGAGGAATGGAAGACTGGAAGTAAGGGTAACGCTCAATACATCTTTTTCTGGGGAACAATCGATCGAAGTCCTGATGGTGATCTTTATGTAAGATATATTTCTTGGACGGGCGGAAACTGGGTATTTAGCAACTATCTTTTGGGAGGCAATTGGCACGAGGACTTCCCTGCCATAGTTATGATTAAATAAAAACCGCCAAAAGGCGGTATGTTTGCGAGCATTTGCTCACTATCTGAATAGAGCCTCTTTCTTCGAGGCAATTCCTTCTTTTCAGGAACTTTTATTGTTCGATAAGTTTCAAACTTAAAAGTCTTAATTCCCCACTGATTGGTACCAATAAATTCCAGATGAATGACTTTTTCGCCAGGGGTTTTTGAAGGTAGCTCGGTCACACGAATCGTCACTTTCTTACTCAACTCAAATGATTCTTTGAACTCATCAGCTTGAATGATTTCGAGTGGCAGACCCCTCTCGTGGTCTCTAACATCTAACTGGACAGTACCCTTTTCCTTACCTTCCTTTATTTGAACCACATCATATACCCCTTTGAGAAATTGATAGTATTCCAAGGTATCAACTGGGGGGACCTTGACGTCGAGGCAACTATCACATTGATCAGCATAAGAGATTTGCAGGAAAGAAAATATTGCGAGAAATATATTTGTTTTCATAGTAGGTGCTCCTAAGTAAAATTGTATACCTGACACACCAATAGTCAAATAAATCTTAAGAATGTATACCCTACACCTTTTGACAATATCTCTCTATCAGATAGTTCAGGCCTACTGAGACGATATCTCATTAGTATTATTTGCTTCAGTGATTCAGTATCTTTTATATTATTCATTGAGTATTCAAATATTTTTGGGTCTAATGATTCGTACATAATATTATTCCCCACCTCAACACATTCAGCAAAATAAATATCTTCGTATGAAAGAAGTGGCAGCACCGCTTCCCCGTTCTTTTCATAGCCATTTCTTATTATTTTTGGGAGTGCATATTTTTCACCCACTCTATGCGATGTTGATTCGAGATTGAAATGTGTAAAATATTTTTTTGTCCCATCTATATTATTGTATTCTGACTGGTGAATTCGAATATGTGAAAACACCCCTAAACTTTCAAAGAGATTTCTCATCTCAACCAATTCTTCTTTGTTATCTCTTAAGACAAGTATTTGTGATTGTGGTTTCATGGTATGCAAAGGAAGTGAATTAAATAGACCTATATTTTAACACCATAAGTTTGATTCTCTCTAGCCTCTACCTACAGTGATAAAAAACAAAACACCCTGCAGAGGGTGTTTTGTTTTTTATCATGGGCGACTTCAGGTTCACTAATTTTCTATTTATGGATAAGAGGATTATGGATGAATTGGAGGAGAAGTTAGACTTTATCCGTAATTTCCAAATAAAGGATTATTAGGAAAGGGTAAAGGATAGATTGGCCAATATCAACCTATTTTACCAATCTCTTCCTTACGAAATATAACCTTAGGCACTTCATCAGGTATCCCTGACAAATTCACCCTTATATCTTCGCAATTTTCCATCCCTCCACCTAATTCATTCAAGGTTTTGCCCGTGATTTGGTTAAGAAAAGCTGCTTGTGGAACCTCATGTGTAATGGCAAGATAGTAAATTTTTCTTCCTTCTGGCAGTCCTTCTGATACCCTGTTTGAAATCCGCACGATTTTATTTAATCTCTCTGCAATATTTTCTGGCTCCTTTCCTTCTAAGACATTCGGATTTTGTAGCCAGTATTCAACAGGATCCTCAATTCCTTCTTTTGCGAGTGGACCGATCACACCCCCAGCTTGAATTGATTGTCTAGTACGCGAGATCAAAATATCAACATTTTCTATATGTTCTTGTGCAATTCGTTCTCTTATTGTACCTTCCATAATACTTTGTGTTTCTTGCGCCCTTCTAACTGGACTGGTAAGAAATTTGATCAAACCTCCGCCATTTTGCACAATCTCACTTAGTATCTCTATAGCTTTTTCTTTTGCGTGCTCCCTACCTATCTGTGTCAAAGCCGCATCAATACTTTGATCTTCCGCTTCTGCATGACGAATAAAGCGAAGCTCAACTTCACGACCCTTATCTTTTTCCATTCCTTCAATATCTGAAGAATGATCTGGACCCTTTGGTAATTCCTCAATCATATAGTTAATATCACTTCTCCTGTCTCACCATTCAAAGTAACAGTGTCATTATCTTTGATAATTTTAGTCCCGTTTTTTGTACCTGTAATACATGGGATTTTAAATTCCCTTGAAATTATTGCTGCATGACTAGTTATTCCTCCCTCATCTGTGATAATACCCTTTGCAAGTTTAATTATTGGAAGCAACTCTACTGTTGTCATACGGGTAACTAAGATATCATCTTTATTAAACTTTTGAATATCTTTCTGAGAGATGATAATCTTTGCTTTGCCGCTAACTGTTCCATTGAATGCAACAGCTCCTTTAATTTGCTTGTTATTAGATGAATGATCCCGTTGTTCCACTTTTTCTATTAATCCCTCCGCTTCTTCCCCTTCCGTAATTGTAAATATTCCGTCTTTGAATAACAAAAAAGATGCAGACATTCTTTTATTTAGCTTTTTCTTTGAAAGAAACTCACCTTTTATCATCAGATGGTGCACTTCCTCTGGTTGGAGCCATTTCACATCTTCAGAAGTAAGATTGCGGCGCCTCCCTATTTCACCAAAGAGCTTCTTGCTTAAGTGATGTGAGATCGCAAAAGTGTTTCTTGCTGTTAAACGAATCCATGTCGCAAGCGATATATACTCAAACAAATAGGCAATATCCTCAGACATTTGTAACTTTTTAATTAGTTCAGTCTTGTCCTTTTTTACCTTCTTAGAATATTTCTCAAGTGTACTGATTTTCTCCCTTATCTCATTAGAAGAATAGTTGCTTAACTCTTCAAGTTTTTTTAGAAAATGACTCTCGTCCCAAGATTTCACTTCGTCACTGATAACCGGCAAACCCCCAAAGAGAAATGTATGGAGTTTAAGTAATTTATCTTTTTTTGTATCTGAAAGCCTATTGTTCTTTAGGAGATGGCTAATTTTAAATAGAGCAAGTTCCTCTTCTTGAATAAGAGTGTACTCAGGCCAAACAGAAAGTCTGGCATATATTTCATCAAACTGACTCGTATTCTCTTTCAATGCTTGTTTTAGCCATGCTGTTGTTTTCACCTCACATGTTTCCGTATGAAGACTAAGATTGAAAGATGGGTACAGCAACTTATAAGCATCACAGAAGCGATCATAAAGATTCAACAATTTTTTATCAGAAACTTTTCCTAGGTCCGTTTTCTCTAAGTAGCGACTTATCTTTAAAAGCCTTTTGCGATCTTTTTCAAAAACTTTGCGAACTTTGCCAATAAAAGAAGGATGGTCCTTAATCACTGACTCTATCTGAAGACTTACCTTCCTTGTGTCCTCCGGATCTGTCCATTGAGTGAATTTCATTCCTCTTCTTGTAGTAAGCCTATGTTGTATTGAACACCCAAAGACCTGCCCCATATATCCCACAGAGGAGATAAACATATAGTTCTTCCAAAAATCAGATTCCCGTTCCACAAGCTTTACCCACTTTGTTTCTTCCATACAATTGCAGTATATCAGAAAAATAGTGTCTCAGTTATACCTACTAAACTAGTCTTAATTTCTTGGGGTCGCGTGGTCGCGCGTGTTAGAAAAATATTCGAGGAGAACGACGATGCAACAGTTTACATTCCGAGCTTCAAGAATTGCTACCCCACACCTGCGCTCACTATATCGAATAAATAATTCTTACTCCTGCATTTTACCTGCAAATGCAGGTGTCCACCATTTTCCGCCCTTTTTAAATGGTGGTTGACCGCCGTTTTTTCGCCGTTTATAAACGGTGTCACCATACACTCTCACTCACTATCTACTCTAAAAATCGGTTCCCGTTAATTTCCCGTTATTACGGGAACCTTGTAGCGGTTACCCCACAGTCTCATTCACTATTTTGTTTTGCTCAACGAGAACCGTAATCAGCGTAAATTCCTTGCGGACCAACTTGCCTGTTATTTCCCTGTTCTATCAGGTTGACCACCGTATTTCGACCGTATTAACGGTCAGGAGTTAACAGGCATGATCAGGCGTTTTCAGGCTGCAATATTTTGCCACAAATCGGACTTACGGCTTATTTCACCCCACCTTGCTCTACACTATTTCCCAGCGCAGCATTAATTTTCTGCGCGAGATCACTCGGATCGAAGCGGCCATGATTGCTCAACCTCAAGAGCGGCACACCAGCTGCTTTGAGAATGCGTTCGACCTCCTTGTCTCTGTCCTGCCTGTCGGACCGTTCATGAGTTTGGTCATCGAGCTCGATTGCGAGCTTTGGAGCGATGTATGCTCTATCGCAGAGTACAAAATCCACTGACTTGCCGTTGATGTGGCTAAATGCGCCGCGCCAGTTCTGGCCGGCTACTTTATGATCAACGATTGTCGGAAGATGGGCTTGGGCGAAAATCAAATAGTCCTTACCAACTGCTTGGACCAGAGCATCATGACATTCATACTCCGCTCGAGAGAGGAAGAACGGCTTTCGCTTGTATACATAACCTTTGGGACCAACCGGATCAGCACCACCCTTTCGCAAGAACTCGATGAGCGCAGCAGCTGTAATAATTGCGATCAATAAAATAATAAGTTTCGTCAAAACACTTATTTTTGAATTTCCTCGTAATCTTTTTTATTGCCACCAATCCGTATGTAATCCTCGCAGCCATCAACTGAAATAGCACCACACGCGCATGGGACCATTTTCTTGTGCGTGTTCCAGTGGATTTCTGTGCCGCATTTTTTGCACTTGATATAAGTATCTTTCTTATTTTTCTTGTTGTACTCATTAAGCTCCTCCCTTGTGATCGGCCGGTAGATTTTATCCATAATTGTCAAAAGTACAGTCGCCTCAGTCATGGCGGTTTCGTCATCGATATCCTGGCCGGGATTCTCTTTACGCCAGATTGCCTTGTATTCTTCTAGGGCTTGTTTTGAAATCATATATTAAGATTTTAGAAATTGTTTAAATCGAGGATGTCTTTCTGCCTCAGCTTTCAGAATATTACCATCTGCCTCAAGCTCTTTTAATCGCTTCACGAAATTGTCTACAAAAGTTAGCTGCTTAACGCCTTTATTAATTCCATAAAATAGATCCATCAAGCTTAGTGCAATATTACCAATCATCCACAGATCAGCCTTAACATGGTGCTCCTCTCCCTTATCAAAGAAATCAGTCTTAAATTTGTAATCAGCCATTGAAAAGTTATTAAAAGCATAAATGATGTTTGAGTGGGCACAAGATTCATTAATTGAATTTTTCATGTTTTTAATAAAATCTGAGTGCTTACGATGGTTATTTTCAATCCATTGACGACGTTTTTTATCTAGTGTGTCAGAGGTATCGAGAACTCCGTCTTCTCCATCAACCACAAAATCTTCTTTATTTGGATTGGCTAGTCCATAAGCAGCATTCACCCCAGCTTCAAGAACCTGCCTTAGATTAAGCATTGCTTGAATATGATGCAGTCTCACCACCGAGAAAAGTGCAAGTGTGTGATACTTTTTTATCTGAGACAGAAAGGCCATAAACACCCAGGCATCAGGTTTCGCCTCTTTCAAAAAATTATTAAGAAGATCATTGAAACCTGCTGCATTACGAAATGCATCACCATACTTTTCCTCTGCTTGAGGAATCATTTCTCGCTCAGCATCAAGTATGTCGTCAATAGTTTCTATGTCTTCAATCTTTTTCATTAGATATTAATCTCATTATTTTTTACGACCATCGCACCCTGGCTGGCAACCACATCTCTTACAGATAAAATCCTCTCTTTAAAGTCGTTGGAACTTTCTGCAAGTGATTTTTTGCAGTCGTTACTCCATTTCATAATCATTAGTTTTGCGGACCCTTTCACGATCTCGTATAAATCCTCAGGCGATATAAATCGCGCCTTGAAGTGGGTGGCTTTCTCTAGCCGTCTAGCTTTCTCATCTAAATACGCATGTGATACCCCGAGTCCCTTGCCGACAGAAAAGAAATGGGTTAATGAATTTCTTAGTTTACGAACATCATCCACTGTAATACGCTTCAATCTATCTTTATTCTTCTTACCCCATTCATTTTCTGGACTCAAACAGAAATCCTTTATAAACACCTTTATCGTTTCTTGATTCATTACTAGCCTACGTATCACATCATCATCTGAAGTCTTATTGTCGTAAGCGGTATTTAAACAAAGTAAAACCTCTAGGTGGGCAAAAAGAACAATCATCTCTGATCTTACTGGTCTCTCAACTTTCAGCTTTTCTGCAATAGTCTGAGGGTGTTCGGAAAAGTTGTAATTGAAATCTATTGAATTTTCTTTTAGCTTTTGGGCAAGGAATTGTACGAAATCTATAGTCTCAAGATATTGTTTCCTTATAGATTCCATCTTGTTATCCAAATTCAATAGATTTTCTGTTTCCTTTTCAATTTCTTGAAGGAAAATGATAATGGGATGCAAATCGGGTGAAATTACCACTTTTTCTTCATCAAAGATAAAATGTGTACTACTTTCCATTTTATTAATTCAAATCCAAGAATTCCCATTCTTTTAGATTATTGGGATCGTAAGAATAGATATGGTTACCATTGATTCTCCAACTGCTCTTGTCGTGGAGAACAATCCCACCAAAAAGCTTTTTACCTTTCTTGCTGTGGTCTTTGATATATTTCGCCAATCCTTCAGCTCTCGATTTTGCCAACTCTGCCGTATAACCACCCTTAGTATCAAACAAGCCAATACTTCCGTCTTTCATAAGCACAATAAAATCAACATAGAATGCCTTTTGGAGCCCATACTCTGTATGTGGGACCGCAAAATAGGTTGAATCACTCTTGCCGTTCTTAAACCACCACGTTACTTTCTTTGCTTTCTCCAGGACGTCAATAAAGTCACCTTCGATATCACTATCTTCTTCGAACATATTCAAGGAGTTACCGCCCGTGACTTTCGCAAAGTACGGTTGAATTATTGACCGTTTATAATCTTTCTTTGTGAATGAAAGATTGTAGTTAATTATCTTAGGGATATTCCACAACTCATCGTTCTCAACTAATTCGCTTTTACCCTTACCCACTTTTTCTTCGTAAAGTTCTTTGGCTTTATTGATTGTGTCAACAAATGCCTGCTTGTTTTCTTCGGCTAGAACTATTGCCTGAATCTTTGCCCAATCATCAACACCCATCTTGAACGACTTATCGAAGAAACGATAGATGCAATCATTTATTCTTTTGATTGAACGCAACTCTGGGGCAAACGGGGCAAGATTATTACGGACAAACATATCAAAGGCATTCTGTAACTCAACCTCATTCTTAGGGATATCCAAGGTCCCCTTCTTTTCTATACTTCTCACTTCCTTATCAGGATCGACAATTGTTCCATCAGCAATAAGCTTAGTGCTTACAATTGTACTTTTTAGAGAAACTCGTGATTTAAGTTTTAATTGTTCTGCTGCATCAAAGAAGACCGGAACAAAATCCGATGATAGTCTAGTTTCTTCTCGGAAACGCTTCGAATGGTACGAAACCAAATTAAGATCCTCATAATCATCCCTTCTTTTTCCTTCAAAGACTGTTATGTAATCACGAGAAATATCTTCAGCAACCTTTATATCTTCAAGGCTAGTATAAACATATCCAAGGTTAAGGTCCTGGTCCTTATAGTGATGTTGTTCCGGCATTCGCATAATACGACCGAGAGTTTGAATAGAGAAAGTCATATTCTCTTCTCTCCACTGTCTAAAGAGGACCAGTATAGAAGCTCGGGGGCAATCCCAACCAAGCGCAATAGCCTGTTTGAAAATCATGACTTCAACTTCGTTCTGATTTTTCTCAATATTATCGAGGTTTATCTTATTGTCTTTTTCAGAGAGATAGACAGCCAGCTTCCCATTCTCTGTAGTAATTCCATATTTTGTAAGTAACTCAACAACAACATCCTTTTTATCCGGAATTCCTGACTTAGAGTCTGGAATTTGAATAAGTAACAATGGATTAACGTTAGCACCTTCTTTTTCCAACTTCTTAGAAAGTTCTAAGCGTTTCTTAAGGGCACTCTCAAGGACCAGCTCGTCTGCCGCCTTATCGTTCTTTTTCTTATCAATAAGATAATCATTGAATCCTTGGTTAATGGCTATCTCCTTTTTTATCATTCCTTCCTCTTTCACATCCTTTAGCTCAACCTCTACGATTCTATTGGCATTATTAAGCTGCGGAGTAGCAGAGACTTCGATCGTAACCTTCGGACCGATATCCTGAATCAGTTCTTTTGACTTATCACTGCTTGCAGTATGGTGACTTTCATCAATAATCAAGATGATTGTTCTGCCTTCATCTTTTGTCCTAGCAATTACTGAGGTGAGATTATTATCACGCTCATTTGCGCGAACATAGACATTGTCTTTTTTGTTTATACTTGCCCAGTTTAAAAACAAAACCTCATTTTCAGCAATTCTTTTATCTTCCAAATCCTCAAAATAGGAACATTTAATACCTACACCAAACTGGTCATAATATTTTTTAAGGTTATTACGACTCTGGTCGTGTAGCTTGTTAACTGCAAGCCAGATAAAAGAGAATTTCTTACCATCAACTCGTGAGTCAATAAGGCGTTTTAAAAATTCAGCCATCATCAAGGTCTTACCAGACCCCGTTGGAGACTTGAAGATACAGACTTTGTTTCCATCTGCATCCAAAAGCCGATTGACTTCTTGCTTTAAGTCAACGATAGCTCTTTCTTGATAATTTTTAAATTCGATCCACATATTTTTATTTGAAAATTTCACGATACACCTTAAGGATCACTTCGGGAATAGCACAAAGTGTGACCTTCGACTTTACATCCTTAAACTCCTTCTCATGAGGATCGTCTCCCAATGAGAACACATAGGTATTAAAGGAACCATCAATTTTATTGATAGCTTTTTTATAATCTTCTATTGCATCTTCGTAAAAAACGATACCAACATACTTATCCTTTCCTTTGAAAATCTTAAAATCACTACCATCTTTTATTTCTTCAAAGGCATCTTCCTTGATACACAACATGTCTGTAGACTCACTTACAAGCTTTCGTTTATTACGATCTGTTGGTTCTGCTTCAACAAAATCATTTGTATAGTACTTCAAGCCACTGCCTAACCCCGTCACTTTTTCGCCTTTAGTATCTTTATATCCACCAATTACCTTTTTAATTCTCGGGTAACAAATGTCTGTACAAATATTGTTTTCATTATTTGTACAAAGAATAAATTTACGGTTACCTCCATCTTCTTGATTCAGCTTCAAAACTGCATGGCCAGTACTACCCGAACCGGCCATAAAATCTAGAATCGTCGCATTTTTGTCTGTACTTAAGGTAATGATCCTTTTTAATAGTGAAGTTGGCTTTGGGGAATCGAAGCTGTTTTCTGGAAGCAATTCTTTTAATTCACGTCTTGCATCATCATTGCTACCCACCTCGTCATATAGCCATAGGGTTTTTGGAATAACACCATCTTTCATTTCATTTAGGTATTTCTTTAATCGAGGGACTGCCGTTCCTTTTGCTCCAAACCATATCTGATTCTCCTCATCAGCTTTTCTTAGAGTTTCCTTACTAAAACGAGGATACGTTCCAGGTGGTGGTCCCCAAGTAACACCATTTTTAAATGTATAAGAATATCCTGAATCACTCTCACTACCACTTTTAGCATGTAGTGGTTGCGTCATCCATGGACCACGAGGGTCGTTATCAGCATTTTTGTATCGGTCATCTTGCTTCTGTGTCCTCGGTAGAAGGTTTAACTTAAAGTTCTCTGCTTTTTTTGCATAACAAAGAATAAAATCGTGGGTGGATGAAAAATACTTAGCATCGTTACTCTGAGTATACTTCTTCTGCCATATTATATTGGCAATAAAGTTTTCCTCTCCAAATACTTCATCGCAAAGCATCTTGAGTGGCGCATGTTCATTATCATCAATACTTATAAAGATTGCTCCGGTTTCTTTGAGAAGGCTTCTTGCTAACCTTAGTCTTTTTTCCATGAAAGCAATCCATTTGCTATGCCTAAACGGATCTTCTTTTTTAACATACCCACTCGCAAATCTATCGTTGTAAATAAAATCGCTGTTTCCTGTGTTGTAAGGAGGGTCAATGTAAATTAAATCTATAGCCTCCTGGTGAGTAAAATTTAGTACCGCCAAAGAGTGATAGTTATCTCCCTCTAAGAGTAGGTTAGTAATTTCAGAATCCTTATTGAGGATTTGTTTTGTTTTTACCTCTTTCAAAATAGGAAAAGGCTTACCCGCCATTTCATTAGGAAACATCTCGTTAGGAGTTCGAGCATCAGGATTGATTAGGATATCAATCTTTTCTTCAGGGACATCTCTATGCCAAACGAGACCGTAAGTAGTCTCACGGATTCTTTTAATCTCTTTTATCAACTCATCTTTGGACCACTGGTCGTAATCAATTTTTTTAGCCATATAAATTTATTTAATCAGATCATCAACTGTTACTTTCAATGCGTCCGCAATCTTCTTCAATGTACTCACTCTTGGATCTTTAGTAGAACCACTCTCAATCTTTGCAATCGTGTGGTACGCCAATTTAGCCTCTTGGGAAAGAGTTCCTTGGGTCCAATTACCTTTATTCTTAAGCTTCTCAAAATTCTTTTTGAGATTCTTTACGATTTTTGTCGCTTCATTATCTGTTGCCATTTGATATAACTTTACTCGTATAATTATATCATTGTACGAACGTAGTTCATAGCGAAAAAACAGGAGTTATCCCCTGCCTAATCGCCTTATTTTCCTTCTGTTTTAGGTATCTTTTGTAGTCTCATCACTTCATGATCCTAAATCGTCGCATTTCACGCTGCGCTTTTTCCATATCTTTGATTACCTTGAGATAGATTGCTCGAGTCCTTTTACTCCTCGGATTGTTCTCGACAAACATGAGATCGTCGTCATCGATAAAGCTCGCAAGTGATATGTACGATGCGGCGAGGATGCGTATCCGTTCTTTGATCGCCATCCTCATTTTTATTTTAGGTTCCGGAAGAGATGAAAGCGGGTTGAGTATCCCTTTTCTGTACAGTCTGCGAATGTGTTTGGCGGCATCTTTTACCGCTTCAATATCATCTTCCACGGCAGACACGAACATACCGCTATCGCCGAGGGAAAGCTAGCTTTTTATCTTTGAAAAATAATTCGAGATATTTTTTATCTCCCTTGAGCCCGACATGCCAGAGCACCACGCTCTCGACCGGCTGAATTTCTTTGTAATCGTAAATGGTGATTACGGCCGGCCGCTTGTGCGAGGTCTTGAAGGACCACTCTGCCCGGACCTTGTTGTCGCCAGATTTCCATTTCCCCTCTACGGTCCGATCATTCGGTGCGCCAAGTTGGTCTATAAGTCCTTGGTACGGACCGACAATGTAGCCGACAAAGCTCGATCCCCTGACATCCTGTGGCTCTGCTTTTACAAAGCAATTTTTCATACACCCACACACATACCGAAGACCCCGTAAGAAGTCTAGTTCGAACTTTTCGGAATTTCGGCGACACGCCGTGAAGATCGGCAAGATCGCTGAATACCCTTACTTTTGATGGAAAAGCGTACACGCGGGCGAACAGGTGGCAATTACGGGGTAAGAAGCTCGTCTGCGAGACGTGTCTGCCGGATTTCAGCCGTTTTTGCTTTGACCTGTTGCTGCAACTTCCAGCTGTTACCATGACTTAAAAGCCCGAGATATGACTGGATCGTTTCTTCTTTCCCCTGCTTTGCCTTAATGCCATTCATCATCCTGCGCTTGGTTGCGGTGCGTAGGACGCGATGATCTGGAAAATGCACCCAGCCTAAAAAGTCCACACCGGATGCCACGGTGCTGATTGAAATTTTATTTGGATGCATGGTGAGCTTGAGTTTGTCTCTCAAAAAATCCTGCATCAGTGGCAAGATACGTTCGAGGTAAACGCGATCGTGAGACACAACAGCAAAGTCATCGGCATAGCGAATATAATATTTTGCTTTGAGCCTATGCTTCACAAATTGATCGAACTCATTCATGTAAACATTCACCAGGAGCTGCGATGTAAGGTTACCGAGCGGAAGGCCAACACCTGCCGTAGTTGAATTGAAGCTGGAGACGATCATCGACAGTAGCCAGAGGATATCTTGGTCCGGAATATACTTACCCATTATTGCGAGCAAGGTGGTCTGATCAATATTCGCAAAAAACTTTCTAATGTCACACTTCAGGACCCACGTTGAACGTGTGTTGTTTTGCGAAACGATATTGAAAAACTGTTTGAAGCGCCTTATCGCTCTATGTGTTCCCTTTCCAGGTTGGCACGAGTAGGAATCAGAAATAAATGTTTTAGTAAAAAATGGAGAAAGTGTGCGATGCAGAGCATGGTGCAATAGCCTATCTTGCACACTCGCCTTGTGTATATCGCGTGGTTTGGGATCGGAGATTTTAAACGCCTGATATTTCGAATGCGAATATGTTTTCGCGGCAAGCTCGCGGTGGAGAGAGATTATATTCGTCATTAAATTACGCTCGAACTCTTGAACGTCTTTACGAGCTCGCTTGCCGCAAACAAACTCTTTCCACGCTTCGAGGAGATTATCGAGCGAAATGATATTATTGTACGTATGTTGGAAAATAATTTTGGGCATAAAGATAGCGCCAGCCAGCCAGCCAGCCAGCCAGCCAGCCAGCCAGCCAGGAAAGATTTTACCCGTTTTAAATAAGGTCAAGGGTGCTTATCTCACGTGGTACAAATTTTATCAAGACATCCCCAAAACCCACAGGCACTCGCTCGGTCAGCGTATTGATACTCTTTTTGTTGAAGTGATTGAGGCAATTTCTGCTGCGAGCTTTTTATCACGAGAAGAAAAACAACCGTATGTAAGGCTTGCCATCAAAAAGTCAGATACGCTCCGTGTACTTTTAATGATCTTGTGGGAGACGAAATCTTTAGACGATAAAAAATATATTACTCTTTCTGTAATGCTCGATGAGGCAGGAAAAATGCTCGGCGGATGGAATGGTCAACTTACAAAACAAAACTCTCCCAAGAAATAGGGAGAGAAATGAAGTGAGTTGCGAACGCCCGCAAACCACCAGTTGTCGTTCCAGTCGTTGTCGTTGCGGTTGACGTTCACCTTGCGCTTGTCGTTCCAACGGTTGAACGTGGCGTAGCATTGTACAGAGTCTCGTCTGCGTCACTGCCTCTCGAATACTCTCAAGGCTGTATCGAATCCGGCATCATAATGCCTTAAAACTCTGTACCAAGTAGCTTCATTTTTTTGAAGTGTCTGCATGCACCACCCTATCTGAAGCCTTAACCGCAGATACTCTCGGTGCATGGATACTGGGTTCGGTAGTGGGAAGCCGTAACCGCCCGCATATTCACCTACTGCCGACATAAGTATAAATGATTTTGTATAAAAAATTTAGCCCCACTCCGACGAATCGGAACAGGGCTAAAGACTAAGTTTCTAAGGACCGGAGTCCTGAGACACTCAGTGTTGAGAACTACTTGCGAACGCCCGCAAACCACCAGCCGTCGCCCCAGCCGTCGTCGCGGCGGCCGACGCACACCCCGCGCTCGCCGAGCCAACGGCGGAACGTGGCGTAGCACCAGTGGCCTTTGGCGTCTTTCCAATGAGTGCCGTGAGGCTTCTCATCAGCGAAGGCAGGGTCCGCCTCGTTGACGGCTGCGACGGAAATCGGATCAGCGGGCTTGAGACCACGCAGTTCGTATTCCTTGTCGAGGTCGTCATCGGAGATGAAACCGTTGCGCTCCGAGAGATCGGGTTTGAAGAACACGATCTCGGCTTCGTCGCCCTCGCCTTTCGGCATCGCATCCACGACCTTACGGTCAGTGTATTGCGCGCGGCCGGTGGCTTCGATCGCCTCTTGCTGAGTGCGACCGCGATTCACCGGGACCTTGCGGACGATGAGGTTCGAGACCGCTTCAGCGCGTTCGCGGAAGGGAGAGAACATCATCATTCCGAGATTCTCGACTCCGAGAACCTGTTGGGCGACGTCTGAGGTGATCGAGGAACGATGCTTGCGCATCGCGTCCCGGAGTTTGTTGACGGCGTTTTCGATTTGGCCGTCGGTCATTTCGGCTGCAGTCATGATCTGTGTCATGGTGTCATCCTTTCATTTTGATTTCCCTCTACGCCGAGGAGGCACTATGGGCCAGTGTGGTCATAGCGAGGAGAGGCCTGAATCTCAAGCCACTTTTCGCTATGACCAACTCGCAAGTCGTATCAAAGAACTACCCATACAGTATACACCTAAAATACCTATTTGTCAATGTATTTCAGGTTCTGTCAACTTTACCCCACGGACCACCTCACCGTATTGGAAAAATGGCTAAAAAAGAGTAGATTTAGGGAAATTACTATTACCATGACCCCAGCTGCAAAGATACGGTTTGTGAAGAATCGAATTGAAGACAAAGTTGCTATATCGCCGAAGGGACCGATTGTTTTTGGTATAAGCAATATCTATTCGCAGACTTTTAATATTTTCTCCGATGAGCAGTATTCGATTCTCCTCAAACTCGAAGAGGAAGGCTATATAAAATCCCTGGTCCCAGTCGCAAAATACAAAGTGAAATTTGAAATGACTGGCAAGCCTCTCGATCCGTTCGGTATCATCGCCATGAATGCCGCCAAGGGCAAGAAGCCGGCACGAGTAGCTGTAAAAGATACCCTGCTCATGACTAAGAACCTCGAGCCCGACTTTGAGGTAAGCGGTCTTGCCTCATATTCTGACGGGACCATTCGATACAAGGACACGATCGTTCCGCTTCGGGGTCAGCTCAAGGATTTGTGCCGCATGTTCATGCGCAATCCGAAACGCATCCTTACCCGCGAGGACATCAAAGAGAACATCATCGCTGCGGACAAGCGCAAATCCATTCCGAAAATCACCATTTCAAAATACGTAAGCGAGCTCCGTAATTCATTGAAAGTTCATTTCAAGAAAGATGTGATCTACAGCCAAAAAGACGAGGGCTGGTACTTCGACCCGAACAAAAAGAGCTAGAAATCCAATTCATTTCTGAATATTGAATGAGCGCACTCACCGAAACTGTGGGTGCGTTTTCATATTGAACACGCGCATTACCAATCTAGCGAAATTACTCTATGAACAGAAAATTAAAGCCTCGGTCCCGAGAGGACGATGAGGCATCAGTGTTTACTACGTACGACCTTGGAGTATCGGCGGCACTCTTGTGCCTCGGGTACAAGCTCATCCGCTTGGACCGCGATGATCCTCGCAAGGCTCTTTTCGTATTCAGGAAGGATGCGGACATCGACGCATACGCCAATCAGTATTTTTCAGATCAGCTCAAAGTCAAAGCCCGGTCGTTCTTTGACAGCATCAAGGCTCTGAAGAATAAGCTGTACTCCGAATAGCTATGCTCCTGCTGGACGCAGACATCAGCAAATTCCAGGAGCTTTATAAGGCTCGCTTTGGAGTGGATATAAGCCGGGAGGAAGCATTGGCAAAAGGCACTCAGCTTATTCGCCTGATGGAAATCGTCTACAAGCCGATGACTCCAGAAGAGCACGAACAGATCCACAAGCGACGGCTCGAAACGCTTCCCTTACTAGCGCATAAATTACAAAATCATGAATCTACAGTCACTTACGATCAAAGAGGAGCTCGACAAAATTAAAGAGCGCATTACCCCGCCGGACCCGATCACCCTTGAGCAGGTCCGCGAGGTATTGGACCTCACCATCAAGAAAGATGACGGCAATAAAATTATTACCTTTCTTGCCATGCTTGCAGCGTACACCGACAACGCGCAATTCAATATCAGTTTTAATGCTCCATCGTCGTCTGGCAAGAGCTTCATTCCTTTGGAAATTTCTAATCTCTTTCCCCAGGAAGACGTGATGAAACTCGCCGGGGCATCGCCTACTTCTTTTCTCCATGAGAGCGGTGTGTATAAAAAGGAAACGAATGAGCGCTTTATCGATCTCTCAAGGAAAATCATTATCTTCCTTGATATGCCACACTCTACGCTTTTAACAAAACTCCGATCACTCCTGTCCCATGACGAAAAAGAAACGAGGCATAAAATCACCGACAAGACCGAGAAAGGCGGTACGCGCACAAAGACCGCCGTCATCAGAGGCTTCCCGTCAGTCATATTCTGCTCGGCCAATGCCAAAATGGACCAGCAGGAAATGACCCGCTTCCTGCTTCTCAGTCCTGAAATAAATCAGGAGAAAATACTTGCAGGTATTCATCAGTCATCGCGCAAAGAATCCGACAAAAAGAAATATTACAAAGAGCTCAACGAAAATCCTCTGCGCAAGGCTCTTATCGAACGTATCGCTGCAATCAAAGCCGAGGGTGTTGATGAAATCATTATCGAGGACGAGAAGGCCGTCGAGCAGAGGTTTCTTTCTCACATACAAAATCCGCAACCGAGAAACCAGCGTGATATAAAACGCATCTACTCGATCATCAAGTCGGTCGCCCTTTTGAATGTCTGGCATCGCAAACGCCAAGGCACTACCCTCTACGCATCCGAATTCGACATCGATACCGGCTTTGAAATTTGGAATAAGATATCCCTCTTTCAGGAGCTTGAAATTTCCCCTTACCTCTACGACTTCTACTCGCAAATCATTCTTCCTTTATGGAATCGGGACCAGATCGATGAGTTTGGTGATCCCGTACCCGAAGAAAAGAAAAGGGGTGTTACCCGACAAGACATGCTCAAGCAATTTGCCCACGTCTATGGTGGCAACCTTGGCATGTTCCGGCTCCGCTATGACTATCTGCCAAACATCGAATCGGCCGGTCTTATTTTCCAGGAACCGGACCCGAATGATCGCCGACAACTCCTGACATACCCCACGACGGCAATAAGAAGGCTCGAGAAAGCTGAGGAAATACATAGTGCGTACGAGCCGGGGGTAAACGTTGAAAACGAGATAAAACCCGAGGATGTTCCGTTCTAAGGGACTTGCAATTACCCCATAAGGAAGCTAAAACAGCAACACCCCTTAGCATTAACATTACCCAATTATATGGCTACAAACGTTGAATATTTCATGTATGCCCGCAAGTCCTCTGAGTCTGAGGATCGGCAGGAGCAATCAATCGAGGATCAAGTAAACCGTCTCAAAGAGCGGGCTAATCAGCTTGGTATTTCGGTCAAAGAAATTCTGACCGAGGCAAAGTCTGCTAAGCAGCCAGGCCGGCCGGTCTTTAACAACATGCTCAGACGAATTGAGAAAGGTGAAGCAAAAGGAATCCTCTGCTGGCAGATTAACCGCTTGGCACGTAATCCAATCGATAGCGGAAAGCTAAGCTGGATGCTTCAGAAAGGAATCATTGAATCCATCCAGACGATGGAGCGTGAGTATTTGCCTGACGATAACGTTCTCTTGTTCAGCGTTGAGAGCGGTATGGCAAATCAATTCATCATCGAGCTTCGCAAGAACACCAAGCGCGGCATGCATGGTAAGGCTGATCGTGGCTGGTTCCCCTCAAAAGCTCCAGCTGGCTATATCAACGAACGGCTTGAACACACTATCCAGCCGGACCCTGAACGTTTCGACCTCATCCGCAAGATGTGGGACCTTATGCTTACCGGAAACTATACGCCAGTGATGATCGCTGAAATTGCGAGCAAGGAATGGGGCTATCGATCCCTGAAGAGCAAAAGAAGTGGCGGAGTGGAAATGGCTCCGAGTGTCATCTACAAAATGTTTAAGAATATTTTCTATACGGGAATGTTTGAATGGGGCAAGAAAATCTACAAAGGAAATCATAAACCAATGATCACCCTTGAGGAGTACGATCGGGTCCAGGCTATTTTTGGCAGAACCGGAAAACCGAGAGGCCAGACACATGAGTTTGCATTCACTGGACTCATTCGCTGCGGTCTGTGTAAGTCAATGTATACCGGCACAGAAAAGACGAAGCTCATAAAGAAAACTGGCGAAATGAAAACCTATTGTTACTACCACTGTGGCGGCAACAAGAAAAACTCAACGTGTAAGGCACGAAACCCTATCAATCTTATTGACCTCGAACAGCAGATCGAGCTTCTGCTTGAGGAATACACTATACTCCCCGAGTTTCAGACCTGGGCCATCGAGGCTCTAAATCGCAATAACGATAAAGAGATCGAGGAGCGTACCAAGATTTATGAAATGCAGCACAAGACGGTAGTCGAGTCCCAGACCGAGCTCGATAACCTGACTAAAATGCGCTACCGTGATCTTATCGACGATGACACATTCGTCAAAGAACGCGACGCTCTCAAGGAAAAGATTGCCCGCTTACAAGCGAAACTTCGGGAAACCGAGGGACGTGCCTCAAAGTGGCTCGACCTCACTGAGCAGGTATTCAGCTTCGCTTGTTTCGCTCGAAAGGAGTTTGTTATGGGAAATCTCCAGCGAAAGCGTGAGATATTCTCGGCGCTCGGCCAAAACTTCTATATCAAAAACGGCAAAGTCTTCATTACAGCTAACGAATGGTTCCAGCCAATCAAAGAAGCATACCCTGAATTTAGGGCTGAATTTGAGAGGTTAGGACTGAGAGAATACAGTTCTGTTGAGGCGCGAAATGTCGCTTTTCAACAACTGATTCTCGAATGGGGCGGCTAGAGAGAATCGAACTCTCGATACCGGTTCCACAAACCGGAGTTTTACCACTAAACTATAGTCGCCATACATTCATCGAATAATGAAGTAATCAATTTATACCAGAAAAACCTCGATAAATCTAGTCCAAATAAAGAAGAGTTTTAAGATTGGGATTTAAAACATTTTTTAGTGATGTGTATGGAATTATAACCTCTGGTCTCCCTACTACATAAGGTCCCACCTGATAATCACTAAATACAATATGAAATCCATCAGGTTCAAGAGTCCAGATGCTAAAATTATCCGCTGTAGGTTTTGTGCCATCCAGAGCAAAACTATATGTCTCTAGATTTGGGTCTACTTTTTTAAGTTCATCAAGAGATAGAATCGAGAGCCAACTTAGATAATCACCGACAAAAACTTTATCGAGGTTTATTCTTTCTCCAGTATTAGCATTATAAATAAAAGTATTTATCGCTGTGATACCATGTGCCCCACCAGAATAGGTGTAAGTTTCAAAAGATATATTTATAAATGGAAGTAGTTTAAAGTCATTCTTGACTGCCACCTTACTAACATAGGTAAGTGCTAGATCTGATCGTGTAAGTCCTGGATCACTGAGCATGCCTTCAAAATCTGACTTTGCCTTCTCTACCCCATCCGTAGCCCATCGCTTGAGTTCACTATTTATTCTTGCTTTTGCAATATCTGAAATACCTGATGTAATCTGTGGGTACTCAGCATCTATTTGATATTTATCCTTTTCTCCACCGAATGAAATTTTTTCGATAGAGTATATAAGCACCCCTAGTTTATGAGTTATCTGCCAGACATATCCCCCAACAAAAGCTATGACAATACATAAGATTAAAACCCCAAGGTGTCTTTTTTTCATACACTAAGTGTAACATAAATAAATCAGAGAGGAGGCGCGGTAACAAGTCTTTAGAGTCAGGCGCGAGAGAAGAACTCTCGGCTTATGGCTTTTTTGTATTTGTGGTCACGAATCACTAAGTCTGCTCACCCGCTTTGCAGGTTGCGCGGACTAAGTGTTCGCGACTCCACCTCGCCCGTTACAAAGCAACATGGCTGCGGCTCGCACATAAATACAAAAGAACTGGAGCAGTCCAGTTCTTTTGTATTTATGTGCGCGAGAGAAGACTCGAACTTCCATGCCCTTGCGGGCGCTACCACCTCAAGGTAGTGCGTCTACCAATTTCGCCACCCGCGCATTAGGCCCTATACTACTAAAATTTAGGATAATTTCAACTTTTTCATTTTCTGATACAATATTAGAAACATTTTTTATATATGGACACATCAACAATCCTTACAACCGTTCTTTCACTTGTCGTTGTATTTCTATTTGCTATTCAAAAATTTAGTCATCAAATACAACGTGTTGCAGGAGATAAACTCAAAACAATTTTAAATAATTGGACCAATACCCCAATTAAAGGTGTTGTAAGTGGTGCATTTATTACTAGCATCATGCAGTCTTCTACCGCAACCTCTGTGATTCTTGTTGGACTTGTTAATGCAGGAGTTATTGCTTCATATAATGCAATAGGTGTTGTTATTGGTGCCAATATCGGTACCACAATTACCGCTCAACTCATTGCGCTCAATATGACCTATATAGCACCTATCATTGTCATCGCCGGCTTTATTATTTCTCATACTCGCACACGTCTCAAAAAATACGGTAAATCAATTTTTTATTTTGGAATTATTTTTCTTTCCCTTTTTATCATTTCAAACATTGTCTCCCCTCTCAAAGATAATTTAGAACTACAAAAACTACTTGTTCTTATGTCGAGTCCGTACACTGCAATACTTGCAGGGGCGATTATCACTGCAATACTCCAGTCGAGCTCCGTATTCACAGGACTTGTCATCATTCTTGGAGCACAAGGACTTATAGGACTCCCTGCTGCGATCGGATTCATGTTGGGTTCAAACATTGGATCTCCACTCACCGCAATTATTGCAAGTACCAGTGCAAGTTTTGAAGCAAAAAAAGTCGCAGTTGCTCACATACTATTTAATATTGTCGGAGTTATAATATTAATTCCTCTTATATACCCATTCATGTCACTCCTTCAACTTATAAGCAATGATACAACTCAACAGATAGTAAACGCTCATTTCTTGTTTAATATAATATGTGCGATTATTTGTCTCATCTCTTTCAATTATTTTGAGAAGCTTGTTCGCAATACAACAAAGATGATGTATAAAAACTAGCAGCGTTTGCTTCGCAAACGCTGCTACAAATGGAGGGGTTTACTCACTTTTTGGCTTTTTGTTTCTTAGCATCTTTAGTCCTTTTCTCGGCCTCAGTGAGCCAGCCGTAGCCTTTGAAATATTTCACCACCTCATTAACACTCTCTCCAAACCTCGTCACACGACGGCGTCCAATCTGACCCGGACAACCACCATAGTAGCGATATTTTTCGTAATCTGTCATAACAACCACCTCTTTACGTCGAGGTGACCAACGCCATTCTTTCAGATAGTCAGCCATATAATTTGAGTTGAGTTGAAGAACATTTTCTGTCTAGGCACACACCCAAACAAAAACGAGCCCAATTAAGGACTCGTTTATTTTTTCAACCAATTGAAAAGACTGACGAATCCTTAATTAGACTCGCTGACCACTTCTGAAGAAGCAGATGTTTCTTCATCTTTTCGCATCATCTCTGCTCGCATTCGCTTTGAGAGTTCCTTCTGAGCTTTTTCTCGAACATAGTAGAGCTTTGCCTTTCGTACCTTTGCTCGTCTTACTACCTCGATCTTCTCTATGAGCGGAGAATAGAGTGGATAGATCTTCTCTACCCCATATCCATTAGCAACACGTCGAACAGTGAGAGTTGCTCCCGCTTCTGTACCATGCTTTCGTGCGAGAACCATACCTTCGAAAATCTGAATTCGAGTCTTACCCTTTTCTTGAATCTTCTGATGTACCTTAACAACATCTCCAGGCCGAATATCCTGAGCTCGTCGCTCTTCTATATTTACATTTGCTGTTTTCGCAGTCGCTTTCATAGGGTAGTAAAATTAAACTTTATTATTATACCTTGCTAAATTCTGTGTAATATCTATATTTATAAGCTTTTATATATAAATGGGGACGATTTACTAACATCACCTTATACACATTTGACTTAAATTATTGTAAGACTTTAGCACATATTTCTTTTTAAGGCAACTTCATTTATAATCTTTAGATTGATGTCAAACATATCGAAATTCTCTAAAAATAAAAGCGGTTTCACCCTGATTGAGCTATTGGTAACTATAGCCATCATAGGAATACTCAGTAGTGTAATACTCACATCTCTTAGAAATGCTAAGGAAAAAGCTATAAATTCTAATATCAGGTCAGCGCTTGCCCAACTAGTACCACTCGCCTCCGATATCGATAATCTCCAAGGAGAAGACGAGGGCGTGGCTGAGGATTTGAGTGCATGTCTAAGTTTATTCGAAAATGAAGATATACGTAAACTTATCAATTTTGCAGCCAGCCAAGCAGCAAAGCCAGGCATATATACAAACTGTTCTAAGAGCTCAAGAAATTATAATTTTACTTTTATGGCACCGAAGTTTGGTGATGATACAAACAGTTTTTGTGTTGATACCGATTCTGGAGTGAAAGAAGTTTCCAACGACAATAGACAAGCGATATTAGATAATTACTCTTGTAATGCAGTGACAGAATCGAGTGAGGCGGTCCCAGACAATACTGAGGAACAAAATAATACAAACCCTACTGAAGAACAAAATGATTCTGGCTCCGCAGATGATTCTCTTTCTATGACCGTATATATGGATTATTCTAGCAGTGAATTAATCATTGGATTTAATCAGCCTATCGATGCAATTTCTGATCTCGGCTCAATACAAATATTAGATGCTAGTGGTGCAGATAAGACAATTTGGCAAAGTGGATTAATCGGATCCCCAGATGGTATTGAACAAACGTTTAGATATAGTATGGGTAGTCCCTTTTCAAACATATATGAAAACCCCTGCTTTATAGGTGATACAGACCATCCATATGACCCAGAAATTGGAGAAAGAAATGGTCCATACCAAGCAGTGTTTGGAAATATAACAGGAGTACGTTCAGGATTTACAAATAGCATCAGCGCCACAATAGACTTTAATTGCGGACAATACTATTCGTTATATCCCTAATATTTAGCCAAGACTCTCTATTGCAGAGACAAAATCATCTGGAAAGGGAGATTCCACCTCAATGAGTCCACCCTTAAGATCATTAAATATGAGTCTTTTTGCATGAAGAGCAAGTCGTCTAAATCCATACACACTTTCTCTACCTGGAGCATAGAGCGAATCCGCAACCACAGGGTGGCCCAGTGCTTGCATATGTACACGGATTTGATGTGTTCTGCCCGTCTGTGGCCACAGTTCAAGAAGTGATGCCGGCATAGTATTTTTCACTACCTTGAATTTTGTTACTGCCTCACGAAGTTCTCCACGGGTTTTGTTACCTGTCGCCCACTTACGAACACTCCCTATTGCTCGACCAATAGGTCTCGCAATAATTCCCCTTTCGTCTTTCATTCTTCCGTATATAAATGCACTGTAAGTCTTTTTTATTTTTCTTTCTTTGAATTGCTCTTTCAAATGTTCATACCCCCTTTGGGTTTTTGCAATAAGAAGCACCCCTGAAGTCTCCTTGTCTAGGCGATGTACAATACCGTGTCTCTCTATTTTTTCTCCGTCTTCAAGCTCAATTGATTCCCCCACATCTTTTGCTTCAGGAAATTTTTTAACAACCCAATCAGAAATTGTTTTTTCCTTTGTTTTACCATCGCCGTGCACAGCAATACCTGAAGGTTTATCTATGGCGACAATGTCATTATCTTCAAAAAGAATTTTTATGTCTTTCACTAAGATATTTTAGTTATTTTGAGATGGTAATGAGACTTGAGGAAGAAATAGCCAACAGTAGCAAAAGTAACCACAGGTGAGACCCATTCAGGGAGATCAAAATGGAACGCATGGAGAAGCATTATAAGTCCAAGGAAGAATATAGAATACATAGCCCCATTTTTAAGGAATATATATTTCTTCACGTTCTCAACATTTGAAATTGTAAGCTGTCGAAGAACGATTGCTCCGATACCATTACCAATAAGAATAAGAGGTACGGAAAGTGTAAACGCGAATGCGCCGAGCACTCCATCGATAGAAAATGTCGCATCAATCACTTCAAGGTATAGAATTTTGCTGACGTCTGATTTTTTTGATGATCCGTGAAGAAGTTCTTTTTCTGCTTTTTCTGCATTTTCCTTAAATCCGTGTGTGATGAAAAACGCAGTCGAACCAACCACAGCACCAAACGCCATCATCGGATTAACCTTTAATGCCTCCCAAACAACCACAGCGAGAATTATTGATACGACTGCAAAAAACCAAACTCCCTGTCGATGAAAAAATGCCTCTCCTACAAGCCCATATGTTTTCTTCTCAAGGAATAGCCAATGAAAAAAAAGAAACACAAGAAAGATTCCACCGCCCGCCATAAGTATAGGTGCCGACTCGTGGATTGATTCTGCTACAATAGGGTCATTTGAAAACGTAGCGGTAAAAGCACCTAAAAAACCTAGTTCAGGGTTTGTAGCCCAAATAATCACCCAAGGGAGAAATCCTCTAATAATAAACACTGCAAAGAGGATTCCATAGAAGAGGAACCACTTTCGCGCCTTCGGAGACATCGTCTCAAGCACCTCCGCGTTAACAATAGCGTTATCAGCACTTGAAATAATTTCGAATAATGCAAGACCAAGTATGGTCAAAATTGATGCGGTAATCATTCAAATAGTATAGCACCTATTGATAAATTCCAAAAAATGGTTATTATTATCAAACCGGGCGATTAGCTCAGTTGGTAGAGCAATTCATTTACACTGAAAAGGTCACAGGTTCGAGTCCTGTATCGCCCACAAAAATACAAAAACACGAGATAATGTCTCGTGTTTTTGTATTTTTGTGGGCGATAGGAAGCAAATAGTTTTGCTTCCGTACAGGACTCGAAAGGATTTTCTATGTTTATAAGATTTTAATAAATCGAATAAACAAGAAAATCACCTGCGACGGTAGTCGAGAGTCCTGTATTTTGTAATCCAAACCTGTAAGGTTCGAGAGTCCCGATCATCTACCCCAACCTCTTCCCATCCCTTCCCCATTCCTGAACCTTACCTGCCCTCCTCTCTACAGGATCAGCAATACGTAACATCTTTATATTTTTCTCTGGTGCCACTTTAAAATGTTTCAGACTATCAAGAAGCACTGATATTTCCCAAAGATCTTTTTCTTCGGTCACCCAATTACCTTTAAACTTCCGAAGGTCGTAGGGGTTCGAAAAACTCCGTAGTGTCTTTCGTCCATCCTTGTCCATAAACCATTCGTGAAAATACGACATCGCAAGCTCGCGAATCGTCTTGTATACAGGATCACGATAACGGATGGTTCCGTGATTGGTCTTGCTCACACATCCCCAATATCCATTTATTTTATAGGGAGCAATGACATGATCCACATCATCATCTGTTGATTTCATATCCATAATGAGTGGTTTGTATCCATGTATCCAAAGTGCGAGTGCTCCGAGGAGTGCACCCTCAAGACAATGTGCTTTATTCTCTCGGAGTGTCCGTCTTGGAGATTTGTTTGTCTCCCCTTCGAGTTCAAAATTAGTCGGGATATCATCGATGAAGTCTTGGATCTTCTCGGGAGTATTGAGTTTCTCTAAAATCGAGAGTTCTGATTTTGTAAGATTGAGTTTTTTTAAATCCATAAATAATTCCTAATGAAAAATACTATAACCGCAACAATAACAAGCAATATCTCAAGATAAAAGAGTGGGCTTATAAGAAGATGTCTCCACAAGTTTTTCCAAGTCGATAAAGTAAATTCTCTTCTTCTAAATAATGTATACTCTTTTTTCGAAAAAGGTTTAAGCCAACCAATACCCACAGAAGAAAAAATCGAATCGCAAACAAAATGACTCCACGGACAAAGCCAGAGAAGAAGTCCTAATACTTTTCCAAAATTAGAATCTGTAAGCAGAAAAATAAAGAGACCGATAGCAAGCCAAAGAAGTGGTATATGAGTGATGTGATCCCTGTGCCCAGTTAATGCAGTCACACTCGTTGTTTTCTTTTTAAGGAAACTAAAAAATACATCGAGGTCTGGACCATCACCAAGCAGTGCCCCGATTGTAAGGAGAATTGCCTGCTCATTAGGAGTAAGTGTAAGTCCAGATAAAGTAACAACCCCGAGAGCTGTGAGATACCCTGCTGCAATGTGACCTGGTAATACCATAGGGTTAGTTTAGCATAAAAAATAATTGGATTTGTTGTCACGGATATTTTGCTCGTTGTCTCTCGCAAAATTCCTCGACCCTGACTCGCTCCCCGCTAGGACATCGGTTGTTACACAACCAGTATCCCGATTGGAGATTTTATTTCGTAAACTCATAAAATCTGCTCAATCGGGCTTCGGCAAGCCATCCCAGGCTTGCCAGGATCGTGAGTACACTCATCGGTCACAAGTATTTTTCCGCTGAAAAATCTCGCGACCCCGACTCGTGCCATCGCACTCCGTCTTTCGATTCCTAGCGGTTCCTCCAGCGACAAAAAAACACCGAGTAATTCTCGGTGTTTTTTTGTCGGGTGCCCCCGCTAGGAATATCTCCCTCGACTAAACTTTTGCCGTCGCAAAAGTTTGTCTGGTCACCGCCTCGTATTTTTCTCTACTGAGAAAAATATACTCCGGCGTTCGATTCCTAGACGAAAGTGCGTTTAGCACTTTCTCGGGGGCATAAATAAAAAAAGCGCCCTAAAGCGCTCTTTTTTTATTTATGCCCCCGCTAGGAATCGAACCTAGAATAACGGCTTAGAAGTCCGCAGTTATATCCATTTAACTACAGGGGCAATTGGTGAAAGACCGTTACAAATTAACACAATTATTGAGCTGGGTCAATTGAGACTTTTTTGTTGGACTCAATAATCCTAAACTCATCTGCCCTCTTACTGTATATATCTATCATTTGTCTTAATTGTTCTGCATTCACACCTGTTTTAGGTGAAAACTGCTTATCGATTCTTATCATATTTCTTTCCCCGACCGCCAAATAGAGATTAATTTGAAACAATATTGAACCTAGTAGTGCGACAATAAAAAGTGTAAAAATAATTCTCCAGTCCTTATCCGCATCACTCCCGATATTTCTAAAGAAGTGTACTACTTTTTTCCAAAAAATTTTTGGTGTCAGTCTTTTCATTTAATTTATGAATTGATTAGCTATTTGTATCATTAACAACCTTCTCTTCAAGATCACCGGAATCATTTGAAGTTGGGGTATTTGTCTTTTTGACTGCCCATACAATCATCCCTACCTTGAGTTGCCACTCTCTGACGCCAGATTTCTTCTTACCATTTACTATCGAATCTTCTGTTTTCACATTAGTGAGTGTAAATGAATTTATTGTCGATTTATATGGCAACCTCTCCAATAGACCGAGCAGATTGACCATCCCTGACCATTTACCATTACTACTTATGACAAGTGTAAGTTTCTCTTTGCCTGGCGCATTAGATTCAACACTCGAGTCTTCTGTGACTGAATCAACAGATCCTGTGACACCCACTTCCTTCATAAGACCCTCTATAGTTTGAATAAAATTAACTATTGAATCATGCCTCAAAAACAATGCGGAGACCGTTTCCCCCTCAGCGACTGTTACTCGAAGATTTTGCTCTATATCCTGCAGATTTTTGAGCTTTACCTCTGCAGCTCTTGTTGCTTCATAAAAATTGGCAACGTCTTTTTTACTTTCATTTAGGCTGTTATAGAAATATGCATATATCAATGCGCTTAAAAACGCCAAGATAAGAGAAGATATGAGAAGTATGTTATTTTTTTTACTCATTGTATAAATCCTATTTTCTAAAACTTGCCAAGTAATGTGATACTAAATTTTACATCTGTCTGTTTTGCAAGGTTTGATACAGGAAGATCCACAGAAGTAAACATTAATTCCTTTTTAAGATTGTTGGAGAACATCAATAGGCTTGCACGGTCCTTTGCCACCCCTTGAATGTTAATACTGCTCTGTGCTCGAACACCTCGTGTGTATCCAAGGGATATAATGGATATATTAGTTGTTGTCTGGTCTAGAATCGCATTTATTGCTGCATATAGCCGAGTCTCGTCCGGTTTTGCGAGAGCAAGATCAGACTGAATTTGATTCATAGTTGTAGTTAAACCATCCTTATCTTTTAATTTTATCTGTTTTGAAAGTGTGTCTGACTGTAACTCGAGTGTTGATTTCTGAGACTCAAGTGAGATATACGATGGAAACAAGAGTGCAGTATTGATAACAAAAAAAACAGAGACAGAGAACAAGAAAACAACAATGAGTCTTATTCTATACTCCTTAAAAAGTTTTTTCTTGTGTTGTTCTGGTAGAAGTGTGAACATATATTATGATTATACCTCAGTTGGCAGTACGAGACCCAGAGCTGTTGCATACGAAAGGGAGTCTTCAAAAGAAATCTCGGGCACTGTGTCTTTATAATAATCAATATTGGTCCAAACATTCGATATTTCAACAGGCATTTTGAGAGACGAGGAGAGATAGTCAGCAAATCCAGGAATCGCAGCGTCTTTACCGCAAAGAATTATCTTTTGAACTGGAGACCCTCCTCCATTTGTTTGCTTTATCCAGTATGCCGAAACACGTAATATTTCATCTCGAAGAACAGATATAGTCGAAGCGAGTCCTGTTGCGAATGACTCACCATCGCCCGTTGTCTTAAACAGACCTTCCTTGTACTTAATCTTGCGCGCTTCTTCAATATCAACCCCAAATTGCTTTTGAATCGCACTTGTAAGTTGTGCTCCTCCAAAGCTTGTTGTGGAACTGAACTGTACAAACCCATATTCCACAACACCCAGCATTGTCTTCTCTCGAGAGAGGTACACAAGCAAATGAGATCCGACATAATTTCTCTCAACAATTGATCTCGAAAGTGCCCCCGATTCAACCATATATGATACCGCCACCATACCACACTCTTCGAGAATGGAATTATATTTGTTTATGACATCGCGAGAGACCACAGACACTACTGCTATCTTTATATCCTTTTTAGGAAGAATATAATAATCAAATAGCGCTTCAGTGTCTTGAATAGGAACATTTTCCTCGAGATGAAATTCGATGTTGTTACGAATTTCTTGTGAAGTATCTCCTGTTACCTCCATTGTAAAAAGATATGTCTCTTCTTCTGGTAGTGACATTTTTACATAGGTAATACCTTCAGTTCGTTTTATTTCTTTAAGTACATTTTTAAGAGATTCATTACTCAGAACGCTCTCATTAGGCTCGAAAGCTCTTTTCCCGTATCGCCCAAGTTTAAAACTTTCTCCTGTACTTTGGAGCTCTGCAAAATGCAATGACTCTCGACCAATATCGAGACCCACATAAGAAAATTTTAAGAATCGTGGTGTAGGAAAAAATTCAAAAATCTTTTTAAACATTAGTCTAATTATATAGCGAAAGAACAAAATAATGAATAGGAAAATAAAATGCACGGCGCCATAGGTGCCGTGCATTTTTTCCTTTTTCTTTTTACCTTTTACTTAGTTCGCTTTTGTCCCCTCCTCTACCGCATCATCAGCTTTGAGAAGTGAAAACGGCTTGTCTCCACCACCGAGAGCAAAAAGCATTCCATTACTCTCAAGTCCCATCATCTTTCGCGGAGCAAGATTTGTGACGAACATACATTTCTGCCCTACTAAAACCTGTTCATCTGGAAAATACTTTTGAATCCCAGAGAGAATTTGTCGCGGACCAGACTCTTCTTTAAAATCCACCTTGAGCTTGAGAAGCTTATCTGACCCTTCGATTTTTTCTGCACTAAGAATTTTGCCCAAAGTCACTTCAATCTTTTTAAGATCATCAATAGATATCTTTGGATCCTCTTTTATTTCTACCACCTTCTCTTCTACTTTTATTTCGTCTGACATGCGTATTATTTTAAATTTTTTAATTGATCAATATATGATTGTAAGATTATGGCTGCTGCCGATGCATCAATCATATCACTATCTCCCTGAATCCTTGTCGCCCCATAGGTACTGTAGAATTCTGGCTGGAGTACCACTTCAACACTCTCTGCTTCTAATAGTCCCTTGAACTTTCGAATACCTTCCATAATAGCATTCTCGGTCCCATCGAGATTTTTACTCTCACCCAAGACCACTTTACTGATTTTTTCTTTTTTTACAATCTCGAGAACAGTCTTCAAGAGGTCTTTGTCATTATTCATAACCGAACGAGGAAACGCCATACCACTGTCTGTATCTGCAGTGGCAAGCCCTACCCTCTTTGACCCATAATCTATCCCTAGGATTTTCATATATATGAGTATACCCGGGCACTAAACATAATACAAACAATGTTTTTCATTATTAAGCATAAAAATAATTTAATGTTCTCAAACATATTCGGCTTAATGCACGGGCAAGTCACTGTATTGTGAAATTCAGCTTTTTCTGATAACATAGCCCAATATTGGAGGAGTCGCATAGTGGTTTAGTGCACCTGTCTTGAAAACAGGAGTGCCGCAAGGTACCGCGAGTTCGAATCTCGCCTCCTCCGCCAGTTAGGAAATGAAGTCATTGGCTCGCCCGCTACGCGGGCTCGCCAGCCGTTTTTCGCCGAAAATTCAAGCCGTTTTGAATTCAGCATAAAGTTCGAGCCGACATTTTTGAGAAATGCGCGGATTTGCGTTTTGTCGCCTTGCGACAAAAGAATTTTGGCTTGGCTGCTCAATAAAATCACTTCTCGCATCGGTTCGAGCCAATTATTTCCCTTTTGTTCAAAATCTCTGATTTCTTGGTCAATATCGGCTTTCTCACCCAACAGTTTTGCTTTCTTTGCTTGATACTCGTCCGGCGATATTCCTTTGCCATCAATGTAGATATCGAGAAGCCGATCTATTTTCTGCTCCACTTCCGCTTTTCGGGTTTTCAGATTTTGAACAAAAGAAACACCCTCATTTTGAATACTCGCTTTTTCGCGGTCTAACTCGGCAAGCATATTGTCTCGCCAGTCATCGGGAATAGAAACTTTTTGAATGACGGATTTCATCTGTTCAACAAGGGCTTCCTCGCGGAGATACTTTTCATCACAGGTTTGCTTTTTCTTGGTGCAACGATAGTAAATATGTCCCTTTTGGGTTTCGGCGGTAATGAGGCAACCGCACTTTCCGCATTTCATAAAGCCGGAAAAAGCAAACTCGTGTTTTCGCTTTCTCTTTTTCTTGCCCCGATTGTTCATTACTTGTTGAACAGCATCAAAAAGTTTCTTAGAAATAATTGGCTCGTGGCTTCCTTCATATAGCTCGCCGTTGAAGCGGAAAGTTCCGTAGTAAAAGGGATTTTTAAGCATTCGCTGGACACAGGAGGTGGAAAGAACATTGCCTTTGTAGCTGTCCATTCCCGTATCCGCCAAAAACTGCTTGATATTTTTAAGCGTGTTGTCGCCGGTGGCGTAGAGTTCAAAACATTCTCTCACCAACATCGATTTTTCTTTATCAAGGTCAATGCTCTTTGTTTTTGAATTGTTGAGATAGCCGAGTGGCGCAAACCCCGGCCATATTCCTTTTCGCAGTTTTTGGCGGTGGCCTCGTTTGATGTTTTCACTTAAATTGTCCACATAGTATTTGCTCTGACCAAAGGCAATGTTCAGCATAAATTTCCCTTGTGGCGTGCTATCAAACCAAAATGTAGGAAATTTGAGGTCTTGGATTTTTCCTGTGTCCAGCAGATAAATAATCTTTCCGCCGTCTATGGAGTTGCGAGCTAATCTGTCCGGGTGCCAAGCCAAAATTCCGCCGGCTTCTCCGGCGCAAATCCGATCCAGCATTTCTGCGAAAATCTTTCGCCCAGGTTCTTTGGCAGTTTGCGCCTCGCTCAGCGAGGCGACGATTTCAAGTTTTTCTTTGGCGGCAAATTCTTTCAATTCAGAAATCTGGGACTCAAGAGACATCACTTGTCTTTCTTCGCTCTCGGTAGATTTTCGTGTGTAGATAAAGTATTTCATAAAGATTTAGAAAAGCCCGCTTCTGGCCTTACTGAATTCAAAACGGCTTGAATTTTCGGCGAAAAACGGCTGGCGAGCCCGCGTAGCGGGCGAGCCAATGACTTCATTTCCTAACTGGCGGTGTCTGTTTGAAAATATCCGAACGGAACTCTCTGGGCTCGGCGGGCGGAATTCCCCCCACACCCCCCTTCCGCCCGCCTCGCCTTGAACCGGAGCGGAAAGGCAAACTGCCAAAGAATCTTTCAAAAATGTCGGCTCGAACTTTATGAAGACCAGAAGCAGGCTTTTCTTTTCTGAATTGAAATAAATCATAAAACTTGATAGTATGATACTGATAGTGTATCAAATCATTTTAATACTATCAAGATAATGAAAGTATGGCAACTGCAAATAACATTGGTGAAAATATAAAGAAACACAGGACTAAATTGGGGCTTTCGCAAGAAGATTTTGCCCAAAAGTCCGGTGTGAAATACACGACCCTTACTAAAATTGAAAGTGGGGTTATTAAAACACCGTCTGTTGTTTTGGTGGCAAGAATTGCCAAAGCTCTTAGCATTTCAATAGAAGAATTGATAAAATAAAACTATGGAATTATTTTCGTATCTTTGGCAGTACATTGTCCAGACGCTCGGTCTCTTCATCGCATTTGTGGCCGCGGCGGTCTTTATTTACATGGCGCTCAGGCGCATGCACTCGCGGTGGATTACGGCAGCGTTTGTTGCCATATTCTTAGGCGTTTCTGTCGCGTTTTACGTCCCAAATGGACTACCCAACGCATTTCAATATCCTTTTTCCCTCACTACATTCGGGCCAAGCGAAGGCCCCGTGCTTCCATTTAAGAACGTCCTCCAGTTTTTCAAGAATTTCAACTCTCTCGAGCGGGTACAAAACATCGCGAAGAACCCCGTCGACCTGCCACCGCCCGTCAACCGTTCGGAACCGCAGGTGGTAAAAATGGAACTCACCACAAAAGAAGTCATCGCTGATATCGCCCCGGGGGTTACGCTCAACTATTGGACGTTCAACGGCACCGTACCCGGGCCTTTCCTGCGCGCCCGCGAGGGTGACACCATCGAACTCACGCTCAAAAACGATAAGACGAGCCTTCACACGCACAACATTGATCTCCATGCGGTGAACGGCCCAGGCGGAGGCGCCGTTGCGACGAACGTGGAGCCAGGCGAATCAAAGACATTTCGCTTCAAGGCCCTTAACCCCGGCCTCTATGTGTATCACTGCGCGCATCCCAATGTACCGAGCCACATGACGCACGGGCTTTACGGGCTCATCCTCATCGAGCCGAAAGAAGGGCTGCCTCCGGTTGACAAGGAGTTCTACGTCATGCAGGGAGAGTTTTACACGTCGGGGTCTCTCGGCCGTAAAGGCCTACAACTCTTCGACGCGCAGGCGATGCTCGATGGCAAACCACAGTACGTCGTTTTCAACGGAAAGACTGGAGCACTCACGGGGGACACTATGAACGTAAAAGTTGGAGACACCGTTCGTCTTTATATAGGCAACGGCGGCGTGAACCTTATCTCAAACTTCCATGTTATCGGCGAGATTTTTGACAAAGTATACCGGGAGGGAGATATCGTGAGTCCTCCGGCAAGAAGTGTCCAGACCACACTCATTCCAGCAGGAGGAGCGACGGTCGTCGAGTTCAAGGCTGACTATCCGGGTAATTACATACTCGTCGACCACGCACTCGCTCGGATGGACAGGGGCGCTTGGGGAATATTGAAGGTCACCGGTGAAGCGGACTCGTCGATTTTCGACGGGAAGATCCAGGCTGGGCGTGGGCATTAAATAGGTTGCCGCCAAAAAAACTTGAAATCGTCCTTTCCGCTCCGGTTCAAGGCGAGGCGGGCGGAAGGGGGGTGTGGGGGGAATTCCGCCCGCCGAGCCCAGAGAGTTCCGTTCGGATATTTTCAAACAGACACCGCAAAATTAAAAAATACCAAGGAATTCCTTGGTATTTTTTAATTTTGCGGAGG
>CAZKPS010000003.1:0-49387 GCA_964554765.1 uncultured Candidatus Saccharibacteria bacterium
TCCTCTAAGCACCAGATCCTTGAGGGATGAAAGAAAATTAGTGTCAATCTCATCCGGCACAATCATAGATCCACCTACAGACACAACCACAACTTCCTCTTTTGATTTTTTACTAATTTTTTTCATTTGTTTGTATTATTATTTCCTTATACTATAGCAAAAACCCCTTATTTTTGCTACTTTTAATAACTATTGCCAACTAGAGTAAGATGATATAATGGGTATATGACTACATTTGAAAAATTTGCAGAAACAGCAAAAGATATTACACCTGACAGAGAATCGCTTTCACCTGAATCGTTGCAGGCAATTGATGAAGATATTAGAGCCGGAATAGAATTCGATGCTAGTAGAGTAAAAACGGGACTTCCATCCCAGCTTCATCCAGAAAACATTGAAGAGCTGCCTAAATCTTAACAGCACCATTTCTTAATAGCTTTATTTCTCCATTCTCCAATTCAATAACAGTTGAAGGAACTATAGGCATATCCCTTTTATCAAGATAAAAATCACAACCTATACCAAAATATTTCTCTGCTTGTTTGATATTTTTAGACGGTTTGTCACCTTCTGTGTTTGCACTTGGTGCAACAATAGGTCCAGTAGCATTGATGAATTCTCGAAGCTTCTTATCTTTTGGAAGTCGAAATGCGAGTTTATTTGTGCCTCTATGGAGATACTCAAACTTTTTTTGTTTGCACGGCAATATGATACTCACTTTGTTTGGCCAGAGTTTACCTAGTTTCTTTTCGAGCTCTGCATCAATCTTTATGTTAAACATTTTTAAATCAGAAATATCTGAAATAAGAATAATGAGAGGCTTTGTAGGAGTCCTCTTCCGAACAACATAAATCCTTTCTACTGTTTTCTTGTTCATTGCATCACCCACAATCCCATACATTGTATCTGTAGGGATTACTCCGATTCCACCGTTTTTTATTATTTCAATTATTTCCTTTGGCATTTTATCTATATTCTATATACAATATTCAACATTCTACCCTATTAGTTCTTCTATTTCTTTTGCTATTTCTTTCATCCCTCTTCCGCCTGCCACTATTCGAAGTATTGGTTCAGTATTTGAGGATCGCACATTCACCCAGAATTCATCGAAGATAAATGTGAGCCCGTCTCGCCTATCAATCCCTTTTGCTCTGCCTCCAAGCATTTTCTCCGCCTCAGCATATATGAGAGACATATCTTTGCCATCAGTTCTCATTTCTTTTGTGGTTACTATATGCTCTCCGAATTCCTTTTGCCATTCTGAAAGAGATTGTGTCATCTTTGAAACAGAATTGAGGAATGTGATAGCAGCGAAAACTCCTGAGTCAGCATTGAAAAATTCTTTGAAGTAATAATGTCCAGAATATTCCGCTCCAAAGTCCGCATTTTGACCTCTGAGAGACTCTTTGATGAAATACGCACCAATTCTCGACGGAACCATATTCGCCTCAGGAGCGAGCTTCAGGAGCCTTACAGACTGATATACGAGCTCATCTAGAATATATGGAGGATTAAATTCATTTTTGAGAAGTCCTACCACAAAACACGCCGGAATCATCTCTCCTTTATCATCCAAAAAGAATGCTCGGTCAGCATCCGCATCAAACATTACTCCGAGATCGGCGTTATTTTCTAATATCGCTTTTTTACATTGATCACTCGCGCCATCGAGAAGTGGATTAGGTCCATGTGCCTTAAAATCTGGGTCAATTTCATCATTAATTACGATTGCCTCAATTGAAGTATTCGCAAAAAGATCTTTCACAATCATTCCCGCAGGACCATTGGATACATCAAAAACAACCTTCAAAGGTTTGTCAACTTTGATATGAGGTTTTAGAAATTGTATGTATTCCTGTATGTAATTCATTTTTATTTTGATTTATGATATACGATTTAAGATTTACGAATAATTATTCATAAATCTTAAATCGTAAATCTTTCTTCAATGACTCTTAGAAGCTCTGTTCCACTAAAAGGAAGCGCTTTTTCTTTGACCGCTTTTACTCCGCTGTATTCCTTTGGATTATGTGATGCGGTTACCATCGCTCCACCTTGTGCATTTAAATGATTAACAAGGAAATAAAACATAGGAGTAGTCGAAAGTCCTACAGAAATAATCTCAAATTTTTTATTTATTTTTTCTCCAAAAGACACAATCTCCCTTTCGAGAACTGCGGTTAATTCTTCTCCACCATGACGTCCATCACGAGCGACAATAACTTTACCCTCTGAGAGAAGAGTTGCGAGTGCATGTGCCACAACAGCGACTGATTCTGCATTTACATCAGTCGGATACATTCCACGAACATCGTATGCCTTAAAAATCTTAGGGTTGAGTGCCATATGTGGTTAATTAGTAGGACAAGGCTCAAACTCACAATTCGGCCCCTGTCGTCCTACATATGAGCCGTCGGGACATTGCTTTGCCTCCATAGTACACGCAATTTGTTGCACAGGTACAGATGGTACCGCAGGCATCGGAGCCGGATCTTCGTATCCATCTCCACCAAATCTTATATCAGGAGCAGACGGTGGCACATACCCAGGCGCAGCATCAGGTCGAGCAGAGACGGTATCAAAAGGAACAACATTAGAGCCATAATTAAAAAATGGTCTGTGAAATGCTACTGGCCAGAACCAAATAATAATATAGGCAATAAATAAAATACCAATAATTTTCCAAAATTTATGCTCTGTTTCCATATGATTATTTTATCATACCACCCAAAGCAACAAAACTTTGATGAAAAAATATTTGTGGTATATTAAAAAATAGCAAATCCTAGATACTCATGAATACCACCCTCGACAATATATTGGATCACATATTGGATCACCTCGCAGAGTTTCCGGGAATATATACCGTTCTTTCCATTATCTTCCTGATTGCCGTATCTGCGGGAATAACCTTCCCTTTCGCTTCGGACTGGAGACTACTTCTGAATGACGCATCCACACTCTTAGGGAAGATAAGAGCGAAAATCCACGACCTACATCAGTAGGTCATTTTTTGTGAATTCCATGGAGTTAAATTCCGGGAGGTTCAACCTCCCGGAGCAATAGTAACGGCTCTTTTTATTTTTCTATATTTACGTAATATCCAAATGTAGGAATAAAATCCTCAGGAGATTTTTTATACCATTCTCGAAGCTCATCAATATCTACCCAGCGGATTTCCTCCACTTCTTCATCCTGTTTTTTGAATTCTTCAATTGGTTTGTCTACAACAACCATAAATGTAGTTGAGAAATATTTGTGACTTGTCTCTCTATACTGGTGAGATACAAATTTTAGTTCTGATTCTTTTATTTCAAGCCCCATTTCTTCCATAGCCTCTTTCACAATATTTGATTCATATGTTTCCCCTTCTTCTACTGTCCCTGCAACAGCTGGTCCCCATTTACCCGGATCGATCTTTTTAGTTATCACTCTTTTAGCAATAAGCATCTCATTTTTTGAATTAAAAATCACAAGTCCTGAAACTCTACAAATATCATCTAGCATCCTCTCACTTCGAGGTTTATAGCCGATTATTTCATCCTTTTCGTTTACAATTATGATATTAGACATACATAAATTATATCAAATCTTGAATATTATATAAATTGTTGAAGTTCCGGGAGGTTGAACCTCCCGAAACATTATCTATCTCTCAACAATAATCCCCGCTTCGACAAGCTTTTTGTATTCAGGATTTCTAAATCTCTCTAGATATACAGTGAGTTTACCTCTACCCATCTTGCTTGAAAGCCCCAGAGACTCCGCAAATGCCAATATCTTGTTTTCTGCATCAGGAATTTGTGAAATATCTTCTACCATACACTCAATCTCACAAGTACCATAATCAAAATTAGTCTCATCAAAATCAATATGGAATTCTCCGCGAGCGTAACTCTCTCGTGTGGTTATAATCTCGGCAAGAGGTGCAAACCCTTTTGTCTTTAGTGATTCACTTAGATTATCACCATCACAATCGAGTTCTTTTGCTATCTCTGCATCTGTTTCTAATTCTCGGTATTGATCTGTCTTTATATCCATCCCCTTATCCTTATTTAGTGGTACCTTGAGCTCCCATTTACCCTGACGAACTCGGAGCCAATAATCCTTGAGAGATAGACTGAGATTTGCGTCATCATAATACACATCAGTAAAAGTCTTTTTACCGATGAGAGTAGCTCCGTCTATAAGCTTTTCTTTATCCCCTTCCTTCAAATCAAATTTTCTTTCGATTTCGATCATGGTTTTTTCCAATTTAGATTAGATTACAGCAAAAACTTTAGATCATTAAAACTATATAAACAACTTCGCAATAACTGAAAAAATAAATGCTAATAAACCGAGTACAAAAAAGGTATATTTTTTTGTTGCAAAAGATTCACATTGATACTTTACGATTGAATACTTTTCTTTTAATGGGCCACCGTAAGCATTATCCATAATATTGTTAAATTTTAACACTTGGTTTTCAACAAATAATTTCCTAGGCAAATCAAATTCACCTTTTTGCTTTTCCCACTCCTGCTCAAGAGCAAGTTTAATTTTTTCGGGATTTTTAGAAAAAATCTCAACATTATTCTTATCTTCAATAATTCCCTTTGCTATTTTCACCAATTGGGGAGCCAAAAAATTATTTGCGTATTCATTCCATAATTTATCTTGGTCTTTATTCCATTTTTCTTCATTTGTCTTAAAAAGAGTCTTTCGCAAGGTTTGTCTATACTTTCCATAAAGAATCATGAGAAAGCACATCGATAAAAAGAATACAGACAAACTTGCAGAGATGCTAAAAAATAAATTTACATTGGTATTATTAGAAGAATAAACAACAACCTCTGCTCCGAGAATGGTAATTGACGCGGTAATTAAATGATTTTCTATTTTATCTATTTTATCTTCCATATATTTTTACTTCTAAATTTTGGATGCAGTTCGAGGCGTGGATGAAGCGGCGCGACCAAGGTGTACTGTGACGTACTCTGCGGGAGCGCCGCGAATCCACAACGATGAAATGCGCCGAAATTTAAAGTAAACTACTCTTTCTTATGTCCAGATGCAGAAGAATCCACTTCATAACTCGTATTCTGCGCCTCAAAGAAGTTCACAAGCTCATACACATCCGTCGCACCTGCCATCCACTTCGCTGGATTTGTCACACCGAATGCTTTTTCGAGCCCTAGCTCTTCAAGTCGTCGGTCTGCTACATACTGCACGTACTGGTTCACATAGTCAGCATTGAGTCCGAGGATACCTGTTGGGAAAAGATCTTTGTTGTATGCGTTTTCGAGTGCTACACCTTCGAGAATAATATTTCGAATTTCTGCTGCGAATTCTTCTGTGAGCAGATCCTGGTTCTCCTCGAGCACATTGTGAATGAGGTTGATACCGAATTTGAGGTGGAGAGATTCATCTCGGAGTACCCAGTTAATCATGGAGCCAAAATTTCGTAGCTGGTTTCGCTGTCGGAATGAGAGTGCCACAAGGAATCCTGAGTAGAACCAAATACCCTCCATCACGATGTTGTAAGCAACAAGGTTTCGGATGAAGTCCTTCTTGCCTTCTGTTGATTCGATGTCGAGTCGGTCATCAGTCATCCGTGTGAGATATTTCATCACGAATGCTTCTTTGGCCTGCATTGAAGGTACTTGAAGGTGAACATCGTAGATAGTATCTCGGTCAAATGGGAATGTCTCGAGCACGTATTCGAATGATACACAGTGGTTCGCCTCTTCCCACATTTGTTTTGCAAGATAGAGATGACACTCTGGAGCCTTCAAATATGGATACACTCCGAGCGCGAGCACACGGTTCACAATGAGCTCTCCAGGGTTAAAGAACGCCATAACGAATTTCACCGCATGTCGTTCGTCTTCAGTCATTTTTTCCCAGTCTGCGAGATCTTCCTTAAGTGCGATTTCGTGTGGGAACCACGTGTTTCGTACGGCTTGGTTGTAGAGATCATACGCCCACTGATATCTGATTGGGTGTAGGTTTACATCTTCTGGTGATGGTTTTCCGATGAGTGACATAAAGATAAATTTAAAATATTAAATTAGAAATCAAAAATAATAATATAATTCGAACTACAAACTAATGACTATTGACAACTATCACACTGCGCGAGCTCGGCTGGATCTGTAGGGCAAGTCTTTGCTCCTGCGAAGATTACTTTTGGTTTCGGCTTTACTTCACTGAAACCTCCTCTCGATACTTCTGCAAATCCTCCTCGTGATACTTCAGAGAATCCTCCAGTAGGTGCTGTATTTCGTACTGGCTCGTTGATTGATCGGAGACTATCAATATTAAGCGATGGCTGAACTGATGCTGGTACTACTGGCTCTGGTGCTACATATTGTGGTGTGTGTGCGACTGGTTGTGGTGCAGGCACCTCATCTACTGTCATTGTAACTGGTGCAGAGTTTGCGAGGAGTTCTGATTCGTCACTACTCTTTACTTCTGCTGATTTTTTCAACGCACCGAATCCTACCTTTCCTGTCATTGATGATTTGTTTACACTGACAGTACTTTGTTCTGCTGTGTGTCGAGGCTTCATATGGAGATAGTATGTACTCTTTACTCCTTTCTCCCATGCTGTCATATATATCTTCATTGTCTCGTCGATGTCTCGAGTCTCGAGATACATATTTCGAGAAATCGCCTGATCCATCCATTTCTGTGCTCGAGCCGCTATCTCGATAAATGCATAAGGAGATGTGGTAAATGAAGTCTTGTACACAGCTTTGATGTGATCTGGAATCTCTGCAATCCCTGAAATATCTCCCTGGAATTCTACGATTTTTTCTTTTACTTCTTCCCAAAGTCCCAAGTTCTTTAGATCCTTCACGAGGTTGTGGTTAATATCGAGATATTTTCCTGAGATTTTGTTTCGAGAGAACACTTGTGCGAATCGTGGATCAACTCCAGGAGTTGTTGCTGCGATGAGTCCGATGTTTGCGTTAGGAGCAGTCGCAAGAAGTGTCGCGTTTCGCATTCCCTTCTTTACTTTTGCTCGGAGTACATCCCAGTTGAGTCCCTTGTGTTTACTTTCTCTTGTGACTGATACTTTGACTCCTCGGTCTCTCTCCATAACATCGAGAGTATCAAATGGCACCATTCCCTTTGACCACATTGATCCTTCGAAGTGTTTGTAACTTCCTCGTGTGACTGCGAGGTTCGCACTCTCATCAAACGCCATATAACTGATGAATTCAAACATTCGGTCGATGAAGTCATATGCGGGCACACTATCGTATGCGAGTCCCATTTTCTCGAGTGCATCTGCCACTCCCATAACTCCCAAACCTACCGCTCGGTTCTCTTTGTCTGATTTGATAGCTTCTGGTACAGGAAGGACGTTGATGTCAATGAGGTTGTCAAGCTGTCGCACTGCGAGTCGTACTGATTCTTCGAGTTTACCCCAGTTGATTTCTTTGTTTACTACGTGAACTGCGAGGTTAAGTGATGCGAGGTTACATACTGCAATGTTGTCCTTATCCTGTGGAAGACAGATTTCTGTACAGAGGTTCGACATATGAATTGTCCCTGTGTTGTTGTTCATCGCTCGGAGGTTGATATTGTCTTTCCAAGTAATCCAAGGGTGCGCTGTAGTCTGGAGAGACACAAGCATCTTTCGGTAGAGCTCTGTTGCTGGCATCTGCTTGAATACTCGAAGTTTGCCCTGCTTACCCATCTCTATATATTCTGCATATCGTGCGCTAAATGCGTGACCATAAAGTTCACAAAGGTCCGGTGTTTCTGCAGGGTCAAACATATACCACACATCATTGTTCTTTACTCGCTTCATAAACTCATCTGATACGTATGCAGCAGTGTTTGCTGTTCGCATTCGGAGGTAGTCATCTCCCGCGTTGTGCTTCCAATCGATAAAGTCTGGGAAATCACAGTGCCAGTTCTCCATATAGAATGCGAGAGCACCCTTTTTCTTACCCCCTCGCTGAATCGCTCGAATAGCTGTATCAATAATCTTTGCAAAAGGAGTTGGTCCTGTTGAAACACCATTGTTAGACTTGAGTGGAGACCCTGTCGCTCGGAGTTTTGTCACAGATGCACCGATACCTCCTGAACCTTTTGAAAGGAGCATCACATCTGCAACAGATTTTGCAATGTTGTTCATATCATCCTGAATCTCAAGAAGAAAACAGTTTGAAAGAGCTGGATTCATTGTCCCCGCACCGAGGTTTGTAGAACCTCCTGCGATATATTCAAATCGAGACATTTTGTTATAGAATCGTTTTGCCCAGAGAGTTGGATTCTCCTCATTAAAAGAGAGCCCCATCGCTACTCGCATAAAGAAATATTGTGGAGTCTCTCGTGGAGTCTGATCAATATTCTTGAGAGCGTATCTGTTTTCAAATGTTGAAAGTCCTGCGTACTGGAAAAGCTCATCTCGCTCAATATTGAGTGCCTTTGCAAGTTCTTTCAAATCAAATTTCTCTACCATTCGTGGATCGAGCTTGCCATCTGCAACACCTTTTTTGATGAATTCCGGGAATCCTGCCTGATGTTTGAGATCGAGATCATCTTCACTATCTTTGTCGTACTCACCGACTACTTTTCGATAAATAGTTTTGAGGAGAAGTCGTGTTGCCACCTTGTCGTATGCAATATCATCCTTCACGTTCTGGAGTGCTGCATTGATAGTAGCCTTATCCATCTCATCTGTCGTAATACCATCATAGAGTGTAAGCTCTGTCTCTGTTGCAATCTGTGTCACCATAGAGATAGGATCCATAAGTCCTGCACACGCTCGCTCGATAGACTTGTTGATCTTGTCCGCGTTGAATGGGACTTTTGTGCCGTCGTTCTTTGTGATTGATATACTCATTTTTTTATAATAATTATTCATCCAAAGTCGCATAAAAAGACGATAACAAAAGAATTCTCTAGAGAGAAAAATTCTCTTTTACAACCGTCTCCTTATACAACTTCGATAAAGTACTTTTAATTGATTCGCTTACTATTTTACCTCAAAAAAAAGTCGATTGCCTAGTGGAAATCAACCAAAATCCCTACCCCGACACAAAAGAAAAATGGTTTCAAGTGAACCGCCAAAGGAGGCTTAAATTTGTGCTTGGAATTGGGAGGAAAAAAATGATAAAGTCGAAAGTCTCAAAGTCAAAAGTCGCAAGTAAAACTAAAAATGCAGCGCGCCCGTAGGGCGCGCTATATTTTTTATTTATTACTTACCTACTTAACTATTTACTATTTAAATTTATTCCCTAGGATCAAAAATTGAGCTTGGAAATTCTTCACCGTTTGTCATTTGTGCGATTTTCCATGCTCCAAATATTGATGGCAAGATTCCTACACCATTACATCCGAGATTGTAGATAAGTGTTTTATTTTTTGGTTCTGGGCCAATCACACGCATATTTGTAGGTGTATAACACATAATCCCGTGCCACTGAAACTTGTATTCCATTTCTTTTTTTTCCTCTGTTCTCAAGGTTTTTTTGACGAATTCATCTATCTCTTCACCTTTTTCCTTTGAAAACTTTGCCTCTCGATCATAATCCTGTGTTTCTGCGATTTGTTCTTCTGGTCCACCAATACAAATGAGATTGTGTGTCTGATTGTCTTCGAGCTCGTATGGTCGTCGTGTTACATATACATACGGAGTCGCATTATATGCATCAATAATAGAAGAACCGTCCACTTGATCATAATACCCGAGTGCGGTTGGCGGATTTTTGAGCTCTTCGACATATGCAGCCATATATCCCACATCACCGTTTACCATATGGTGGAATTTTACATCTATATCTTCACCAGATTTATTAAGAAGATGAATTCTCTCAAATCCGTTTGTGCAAAGTATTACCTTTTTTGCCTCCACAATATATTTATCATCTGGATTGCCATCTTTTCTGTTTGTTGCCACACGAAGCAGTGCATCATGCTCGTTTAACTCTGCAATTTGTACAGTAGTATGCTCAAAAAGAGAAAATCTGCCTTTGTATTTTGAGAGCATATACCCTACTAGCTCCTCAGAAAGCAATGCGCTGTTTGTACAACCTTTTTTTGTTGCTATAGCACAGACATATTCAGTATTTTTTGTCTCAAGAAGAGAAAGGATATTTTCATGAGGCACAATATCATACAATTCTCTGAATTCTTTTGGGATTTTGTTTAGATCCACAAAATTATCTGCAATATAAATAGAATACACCTGTCCTCCACCCTCGACACGGAGCGCGTTCGCACGAATTTCTTCTATGATATGTTCAGAGTCTTTGTAGCCATTGTAACCAATAAATGTAGACATAGGTGTTGCAAGCTTGGCCTCAGTACACATCTCTTCGAGGAGTACCCAAGCTGATTTTACATTCTCTTCTGCATCTATCGCTTTTGAGAGACCGTACTCTCGGACTAGATCCGTAAACTCTCTTTCAAATTCTGCCACAAGTTGTCCTGCATTATGTCCTGTAGCACCGTGCGCTACCTTGTTACCTTCGAGGATTGTGACTGATCTTGTTGTATTTTTGAGCAGAAAATATGCAGTCACCACTCCTGCAATCCCTCCACCCACAACAACAATGTCTGATTTTAGGTTTTCGGAAATAATATCAACAGGTCGAGTCCTTTTGAGCTGATAAAGCCATGGTGAAATATTAGGGTTCATCTTGTTTGAAATAAATTGACTCTATAATCTGAGTATTTTATCACGGCGCACAAAGCGGAGCAAAAATAAATAGACCTAGTTTTCATCTTTTGTGTAGATCAAAGAGAGGGCAATTGTAGCAACAACAAGTCCAAAATCTCTCACACCAGATGCAACAAACCCCAAATCAATAGTAATAGGTATAAGATGTAGTGCCAAGATGAGAAAAATAATCCGCACAAAAAATCCCATCGCAAGCAAACTACCAAGCACCACTTCAAACAAACCATTTCCAAGCACAATCATAGCAGGAGGAAGATGGAGCAGATTAACAGCCCAGTCTGGCACCATATCTACCCAATTCAGACTATCAATAAGCTGAGAAAACCAAACCACAAAAATACAAAAGCGAGTCCAATACGGAGGATATGCAGTCCTATTGATTTTGTCTGTGTTGTATTCATATTATTTTGTAGAGAGATTGCCTATCTTAAATCCAGACAAAATCATTCCTGCTTTAGATTGGCCACCGTGTTTACTATTATACTTACTTGTTCCATCTATACCACAGATTGAGAGTATGCTTCTTTCTCCTCCAGGATGATTCGGTATCCAGCTCGTAAGATCATAAACTCCACCACTAATTACAGACCAGCAACTTGTTCGTGTATTATGTGTCGCCACATCTGACATAGTAATACCAGATGATTGTACGGGTTTTGGTGTTGGAGGAGGTGTGACAGATGGGGCTACACGACCATCTTCGTCCATATCGTCACCATCATCTTCACCATCTAAAACCTTAACTTCGAGTCCACCATTCTCTGTCCCGACATTAATATTCTTGATCTCTGGATTCATCGGTTCTTCGGCTGACTTTTTAGATTGATAGACCAACGATCCTGTCCCAATAATAATTACGAGTCCCACCAAAATTGAAAATATATTTTTATTCATATCTGTATTATATCACAAACAAAAACAGGGCTGCCTAGCAGCCCTGTTTTTAATTAACTATTTGAACCACTCGCTTTGCCAACCTTTCATCATATCTATCTCTTTTGTCTGTGCAGAGATAATATCGTTAGCAAGCTTCAAAAGCTCCGGTCGCTTTGATGTCGCAAGCACCTGCTTCGCCATAGCTACCGCTCCCTCGTGATGAATAATCATCTGAGCCAAAAATTCTTTGTTGAATGCATCACCTGTCTTACCATTAAGTGACGCTGTCATTCCCTGCATCATAGAATCCATATCCATTCCCACATTATTCATCATTCTGCCATCTGGCATTCGATGCATCATCTGACCTCCTCGTGCATATCCGTTATCATCTCCTTGTCTTGCATCATCACGATATGACCAAAGTCCCATAATGAGAAGCCCGATACAAAGTCCTATAATTCCGTAGATTATATTTTCTTTTTTCATTTTGATATTTTAGTTAGATTAAATAATAAAGAGAGGTAAATTATGGAATTTTTGGATGTAGAATCCCGCGAGAAAATAATACATTAAAGTATGATATATGTTTTTCTGTCTCTCGCCGGAGTCTCGCCAAATACAGTGCCACAAAAGCAGATAAATCCGGAACACCAAACAATCCGACAATGTGTTGAACTACGGAAAGGAGTACAAATACCATAGTTACCAATGTAAACATCCTCCACGCCTTCATATGATCAAAAGGAGTCATCGTACAGACAGAGTGTCCACTCTCTGCAAACGGACAGTGTTCCATAGGCATATCCATCTCCGCCATATGAATAAAATGAATAGGTGCAGAAAAAATAAGTCCTATGTATGAGATGAGAATTATGAGGGTGAGGAGGGGTTTCATGGAATAATTATAACACAAAGGTATATAGGACTCGAGACAAAATCCCTATGCAACATTCCAAATATATGCACCTGGTTTTGCATGTTTCAGAATAAATCTCCATGTCTTTGCATCATAATGCAGAGATGATGGATAAGGAGGTTTAACTAGGGCTTCTTCATGAAGATTTTCGGGAGCATCATAAACCTTGTTTGTACCACCATTAAAATTTTTAGTTCCAACACTTACAATATTTACTGGAATATTTGGGTACGCTTTCTGTAGTGCTCTACCTAAAGCTCCTGACCAGCCCATTACCCAGATCTCTGGAGCAGTAATATCTGCTTCCTTTACAACTTCTGCAAGTTTTTCTCCGAACTCCTGGAAATCAAGACCAATAGGTAAGAACTTTGAACCACTTTGATTAGCATATTCGATCGCCTTCTCACTTGCATCTATTTGGGTTTTTGCACCCTCAACTATTTCGTATGTCACATTTGGAAGCGATACCGCCTTAATAAATATATCCGTCTCTTCCTTGGGTGAAAGATAAAATAATTTTACTTTCTTTCCTACTTCTTGCGCAGTAAGCGCAATAGCATACGCAGCATGACCATAATAGTCTACTGCATACACAAGCTCTGACTCAGAGATTGAATTAATAAGTCGCTTAAATGCTCGACGCTTTGTCCCACCCGGAAAAAGATCGTCTCGAACAACTTTAAAACCATTTATTTCTTCAACAATGAATTGTTCTCTGTCTTGATTTTGCATAAAACTAAAAGTTATATATTTTAGAGGAAAACTAAATTAAATCTACAAGGTGAAAATCTTCATCACCCGTGTGATGGTCTTTAATCGGTGGGTTTTGAATTGAGACAAATTTGAACGTATCCCCTTCCTCTATATCGAATCCATGAGGTGTCCCTTTAGGAATTTTAATTCTATTTCCAGTGGTGGCAGCAAATCTGTTTTTTCCACTCAAAAAAATAGCTTTCCCATCAACAATGACAAAAAATGCATCTGATGTTTCATGAATATGCTGTGGGTATGAACCCGCTTTTGCCAAAACCAAAGAAACTTCTCTATTTTCTTTTATACCTCCATCTATATCATCATATATCTCAAAGCCAGAAAAAACACGATGAACTTTTCCCTTTAAAGAATCCTGACTCACCCACTCTGAGACTTTATCTACGTCATCGAGATCATCTTCCATGTACCCTTCGATTTTGTTGCCGTCGAGTTCTGGCGGAATATTATTATTTAGTAGGATTTGGTCTGGGAATCTCATTTCTACATGCTAACATAATTAGTTTTTGAATCAATTTAAAAGAGTAAAGGTATTTGATTTATGCTTTGAAACAAAATGTTAACTTAGTATTTTAATAATACCCTTATTTGCATCCACTTCAACAAAATCCCCGTCCTTTAGGACTTCAGTAGCAATCTTTACCCCAGTAATACACACAATACCTAATTCTCTACTTACAATAGATGCATGGCAAGTAAGCCCTCCCTCGTCAGTCACAATTGCCGACGCCTTCTTCATAGCGGGCACAATACTTGGTGTTGTAGCAACGGATACTAGGACATCCCCATCCTTCATCTTGGACATATCATCAGGTTTGTTTATTATCTTTACTTTACCTTTTGCCAAACCTGCAAATGATACTGTACCCTTTAACTCCTTGATCTCTGAATAATTAATAGCTTTATACTCAACATTTTCATCAATAAACTTTTGAGCTTCAGAACTTGTTAATGTTAAGACGTCGCCGTTTTCTGGTATACAAACATGCAACCGATAGATATTGTTTACAAGATTCGAATCAACCTCTCCCGACTCAAGAAAATCACCAAGCATGTTTATAGGAATCGAACGCACTTGGGATAATGACAAATATAGCCTTTTTCCAATCTCTTTTTGGAGTTTCTCATAATGGTAGTAGGACTTACTTTGATAATCCTTCCTTCGTGGCTTTGCCCACACCATTTTACCAGCAAGCATAAGTATCTTTTTATTAAATTCGTCTGGACTTAATTCTTTAATAAATCCCTCCTTTAACGAAACAATTTCTGCTTTCTGCTTCTTTATACTATTTAGTTTTTCTGTCGGACTAATTCCTTTTTGAATATAATCCTTTATGAAACCGAGAAAATCTTTCTCTGAAAAAGCTGGTCCGGCATATACATAATAGACCCATGCGAACTTAGTCGTGTGTTTAGTCAACTTATCAATAAAATCAGGATATTTATTTTTTAAATCGATCAAATTTAGTTCCAAAACATCCTTATTCCATTCATCACTACAATACTCTGACATGATTTCGAGCAACGACTCTTCTTGATCCTCAGAAAAAGAGTTGGCGACAGGTGATGTGAACACTGAAAAATATCTTTCGACCTCAGATTCGGCCAATTTCATGCTAAGGAATTTCTTCACTGTATTCTCAACAAAGGAAAACCCTCCAAAATCCAGTATTGGTAATAAGACACCGTAACAATACATTTCTGTCTGTCTTCTTATGAATTCATCTTGGAGCCCTAGAATCTGACTGTTTGTCAGTTTGGATGTGTCGATATTAAATATATTATCCTCACTCCATTTATTAAAAGATTCGCCCAATTCGTTTGTCTTATCTATGACTTGTTCTAAGAATTCTGGATTATCCAAAACCTTTTTCTTCACCTCTTCGTGTGTCTTGGTCCACGAGTACATCGCATTATCTGTAATATATTCAATCTCATCCTTACGAGAAATAATCCCTATGACAGGATTCGATACACCAAAAAGCTCCTGATATGAATTAGTGTTATTAGTCCATATCCAATTTCTGATATATGGTGAATTAAAATCCTTTCCTACGATTTGCCATTTAGAGTTTTGAGACATGATGAAATACTAGCATAATCCGTTTCGAGGTCAATTCGTTGGGATAGTAAGTTTAAAATTAAAACCACCTCATTACTGTATCTTGTACGAACGAGTTCATGACAATACTGACGATTCTAATCAGAACAAGAGTTAGTTAAATATACGTGTAATATTTCTAAAGGTAGATGTGGTCACGAATATTTCTTCGCTGTTCAAATCCGGCCGAAAGTGCGTTTAGCACTTTCTAGGGTCCACAAACAAAAAAACCGCCATAAGCGGTTTCTTTTGTTTGTGGACCCTACCGGATTTGAACCGGTGACCTCCTCATTGCAAATGAGGCGCTCTACCAACTAAGCTAAGGGCCCGTATTTTGTTTTCTCCACAACTAAAGCCAAGGGCTTTTCTATGAACATTTTGGCTACAAAATGTTCATAGAAATATACTATTTTTTGGCCTTGAGTGCAAGTGTGATCAAATGGTCGAGGAGTTCCGGGTATGAAGACCCTACGGCTGTTATAGCCTTAGGAATAAGAGATTGTGGAGTGAGTCCAGGGAGAGTGTTGATTTCGAGGCAATATATCCCCCGTTTTGGGTGGATAATAAAGTCTGTCCGTGAATAGTGGTTTGCATTGATGGACTTGTGAGCGAGCTTCGCGAGTCTCTGGATTTCGACCGATTCTTCCTTTGTAAAGTTACCCGGACAGATTTCGAGTGCACCATTCTCGCTACTGTATTTTGCCTCGTAGTCAAAGAATGTTTGAGACTTTGGTACGATCTCTATCGGTAGAAGTGCGTACAGGTCTTCATTACGGAAATCTTCAAGTACACCACAAGTCGCTTCTTTACCTTTTATGAATTCTTCGACGAGCACCTTGTCAGATACTTCGAAACATTTTCGAAGTGCCTCTTCGATTTCTTTTACTGTTCCTGCGATACTTGTCGCCACTGATGATCCTCCTGAGACTGGTTTTAGTACTGATGGTTGTGGGAATGTCTGATAAAGCTCAATTGCTGTTTTATCTGGCACATATTCATCTTTTGTGACCACTCGATGGACAGGAGTCTTGATACCTGCATTTATAAAATGCTTTTTAGCCAAGACCTTGTTCATCCCTATTGCAGATGCGAGCGCTCTCGAGCCTGTGAATGGCATATGGAGATGCTCGAGGAGTCTCTGGACTGTCCCGTCCTCACCATATTCTCCATGCATCGCGATAAATGCGACATCCGCTCGTTTGTCGAGGTGTTTTGGATCAAATGGTACTCCGTGAATATGCCAGACACCCTTTTTGTCAATGAGTACGTCAATAGCCTCGTATTTTTCTCCGAGATTTTGGAGCACTCCGGCACCTGTTTTGAGTGACACATCATATTCACTTGATGGTCCTCCTCGAAGCACCGCTACTTTGATTTTCTTTTTTGCTGGCATTTAAATAATTTTAGCACAAAAATGAAAATAATCATCAATTCAGAAATTCCAAATCGCAAACTAATGCTGCATCTCACTTGAATATTGAATACTTGCTACTTGATTACTTTTATTTAGGTATAGCCTAAATAAGAAAATTCTTTCGACGCATTTTTTTGTGATAGCCGATAGCAAACCTATGTGCTTCTGCATTTGAAAGTAATATTTCTTTTCGATATTTGATAGCAAGTGTCTGATCCCCTAGTACATCTTTGGGCTGATGTCGCTCGTCTTTGAGTACTGAGACTACTGGAATACTAAACCCTGATTTGTGTACGAGCTCTGTCATAATATTAAGCTGTGCCACACCTCCATCTACCACGATAAGATTCGGCATCTGCCATTCTGAGTGTGCGAGACGTCGCTCGAGTATTTCTCCGAGCGCTTTTGTATCGTTTGAACGGTCTACAGTTTTGATTTTGAATTTTCGATATTCTTTTTTCTCCACTACACCATTGCTGACCACAGTCATCACTCCCACCATATTATCCCCCGCCATATGCGCAATATCGTAGGATTCGATCCTAAAAACTTGTGAACTAGTAAGCTGGTTAGCTTGTAAGTCATTTTTAATAAGTGAGATATCATTAATGTGCTGTAGTGCATATATTTTGTCTCGCAAAATCTTTGCTGCCTCGAATTTCTTTTCTTCTGCAAGTTCGTTCATATCAACCTCTAGATCCTTTACCACACTCTTCACATCTCCGGAGAGGAATTTTTCGATTCTTCGCACTCGTATTGCATAGCACTTTTTGTCTATAGCACCAATACAAGTCCCGGGACAGAGACCAATTGAATAATTAAAACAAGGTCTCGACTTCTTTTGATTTTCCTCTATTTTTGCTTCATGACTCTTGATTTTTGGGTTGATTTTGCATTTCTCATCTCTGTAAGGGAATATCTTTCGAATAATCTTGAGCGCTTCTTTGAGTTGTGTGCCGTTTACATATGGTCCAAAAATACTTTTGAGTTTATGCCCGCCCGAGGTTTTTGTTTTAAAATCAATATCTTTTTTTCTGATTATAAGAAGTTGTGGGAAATCTTCTTTTGTAAACACAACACAATTAAAACTCTTGTCGTCTTTTTCTTTTGTGTTGTATGTTGGCTTAAATTTCTTGATGAGGTCTGCCTCTACCAAGAGCGCCTCAAGCACAGAATCCGTCTCCCTGAAGTCGATGCTTGTTGCCTCTTCTACCATTTTGACAAGGAGTTTACCTCGAGTATCGATGAGATCAGGCGAGAAATAACTTCGCACGCGGTCAGCGAGCGATGTAGCCTTGCCAATATATAGAATCTTCATATTTTTATTTAAGAAGAAATATACTCCAGGTGTTTGAGGAAGTTTTTGTTTTTTGAATTGTTCAAGATTCATTTTATGTTTTGCTGGATAGGGGTTGGACCCCTATCTACAGGAGTTCGACTCCTGGAAAATATTTAATCGAGGAAATTAAAGAATTTCAATTTGTCTGTCACCACTTTTTGAACTGCTTCGAGAGAAGGCTTGAGCATCTTATACGGTGCCACTTCTCCCGGATTATCTTTAACTTCTGCTACGAGAGCATCGTGGAATGCGACACGGATTTCTGTGTTGATGTGCACGATTGCTACACCATTTTTTATTGCAGCCTGAATATCTTCTTTACTGTTACCTGATGCTCCGTGAAGTACGAGCGGTACTCCTGTTGCTTTTGATATTTCTCCTACTCGTTCGATATTGAGTGCTGGGTCAGGTACGTCTTTGAGCATTCCGTGAATGTTCCCCACTGCAGGAGCGAATAGATCTACACCCGTCTCTCGGACAAATCGCTCAGCATCCGCTACACTTGTAAGCTCGACACCTTCTGGAACCCCATCGAGGATTTTTGAAGATTGTCCGATGTATCCAAGCTCTGCCTCAACAAGCACTTCTCGTCCACAATTTCGTGCATATTCGACACACTGTTTTGCTATTTTGATATTTTCATCAAGTGAGAGCTTCGCTCCGTCAAATATGACTGAATCATATCCTGCATCAATCGCTTCTTTTACTCGGTCAAATGAATATGTGTGATCCGCATTAAGGAATATTGGATAATCATTTTCTTCTCGGAGAGTTTTGACGAGTACTGCCGCTTCGTGTACACCGACAAAATCTCGCTCGCCTTCTGATACTCCGATAATGACAGGGAGACTCAGTGCTTTTGCTGCGTTAAAGATTGCATGTAATGCTTCAAGATTTGAAATATTAAAGTGACCTATCGCAACACCCTTTTCTTTTGCTTCTAAGATATATTGTTTTAATGTTTTCATATAAGCATTTTAACAGTTTTCAATAACATTGACCACCTCACAAATTACCACTCATCACTTGCGTCTTTTTTATTGAGGAGTAGCATTATAGGTGGAACCAACCCCAGCCATGAATGCCACCACCCAAGACTTGAAAGAGAGATGGGTATTTACCATCCTCAAAATCCCCATCTGTATCATGATGATCATTCTTTTACTCGAACTTGCAATAGACAAATTCTGTGAAAGAACAAGCACCAAATCCTCGTGAGGCGGTGCTTTTTTATCCGCACACTAACATTGTCATTATTGCTGTGTGTTTTCGTAAGCAAGACTAACTAATTTACTAAGTACTACAAAATCTACTAGTTCATTATATTTCCAACAAACAATGAAAACACGATGACAATGTTAGTGTGCGGATGTTATAATTTCTTTATTGCCAATTAAATATATTCCCAATGCTTTTCTTCAAACCACAATACGACATTGTCGCTATCGGAGACACGGTCACCGATGCATTTATCAGACTTAAAGACGCTCACATCACTTGCAAGCTCAATAGTCACGAATGTGAGATATGTATGAAATATGGAGACAAAATCCCTTATGATTTTGTTGAGGTGTGTCCTGCTGTGGGTAATAGTGCTAACGCTGCGGTAGCATTCGCTCGACTCGGACTCAAATCAGCAATCATTACAGACCTCGGTAACGACACAAATGGACACGAAGCTGTACAGGCGTTCAAAAACAATGGCGTAGGGACAGATTATGTAAGACTTCATAATGGTAAAAAGACTAATTACCATTATGTACTCTGGTATGATGTTGATAGGACAATTCTCATCAAGCACGAGACATTTGAAAGACATATTTCCCCGATGAAAATCCCAAAATGGATTTATCTCTCATCACTCGGACAAGACAGTCTCGAATTTCACAAAGAAATTGCAAACTACCTCAAAGCAAATCCAAGTGTAAAACTTGCCTTCCAACCTGGTACCTACCAAATGCAATTCGGTACTGAAGCGCTCAAGGATATTTATGCTCGTGCGGAAGTAGTCGTATGCAATCTCGAAGAGTCACAAAGAATTCTCAAAACAGAAGAAAAAGATACCAAAAAACTTCTCGCTGGTATGCGAGCTCTAGGACCAAAAATCGCACTCATTACAGATGGACCAAATGGTGCTTACGCTTCATACAGTGACAAGAACCTCTATATGCCCCTCTACCCTGATACAAAGCCTCCATACGAGAGGACAGGTGCCGGAGACGCATTCGCCTCAACATTTGTTGGAGTACTCGCAATGGGACAGAGTGTTGAAGATGCACTTAGATGGGCTCCTATCAATTCGATGTCAGTAGTCCAAAGTATTGGCGCACAAAAAGGACTTCTTGATCAAGCTACAATACAATTTTTCTTGGACAAGGCAAAAGAAGATTACAAGATAAGTAATATTTAAATTTATGTGTCAGAAAATGTATGAGCACGGTGGTGAAGAATGGAACAGCAGAGATCCTAGATCAGGTAAAAAAGGGAATGATATTGAGATAGAAATGTTTCTTGATCGTTGTACAAATCTGAAACTATTCATTAATACATATCCAGATAAAGAACCGACCAGAGAGTCAATCGAGGAGGAACTTAGGGACACACTTAGAAATCTAAATATTGATTTGGAAGAAATAGAAAAATTAGAGACAAAACAAACTAGTGGCATCCGACTTTCTCAAATAGAACAACAAACACTTGATCTAGCCAAAAAAGACCAATTGGAAATGCAACAAAAAATCCAATGGCTTAACCAGGTATTAACTGAATACGATAGCCTTGAGGATTTCAAGAATCAAAAATAAACTAATCTATAACAATACAGGCAACAAGGTTTTTGTGATTTGAGATAATACTAAACCTTCACGAATCTCGGCACCTTCTCGCCATTAACTTCTACCAATTCATTCCACATCGAAAGAGGCCTGACCCATATCTTGGCAAGAGAATTTTCATATTGTGCTTCATAGACAATCATATCTTCGAGTGTCTCACTGTGCTTAGCGATAGCAAGCACTTTGTATGTACCACCCTTTTTGCTGTGTTTATAAATATCTCCGACTTTAATTTCCATCCCGCTTAGAAAAATTAATTAGTAATATTATTTTTGTAAAATTTAATCTTGTTATACTTCTCTCCTCGTATTTAAAATAGATATTTAGTGTTTTTCTAACGGGACAATGTATTATTTCTTTGGTGCTATTTTCTTATAGCATTCTTTACAGATGTGATATTTCTTTACCTCTGATTTTTTGTTTGGAGGACTAAGTAGTATCCCACCGAAGTTAGTGAGCACTTTCTTACAATAGTCGCATTTAGGTGAAATAGACATAAATTTTGTTTGTGAGGGTTTACCCGCGCAACTTTTTTGGTTATTTTCTACTAATTACTCTCATTACTGCTTTCTCTATAAATTTCTCTGTCATACCATAATGTTCCAAAAGTTGTTCGGGTGAGCCTGATTGTCCGAACAGATCTTTCACTCCTACAAATTCCATAGGCACGATATAGTTTTGTACGAGACATTCTGCAACTGCAGATCCCATTCCACCCGCAATCTGATGTTCTTCCACTGTTACTACAGCACCAGCCTTGTGAGCCACTTCAACAATTGTCTGTACATCAAGAGGTTTGATGGTTGCAAGGTTGACCACGATGCATCCAACATTCTTTTTCTTTAATTCTTCTGCGACAACGAGCGCTCGGTGTACGAGTGCGCCTGTTGCTATAATTGCAACTTTTGGATTGCTACTTTCAAAAAATATTTGTGCCTTGCCGAGCATAAATGGTGTGTCAGTAGAAGTAATAACAGGAGTCTTCTCTCGTGCGAGTCGTAGATATACAGGACTCTTCACTTGGTCTTTGAATATTGCCTCTGTTGCCTTCCGAGCCTCTATCGCATCACACGGAGATACTACTATCATATTAGGTATCACACGAGTAATAGCTATATCCTCAATTGCTTGATGAGTTCCTCCATCAGGACCCACAGATACACCTGCATGAGAGCCGGCAATAATCACCTTGCGATTGTTGTAGCAAATTGTCGTTCGTATCTGCTCCCAGTTTCGTCCAGGAGAGAACATTGCATATGATGAGATTGCAGGTATTTTACCCATTGCTGCCATCCCAGATGCGACAGATGCGAGGTTCTGCTCTGCAACACCAATCTCCACAAAGCGATTAGGAAATTTGTTTTTGAAATCAATCATTTTTGTAGACTCAGTAAGATCGGCACAGAGAGCCACGATTCTCTCATCTTTTTCTGCAGAAGAAACAAGACCCTCCCCGAACCCATTCCTGATGGGAACTTGCTCCACATCCTTGCCGAAAATTTTACTATTCAGTTTTTGATTTATATTTAACATAAGTTTTGCCGAAGACCGTTTCCCAAAGTTACAAATACTTTTGGATTTAGCTTTGTATTTGATTCATTATACACATATTGTATCTTATAATTCATTCTTGCAAAAGCTATTGGGTGTGATAGTTTACATACAATATGAGCACCTTCCAACCCCTATACGTCCATTTTGAATTGGTCGAACCTTATCAGGACAAAACATGCTTTTACGTTTTATGTTGCTTCCCCCAAGGAGCTGGCAATGTCGAGACACACCTCAGAGGAGAATATGCACACCTAATCAAAGATCAACAAGATGGTGTGGTGTTGCAGACCGTGCCAGCAGAAGGTTACACTCAAATCCTATGGGAAAACTTCGTCGAAATGGCAGATAACCGCCTCAATCCATAGGGTTGAGGCTTTTTTATCATTATTAACTACTCATTATTTATTACTCTTTTTCTCTCTATATGCCTTTTTTATTTGTTCGTACACTCCAGTACCGTGCGGGTCTTTATTATTTTTAAATAGGTGTGCTGGATATTTCTTTGCAGCTTTTTTGAGTTTGTCGTTTGCAGCTTTTTCGAGATCAAAAGACAAAAGATTTGCCATCTCAGCACAATAAATCACAATATCCCCTATTTCTGCTTTGATTTCCTCATATTTTTCTTTATTTTTCTTGACATCTTCTTTTGACCAGTTTTGCCATTGAAAGTGTTCAAGTAGCTCTGCCGACTCAATAGAAATAGACTTTGATATATCCGCTGGAGGCAAATCATCCCAACTCCGTGCCTTCATATATTTATGAATTTTTTCTTGAAGTCTTTTCATTTTATATCATGAAGATACTATTTAATTCCGAGATCTTTAAGAATAGCATTCTTCGTCAACGGTCCGAAATTACCTATGGCTGGTTTTATGCCTTTTGACTTTTGATACTGTATAAGCGCATATTTTGTTGCATTACCAAATAGAGTTGTCTCATTACCAAGAGATCCAATACACGACCCACTGCCTGAAATGTCATTCTGCAAATCATGAATACCTGCCCCGTCAAATGTTATACAATCATAAATATCCTGAGCGTGGAGATCTCTAGGTATTGAAATGTTAAGAAAAAATAATCCCGACATCAAAAAGATTGTGGATATTTTTCTGGATATTTTTTTTACTTTTAATACCATAGTCATCTAACTCAGTATATCACTGAAAATAATTCAGGAGCAACGGCAATTCTATAGATGCTCGGTTTTGATTCTACCATTTAGGGTTCTAAGTTCATTAAGTGCCCTAGCACCCTCATCTTTATTGTGCAGATAGCCATGAAATTCATACTTGCCTTCAAACTCCTTAACACCTTTCCCAGGAATAGTCTTTGCGATGATTGCGACTGGTTTATCCTTCACTTGATATGCTTTTTCTATTGATTCAATAAATTCTTTAATATTATTCCCATCTATGGCCTGCACATCAAATCCAAAGGATACAAATCGAGTATCGAGTGCTGAAAGAGGCATCACATCATCTGTGAATCCGTCGATCTGAATATTGTTTCTATCCACTATAACAATAAGATTGTGAAGTTTTTCTTTACCAGCAAGCATCATTGCTTCCCAGTTTTGCCCTTCATCAAGCTCTCCGTCTCCAGTGAGACAAAAGAATTTCTTTGCTGATGACCTGCTATCAATTCTTTCTGCTATAGCCATACCTACAGCCTGCGAAAGTCCACTTCCGAGTGGACCCGAACTCGTCTCAAGTAGAGGCAGAAACTCTCGATGTGGATGACCTTGAAGTCTTGAGCCGAACTTCCGAAGAGTCTTTAGTTCTTCTAATGGAAAATACCCTGAGTGTGCAAGTGCCGCATAGTAGACGGGACAAATATGTCCATTTGAAAGGATGAGCCTGTCACGATCACTCCAAGATGGATTCTTTGGATCGTGTTTTAGTATATGAAAAAAGAGAGCCGAGAAAATATCAGACATTCCAAGAGGACCTGCAGTATGTCCCGATCCTGCAGCCAAAAGCATTTCGATAATAGATTCACGAATGTTGTTCGCCTTTGATTTGAGAAACTCTAATTTTTCTTCGGTGAGATGTTCCACTTGCCCTGTAAAATTTTAGTTTGTAATATTTTAATTTATTATTTCGAACTACTTTATTATACTGAAATAAATAATTTATGTATATCCTAACTAAAATTTTCCAGGGTGACCAAAAATTAAATAGAATTTTTTATTTCCCGCTTTGCATCAATCGGACTAACACTATTTAGAATATATGAACCAACAACAAATCTCGTCGCACCTGCATCATATGAAGCACCTGCATTATCTGGTGTTACGCCACCATCGAGAGCTATCGGCATTGTAGGGAGCTCACCCTTGAGCCATTTGATTTTATCGAGTACTCTCTCATCAAACCTCTGTCCCTGGAATCCTAGATGTTCTATTGCTACAAACAAAATAAAGTCTGCATATGGAAGCAACTCCTCCACTCTCTCAACACCAGTTTGAAGTCTAAATGCAATTCCAATTTGAACCAATCCTTCTGTTCGAAGCTGATCAAGAAGTAGTCTATCCTCCTCAAGATCAATAGTTTCTGCATGGATGATAATTCGACTTGCTCCGAGTTTGATAAAATCTTGAATATGTTCAAAGGGTTTTTTGACCATAAGATGAAACTCAAAATCAAAATCTTCCCAAAAAGGCATACCTCTTTCTTCAGCAATAATCTCCTCAAAATTGATATCAGGTTTACCAAATGGCCATGATGACTCCTGTGTAAAAAGTCCATCACAGATATCAATATGTACCATACTCGATACACCTTTGAGCATCTCAAGCTTCTCCTCAAGATCTCTAAAATGTTTTGGAATTATTGCTGGAATTATTTCGATTGATTCGTCCATTACTTTGATTGTTTAAATATTTAAATTATCTATCTCTTGAATTCTTTTTAAGTGTCGCGCTTCGTCAGAAAACGATGTCTCAAGCCAAAGATTTATTGCAACTTTCGCCTCCTCCACACTCACAAATCGAGCACCGAGCGACAACACATTAGCATCATTATGTTCTCGTGACAACTTTATTATATCGAGACTGCCACCATACCAGACAGCAGCTCTAACGTTTGGAAATCTATTGGCCACAATAGCCTCACCTTGACCTGAGCCACCAATTACAATAGCTTTTGAAGAAGGATCACTACTTACCTCGCGTGCCGCAAGTGAAATAAAGTCTGGATAATCATCCTTTGGCTCTGGCGAAAAATCTCCCTTATCTATTGATTCATAACCTAAAGATTTTACATATTCAATAAGAATACTCTTAAGTTCAAACCCTGCATGATCGCTCGCGAAGAAAAGTTTAGTCATATTAATTATATCGAGGTGTCTGTAATCCCTTATCAACAACGGGAGTCTGTCCTGCTTTAATTACATGAAGAAGTAATGCATGAGTATATCCTATCTCGTTGTCATACCATGCGCAGATTTTAACAAGATTATCATCAACCACTCGAGTAAGACCTAGATCTGCAATAGATGCATAGATTGACCCAACTATATCAGAAGATACAAGTTCATCTTTTGAGACAGCAAAAGTTTCTTTCCATCGAGCTTCTTTAGATGCAGCTTCAAGTATTTGATTTATTTCCTCTATATTAGTATTTCTTTTTGTAAGGATTGTTATATCTGCAATTGATCCTGCAATAACAGGTACACGCATAGATATACCGTCGAACTTTCCTGTAAGTTGTGGTAGTGCCTTTGAGACCGCAATAGCTGCACCAGTAGAAGTCGGAACAATATTTTGTGCCGCCGCACGACCCTCTTTCCAATCCTTTGGTTTTGGTCCATCAACCAGTGATTGACTCGCTGTATATCCATGAACAGTCGAGAGAATTGCCTTTTCGATACCAATTGCTTCGTCGATAATCGCCATTACAGGACTTGATGCATTTGTGGTACAAGATGCGTTCGAGGTAATTGGAGAATCCGCAAACTGGTTTTCATTTATACCCATAAGAATTGTTGGTACCTTTGGACTTCCTGCCTCATCTTTTGCTGGAGCAGAGATGACCACACGCTTTGCACCCGCAGTGATATGTCCGACTGCCTTTGAGTAGCTCGTAAAAAAACCTGTTGATTCAACCACCACATCAATACCGAGATCTTTCCACGGAAGATTCGCAGGGTCTTTCTCACTATAGTACTGAACCTTTTTGCCTGCGATTGTGAGTGATTTCTTGTCAGATGCGACTTCAATAGCAAAACCACTTTTGCCATATGCACTATCAAACTTCATAAGATATGCAATATTATCAATATCACCCAAGTCATTGAGTGCCACAACATCGAGCTCTGGCACGCTTTGTGCGACTTTGTAAAACGCTCTACCTATTCTTCCTGCACCATTGATAGCAACTTTTATTTTATTCATCCCAATAATAAAAATTTGTAATTACTTTTAGAAAACATAGATACAGTATACCAAGAGTATACTTCGGGCACCAGAGAAACTAAATAACAAGAGAGATTAGAGTCTCTTTGATTGTTTGTGGACTATATGAACCACCTGTAGCTTTCATCGCCTTACCCACAAGAGAGTTAAGTACAGCTTCCTTACCAGATTTATACTCGAGAACAACAGCTTCGTTTTGAGCAATAATATCAGTAAGTATACGCTTCAATTCCTCAGGATCATTCTTAAGAATCCACCCTTTTTCATCGGCGATTTTTTCTGGATCACCACCCTCCTTAAAGAGAATAGCGAGAATATCTTTTGCCCCTCGACTTGAGAGTTTACCATCACGAACCATAAGCATCATCTTACCGAACGCACTAGGAAATACCTGACCTGTTTCTGTTACCCCATTGTTTTTCATCATACCCGCAAGATCAGACACAATGTAGTTTGAAGCAAGCTTAATACACTCCTTGTCGTCACAGAAGTTTTCTATAGTCTGCTCAAAGAAATCTGCTAAATTTTTGTTGTCGATATAAAATTCAATATCATCTGCCTTGATACCATACTCTTTTTCATATCGTTCTCGTTTTGTTCGTGGGAGTTCTGCCATCTCCTTGCGAAGTTCTGTTTCGGCAAATTCAGGAATCTCTGATATATAAAGCTTTGGAATATCTGGCTCTGGAAAATATCGATAATCGTGTGAATCCTCCTTTTTTCGTTGTGAAAAAGTTTTACCTGTAGTCTCATCAAATCCGCGAGTTTCCTGAACGATCACCTCCCCATTTTCGAGTACTCCAATATGTCGTTCGATCTCATAAATACATGCTCGTTCCACAGACTTAAACGAGTTGAGATTTTTAACCTCTACTTTAGTCCCAAGTTTGTTTGGATCCTTAGATACTGAAATGTTTGCTTCCACTCGCATCTCCCCTTTTTCCATATTTGCATCTGATGCACCGAGATATTGGAGTATGAGCTGAAATTCTTTTGCAAAAGCACTTGCCTCTCCACCTGAATGCATGACAGGTTCAGTCACGAGTTCCATAAGTGGGAGCGATGATCGGTTATAGTCCACAAGTGAATAATCTCCAGTATCGTGTGAAGATTTGGCCGTATCTTCTTCGAGATGGATTCGAGTAAGATGAATATCTTTTGAAACATCGACTCCGTTTTCTTTTACTTTGATCCTAATCTTTCCACCAGAAACAAAAGGATATTTATACTGACTGATCTGATAGCCTTTTGGAATATCTGGATAGAAATAGTTCTTTCGGTCGAACTCTGAAAAATCTGCGAGTGTACCCTCTACTGCAAGACCAACTTTGAGTGTATGTTTGATCGCCTCTTTGTTAGGCACCGGCAGGGTCCCTGGGTGGCCCATACAGATAGGACATACATTTACATTAGGATTCTTCTCTTCTGGGTCATTCTTGCACGGACAAAACATCTTACTCTTCGTCTTGAGCTCGGCATGTATTTCTAGACCAATAGTAGGGATGTATTCATTCATAATTTGTGCAACTATACTAGCATAAATACAGATATGGAACAAAACTATTTAAACCAAGGGAAAAATGCATTAGTTCTCTTTTTATACTGTTCGAAATCAATATTTCCCTCATATTTCTTCTCAAGCATCGGTATACCTGAGACTTTTAAAATTAAAAACGAAATAACAAGGGGAGATATGAGCGCCAAGTACCATAGACTTGAAGGTAGTACAATAAGAAAAATCCCCCACCAGAGTGTGACTTCTCCAAAATAATTTGGGTGCCTTGTATACTTCCACAAACCAGATGTCATAATCTTTCCTTTATTTTCAGGTAATGCGATAAATCGTTTTAACTGTAAGTCACCAATTAACTCAAACAAGAATCCATTTAGCCAGACCAACACTCCCACAATATTCAAAAAATTAAAACCTTCAGCATCTCTCAATGAAACAAAAAGAGACATAGAGATAAGTAACATGAGAGCACCTTGTAGTAAAAAAATTTGAAAATATGACCGGACTGGGAACCACTTCCCCCAATCCTCTCTCCATTTCTTGTATCTAAAATCCTCGTCTTTATTCCAGTTGCGCAAATAAATATGAGCTGAGAGTCGAAGTCCCCATGCTGTTGTCATTGCTAGCACAATACTTGATTTGATACCAAAATCAAAAGAAGTTAGACACACTATCCCAGTACCCACAAACCCAAGACCCCATATAACATCTGCAATATCAGCTCTTTCTTTGTATAGAGAATACAGAAAAAACAAAGACATAAAAATAAACACAAACAGAGATCCTGATAACAAAATATCGAAAAGTGAATTTTGCATCGGTTTTATTTTTTGTTAAATGTCGCAGTAATAAAGTTAGAAAGATGTTTAAGAGCATCTGTATCATAGACAGAGACTGTTATTACCTTTTTACCTGCCCAGACACCTTTTGCTTTTGTGAGTTTTTCAATTTTTTTATTGAGTTCTTCTGGAGTAAAAACATCTGATTTAGTAATAAGAATTATCTCTTCTTTTTCAGCAAGAGATTTATCAGATTCCTTTAGCTCCTTTCTAATTGTTTGATACACTTCTTTGAAATCTTCATTCTCAGCAGAAATACAATGAAGTATTGCTCGGGTCCGTTTGATGTGTCGAAGGAATTTATGTCCGAGACCTCGCCCTTCTGAGGCGCCTTCGATGAGTCCTGGAATATCAGCAAGTATCACACCAAAGAGATCTCCGAGATTTGGCTCAATAGTAGTAAAGGCATATGCGCCCACTTTCGCATGAGCTCGTGTAAGAGCGTTTAGGAGTGAAGACTTGCCTGCATTTGGAAGTCCCACAAGTCCCACATCAGCAACAATCTGGAGTTCAATATAAAACTCTGCTTCTTCACCAATAGCTCCTGGAGTAAACTCTTCAGGAGAACGATTAACAGAGCTTTTGAAAAATTCATTACCCACTCCACCTCGTCCACCTTTTAGAATCATCTTTACATCTTCACGCGTATCAAGAGAAAACACTTCTCCCGTATCGAGATTTTTGACCACAGTACCTACAGGAAGTTCTATATAGAGATCGAGACCATCCTTTCCATGCATACTGTTTTTTGCTCCAGGTGCACCATTTTCTGCTTGAAACTTTTTCTTAGATTTGTATCGCTGGAGAATCGAGAGATCGCTCACAGCTTTGATATATACATCCCCTCCCCGTCCACCATTACCACCAGATGGTCCAGAAAACTCTTTTCCCTTCTCATGTCTCCATCTGACAACACCGTCACCTCCTTTGCCCGCCTTTGCAAATACTGTTAGTTCGTCGATGAAAGCCATAAATTTGAATATTGTAGTTAGAATACTGAATATAGAATAATTAAATACATAAAGATTATAACACAGATTGAGCACGGCGCCTACGGCGCCGTGCTCAATCTTTATTCTATATACAATATTCAACATTCAATCTTCTATCCCAGCGCCAGTTTCGCGAGCGCGAGTATCCCCTCTTTTGATTTTGCTACCGCAAGGAAACGAGCGTTGTGACAAAACAAAGTATCTGATACACCTGTAACCTTTACCAACTCCTCATCACGAAGCCCTGCCCAACTTTCAGGCAAAAGTTTTCGAGATTCAAAAGTTCCTTTTTCCTTTCCGATAGTTTTTAGAGACCATGTACCATTTGAAGTATTTGGTGCAACCACAAACAGTGGTTCTGGTAAATTAATCAAAATATCTTGCCACGGATAAAATCTATCTAAGATAACAAGTCTTTTGTCCGTCGCGTTGCTGTATGCATCAACAACAAATCTTTTTGCCTCTGATTTATCTCTGGCTCGTGTAATCATTCTCTCTATGAGCTTAGTCGCTACCCCGACGAGATACATAAAATTCTCATATCGAAGATTGTCTCCATTATCATTTGTCATCTCCTCTTTCCAAGTAATATTAAAATCCGCGACAAGAGACGATACCTCGTAAGTAAACACATCATCAATATTGTTTTTTGAAAGCTTTATTCCATTATCATTTGCATCTATAGAGAGTACCAGCTTATTCTCGATTTCATCTTTGATCCACTTATCCATCGTAATCATATCTCCAAACACATTCCACACGAGTCCGAACGATGCATACGGAATACCATTCGCTCTCGTCCCTGCACCACCCACCTGATGATGATCGAAACGAAGTGTGGCAATATCGTAGATACCACCCACATCAATAACAGCATCAGCTTTTTTGATAATATCTTCATCACGAGAACGTATCACCTGCCATTCATTATCGATATTATTAGCAAGGAGAAATGTTGCCACTGCAAATACATCATCTGCGTGGAAAGTGCCATTATGTGTTACGAGAGTTTTTTGTGCCATATATAATATATATTAGTCTTGAACTTTTAAGAGGTTTCCCATAATCTTTACTTTTTTAAACATTGCTGAAAAGAATAGCCACATTATCACAAGATATACAATATTCAAACCAAGTGAAATATAAAAAGCATTCCAATCAATAGGTCCACCGGACATAACAGCACGCATTGATTCAAATACATAACTTACAGGCAAAAAACTAGAGATAGTTGCGAGCGGCGCCGGAAGTGCAGAAAGAGGATAAAAAGCAGCACTTATTGGCTGGATAAGAAATGAAATCCCGAATGCCAAGACTTGGGCTGAAGACCCAAATCGGATGATAACTCCATTAATAAAGAGTGCGAGAGTAATACCAAACAAAAGCAGATTAAATATAAATGGCACAAGTGCAAATCCGAGTACAAATATATTAAATGTATAAAGAAAATACGAAAGAATCAAAAGAAATGAAGTCATCACAACAAGTCTTATCATTGCAAGAATCACACCGGCCGCAAAAAACTCAGAAAGCTTAAGTGGGGTCACAAAGATATTTAAAAAATTTCTATGCCATACATCTTCAAGAAAATATGTTGAAATAAAATTCTGTGCTCGATCAATAATCTGCCAAAGAATAACTCCACCCAAAAGCATAGTAGCAATATTAAGATTTTGAGGTCCGGTACGCCCAAGATAAAAACTAAAAAAACCCCAAGTCAAAAGCTCCATCACCGGCCAAAAGAAAACATCTAAAAGTCGTGGGAGACTTCTCTTGTAAATATACATATGGCGCATCACAAGCGCATTTATTCTTCCAAAGTTCATCCCGTTCGAAATAGGAAGCGCTTATCGCGAACCTAATTTATTATTTAATAAATAATAATGTCTACAGTCTATCTTATTTTGAGCTGATACTAGGCGCTTCCGTAGTATATGTAAATTTAAACCGTTTGTCATATTTTTTCTTTATTATGATTAAGTAAATCTGATTAATTGAGTAATTTCGAACAGGATTCATTCCTCCCTCGCTATATTAATAAACACATCATTCAAATCCTTGTGTCCGAATTTCTCCATAAGTTCTCCTGGTGTACCCTCCTCTCTGATAACCCCCTTGTTAATAAATATAACTCGATCACAAATCTTTTCGATTTCTGCCATATTATGTGATGTATAAAGCACAGTGACACCCCTCTCTTTCTGCATCTTTGTAAGTATAGAAAGTGTTTTTTCGGCGATATCAGGATCGAGTGATGCAGTAGGTTCATCAAGTAGTAAGAGTTCCGGATCATTCACAAAAGCTTTGGCAAGGTTCACACGAGTGAGCTGTCCTGTCGAGAGTGATGCGGTCATCCGAGGAAGCAAATGTTTAATCTCAAACTCTTCTGAAAGTTTTTCTATCTTTGCTTTTGGATTTTTGACTCCATACAGTCGCGCAAATGTGAGAAGATTTTCCATCACTGTAAGATTGGTTGGAAGCGACACGTATGGTGATGAGAAATTAATTCTCCCCAAAATCTCTTCTTTGTGATGCTTAAAATTGAGACCAAAAATAATAATATCTCCTGATGTTGGAGTGATGATATCCAGAATCATTTGAATTGTTGTTGTCTTTCCTGCACCGTTTGGTCCCAAAAATGCAGTAATACCACCTTTTTCAACAGAGAAAGAGAGATTTTCGACTGCGCGGAAACTACCAAAATCCTTAATTAGATTTTTAATTTCAAGCGCTTTCATTATTTATTATCCTTAAGGATGATTGGTTTGTAGATTTCAAAAAGAGTAAAGAGAAACGAGAGAACAATTGGTCCCAAGATAAATCCAATCACACCAAAGTAAGCAATACCGCCGAGCACAGAGAGCAAGATAAGGAGTGGGTGAATATTAATACCCCTTTCAACAAGCTTTGGTCCAAGAAAATTATCAATAAGTCCTACACACACAACACCCCAAAGTAAAAGTCCGAATGCGTGAGTGGTTTCACCTGTAAAGAATAGATAGAGGACACCAGGAACAATAATAAGCGACGTACCTACACCAGGTACGAGTGCCGCAATAACTGTCAAACCTCCCCAGAGAAGTGCAGATGGTATACCAAAGAAATGAAATCCAAGTCCTGTCATAATTCCTTGAATCAAAGCCACCAACATAGATCCTTTAACTACAGAAATAATAGCCACTCGAAGCTTTGCGAGTATTTCCTCATCCCTATTGTCTGGAAATGGACTTATCTCGATAAGCCTCTTGCGTATTTGAGATCCATCTCGAAGGAAGTAATAGAAAGCAAAAAGAAATATGAACACATCCATAAAGAATTTCGCAAGACCTGAGAAAATGTCTCCAAAGTGTCCCCTAATCCATGAAAGTATCGTAAAGACATAGCTTTCTGTTTCAGATACATCAAATACAGGCCAATGAATTCCAAATGGTGAAAATGTAGTAATAACATTGTTTGCGACAATAGTGAGTTTTGACATTATACCCCCACTTCCTTGCATAGAGGCAAATGCATAATCATAGAAATTCTTTACTTCGTCTGAGAGCTGAATACCATAGAGGATGAATGGAAGAAGCACAAGAGTAAACACAATCAAAAGTGTAATAAGTGCAGTAAGTGACTTATGCCTTGGTAGACTCCGAGCAACTCGTTTGTTAAGAGGGTCAAATATAACAGCAAAAAGTATTGCTACTATTATAGAAAATAAGTATGGCTCAAAAATCTTGTAAGACAAAAAGACAGTAATACCAAGTAGAATAAAATAAATATAGATTTCTAGTTTGTTTTCTTTCATCCCGTTTAGAAAATATTAGTAATTACTAATGTTAATATATACATAACAATTATACCCTATCAAATTTAGTTATCAATCACATCAGAATTCTGATTTAAAACATCATAATCTGGGTCCAATAACCTCCGTACTCTATTATTAATGAGTCTTGCCCTTTCTTGGAAAAATTTTTCTTTATCTTTATCATCCACCATACTTCTTTCAAAAGGCTTTGTTTTTGACTGAAGATTGACAGTATATCCGGTTAATCCATCAAGCCATTTCTCTTTGTCTTCTTTTGGAATAGTGGCTAGATACCTTTTAATATTTCCCCTATATGTTTCAAGATCCCCAACACCTGGAAAAACTAATCCGTTATAAAGAAAATAATAATCACTGAGCCCTTTATCTAAACCTTTTTCTTCCAAATATCCAGGTTCAATTTTAGAAGTATTCACTTTACCTATTTCGTCAATTCGAAAAACAGGAAGATTTTTCTTAGATCTTTCGCGAATAAATTCTTCTGCCAATCCACTCACTTTTCCTAGAAAATCATAAGAAATACCGGTACCCATTGGTTTACCCGTATCATCACCTATATAAAAAATATCTATATCTGAAGAAGTATCATTATGTGAAGAAGCATTATTATGTGAAGAAGCATTATTATGTGAATATCCCTTTAATGTTGACCCTCCGATTGTAATACCCTTTAATCTCGGTTCGCGCTCCTTAATATAATCAAACATTTCTCTAACGAATTCTAGTCTCTCACTTATATTCTCCTTATCTCCCTCTATAGTTTGCGGGTGAAAAAGCTTATGCTCCCACCAGTGATTTTCTGGTCCTTTTGGGTCATTTTGTTCTAATTCTATTTCTGGAATCTGTAATTTAGGCTCTCTTTCCATGATTTTATTATATCACTCATAAGCAATAACAAAACAGCACCGCCCGAAGGGCGGTGCTGTTTTTTAATTCATTCTATATACTATATACAATATACTACATACCAAATACTATCTTCCGTGGCACTTCTTATATTTCTTCCCACTTCCACAAGGACATGGATCGTTTCTGTCCACCTTACTTCCGTCGTGTACTATCGGTTTGTTGTTTTTAGCCACTGAGCCTTTACTTAAATCTTCTCGGGTCTCAATAACTTTAGGTGCCTCAACCGGTTTGATTGCCACCTCAACCTTTGAAATAGTATCAAGCACCATATCATCAATTGCTTGTTCCATTTCTTTAAAGAGTCGGAGTCCGTCTTTTTTATATTCCACTAGTGGATCACGTTGTCCATATGCACGCAGATTCACTGATCCACGAAGATAATCCATCATTTCGAGATGATCCATCCAGAACATATCAATAGTCTGAAGACAAATTGACCGCACACCATTTGCAAAAGCATCTACACCTAATTTTTCTTTCTTTTCTTCAATTATTTTTGAGAGAGTTTCATCTCCTGCCACGAGTGAATCCACAATGCCGAGCACTTCCGCAGTATCTCCCAAGAGCACTTTTCGTCGCTTGTCGTAGATAATCTTTCGCTGATAGTTCATCACATCATCGAATTCGAGTGTGTGCTTTCGTGAATCAAAATGAAACCCTTCGATTCGAGTCTGTGCAGTTTCGAGTGATCTATTGATAAGTCTGTTTTCGATTGGCTCATCTTCCGCAATATCAAATCGTACCATCATTCGTTTTATGATGTCAGATGCAAACACTCGCATGAGATCATCCTCGAGCGATACATAGAATTGTGTTTCTCCCGGATCTCCTTGTCGCCCTGATCGCCCTCGAAGCTGGTTGTCGATTCGTCGTGCTTCGTGTCGCTCAGTTCCGAGCACAAAGAGTCCACCGAGCACTTTTACTTCATCTTCTTTTTCTTTGTCGAATGGTACTCCACCGAGTTTGATATCCACTCCTCGTCCTGCCATATTTGTCGCGATTGTTACCGCACCTTTTTTACCTGCACCTGCAATAATCTCACCCTCCTTTTCGTGATTTTTAGCATTCAAGAGATTATGAGGTACACCCTCTCGATGCAAATACGCAGAGAGTATTTCGTTCTTCTCAATAGATACTGTACCAATAAGCACCGGCTGACCTTTAATATGAAGCTCTCGTACTTTTTTTGCTAGTGCTTTGAACTTCCCTTGTTCATTTTGGAAAATATAGTCGTTTCTATCAATTCGTTTAATAGGCCTATGTGTTGGGATAACTATGGTTTCAAGTTTGTATACCTTGAGAAACTCTTCTTTTGAAGTTTCTGCAGTTCCTGTCATACCGGCGAGTTTTTTGTAAAGTCGGAAGTAATTCTGAAATGTAATCGATGCATATGTTCGACTTTCTTCTTTGATTTCCACACCTTCTTTTGCCTCAATAGCCTGATGAAGACCCTCACTCCATCGTCGTCCTGGCTGGATTCGTCCTGTGAATTCATCAACAATTAGAATCTCTCCATCTTTGACTACATATTCTTTATCTTTGTTGAAAAGCGCCTTTGCACGTACAGCAGTCTCAAGATGGTGTACTGATTTGATACCCTTGTCAGTATAAATATTTTCTACACCGAGCATTTTTTCTACTTCAGTGATACCTGCATCAGTCATTGCGATTGATCGGTGTTTTTCATCGACAGTATAGTGTTCTTCTTTTTTAAGTCTATCTGCTATCCGTGCGAAAGTGACATAAAGATTCTCAGATTTCTGTGTAGGAGAAGAGATAATAAGCGGGGTTCGAGCTTCATCAATGAGAATCGAATCAATCTCGTCCACAATTGCAAAATTATATTCTCGCTGTCTTAAATCTTCTTCTCGATATGAGATATTGTCTCGAAGATAATCAAAACCAAACTCGTTGTTCGTACCATAAGTTATATCTGCAGCATACGCCTCTCGTCGAGTACAAGGCCGGAGAAATTCGTATACTACCTTAAACGATGCAACTTCATCTCGCTGCTCGTCCATCTCTTTATGATTCGGGTCATATATATATGAAGCCTCACTGTTGATAATACCAACAGATAGACCGAGAAAATCAAAAATTTGTGCCATCCATACAGCATCTCTTCGTGAGAGATAGTCGTTTACAGTAACAAGATGTGCACCTTTACCTTCGAGTGCATTAAGATAGAGTGGCAAAGTTGCAACAAATGTCTTACCTTCCCCAGTTCTCATCTCAGCAATCTTACCTTGATGAATCATTATTCCTCCCACAAGCTGGACATCGAAGTGTCTCATACCGAGAGTTCTCTTAGCACCTTCACGAAGCACAGCAAAAGCCTCTGGTAGAAGTTCATCTAAAGTTTCACCGTTTTTGATTCTCTCTTTAAATTCAATGGTTTTTGCCTTTAGCTCCGTATCAGAGAGTGACTGAATATCCTTCTCAAGATCATTGATTTTTTGGACTATTTTTTTGGTTCCTGTAATAGCTCTTTTAGAGGTATCCCCAAACAGTTTTGTGATTATTGACATACAGGCTATTTTAACACAAATTGTCACATATCTAAAGGATACACCCGCACACTAACTTTGCCATCGTTTTATTGTGTTTAGCTAGTAATTCAATACTAATATAGTAAATACCTACTCAATCATAATTGGTAACTTAGATGAGTAAGCAAGAAAACACAATGGCAAAGTTAGTGTGCGGATAAAAAAACAAAACCACCCTTTCGGGTGGTTTCGTGAAAGGCTAGATTCGAGCCTTCTTCTTTGGAGCAGCCTTCTTTTTCTTTGGAGCTGCTTTTTTCTTTTTTGCTGGCATATTATTTGTAACCTCGTACTATTCTTAAAAAAATATTATTTAAATTTGAGAAAGGACGAAGTGAAAAAATTATTTTTTAAAGCTTTAATCTCGAAAAAAAATTTACGACCATAAATTATTCTCGAGCGATGACATAATTATCTAATTATTTTTTTCTTAACACAATATTTTTTTTCAAAATGTTGTGGATAACTTTTTTATTTTTATTTTTTCAAAAAAATTTTAAAAAATATTTATGAAAATTTTTATTAATTTAAAAAAATAAATATGAAAATTAATTTATAAAAAACCGCACACAGAAACTGTGTACGGAGTGAAAGATTGAGGTTGTGACTACTTCAGAAAATCAGCGACCAGCCAACCCGCCAGCTTTTCAGGAAGATCTTTTGGAACCTTCCACTCATGAACTTGTGGTTGGGGTTTGCCTGTGGTCATTTGTTTTTTGACAGAATCCTCGCGCTGAAGCTGCTTACTTTTTTTGTATTCCGCGATTGACTTGTGAAGAGCAGTAACAACCTGTGCACGAATCACTTCACGTGATGGCAATGGCTTTGTCAACATCTTATGACCTTCCAATTCACGAAGATAGCCGACATCGACAAATGTCTTCTCGACAACGGAAAAAAGAATAGCAAGTACCGACTGAGGACCATGTTGAATATGACTCAGGCAGCTGGCTACATGAGCATCCGGATGATCCGTGACTATATTGCACATAATTGGGATTGGGATTGGGATTGGAGTTAGCTTTTGGCGAATATGAAATATCGCTTTAGCAAACATACAACATAATCAGAATCTATCTAAATGCCTTATGTTTGCTAAAGCGATACTAACCTCTGTAAAGAACAGCAGATGGCACAATAACACACTTATTGTATTTATGCAAGCACCACCTCTTCTTCTATTTTTATTTTTGTTTTTTCTTCTACAATCTTTTTTATTTTAAAAATAAATGACCGTACCTCATCTGAAGTTGCATTGGCGTAGTTTACTACAACAAGTGACTGGTTTTCGTAAAGTCCCACATCCCCTTCTCGAAACCCACGAAGACCACATATTTTATCAAGCACAAACGCAGTAGATATTTTGACCATTCCTGGACCTGCTTTATATATAGGCATTTCGGGATATTTTATTTTTAATTCTTCTATATCAGATTCGTTACAAATAATGTTTTTGAAAAATGATCCTGCTGTACCATGAATATTTAAATCTGGGAATTTTCCTTTTCGGATTTGTATCACCACATCTCGCATAGCTTTTGGTGTAGGTATAGCGTTTTTAAAATAATTCGAAAGATCCTTATATGTAATATTCACATTTGGTACAAGCGAAAGTCTAAATGTGACAGAAACAACAATATATTTTTTTCCTTTATTTGTTTTAAAAAAACTATATCTGTATCCAAACTCACACTCATTATTTGATAATGTTTTATACTCGAGAGTTTCCATATCAAATACTTCTACACTTTCTATATAATCTTTTACCTCTACTCCATACGCACCGATGTTTTGTACAGGTGATGCACCGACAGTTCCAGGAATAGACGAAAGATTCTCAAGTCCAAAAAATCCATTCTCTATTGTCCACTCCACAAACGAATCCCAACCTTCGCCAGCCTCTGCGGTTACTAGCACCTCTGTACCGTTTATCTTCTTATATTCTTTTCCTTTATTTAAAATTTGAATTACCAAAGCATTGATACCACTATCAGCAAAAAGAATATTAGATCCTCCACCCAACAAAAAAATTGGTAGATTATTTTCTTTTGCAAAAACTATAGCACCCTTGAGATCCTTTTTGTCTTCAAGTTCAAAAAAGTGTGATGCATCGCCCCCTATCTTAAATGTCGAAAGTCCCTTGAGAGGGACTTGATTTTGAACTTTGATTTGAATTTCTGACATATATAAAATATAGATTCCGCCAGGAGATGGCCGATGAATGCGGGCTCCAAAAGCAAACATCTTTGTGAGTGCAGTCATCGGCCATCTCCTGAAACAATCAATAACAGTATACATCTGTACCGCCTCTTTGTCATTATTCAAGATTCATCCGCACACTAAGTTTGTTATCGTGTTTTTTGTAACATAATCATAATCTCTCACTATCTAAGAAATAGGTGTGTTATCTTGATTGGTTAGTCACATTTTGAAAACACAAGCAATAGCAAACTTAGTGTGCGGAAAATAAACAAAACCCACCTTGCGGCGGGTTTTGTCGATGTTTGCTTATTTGGAGCTCGAATATATATCCGCAACTCACATTTATCATAATACCATAGAGGCTCAAAAAAAGCAAATTTATCTAATGATTGTGTTTACCTTTTCTATGTATTGCTTCGCCTCCATCTCTGTTGAAGGTATTGCAGCAGCCATGGCCTCGAGCCATTTTATTGCCATCAACTTGTCTTTTTTAAAGGTATAAATATCAGATATAAGAGTATAGAGAGTCTTGTTCTGCGGATCCTTATCGATCGATAATTCAAGTAGTGATATGACATCATTAGTATATCCCCTTTCGACAAGCAGCTTTACAATACTTGGTACCACAAAGGATCCTGGATTTTCCATAGCTTTTGCAATCTTTATAGCGTCACCCACGTGACCTGTCAGCACGAGTGACTGAGCATATATGAGTTTAGGATTATCGAACTCAGGTGCTAATTCATAGGCATATTTTAATGTCTCCAATGCTTTGTTTGTGTATGATTCATCTTTCTCTTTATCTCCTTTTATAAAATATGCTTTCGCAAGAGAATAATATATTTGTTGTTTGCTTGGAGACATCTTCTTTGCCTCTTCAAGTATAGGTATTGCATTATCATACATACCCACATCAGTAAGAAACGAACCAAGATTTATGTATGACCTAACATCATAGGGATATTTGTTTTTAACATCTTGAAGAGCCTTCAAGGTCATAAGTCCAAAACTATTTTTATCTTGTTCTGATACTTTACTAGAATTCAGTATATCCATTGCCAATCTATCCATTTGCTCAGCAGTTTCAAACTCACCTGCAGGACCATAATTAAATGCATCATTAAGGTAAGTGATATTTTTTGTTACACCTTCCTGTTGAGGACTGATACCTTTTGAGAGCGCAATATTTTGTTTGTATGGTCTGTAATTAATGAGTAAGAGTAAGATTACAAACACCACAAATACCGAAGCCAAAAGAGGTGCTTGAATTTTCTCTATAACCTGTCTCTTTTTAGTCTCTTCTTCGGTATCAAGGTGTGAAAGCCCGAGGATGAGAATAAACAACATATAACTGAGGAGGTTGTCGAAGATAAAAAGGTTTTGAAATGCATATGCAGAGAAAAGGCCGATAAGTACTGCTTTTTCTCTCTTACTAAATGATTTGCTCTTCCAGAGTCCAAGAAGTGCAAACAAATACATTAAGAGATACGCCACAAACCCGAGCACACCTCCAGCGATGAGCCAATCAAGAAATGCATTGTGAGTTCTATCAAACCATGGCTCGTGTCGAATCATCTCTGGTCTATAATATTTCTCGAATACATAGATAAAGTTCTCTTGACCCCACCCTAATACCGGTCTCTCTTTGAATGCCTCTATCGCCATTGGCCAAATGATTGATCGGGCCTGAGTTTTTGTGTCATTAATAGAGATAGATGCAAATCGATTAAGTACCGGACTCTTCTGTACAAAATTACTATCTTTAATAAGCAAGAACCCAAACACAACAGCAAAGACAGCTACTATAACCCCGAGAGAGACATTACGAATATGTTTATGTTCTTTCTCTGTAACAGCAATTATGATGGCCGTAAGAAGGAGTCCACCAATAAGCCCTAATATTGCTCCTCGTGTCGCAGTGTAGTAGAGAATAATAAGTTCTGCAATAATAAATAGAGTATAAAGTGACTTCACGTACAAATGCTCAAATCGTGAAAACACATCACTAAATCTAAACCAGCACGCCTTCAAAACAGCCAAAAGTGCGAGTACAAGAACAACACCTCCAACTTTTGTATAATCAAGATCCTTAACTGCTAATTCATAGAGGTAATAGACAATATAAAGTGAACCACCTCCAATCATAATGTCTGCTATACCCTTTACCTTGTTACCATTTACAAACCAAAGATAGATAAGAAAGAAAATATGGAAGAGCATATATGTCGCCATATATGCAGAGTTACCGAGTGTCCCATCAAGTCTTGTACCACCCTGATTAATAACTGCACCACCAAAAAACTGCAAGTACGCAAAGAAAGTCATAAACACAGAAACCGCAACAGATGATCCAATCATTAGACTCCAGTCTCTTTTTGTTTTGAGCACATTAGTGAGTACCACAAAATATGCAAAGAGATGTGCAAGCAGAACAAAACCTTCCATTCGTTCAAAGTTACTGAAAAACGCCTTTGTTTTATCTACCGCAAAGACATCAGCAACAAAGATTACTGCCACAAAAGCTGCAAAAGACAAAAATAACTTATCTTTCTTTGGACGGAAATGTGGGTCAGCAAATGCGAGTGCTACATATAGACAGAAGATGGATTCAACCAAAACACGGAAGAGAAATGCTTTTCCTGTAATAAAAGGAAAAAACATTGAATTGGCGACGACAATAGCAACCAAGGGTGACGCGCAGAGCAGAAACTTAATTGTTTTTAAAATAAAATTATTCATCCCGTTCGAAAATATTAGCAATTAGTAATGTTAGTGTATGACTATTGTACATCTACGATTTGTAATAATCTAGACTGTAAACTTGTTGCAATTTTCGAACGGGATTCATCTCCCTTAATTCGAAAATAAGCTTGACCATTATACTACAGGATTTACTTTTTAGTCTTGTTGACGAGCCAAGAACTTGATTGAACTTTACCCCCCTTTCCGACAGAAAAGACTATTTTACACCCTAGCTCTTTACACACCGGGATTTCAGGAGTATTTTTCTTTGTCCTATCACCTCCGTTTGCAAATATATGAGGCTTAACAACTCGGAGCGCATCACAAACACTCATATCGAGAGGATTCTTCTTGTGTTTTGTTATAACCACCTCGTCAACTGAGCGGAGCGCGAGAAGTATCTCCTTTCTTTCCTTTTCATCCATAAATACATACCCTTTTTTCTTTTGAAGCCAGTTATCATTATTTAAAATCACCACAAGTTTATCTCCAAGCCTTCTCGCCTCTTCGAACATCCGAACATGTCCAATATGAAGAGGGTCGAATCCACCACTTACTGCCACCACCTTCTGTTTTTTCTGGATATTTAGCGTCATAAATCAATTAATAAATAGAATTAAGTCACATTATAACAGAACCTTATTTTGATGTATAATGTACAAATATATGGGAAATTTGAGAAACAAACTATTTAGTTTTCTAAAAAAAAGCGAGAAATACACAAAAACGGATATGACCTACATGGTATCTGGCGGCTTTTGGCTCACATCAGGCCAAATCATGGCCTCATCATCATCACTTATACTTGCTATCGCATTCGCAAACTTGCTCTCACCTGATTCATATGGAGTGTACAAATATATACTGTCCATTATATCAATAATAGCCATTACATCACTGGGCGGAATAGACACATCTGTCACACAATCAACAGCACGTTCATATGAGGGTAATTTTTTAGAAGGAATAAAAGTCAAAATCGTCGGTGGATTAGTAGGATCAATTATAGGATTTGTGCTAGCTTTTTACTACTATCATCAAGACAATACAATCATATCGTTCTCACTCATGCTGGCATGTGTATTTGTACCATTCATGTACTCTTTTGATTTATATAATGCGTTCTTAAATGGTAGAAAGCTATATAAGACATACTCAATATGTAATATTGCAACACAAATTACTGTTATGATAATTATGATCTGTGCAATACTTATAACGCACAACATACCGGCTATTATAGGTATCTATTTTGCAACGAACACTCTCATTAATTTATTCTTCCTTATTGTTACAATAAAAAAATATAAGCCAAACAAAGATTATGATGAGAAGTCATTGACGTTTGGAAAACACATGACAATCATGGATATTGTCAACACACTCTCAACACAACTCGATAAAATACTTGTATTCCATTTTTTAGGTGGAGTGGAGCTCGCAATTTACAGTATAATCTCCGCACCAGCAGAGCAAATGAAGGGTCTACTCAAGAGCGTGAGCTTTCTATCATTTCCAAAGTTTGCAACTCGAAGTATGTCAGAAATAAAGTCTAATATTTTTAGCAAGTTATTCAAATTCGGGGTACTAACCACATTTATAGTATTTTTTTATATTATACTTGTACCATTTCTTTTTTCAATTTTCTTCCCAAAATATGCAGAAAATACTTTTTATGCACAATTATATGCAATATCAATTATTGCCTCAATACTTGGAACTGTTCTCTACACAATACTCACCGCAAAAGCACTAACAAAAGAACTTTATCAGTATAATTTTTTGAGTAATTTAGTTACCATCGGCCTACTTTTCATTCTCACATATCACTTTGGAATTATCGGTGCTGTCTCGGCACGAATTATTTCGAGATATATAATCCTCGCATTCTTGGTACTGATAATAAAGAGAACGAATTAGTTCTCTACTTTTTTCTAAGCACCAAACGAAATACATTATATAGTTATTTTTCTACTACTATATAATAGCCCGTTGAAAGTATATTTTTTTCTATGGTTTGCTTTTTAATATCCCCGTATTCTTTAACAGTTAAGAAGTTCAGTTTATTGATTATCCAGGCGATCATAAAAATAACAAATTTTGCTAGCAAATTAAATCTAAGTGTACTCTGAAAACCCATTCTCTGTAGCAATATAGCAATCGCCGAAAAATTTGATGACTCGTCTTTCAGCTCTACAAACCTCCATCTCTTAAATAACTCCTTGAGGCCATACTTGGTATATCTCCAATAATCGTGTGGTGAGTCATGAATTGGATATACAAACCGTGTAGTTAAAATAAGTCTGCCACCTGACTTAAGTACACGATAGAATTCCTTTTCGATTTCAAATGGATTTTTAACATGCTCTAGCACTTCAGTACACAAAATTACTTCAAACTCACCATCTTTAAAAGGTAGACTGCTCGCATCCGCCACTATATCTGGCTGACGAGCAGGATCAATATCAACAGTCAATCTATTCGGAAAAAATCTTCCATAACTCGATCCGCCAGAACCAACATCCAGCACCTTGGCATTTGTGGCATAGTCTTTTAAGAACATATCGAGATTGTCTCTAGTTATTTTTCTAAACATAATTATGATTGAATAAAATTAATGATTTTTCTTGCTCGAGATAACCACGTGTATTCGCACACCTTTAGTGCTACATTGCTTCCAAGCTTATCCATTAATGTTTTGTCTTCAATGAGTGATTTGATACTCGAAACAAGTGAGTCCACATCATCTGGTTTTGTTAGTATAGCATCATTTTCAGTCAGCACCTCTCTCATACTAGGTAAGTCAGATGCGATAATCGGTTTATGAGCTGCCATATATTCAAACAACTTGAGCGGTGAAGTATACATTGAAGATATTTTTGTTTTGGCACTATTCGGTAACACAAGAATATCTGACGCTTTTAGATACAAAGGTACAAGATTACGAGACTTAAACCCTGTAATAATAATATTATTATAATTAGCATACTTGAGCTTGAATGCATCAAGCTCCTTATCAACACCTCCAACAAAAACAAAGGTGATGCCAGGAAGAAGTACCGCGGCATCAGCGAGGTTATGCGCTCCCTTCCAATCATATAAATGACCCGTGTAACAAACAATACGAGCAGTAGAAGTGAGCCCCAACTTTTTTCTTGCCTCAGTTTGAGTAATACTAATATCAAACTCTTCTATTTGTACAGCATCAGGTACAACACAAATCTTTGAAGCCACCACTCCTCTTCGCACAAGCTCGTCCTTCATAATATTATTTAAAACAAATATCTTATGCACCCTATTCACAAATATAATAAATAACTTTCCTCTCGATAGATTGTGAAGTTCAACACATAAGGTATTTTTCTTCTTAGAAAAAAGAGAAAGGAATATTGGGTCTCGAGAATAAATAATATCACCTCTGTATTTTGACCTCTGTACTAACAAGCCAAAAATAAATATTAAATAATCAATAGCGTAAAATAACTTTCCGAACATCAAAGTTCTACCTAAGAGATCTAGGCCCCAAAACTTTCTGATCTTAAAATTACTTTTCACCCCATAATACACAAATACATCAGCATTAAATGCTGGTTTTCTGAAAGGTACAACGAGCTCAACATCGATTTTAGTCTGATCAGCAAATGACTCACACATTTTTATGATCTGAGTCGCATGAGCCCTTTCTGTCGGTAAACGTGTGTCGGCAATATATTTGATTTTCATACTATTAATATCAAACTCAACTAAATATGCTTTAAAAACTGCTGCGAGTGTTTCATAGGATCATTGTACTTTTCAATATCTGCTTCAACCATCATTTTTACAAGTTCTTTGAATGACGTCTTTGGCACCCAACCCAATTTTTTCTTTGCTTTTGTCGGATCACCCAATAAATAGTTAACATCTACAGGCCTAAAGAATTGTTTGTCTACTTTTACATAATCTCTGTAATCAAGACCTGCCGCGGAAAAAGCCTCTTCACAAAATTCTCTTACTGAGTGACTCTCGCCTGTTGCAATAACATAGTCATCAGGCTTGTCTTGCTGAAGCATGCTCCACATCGCCTCAACATAATCCCCTGCGAACCCCCAATCTCGCTTAGCATCGAGATTTCCTAAATAAAGTTCTTTAGTGTATCCCTTCTTAATACGCGCTACAGAATCAGTTATTTTTTTTGTCACAAATTCTATACCTCGAATCGGTGACTCGTGGTTAAAAAGTATTCCTGAACATGCAAAAAGTCCATATCCTTCTCGATAATTTTTTGTCACCCAATGTGCATACAACTTTGCGGCTGCATACGGACTCGCAGGTTCAAATGGAGTGCTTTCACTTTGCGGATGAGGCGCATTACCGTACATTTCTGATGTTGATGCCTGATAAAATTTTATTTTTGGGTCGATTATTCGAATAGAATCAAGGATTCTTGTCACACCAAGTCCTGATATTTCTCCTGTTGCGATAGCTGACTCAAAAGAAACTCCCACAAAGCTCTGAGCAGCGAGATTGTAAATCTCATCAGGCTTTGTTGTCATAATTGCCTGCATAATCGACGTCTGATCCAACAAATCAATCGGAATAAGCTCAATATCTTTTTTTACATCGAGACAGTGAAGTCGCCAGAGGTTTCTGGTACTAGTCCTTCGATAACCTCCGTACACTTTATACCCTTTTGATACAAGAAATTTTGCAAGATATGCCCCGTCTTGTCCTGTAATACCTGTGATTAAAGCTCGTTTCATATTTATTTTTTTTCCTCTATTATTTTTTTAAAAATTTTAATTTTCTCTTCAGCAGTGAATTTAATATCAAACTTCCTTGCCCATATCGAGCTTTTTTGACCCATTTGATCTCTTACATCTTTTGGTAGTAATGACATTTTTAGAATTGCGCCTGTGAGCGAGTTAATATCATCAATTGGTACAATAAAGCCATTTTCACCCTCTTTTACAATTTCAAACATCTCAGGATTTGCATATATAACAACTGGATTACCCATCGCCATACCTTCGAGCAATGCCATAGTGAAGCCACATGCTCTTGGAGTGTTTTCAAGATCAGAAAATGCGTCAACAGACTTCAGAACACGACCCAAATCAAGCTCAGAAAGTCTTCCAAAAAAATGTATTCTATCCTCAACGTCTTCCTGTGCTGCTAATTTTACCCATTTTGTCTTATCACCTGAACCCCCACATATTACAGCGCCTACATTGTGTCCAGCTTTCTTCAATTTACTGATTGCCAATATAAGATGGTCATGACCTTTTCGTGACTCAAATGCACCGACATTACCAATAAGAAATTGGTCCATCGGAAGTCCCATAATCTTACGAAGCGACTGTTTATCATTACCTATGTCGAGCTTGAGAATACTATAATCACTTCCATCATAGACAAAATCAACTTTGTCCTTTGATAAATAAGCTAAGGGACCACGACAGCAATGTGGACCTGGAGCTATAATATAATCAGCGTTTCTTAAAAAGCCAGTCCAATATCTTCTTCTACCAGAATCAGTAAGAGAGCGATTAACTCCCATAGACAAGTTATGGATTTCTGCATATGTATCAAAAACAACCGGAATTTTGTTTTTCTGTGCAACTTTTGAAACCATAAATGTCTTTATAAGAGCCGCTTCGGATAAGATAATATCAGGCTTAAATTTTTTAATAAATTCATCCATCTGTACACCATAAGCGGAATATAAAACCGTCTCTACTGAGAATTTAAATAGGATTCTTGTATGACTAAAAAATAGAAATAAATACAACAACGGGTTTCTGAAAAAATATTTTAATAGGTATAAAACCTTTTTAAATCTACTAGGCTTTGAATTATATTCAAAAAAATACTCTGAATCTGCCTCTAGGTCATCCGCATTTTCTGGTTTCCAGACAAAAGTCAAAGCCACCTCATGACCCATCTTTCTCCATTCTCCGGCACACAATAGAGAAAGTTTAGGTACACCACCATATGGTGGCGGCATACTTTCTCCAGTAGTTCCAGTGATTAGAATTTTCATTTTAATTATTTATATAATTAACTGCATTATGAATAACTTCTGAGACATACTTTAGTTCATCTTCAGTAATATCTGTGCCGCTAGGAAGATAGAGCCCACTTTTTGCATACTTTGAGGCGATAGGACACTCATCACCCTTCACATACCCCTTTTCAATAAAAATTTGTTGCTCATGGTACGGGATAAAGTCCTCACGAGTCTCTACACCATTATCCTTCAGAAATTTAATAAATTCTACTTTTTTATTCTGGAGTTTTCCAGTTAAGACAATATGAAACATCCAAAAAACAGAAAATGCATACGGGGCTTCGTACGGCAAAATAATATCCTCGATGTCTTTTAGTGAATTAAGATAATAATTCCCCATAAATCTCTTCATTTCAATAATTTTATCCACTTTTTCCATCTGCCCCACACCAATTGCAGCCTGTAGGTTTGCCAATCTATAATTATATCCTATAGATTGATGCATAAGTTTCTGCTCTTTACCGAATGATAGAGCTTTAATATTTCTTATCTTCTCTGCCAATACATCGTCATTGGTTGTTACCATCCCTCCTTCTCCTGTAGTAATAATCTTGTTGGCATACATAGAAAAACATCCAATATTACCGATACTTCCAACCATCCGCCCCTTATACTTAGCACCGTGTGCTTCCGCAGCGTCTTCAATCACAAAGAGGTTATGTCTCTTTGCAATCTCAAGTATAGGATCCATATCAACTGGATGACCATAAAGATGAACAACCATTATTGCCTTTGTCTTTGATGTAATCTTTGCTTCAATAAGTCCAGGATCAATATTGTATGTTCTTTCGTCTATATCTATAGGTATTGGAGTGACACCTTCATACAAAGGTGCAAAGATACTAGACATCATTGTCAGTGTAGGAACTATT
>CAZKPS010000004.1:0-36463 GCA_964554765.1 uncultured Candidatus Saccharibacteria bacterium
GGGACTCGGTAATATTGCAGAAGCCACTCTCAATGTAGGTAAAAGTGCACACGGACTCCAGGCTGTAGAGTGGTGGAAGAAAGGAGATATAGAAAATATTCGTAAATATTGTCTCCAGGATGTAAAAGTAACGAAAGAAGTCTACGAGTACGCACTAAAACACAAAAAACTAAAATATAAAGATGGTGACGCTATTAAGAGTGTTATAATAGATACTACAAATTGGGAGATTGCGGATAATAATAATGCAATGACATTTTCGTTACCGTTTTAATCCGCACACTAACATTGGTATTATTGCTAAGTGTTTCTGTGAAGAAATTTGGAGATTTTTGTAAATAGCATACGTGTTTGATATTACTTTATTTAAATAAGCAATAAAAACACGATACCAATGTTAGTGTGTGGATGAACCTCAAATAATTATTAGTTTATTAGTTTTTTAAAATAATCTATGGAACACAATCACGCAAATCACGAGCACCATGCTCATCACCCTCATCACAATAAGCAAAATCTCGCTACTCCTATTGCGATTGTGATTGCAGGTATTTTTATTGCTATCGCAATATTCTTTACAAATCAAGGACCGAAAGTTCAAACTCTCGAGTCAACACTCTCAAAGATTGCAAAACTCTCTGGAGTAAGTGCTTCAAAATTTGACAAGTGTCTCGCTTCGGGCAAATACACTTCTGCAGTCACTCAAGCTGTATCTGATGCAGCGGCGACAGGTGGTAATGGTACACCTTGGAGTATTGTAGTGGGTCCTACAGGTATCAAATACCCTCTCTCAGGTGCACAATCTATCGACAAAGTGAAAGCAATCCTCGAACTTGCACTATCAAACAGTCCAGCACCAACAGGAGGAAATACAAAATCACTCGAAAATATGAAACCTGTCACATCAAGTGATCATATCTTTGGTGATGTTAATGCTCCAGTAAAGGTGGTTTTCTATTCTGACCTCGAGTGTCCATTCTGTAAATCATTCCACGAGACAATGACGCAAATTATGAATTCTTCTTATGGAAAAGATGGAAAGGTAGCTTGGGTATACAGACACTTCCCTCTAAAACAGCTTCATTCAAAGGCTCCAAAAGAGGCAGAGGCAGCAGAATGTGCAGCAGAACTCGGTGGTAATGATGCATTCTGGAAGTTCATCAACAAGATCAACGAAGTAACTCCAGCGAACAATAAACTAGATCAGGCACAATTTTAAAGCAAAGCTTTAAAAAAACTAACAAGTATTTAAATCTCAAGTTATCAAAAAAAACACCGCGGCGTAGCCGCGGTGTTTTTGTATTTTGCCTGAACACTTGTTTACTTGCTACTTGGATACTTTAAGCTCTGTGGACTATAGACTAATGACTTTTGAGAGCTTACAATACCCACACTCCTTATTTTCGCATTTTTTATCCATAAATTCGAATGAATAAATATCATTGAGTGCTTTTGAAATAATTTCTTCAATATCTTTCTTATCACCCTCTGTAAGTGCAAAACTCTCTGACATTATCCCTTTCTTTTCATCAGGCACAAGGAATGTGAGAGTTCCTGACCCGACAGTTGCATCTGGTAGTGAATTCTCAATCAGAAATTTGTAGAACCTTAGCTGTCGCCACTCATTACCTGTACCTGATTTTGTAAGTCCTTTTATTTCGTTTTCAGTTATTCGTTTCTTGGTCTTAAAATCAATCACCTTGAATACTCCATCAGTCTCTCTCGCAAGGTCAATCTTACCTGTTATCGGCACCTCAAACCCATTGAGTTTGTATGTGAAAGAAAATCCCTTTTCTATATGAGCTTTTTCCCCCTCACCGAATGGCACAAATGTTGTGATGTATGCTTTGATATACTCGTTAGCTTTTTCGAGTGCGAGCGGAAGCTCACTTTCTCCAAACGGCTCATTGAGTACACTTTTCTCAATCACTTCATCCATATCTTTACGTTCTGGATTCTGGTGGAAAAGTCGAAGAGCATTGTGACAAGCATTACCGAGGTTTGTATGGAATTCTGGTGCATCAGGAATTAGTAATAGATTGCGGAAGAAATATTTCCACGGACAATCAAGAAAGTTATTGAGAGCAGATACAGAAAAACTTCGCTCCAAAAATACATCTCTAAATACTTTTATCTTTTCTTCTTTTGGATTTTTGCTTATCTCCAAAAGATCTGGTTTGTAGATCTCACCCTCCTTTCGAACTACAAATTCAGAATCTATCTCAGCGAGAAGTTCTGCAGGGGCAGCCTCACCACCTTTTGAATCTGTAAGCGAATAAGAAATAGTAACAGACTCTCGTGCTCGAGTGATTGCTACATAGAGAAGTCTTCGTTCCTCTTCGAGTTCTGAATCGATACCGACACCAGGGATAGCGAGCAAATCTCCACGTTTACCAGAGCCTCCAAACTTCTTTGCTGTCACATCGAGTATATAAACATGATCGTATTCGAGACCTTTTGATTTGTGTACTGAAAGGAGCTCAACTGTCGCCTTTTTTTCGATAGATTCTGAGAGTGTTGCGAGATGATGCTTCTCAAGAAAATTAAGATGAGAGACTAAGTCTTCAAGTCTTGCGGCTCGCTTCTTCATAACCAATTTTCGCGCCTCATCAAACACAGACCGGAACACTTCGAATGATTCGGCTGTAGCATTACCATACATTTCTTCTCGAATTTCCTTAAGCATTTCTGTAAGGGGGGTCTTCTTGGCTTTAGCAATAAACTCTTTGATCGCTCCTTCATCAGTTTTAAAGATTAACTCCGCTGCATCCACTCTTTCTTTTCTTGCATCTACTGCAATCTTCAAAAGCTCTGTTATAGGCTTTGAAAAATATCCCATATAAAGAGCCTTAAGGAGGTTGCCATCATACGGATTTATAAGTCCCTCAAAAAGTGAAAGAAGTTTTCGATATTCGAAGCTCTCAAAGAGTGATCTCTCGCCTGCAATACGGTAATTTACCCCCTCAACATCAAGAAATGGAGCAATATCGTGAAGAGTCTGATTGTGTCGTGTGATGACCGCTACAGAGCCTTTAAGAGCCTTTATGGCCTTTGCTGTAGCCGCAAGTTCGTTCTCATATTCAGGGTACTCTACAATTTCTATCTCTTTTTCTTTATGAGGTAGATTAGCGTTTAGTTTTTTGTGACTTCTGCCGTCGTGTGAAATAAGACTATGACTTCCTTCGAGAATAGTCTTTTGTGAACGATAGTTTTCCTCGAGAGTGATTTTCTTGGCACCTTTAAATTCGTCAGCGAAGTTATAGAAGTGTTCGAGTGACGCGCCCTGGAATCTAAAGATTGACTGCTTGTCATCTCCCACCACAAAAATATTTGGGGGATCAATCTCCTTATCATCCTTAAATAGCTTTAATATCTCATTTTGAGATCCATTCGCATCCTGGTGCTCATCAGCGAGAATGAATTGAAATCTCTCACGCACCTCTGCACGCATTGTAGGATTTTCTTTGAGAGCTGAGATCAGTTCTATGATCGCATCATCAAAGTCATAGAGCTTTCGCTTCTCAAGTTCTTTCTCATATTCCTCGAAGAGTTCTGCAAATTCATCAAGTCGTTCTTTATGTTCATTTTTATCCAGTATCTTTCGAAGCTCTCGACTATCAATAAGTTCTCTTTTAAGATCTGAAATTCGCCCTGAGATTTTTGAAATAGTAACTCCAAAATCTGATACTCGAAGTTCTCGAAAACTCTTTTTATCCAAAATATATTCAATTATTTCAATCTTGTCTGCATCACTTGCTGGCATCCGTTCACCAATCTTTTTAAAATTTTCTGGATAAATGCTTCGAATATAATTCGCGAATCCGTGGAATGTAAAAATATTTACTTGAAAACTCGTGTCTCCTATGAGCTCTCGAAGCTTCTCCCGCATCGCTCGTGCGCCAGACTCGGTAAATGTGAGTGCTAGTATTTCATCAGGCTTTGCGTTCCCAATCCGGAGGATATTTGCAATACGAAGAGTCAGTACCGTAGTCTTACCTGTCCCAGGCCCTGCAATAACCATTACAGGTCCGTAGATAGTATCCACAGCCTCCTTTTGGCCTTTGTTTAGAGATTTGTATTTAACATCAAATTTGGATGTTGAATTCATGGGGGTATTATATCAAAAAAAATACGAAGGTGTTTTAACACCTTCGTATTTTTTATTTAGTAATTTCTCAAACGTGATACTTTGTCGTGAGTTCTGATCTTGTCCAAAGCCTTAGCCTCAATCTGTCGGATTCGTTCTCGAGTCACTCCAAAGGTTTTACCTACTTCTTCGAGCGTGTGCTGAATACCGTCCATAAGTCCGTGTCGCATCTCGAGAATTCTCCGCTCCTTTTCTGAGAGGTCATTGAGGATTTCTCGCACCTGGTCTCCGAGAATCTTTTGTGAAGTATCTTGATCAGGAGACGGGATCTTCTCATCTGCAATAAAGTCTCCGAATGTTGTCTTGTCATCGCCATCATCTCCTACCGGAGTATCAAGTGACACTGTCGCCTGATCAATCTTCTCAATCTGATAAACCTTATCTACATCGAGCCCCATTTCAACTGCGATTTCATCAGGCATTGGATCTCGTCCCAAGTCTTGTGAGAGTCGTCGCACCACTTGTTTGTACTTTGCAATTGTTTCTACCATATGCACTGGCACACGAATTGTTCGTGACTGGTCTGCGAGCGCTCGAGTGATAGATTGTCTAATCCACCATGTCGCATATGTTGAGAATTTGTAGCCCTTTGTCCAATCAAACTTATCTACCGCTTTGAAGAGTCCGAGGTTTCCTTCTTGAATAAGGTCAAGGAGTGTAAGGTCTGCTGAACGTCCGACATATTTCTTGGCAATCGATACCACAAGTCGGAGGTTTGCCTTTGCAAGAAGATTCTTCGCTTCTTCATCACCCTCTTGAATTCTCTGTGCGAGCCCCTTTTCTTCTCCTGCATGAATGAGTGGATACTGACCGATTTCTTTCAAATACATTTGAATTGAGTCGTGTCCCTCACCCTTACCACCTGCATATTTTTTGAGGAAATCAGCTTCGTCGTTATGAACTTCGAGAAGTCCACCCCCTTCGAGAATATCTACACCGGATGTACTAAACTTCTCGTAGATTGTATCGAGAAAAGTAATATCATCCTCGATGTTTGGAAAATCCTTCAAAATATCATCATATGTCACAAAGCCTCGCTCCCGTCCCTTTGCGAGAAGTAGATCGAGCTTTTTGTTGGCATCCTCCTTTTTAGCTATAGCGTTTTTTGACGGGGCTTTTACCACTGGTTTTACCAGTTTTTTTGCTACAGCTTTTTTAACAGATTTCTTTACCACTTTTTTTTGTGGTGTCTTTTTGACTTTTTTTACTATTTTTTTCTTTTGATTTTTAACTTTCGCTTTTAACTTTTGCCCTTTGACTTTTGACTTTATCTTTTTCATATTATTAATTATTTATTACTAAATTATTTATTAAAATTTATGTAGAGGCATATTTTTTTGATAAATTCGATAGTTTTTCTGATATTTCTTTGGTTCTGGCGAGTTCCCGATTTATTGCTTCTATATCATGAAGTGCCTCAAGTTTCTTTATATTTTCCATCGCCTTTGTAAAACCTTCTTTAAGTATCTCTTCTTCAAAGTGTTTGAGGAGCTCATTACTCACCTTTTTAACATTGACCCCCTCTCCATACTGAAGCTCTATTTCAAACAATAACTTCCCTTTCTCTATCTCATCTTTTGGAATCTTGTCTTCAAAATTTGGTTCGATCTCGGAAAGTTTTGATTTGATTATTTCTGATTCAGGATTGTTTTTCGAGAGGAGATATAAATAGAATTTTATTATACCAGGAATATTGCTCCGCACACTCTTGTTTGGAAGCGGTATATCATGAGTTGCGACATCCTCGTCTTTGATGCGACTCAACTCTTCTATGAGTGCACCTTCATTGATACCTGAAATAAAACTCACCTTTTGTAAAAATCGTGATCTGTCGATAGCGCTTTGCACAGATTTGATAAGTGGCAAGACTTTTTCTTTGAGAGTTTTATCTGCAATCGCTCTATCATTCTCTACTTTCATATTCTCAATAAAGTAATCAATGATATTTTGTGCATTAGCTACAGCACTCTTCCAAATCTCCGGATCTTTTGCTACAGCATCTGCTGGATCGAGTCCATCTGCAAGAAATGCCACCTTCACCGTAAAACCTTGTGCGAGTGCAAGCTTCCATGCACGTATCGTTGCACTTCGCCCTGCGTTGTCTGCATCGTATGCGATGACGAGTGTCTCTGTAAGCCTCCGAAGGATTTCGAGGTGTTGTGCAGTGAGTGCGGTACCTGATGATGCGACAGTATTATGAAGCCCTGCCTGATGTGACATCAAAAGATCCATCTGACCTTCAACTAAGATCACAGACTGATTAAGTCTTATTGCATTTTTGGCAATATTGTATCCATAAAGTGTTTTAGACTTATCAAAAAGCTCTGTGTCTGGACTATTTAAATATTTTGCCTCGCTTTCACTTGCGTGAATTATTCGTCCTGAAAATGCAATTGTACGACCTGCAGTATCGAAAATCGGAAACATAATTCGATCCCTGAACCTGTCATAACTTTCACCTTTTTCATTCTCTTTTATGAGTCCAGCATCGAGCATTTCTTTTTGCGAATATCCCAAGTGTGACAAATGATCTTTAAGACTCCTCCACTCGTTTAGTGCAAGTCCTAATCTCCAAGTTCGCAAACTCTCGATTGAAAGATTTCTTTTCTTAATATAAAGAAGTGCCTCATTGTTGCCTTTTAGATTGTTTTGAAAAAATTTTGTCGCTTCTTCCATAATGTCATACAAATCTCGATTATTTTGCTTCTCATCTTTTTCAAACTTTTCAATCACTACCCCTGCCCTGTCTGCAAGCATTTTAAGAGATGTGACAAAATCCACACCTTCGAATTCTTGTACAAATGTGAAAATATCACCTTTTGCAGCACATCCAAAACAATAATAGCTCTGTCGCTCTGGTGAAATATAAAAAGAAGGCGTCTTCTCGTGATGAAAAGGACACTTTGCTTTAAAATTGCTTCCTGATTTTTCAACATCGATATAAGAAGCAATAACATCAATGATGCTTAATCGCTCCTTTATATTTTGAACAGTTGTGGACATTATTTAAGTTTACAAGTTACAAGTATCAAGTAATCAAGTCCCAATCAATCAACGAGTACGGGTAAAGAGACGGAAAATTCCTTTGGAATTTTCCGTCTCCCCTATACCCTATTCTACAAACGCTTCGTCAGTAAATGTGGCCTTGAGATCTTCAATCATTTTTGACTTCTCACTACCTTTGAATCCTGATCCCGCTGGAATAAGTCGTCCGAGGATAACATTTTCCATAAGACCTTTGAGTTTATCTTTTGATCCTTCGACAGATGCCTGGATAAGTACTCGAGTTGTATACTGGAATGATGCAGCAGAGAGGAAACTATTTCGAGTCTGAGATACATCAGAGATACCGAGTACTACAGCCTCTGCTTTAGCCTCTTCACCTCCATTAGCTTTTGCTTTTTCATTCTCCTCAACAAATTGTGAGTATTCAACAGTCTCACCTACCACAAGTGCAGTAGAGCCAATAGATTTAATCTTTACTCGTGAGAACATTTGTCGAACAATGATTTCAATATGCTTTCGTGACACAGGCTCTCCCTGGAGTTCGTAAAGCTTCTTGATTTCACTGATGATATAATCTTCTGCTTTTTGTTTTCCTGCATATTTGAAGAGTTCATCAATATCAGCAGAACCGTCAGTGATGATATCTCCCTTCTTTACACTGTCTCCCACTCTTACAAGAGGAACTCGAATTCGTGGAACAATATATTTACCATTTTCTTTCTTGAGTTTTGATTTTTCACCGAGCTCTGGAGTAACTGTAATCACCTTTTCCTTTCCATCATCCTGAATATCAGTCACAATTCCATCTGCATATGCAACGATAGCAGGAGTTTTTGGTCGTCGTTTTTCAAATACTTCTTCCACTCGAGGGAGACCCTGTGTAATATCTCCTCCGACTGATGCGGCACCTCCTCCGTGGAAAGTACGCATTGTAAGCTGTGTTCCCGGCTCACCAATAGCTTGAGCAGCAACTGTTCCTACAGCCTCTCCGAGGTCAACCTGTCGGTTCTTACCGAGATCCATACCATAACAGAGTGAACAAATACCTTCGTGTGATTTACATGTAAGAGGTGATCGTACGAACACTTCTTCAACTCCCGCTTTTTCAATCTTTTCTGCATCAAGTCCTGTTAGAAGATGACCTTTTTCAAAGAGAGTAGTACCACTAGCATCTTTTACATCTGCCATAAGCACACGTCCTTTAATATTCTTTGAGATTGGTGATTCAATACCTGAAGCTGTCTCTTTTCGAAGTATGATTCCTTCTTTCGTACCACAATCATTTTCAGAGATGAGTACATCCTGAGCTGCAACGAAGAGTCTTCGTGTGAGGTATCCCGCCTTCGCAGTGTTAAGCGCTGTATCGGCGAGACCTTTTCGAGAACCGTGTGTGTTGATGAAGTATTCAATTGGGTTGAACCCTTCTTTTGTTGAAGACATAATAGGGAGCTCAATAGTTTCTCCAGATGCGTTTTGGATAAGACCCTTCATACCCGCCATCTGTGTTACCTGTGCTGCAGAACCTCGGGCACCAGACTTCAACATACTGTACATTGAACCCTTTGTATCCAAGTTTTCAATAACTAGTTTCTCAACCTTACCTTTAACTCCGTGCCAGATTTCGATATTCTTTCGAATTCGCTCTTCTTCAGAAAGAAGACCTTCGTTGTATTGTTCGTTTACAACTCCAGACTGTACCATCGCATCAGCGACAACACCTTTCTTTCCTTCTGGAACTTTCACATCATCGAGACCAAATGTAATACCAGAAAGTGTTACATATTTGAATCCGAATGCTTTTACTTTGTCGAGAATCTTTGCGAGGTTATCAACTCCGTATCGTACCATCATATCTGCCATCACACCCGCCATTGTTTTCTTATCTGTCTCTTTATTTACGAATGGATAGTCAGCTGGGAGAAGTTCGTTGAAGAGAATTCGTCCTACAGTTGTTTCAAAGTGTTTACCACCGAATGCACTATACTTTTCTCCTTCTGGAGCCAATACAATAATCTTTGCTCGATATGAAAGCTCACCGAAGCTAATAGCTGCAATTGCACTTTCAAATGACTCAAAGTATTTTCCTTCACCCTTTTCTCCGGCAACCATCTGAGTCATCCAGTAACAACCAAGAACAATGTCCTGTTTGTCTACTGATGCAATAAGGTTTCCTGATCCAGGCTTAAGAATGTTTTTGTCCGCAGACATAATATTCTTCGCCTCAAGCTGTGCTTCGAGTGAAAGCGGAACGTGAACCGCCATAGTATCTCCGTCGAAGTCCGCGTTAAACGCTGTACATACGAGTGGGTGTACTCGGATAGCTGATCCTTCAATGAGCACTGGTCTAAAAGCCTGAATACCAAGTCGGTGAAGTGTAGGTGCTCGGTTTAGAAGCACATATTTGTCTTTGATAACATCTTCGAGAATTGCCCATACTTCTGGAATTCCTTCTTCGATAAGTCGTGATGCACCTCGGATGTTGTATGCAAGTTCTTGCTTCAAGATTTCTGAAATAACGAAAGGTCTAAACATTTCGAGAGCCATATTCTTTGGGAGACCACACTGATCGAGATTAAGTTCTGGTCCCACAACGATTACAGATCGTCCTGAGTAGTCCACTCGCTTTCCAAGAAGATTTTGTCGGAAGAGTCCTCTTTTACCCTTGAGATTATCAGAAAGTGACTTCAATACTCGTCGTGATGCAGCACCTGCTCCAGCATAAGCAGCATTTCCGTGTCGCTGTGATGAGTCAATGAGCGCATCTACCGCTTCCTGAAGAATTCGTTTTTCGTTTCGAAGAATTACTTCTGGTGCGTGGATTTCTTTGAGTTTCTTTAGTCGGTTGTTTCTGTTGATTACTCGTCGGTAGAGGTCGTTCACATCAGTTGTCGCGTGTCGTCCACCATCAAGAGCCACCATCGGTCGAAGTGCAGCAGGAATAACTGGAAGCGCAGTGATAAACATCCATTCAGGTCGAATGTTTGATGCAAGCATATTCTTGAGTACTGCAAGTCGCTTGTTGATTCGCTCTTTGTCTTGTGTGTTTGCTTTTTCTACTTGTTCTTCAAGCTCTCCTACAATCTTTTTGATATCAAGATTTTTGAAAATATTATATACAGCTTCTGCACCAATGGATGCTTCGAAGATTGTTCCGTATTTGAGAGCATATTTGTGGTAGTGAACTTCGTCCAATACTTTACCTACTCGCATACTGTCGATTTCTACTTTTGTCGCAACAAGAAGATCCTTGATAGCATCTTTTGTTTTATCATCATTTACAGATTTTATTTTTGCTTTAAATTCTGAATCAAGATCTCGGAGTACTCGTTCCTTTTCTTCTTCATTTACTTTTGTGATGAGATATCCTGCGAAGTAAACCACTTTTTCAACTTCTGCAGATGGAATACCAAGCACAAGTGAGATTCGCGATGGAATATTTCTAAGGAACCAAATATGTGCTACAGGAGTTGAAAGCTCGATGTGTCCCATTCGTTCTCGTCGTACAATTGATCGTGTGATCTCTACTCCACATTTTTCACAAACAATACCTTTGTATCGGATTCCTTTGTATTTTCCACAGTAACATTCATAATCCCTGTCTGGTCCAAAGATTTTTTCATCGAAGAGACCTGATTTTTCTGATCTCTGTGTTCGGTAGTTCATTGTCTCTGGCTTTGTTACTTCACCAAAAGACCAATCTCGAATTCGCTCAGGAGATGCAACCTGGAGAGCAATATAGTCAAACTTTTTTGATTCTTTTCTTTTTATCATATGAGTTTTTTATTTGTTTATAATTATTTATTTGCTTCTCCATTATTTTCATCTTCCGACCGCTGAAGTGATACATCAAGTCCTAATCCTCGAAGGTTTGCAAGGAGTACATTGAATGATGCAGGTGAATTACTTTGTTCGATTCTTTCTCCTCGTACGATTGCATCAAATGTTGCAGATCGTCCTACAATATCGTCAGACTTTACAGTGAGCATCTCTCGAAGCATATATGCTGCTCCGTGACCGAGAAGTGCCCACACTTCCATTTCTCCAAATCGCTGACCTCCTCCTTGAGCTTTACCTCCAAGTGGCTGCTGAGTGATGAGAGAGTAAGGGCCGATTGATCGCATATGAATCTTGTCCTCAACCATGTGGTGAAGCTTCAAGATGTACATATATCCAACAGCAATTTTCTGTTTGAATTCGTCTCCTGTTCGTCCATCAAAGAGTGTTACTTTACCATCTGCACCTACACCTGCTTTTACCAATTCATCTTTGATTTCTGTATCTGTCGCACCAATAAATGGAGGCACGATAGCTTGATAGTTCAAACTATTTGCAGCCATACCGAGGTGGATTTCGAGGATCTGTCCTAGGTTCATTCGAGAAGGCACACCAAGCGGAGTGAGCACCATATCTACTGGCACACCATCCTTGTCATATGGCATATCTTCTTCAGGAAGCACGATTGAGATAACACCTTTGTTTCCGTGTCGTCCAGCAAGCTTGTCTCCCACTGATACGTTTCGGAGCTGGGCTACTTCGATATGAATTCTTTTTATGATTCCACTTTCGAGTTTATCGCCTTTTTCTCGTGAGAATACTTTGATATTGATTACTCGTCCTCGCTTTCCGTTTTCCATTCGCTTTGAAGAGTCTTTTACATCTCGAGATTTTTCACCGAAGATTGATCGGAGAAGTCGCTCTTCTGGAGTAAGCTGGGTCTCACCCTTTGGAGTAATTTTACCTACGAGAATATCTCCAGGTCGTACCTCTGCACCGATTCGTACAATACCTTCTTCATCCAAGTTTTTGAGTTTGTTCTCACCTACGTTTGGAATATCAGGAGTTGTTACTTCAGGCCCAAGCTTAGTATCTCGCACATTAATGATGAATTCTTCGATGTGGATAGATGTAAACTTACTGTCTTTAACGAGTCTTTCTGAAAGCACAATCGCATCTTCGTAGTTCTGTCCTGACCATGTCATAAACGCTACTCGAACATTTTGTCCGATTGCGATTTCTCCATCTACAGTAGTTGAAGCATCAGCAAGTACATCACCCTTAGACACTTTGTCTCCGAGTCGTACCTGTGGTCGCTGGTGGAAAGATGTGAATTGGTTTGTTCTTTCAAATTGAGAAAGAATAAATTCAATCTCTTTTCCTTTTGCATTTTTGAGTTTAATGAGTTTTGCATCTACGTGTGAGATTGTTCCATCTTCAGGAGCCACAATCACTCGTCCTGTATCTCGTGCAGCTTTTTCTTCCATACCTGTCGCTACAAGCGGAGCTTCTGGGATAACACATGGAGTAGCCTGCTTCTGCATGTTTGAGGCCATAAGAGATCGGTTCGCTTCATCGTGGTTTAGGAACGGAATCATAGATGTTGCGATTGAGAATGCTTCGTTCGTTGCAACGTCGATGAGTTGTACTTCATCTCGGTTAACAAGTGCTGGCTTACCTTTGATTCGTACTTCTACATTTTCTTCAAGAATATGACCCTCTTTATCTGTTGGTGTCGCAGCGTGAGCAATAACGAAACCTTCTTCTTCAAGAGCGTTCATATATACAATCTCTTTTGAAACTTTTCCATTCTTTACCTTTGCATATGGAGCTTCGATCATTCCAAATTCGTTTACTCGAGCATATGACGCAAGGTGAAGCACAAGACCAATGTTCTGACCTTCTGGTGTGTGAATTGGACAGATTCTTCCGTAGTGTGATGAGTGCACGTCTCGAACTTCGAACGATGCTCTCTCTCGTGTAAGTCCTCCAGGCCCAAGAGCAGATACAGTTCGAAGATGTTCGAGCTCTGTGAGCACGTTCTCCTGCTGCATAAACTGTGAAAGCTGGTTTGTGTTAAAGAATTCTTTGATTCGAGCCTGAAGTGGTCGTGGTGAGATGAGATTGATTGGGAGAGTTGTATCAGTATCAATTGTAGACATTCTGTTCTGAATGTTTTTCTTGATCTGTGCCATACCTACTCGAATCTTCTGCTGAAGGAGTTCACCCATGAATCGTACTCGTCGTGATCCCAAGTGATCAATATCATCTGCGTTTTCTGTCGGGTTATTATTGAGGAATGCGAGGTGATTAATGATTGTTGCAAGATCGTCGAGAGTGATAGTCTTTTTGCCAAGAGATTTTTCATCCATTGGTTTCTCGAATCGCTTGTTGAATCGGTGTCGTCCTACTCGAGAAAGATCGTATCGCTCTTCATTAAAGAGTCCCATTACGAATTCTCGCGCATTTTCTCCTGTCGCCATTTCACCATCTCGAAGTCGCTTGTGGATTTCCATCGCAGCTTCGTCTGTAGTTTTTGCGTGGTCTTTTGCGAGAGTTGCATCGATGAATTTCTTTGTCTCTGGAGAGTCTTTGAAAAGTTTTAAGATTTCTTCGTCAGTCTTTACACCAAATACTCGAAGGAGTGATGTAATTGGGAACTTTCTCTTTCGATCGATTCGAACAAAGAGTGCTCCATCTGATTCTGTTTCGATTTCAACCCAAACACCTCGTGCAGGGATAATCTTTGCACCGTAAAAATTCTGAGATTTTGTCTCAGATGATGTAAAGAATACTCCGAAAGATCGTGCAAGCTGTGGAACAATAGCTCGTTCAATACCGTTTACGATGAATGTTCCTCGCTCTGTCATCACAGGGAAATCAGCAAGGAAAATCTCTTGCTCTTTTTCTCCTCCAAATACTTTGTTCTTAAGTTTTACAAAGATTTTAAGTGGAGCTTCGTAGTTTATTTTATTTTCTTTTGCAAATCGTTCATCAAACTTTGGGGTTCCGATTTCGAACTTACCAAATGAGAATTCAAACTTCTTGCCTGAGTAGTCGGCAATGTTTTGGAATTCTTCGAATACTTCTTTGAGACCTTTCTCGATAACCCACTTGTATGAGTTAACCTGACCTTCTACCAAGTTTGGTAGTGGTGCGAGAGGCTCCTTAAAATTTTTAAAATACTTCTTATTCTTTGTGTTCGCAGAAAGACCGAGCTTCTGTGACACCGCACCTTCAGTATGTGTTTTAGACATATATGTTTTTCTCAAATAAAAACATAAAATAACACAATACCTCCTCCTTCTAAGAAGTATTGTAGTATCTTTGATGTTTAGTAGATGAGCAAGATGTTAAACTAAACGCTTATAATATTGAAATACTTGACAAGCTCTGAATAACACAATCTTGCTATGTCACGCGTGATTATAGCATAGCTACTTTAGGTTGCAAGTGCGTAAGTTGATTAGGTTGTGAGTAAAACTTAAAATATGACTAAGTATTGACAAAAACTGTATTATATGAGAAAATTTAACTAACCGGGCAACAAACCATCCCGCTCGGTAATCCAAACGAATAAAATAGTATCGCCTGAGAACTCTTCTCTGGAAATACACATTCAACTTTGGTGGTATTTTGAGGGCCTATCCTCTTCCTGCCGCCGCAACCGCTCTTTATACGAAATACCCAAGTCGACCAAAGGCTATCCGGAGGTCAAGAAAAGGGAGTTTACGCTCAGCGTAGCTAACCATTTGGGCTCGTTCAAACCATCATCACACTCAAACCCCGTTGGCTTCAAGCTGACGGGGTTTCTCATTTCATGTTTTAGCTAAACTATTTCAGATCGCCATGCCCAGCTCTCCAAACCTCAATCTCCTTATGATTTCCAGACAAAAGCACTTTTGGTACCTTATATTTCTTACCTTTATACTCTAGTATTTCAGGACGTGTATATACCTCGCTTGAAGCTACCCTCTCCTCTTCTCGGGAGTCGAAGTTGCCGAGCACCCCCTCAATCTGTCTTGAGATACTATCAATCATAATCATAGCTGGGATCTCTCCACCTGTAAGCACATAATCCCCTACAGAGACATCTTCCATTTTGAATACTTTTTTGATACGTGCATCTATCCCCTCGTATCGTCCGCAAATGAAAATAATATCAGTGTATTTTTTAACACCCACTTTTGCATATTCTGTATCAAATTTTCTGCCACTTGGTGAAAAGAAAATGATTTTAGTTTTTGATTTTTGATTCTTAATTTTTGATTTTGCTCTTTCTATTGCTTTTATAACCGGAAGTGCCTCTATCACCATTCCCGGTCCTCCACCATACGGCTTATCGTCAACACGTAAGTATGGTTTAAAATCGCTTTCACCCGACAAAACTCGCTTCGCCTGAGTTTTAGACGGGCGAGCAAAATCTCGAGGATTGTAGAATGAGACTTTGATTTTCTTCTCCTTTATCGCCCGGGCCAAAATAGACTCAGATAGATATGAGGCGACAAGATCTGGAAACAATGTAATTACATGGAAACGCATTACCTATAACTTATAACAAATAGCAATAAAAGCAAGAAGCTGGTTCGCGCGAACGCGAACCAGCTCTAGAGGGTTGATGAATCAGAGAGGTGTCTAATCTCTCGGACTTGTTTGCACATAATGCTTATTCCCGTTTGGGGCACTAGCCATATCATCAACTACCAGAATCGTATTTAAGTGCGATAGTGCACAGATCCTGGCGCAACATCTCTACCACACATTATAACATAGAAGCCAGTTCGCGCCCGCGCGAACTGGCTTTGAAGAACTTGTTCCTGTTATAGTTACAGGCGTCAGTTATTCGATAATCATTATACTTTTTTCAAATCAAAATGCACGGCGCCTGTAGGCGCCGTGCATTTTGATTTGATTACTTGTTTACCCTGCCTGTCGGCAGACAGGTTACTACTTGATTACTTAACTAGATGTTAAGATCCTCCATCGCTTCGTCCACTGTCTTCATTGCACCACTAGCAGGAGCTTGTGCAGAGAGACCATCTCGTGAATCCATTCGTGTAGAACCTTCTGGTTCATTGATTTTGAGGTTTACTCGAGCGTTGTTCTTCATACCTACCACTCGAAGCATTGTTCTTATCGCCTTTGCTGTATTACCCTGTCGTCCGATTACTTTACCCATATCTGCTGGATCAACAGAGAGTGTGAGAAGTACCCCCATCTCATCTACTGTTCGGCCGATAACGACTGCACTTGGATTATCCACAAGTGACTTCACTACGAAATCGAGAAACTGAGCATCTTTTTCTTGCATACTGAATTATTTATATTTACTTTTAATATGAACACAGCCTTATTGCTGGTTAAGGATGATTATAACACAAATTATCAAAAAAATACAAAGTTAATAAGTAACAGAGTAATAAATAATAAGTAATTTACAAAACCAAATCACCGCGCCTACGGCGCGGTGATTTGTTTTTATTTATTTATTACTTAACTACTTATTATTTACTCTTTTTCTCCTTTGGAGCTCTTCGTGGCTGAACATTTACTTTCTTTGCATCCACAATCTTGTGAGTAACAAGGAGGTTGTGAACTGTAGGAGTAGGCTTCACACCCTGCTTCATCCAATAAAGGATTCGGTCTTTCTTGAGTTCTGTGTTCTCCTTTCGAAAATCATGTGAACCCAATACTTCGAGGAATTTACCTGTTTTTGTACTGTTTTTTGATTCAGTCAAAAGAAGCCGGAATGTCGGCTCATGCTTTCGTCCTGTTCGCTGTAATTTGATCTTTAACATATTCGAGTATATTAACAGAATGGGTCGATTTGGTCAAATATTAATAAAATAAAAAGACGGATGTTACTCCGTCACTTTCCTATCTCCACTTTGCCATACTGGGGATAAAACCCGACGATCCCAAGCAATAATTTCCCGAGGCCTTACAACACTGCACCAAATCTCAAGAAGATAATCTACTGGGAGTGTCCAGTTCTGAGAAGGTATGTCTACTACTCCACACCCTCTAGCAAGACCATGACCAGAGACCAACCTTTTACAAGACAGATTATTACCTTCCATGGTTAGACGGTGGCCACTTGGAATAGATATTACCTTATTACCATCATGGGTCGTGACCCCAAGATGATCCCCAATAATAGTATCGGGAGAAAACACAACTCTCACCGGGTGATAGAAAAAAATAGAGGTACGCATACTAGAATCAAATACTACCACCTACTGTCAGAATAACAAAGATTATTTCGCTACTTTCTCCGCCTCCGCAAATGAGATTGATAGAAGTTTTGAGACCGCGTCCTTACCCATAGTCACTCCATAGAGCACACCTGCCCGTGACATAGTCTCACGATTGTGAGTAATCACAATGAGCTGAGAATGTTCAGAAAGATTCTCAATCATATCTCCGTATTTTCGACTATTTGCCTCATCGAGTGCAGCATCAGTTTCATCAAGGATTACAAATGGAGGCGGATTCACCTGAGAAATAGCGAAGAGAAGTGCGATTGATGTGAGAGCTCTTTCCCCTCCAGAAAGCATAATGAGTCCCTTGATTTTTTTGTGTGGTAAAGACACTTCAATTTCAATTCCCTCTTCCTCTTCATTCTCCTCTACAACACCCGTGAGTTCGTCTTCAGCTTTTCTTTTTCGCTCTGGTCGAACGAGTTTCAAACTCGCATGTCCACCTCCAAACATAAGTGCGAAATATTTACCAAAAGAATTATTTATTTTCTGTACACCATCACGAAATTCCGCATTGAGTTTTTCACCCAATTCTTTAATCAAATTCTTGAGATCTAAAGATGCCTGCTCGAGATCTACGAGCTCTCGTGCCAAAAACTGGTCCCTCTCCTCTGTTTCATCATGTTCCTTCTGGAGATCTTCACCGCCTACAACACCAGTTTCTTCGAGTCTGATCTTGAGTCTCTCGATATGCTTTCGTCTGTCATGTTGATGCGATCTCTCCTCAAACCCTTCTCCAACCTCAATATCATTAAAATGAAGCACCTCGAGCCCAGCAAGTGCTGATATATCTCGCATATCATTTGCGAGACTCTCTGCATCAAACAACACCTCTCTCTCACGAGCTTTGACTCTATCAAGAGCAGATCTTACCTCATTTTGTCTTGCAATTATTTTGAATATTTCTTTTTCAGCTTCTCTGGTATTATCTTTTGCTTTTTCAAATTCTTGTCGCTTCTCTTCATACTCTTTAATCAATTTTTCTTCTTCAGCTCTTATTTGTTTTAGATTGTGTTCGAGCGCATTCTTTTTACCGTGGATTATCTCTGCCTCCTTTTTGAGATTAAGGAGCACATCATTTGCATCTGATTGTTTATGTTTATGCACAAATCGTGCGAACACCTCTCGAATTTTGTGGAACGCACTTCGCACAGAATCGAGTGTTCCACCCATTTCACCCTCCTCGAAAATGATTTTTGAATCATTAACAAGAGTCTCTACCTCCCAGAGCGGAATGAGTTTATTACCGATTTCACTCTGAACTTTTTCTTCTTTTTCGATTGTCTTTTTGATATATGAAAGTTCTCCTTCGAGTCGCCCTTCTTCTCGCATAAGATCATCTTTTTGCTGTCTTACCGTATGCAGATTGGATTCGATTGTGAGGATTTCCGGTGGAAGCTCCTTGTCTTTGAGTCCTGCTTCTACCATTCGTCGTGCATCGAGAAGCTTACCCTCAAGCTCTTCGAGCTCTCCCTCTGGAGCTTTTTTCTCATCAGTGATTGCAAGCTTTGTTTTGTTTACATAAACTTCTTCACGCTTGAAATATTCTCTCGCCATTTTGACGAGCTCGTCTTTGAGTTCTCGAGCTTTCTCGAGTTTTTCTACCTGTTTTTTTAGAAACCTTAGATGCGGAGCAATTTCACGTCGAAGACTTTCCACTTGTTTGATATTTTCTTCGGTCTTCTCGAGTTTCTTTGAACTTTCTTCGATTTTAAACTGATACACCTTAATACCGAGAGCGTCCTCAATCATCTCTCTTCGCTCTTTTGGATTACTATGCAGGATTCTGTCTGCTTCCCCTTGAGAAATGATATGGTGTCCAGTCGATCCAATATGTGCTTGAGCGAGAAGTTCCGAAATATCTTTAAGTCGTACTTTGCTTCCATTTATAAAATACTCGTTCACACCATCTCGATATACCACTCGTTCGATAGTAACTTCATCAAAATCAATATTCACGAGCTTCTTGCTGTTATCAAAAACAAGTTTTACACCCGCTCTGTTTGCTCGTCCTGCATCTGTTGAGCCATTGAAGATGAGATCCTCACCTCTTTTTCCTCGCATACTTTTGATTGATTGTTCACCGAGTACAAATCTGAAGGCTTCTGCCACGTTCGATTTACCAGAACCGTTAGGACCTACAATAGAAGTGATAGGAGTTTTGAATTCCAAAACACTCTTTCTTCCGAAAGATTTGAAGCCATTGATTTCGAGGGATTTGAGATACATGTCATTAGTATAAAGGAAAAAGTAGAAAGTAGAAAGTAGAAATGCACCGCATCTACAGAACAATTTTGATTTAGCAGACTCATCACTCGTCACTTTCTACTCATAACTGTATTATTGACTTTGAATGTAAAATAAGTAGCATTAGAAATCTATGAAAACATTTGCTCTTCGGGTTATAAATACCCTCAACATCTCCGATCTCGAAAAGGCATCTGACCGTGGGACCTGTGTCGCTGAAGACAAGGATGAGGCAGCGACCACTCTCTTCCTTAAAATTCAAAATCCACCAGAGGGAATTGAATTGAAAGGAAATCAACACTATACCGGACAGAATGCTTCAGGCTATTGGTTTCTTGTCGAAATTTCCAGCTGACCAAATCGAATCTGACAACACCCCTGGTGTTGTTTTTTTATTTTAAAATTCAAATGCATCGCAACCGAAGGTTGCGATGCATTTGAATTTTATTTTTGATTTCTACTTTTTGATTTATTTCTTTATCCGCACACTAAATTTGGTGTTGTTGCTTTAAGTGTTTTTATAAACAACGGCTAATCAATCCGGAGCTATCTCAATATAGAAAAAAATGTATATATCTAACCAAGCAACAAAAACACGACACCAAAATTAGTGTGCGGACTTACCACTTCCTCACCTCGAGTCCATTTCTCGCAGCATCCTGTTCTGCCTCCTGCTTACTCTTCCCTCGTCCTTCTGCAACGAGGAGTTCATTGAGATAGAGACCTACAGTAAACTCTTTATCGTGATCTGGTCCGTGTTCTTTAAGAGTCTTGTAAGACGGTGTAACTCCAGTTTTCTCCTGTGCTTTTTCTTGGAAGAAACTTTTTGCATCAATCCAAAGTCTCTTTTCTTCAATCTCCTTTGTTTTTGGGAGGAGTACACGAGCGATAAATTCCTTTGCATTTTCATATCCACTATCGAGATAGATTGCACCTACCACAGACTCAAATGTATTAGCAAGTATGTATTGCCGGGCACGTCCTGTATCCTTGCTCTCTCCACGAGAAAGCAATAAATATTTGTTGAAATTCAGATCAGTACTAATACTTGCAAGCATCACAGAGTTCACTAGTGCTGACCTGAGCGCAGTCAAATCTCCTTCTGGTTTCTTTGGGTATATAGCATAAAGATAATCAGTCGCCACAAGTTCGAGCACTGCATCTCCGAGAAATTCGAGCCTTTCGTTATGCTCGATATCTGCGTTTTTGTTTTCGTTTAGGTATGAACGATGAGTGAACGCTTGTTTTAAAAGTGTCCTATCATTGAATGTTACCCCTATTGTTTTTTCTGCTTCTGTGTAATCCATTTCATTAATTATCCAAGTATCAATTTAACAAGTAACCAAGGAAATTCAGTCTTTTTGAATATTTGTTACTTTAAAACTATTTGCCCTGTGCAAGTAGTTTGATCGCATTGGTCACAATCGGCAATATATCATCATAAAAATTAAGGTCAAGTATCTGCGAAACTTTAAACCAACGACAATCATCGAGTCCTCCAGAGGCACCTAAAGTCAAATCTCCGTATTTTGCTTCTGCGAGATAATATGACACTTGCTTGCGTACTTTGCCCTTTTCAGGATATGTTGCTACATATTCGTTACCCCCAAGCCTATCTGCAGGTACCACATCGATACCTATCTCTTCTTTTACTTTTCGTATCACCGCATCCGCATCCTCTTCATCTTCTTTGTTGTGACCTTTTGAGAGTGTCCATCGTCCGAACACATCGTGTACGAGTGCGAGATAAATATCTACACCTTCTCGAGCATATACCACAGCACCCACGAGTCTCTCAACAGGAAGTTGCTCAAATGGTACATCCTCTGGTCGCTTTGGTTTTGTTTGCTGGTCTTTACCTGGTTCACCTAGTTCTTTGTACACTGCACCGAGTACACCGTTTATAAACTTACCAGAGTTTTCTCCTCCGTAAGTTTTAGCTAGTTCGATTGCTTCGTTAATAGCAACCTTTGGAGGTACTTCGAGTTTGTCCCCAAAAAGAAGTTCAAATAGTCCAATACGAAGAATATTTCTATCGATCGTAGCGATTTTTTCGAGTGGCCAATCAGGAGCAGCCTTACTGATGATTTTATCTAAGTCTGGGTATTTCTTTACGATACCTTCAGTCAGTTTACGCATAAAAGGCTCGTCCGCTACACCAGTAGCAAACTCTTCTGCATTTCGTTCAAGAGATGGCATCAAATCTGTAGTTTTTTTGTCGTGAAAGTCCCACTCAAAGAGTGTTTGCATAACTACCGATCTTGATAGATGTCTATTCGCCATAAATTAAAGAACCAACTTAAAAACCCAAACTTACTAAATTATTTTGCTGACTTACTTTTACTTGTCGCTCGTTTGATTTTCTTGTCTAATTTCTTTGTGACGGATGCAATCTTCTTTCCTTTAAAATTACCGCAAGAAGCACACATTTTGTGAGGAAGTTTAGGCTGGCCACAACTATCGCAAAGCATCAAGCCTTTTGACTTTAATGCGTGGTGACTTCGTCTGTTCCCTGTATGCGCACGGGTATGTCTCATTCGTATAACCATAATGGGATAACTATACACCATCACACCGAAAAAGACAAATACAGAGAATATAGAATCTAAAGTATTGAATGTAGCAAATGAACCACGGCTACGCCGCGATGCATTTGTATTGATTCAATATACAGTCTTCAATATTCTCTATTCGAACCCTACATATCCAAACTCTGTTTTACCTCAATCACCTTTTTCTCATCCTCTAGCTCGCTTTTTGCTTTGCCCATTTCTCGAAGAAGATTAAGGCTATAATCCATCACATTGGAAACCTCAGCATCACCATCCGTCTTTGAAGTCAGAGCCTCCTCAAAGAAAGCAAGAGTAAGCTTATCCTGCACTTCCTCTGGGAATTCTTTAAAATGTGCAACAACAAACGCTCGCACCTTTGCCTCATCACCTTCTTCTACAAGAACCAAAAACTCTTTATAAAGACTATCTGTGTTTGACATATATATTTATTTAAATAGTAATTTAGAGTTTAAGATTATCCTTCTTCTCTTGTGTAATTGTATAGAGACTAAACATCCCTTTGAATATTCCAGCCCAGAATCCCTTGCCTGCATTTACTTTTTCCTGTCTTTTCTTTTGGTACTCTTGCACGAAAGAATCTCGAGCAGCAACTCTATCCGCATCAGTTTTTGTTGCCCAATCCGCTTGTGCCTGTTTGAATACTTCCCATTCTTCATTTAGACTTTCATCTGACATAAGAGAGCCTTTCATTTCTTTGAATCCTGCATTCTTTTCTTCAACTTTCTTCTGTCCCAAAATCTCTTGAGCGAGTGCGTGTCTCAAATCGTCGTTACGGTTAATGTCCAAGGCCACAACTTCGCCGACCTGTATCATTCTTTGATTAATTTCTGCAATACGTGTTTCGATGTGTGCTTTTCGGATATTTAAATCATTAACAATATCATCTATATCATTGCTTTTCATACCTGTCCAAAGATTCTTCCAACCAGAGAGTTTGCCCAGAGCTTCATAACGAGCCTTCACTAATGCTGTCAGTCCCTCTCTTCTTTCAGATGCATTATCTATAGCTAAAATCTTTGCAACCTCAGATTCATCAATACCGAGCTTAGCAACCTGCTCTGTTATATCTTTATCAAGTGTCTCAGCTCTTTCTCGTGCCTCCAGCAAGATTCTCACTTTGTCAAAAATCTGCTCAAATCGCCATGGGTCTTCCATTGCGATCCGATCCATTTGAGCCTGAAGTACACCCACAGCCTTCTCAGGACCAACCATATTTACAATTTGTTGGAGTTCTGGGTGACTACTAGCAAAATCCTTGATAGTTTCCTTTGTGATTGCAGTGTTTACATTTTTAACCCGCTCCTTCTGTTCAACAAACTGAGATCGGTAATCTTCAAGTCGTTCTATATCTCCCTGATCGAGCTTTGCATCAGCAAGACGCTTCATTAAATCAGGATCAGCACCCTTCTCTTTGAGCATTGCACCAAAAAATGCACTCTCTTTTGGATCATTGAGTACCGAAGAAAGTGTAGGGCCATGCTCCTTTTCTGGAGGTGGAGGTGTCAACTTATCTTTCTCTTCTGAATAACTTCCGATTATAGACATATAATGAGATATTAATGTTTAATTGATTCAAAAGTAATTATATTATGAGAATGCATCAAGTCAACCAGAGCTCGAATATAGAATCTAGAGTATTGAATGTAGCAAATATGCTGGACCATTCGGGTCCAGCGGCTATAACTTTACATATTTATAAACACATTGTAACCTTCAGAAAAGCACATTTAAATTTAACCCACTTAGAAGGAGGTTCTGATGAATTCGAACGCAGAGGAAACATTGCGGTTATTAGCAGAAAAAGATTTGAGATTTGAGACTCCTAGTCACCGCTTATCAAGACATCAAGAAATCAAATTCCGTGTTTTTGTTAATACACTATGTGAATTATCTGGCATGAGGATACTAATTAAATTCATACCAAAGAAGGGAGAGTTTGACCGTATCAATGATATTGTGGCGAAAATTTGTTCTAAAATAGAAGCCAGAATATCAAAAGGTACGGAAGAAGCGTGTGGGCACGATAATTTGTTTGATATTTGGGGAGATGGACTTTTGTTCGCTTTACCTCACATACTCTACAACGCTCGGTCATCACTCTTTCAATCCATAAGAGGTACGGTACAAGTTTCTGTTGCGATCAGCAAGAAACCTTCAGTTGTGGTTTCAGGTGACCTGCTGTTTGGTCAATACGAGACCATAGTCAGAACATTGATTGGGTACAGGGCAAAAGATCCGGAGAGATCGAAAAAATATCGAGCAACCAAAACAAAAAAGATGCGCAACAAACCAATCTTCTTCTGGATGCAAGGTAAGGTCCCCTCTGTCGAATCAATGCTCAAACTCCTTTCAAATGATGATACAGCCAAGCACTGAGGTGTTTGGCTTTTTATTTATACTAATGTTATTTAAATTTTACTTTCAACTTTAGACTTGTGACTTTCAGACTATCAAAAACTTTTACAAAAACTTCTCCTATGAACAATAGATAGTCCATTTTTCTTTATCATTTCAATATGCTTCTTCGTTCCATACCCTTTATGGATCTCAAATCCGTATTCTGGATAATCCTTGGCGAGTTTAACCATATGATTATCCCGAGTAACTTTGGCTGCAATAGATGCGAGTGATATGACCGGCTCCTTTTCATCCCCTTTTATAATAGTCTCTTGATTTATGTATTTTTCTGGTGCCTTGAGTCCCCCGTCAAGAAGTATTCGAACCTTATGTTGCTCAATCTTAACTTTATTCAAAAGTGCATTTATAGCAGATGTGATAGCAAAGACAATCCCCTTGTCATCAATCATTTTGTTTGAGACGAGTGCCACAGAAAAATTAATTATTTTTTTCGCCTGTAGTTCTTTCATCTGTATGAGTATTTCGTTACGTCTTTTTTCACTGAGCTTTTTGCTGTCTTTCAGATTTTTAAAAATTGTAAAATCAAAATCGACAGGTACAATACAAATACCAATAGACACAGGACCCGCTAGTGGTCCTCGTCCCGCTTCATCGATGCCGATAATATAGTCGATCATGGAAACAATTATAGCTTTTTTCAAAAAAATGACCCAGGCGCGGCCAGCATCTGGGTCTTTTAGAATGATCAGGATTAATGTCCGGGCCATGGTCCGACTGGGTGTCGGATTGGAATCGGGACGAGAGGTTTTGATTTCTCGGGCAGCTTTGCCGCAGGCACCTGAGGTACCACAGGCCTACGTATTGGAGCAAACTGTTCCGGAAGTTTTTCAGGAGTCGGATTTACCATTGTCGTGTTGTCGTTTTCACCCCTGCAAAATTCTAACTATCGAATGTGCAACGGCTAAAAAAAATATACCACAAAATATCACTTTGTCCAACATCACCACACCACAGTATTTAAAGAGCCCTAAGCTTCTAAGCCCCTAAGCCCTGAGCTATAATATAAAAATGTCTAGATTCACTCACCTACATACACATAGCCACTACAGCTTACTCCAGGCTCTCCCAAAAATCCCCGACCTCGTCGCTAAAGCAAAAGAATTTGGCATGACATCACTTGCCCTCACTGATGCCGGCAATATGTATGGTGTCATCGAATTCTTCAAAGAATGCAAGAAAAAAGAAATCAAACCAATAATAGGTGTCGACTTCTATGTCGCCACTCGAACTCGTAACGATCGTGAACCAAGAATTGATAACAGGCGGACTCGTCTTGTACTTCTCGCAAAAGATATTGTGGGCTACAAAAACCTCTTGAAACTCGCTACATATTCGCACACCGAAGGTTTCTACTACAAACCTCGTATTGATAAAGAGCTCATAGAGAAATATCACGAAGGACTCATTGCTATCACTCCATCATTTAGTGGTGAAGTAGCCACAGCGATCAGAAATCTGAACGAAGAACTCGCAAGCGAGTGGGTAGATTTTTATAAAAATATTTTCAAAGATGATTTTTATATTGAAATAACCAAACATCCAGAGATTGAAGACCAAGAAGAAGTCATCAACAAACTTATCGCATTTGCAAAAAAGGTAGATGTACCGATAGTCGCGGCTCACGATGTGTACTACCTCGAACGTGATGAAAAGAAAGCACGAAACACACTTATGGCTGTGCAAAAATCTTTTGGCGAGAGAGCATCAGATGATGATGAAGGAGATTTCTCATTTATCTCCCCTACTGATGCAGAAAAACTTTTTAAGGATATTCCGGAAGCGATAGATAATGTAGAAAAAATAGTTGAAAAATGTAATCTCGAAATCCCTCTTGGCAAATGGATGTTCCCAAACATTCCAATCGAAAGTGGACTTAGTGCTGATGATGAACTACGACGGATTGTGTATGACGGATTCGCACGGAGAAATCTTGAAAAAAATGAAACAACTCTCGCTCGAGCAGACTACGAACTCTCTGTTATCAAAACAAAAGGATATGCACCGTACTTTCTAGTTGTGGCGGACCTCCTTCGTCATGCAAAAGCAAACGGAATCCTCTCTAACATTCGAGGGTCTGTATCCGGATCTCTTGTGACATATCTTTCAGGTATTACCAATATCGACCCACTTGAGTTTGAAATCCCATTCGAGCGATTCCTCAACCCTGACCGACCTTCTGCTCCCGATATTGATATGGATTACGCCGATGACAGACGAGACGAGATGGTAGCATATTCAAAAGTAAAATATGGTGATGATAAAGTAGCTCAGATCGGAACATTCGGTACTATGGCTGCACGAGGATCAGTACGAGATGTTGCACGTGCACTCGGATACGACGTAGCCACAGGAGACAGAATTTCAAAAATGGTGCCGATGGGTTCACAAGGATTCCCGATGACACTTGAAAAAGCTCTAACCGAAAATCCAGAACTCGGTGTTGCATACAAAAAAGAAGAAGATACGAAAAAGATTATTGATATGGCGATGAAGATTGAAGGTTGTTCTCGGCATATCGGTGTACATGCAGCCGGTGTGGTGATCTCTCCTATACCACTTATCGATATCGTCCCACTTCAGTTTGATCCAAAAGGTGAAGGTAAGATCATCACTCAGTACGACATGTATTCTATTGATGAAGAAAACGCAGGGCTTCTGAAGTTCGACTTCTTGGGACTCAAAAACCTCTCAATCATTTCCGACACAATCAGACTCGTAAAACAATTAAAGAATATTGATGTTGATTACGAAACAATACCAACCAATGACAAAAAAACATTTGAGATGCTTGCTCGTGGAGAGACATCTGATGTGTTCCAATTAAACGGTGAAGGAATGACAAAGTTCCTTATGGACCTCAAACCCACGTCAATCCATGACATCAACGCGATGGTGGCACTCTACCGACCAGGACCGATCCAATTCATCCCAGAATACATCGCACGAAAGCATGACCCATCCAAGATCTCATATCTCGATCCTGCACTCGAACCAATCCTTCGAAAGACAAATGGAATCCTCGTGTATCAGGACGACCTTCTCATGATGGCGAACAAACTCGCAGGATACACTTGGGGAGAAGTAGACAAATTCCGAAAAGCTGTGGGTAAAAAGATTCCTGAAGAAATGGCAAAACAGAAAGAGAAATTTATTCACGGATGTGTCGAACACTCAGGATGGAGCCAGCAAAAAGCAGAAGAAATCTGGAAATGGATTGAACCATTTGCATCATACGGATTCAACAAGGCTCACTCGGTTTCCTACGGACGAGTAGCCTACATCACCGCATATCTCAAAGCCAACTTCCCTGCTGAATATATGTCTTCCGTTCTCACACACGAATCAGGAGATGTAGAAAAAGTCGCATCAACTGTTGCAGAATGTAAACGAACAGGAATTGAAGTGTTACCGCCAGACATCAACGAAAGTTTTGGAGGATTCACAGTTGTAACTGATGAGACAACAGGCAAAGAAAAAATCAGATTTGGACTCACAACGATTAAAAACTTTGGAGAAGGTATAGGAAGTGCAATCATTGCCGAAAGAAAAGCAGGAGGCAAATTTAAATCACTTACCGATTTTCTCGAGCGAATCAAAGACAAAAACCTCAACAAAAAGTCTCTCGAGTCACTCATCAAATGTGGAGCAATGGATAACTTTGGTGAACGAGGAGAGCTCTTGGGTAATATGGAAGCACTCCTAGTGTTTAACAAAGAAATAAACAAGGGACCAAAAAACCAAGAATCACTATTCGGAAATCTCGAAGGTAACAATGGCACACTCGTACTAGAAAAAGTCCCACCCGCAGAGCCAAACGAAAAGTTATCGTGGGAAAAAGAGCTTTTAGGATTGTACATTTCCGGACATCCACTCGATAGATTCCGAGAAAAGATGCGTGAAAAAGGAGTATCTATAAACAAAGTAAAAGCTACATCAAAAAACGGTCAGTCTCAAATGATAATCGGAGTGACCGAAGAGATCAAAGAAATCAGAACCAAAAAAGGCGACTTAATGGCATTTGTCAAAGTTGGGGATTTCACAGGTATGATAGAGGTCGTACTCTTCCCTAAAATCTACGCAGATACAAGACAACTCTTTAGTGGTGAGAAATGTCTCCGGATTGACGGTAAGATTTCGGTCAAAGAAGATTCGATGAGTATTTTGGCGGATAGTGTGAAGGTACTGTAGAGCAGTTAATATTTAATAGTAATAACTAATGGTCCGATAACATCCGCTAGGTTTTTTTGACAAAGAACTATTGAGGGGGTACAAATATGGAAGTATGACTTGTACCGATGGCAGAATATATGGTTTTACCATAGTGTGCGGATGCAAAACTCTCGTCTGTGTCTTCAATCCAGATCGCAATATGAGTAGACAGTCCGTCATCAAAATAGTTCGAGCAATCAAGGAACAGTACACCCATTCAGATACTTTCGAACACGAGATCAGGAAGCTGTTTGCCGAACAAGCGACTTTTCCAGATTCTCGTCCCGCAGATGTGGAGCTCGACATTTTTTGAATACACCCTTTATGGGTGGTTTTTTTATACCCTTAAATATGCTATTCTGTTATCTATGAAAAATAACAATTTGGAACAAAAAAGACATACCCTCGCCCATCTTTTAGCAGAGGCAGTTATCGAAAATTATCCTAATGTACAGCTCACCCTCGGTCCTGCTATCGATACAGGCTTCTACTATGACATCGACTTTAGTACCGAAAAAATTTCGGATACCGACCTCGAAAAAATCGAGAAGACAATGCGGAAGAATCTCTCAAAATGGACAGAATTTTCTCATCAAGAAGTGACTGCAGACGAAGCTAAGGCAGTATTTAAAAATAATCCATACAAGACAGAACTCATTGAAGAGATTGTTGGTCGTGGAGAACCAATCACACTCTACACTTGTGGAGGATTCACAGATCTCTGTCGAGGAGGACACTCAGAGTACCCAAACAAAGAAATCGCACCTGACTCTTTCAAGCTCTCCCGTGTCGCAGGTGCATACTGGCGAGGAGATGAGAAGAACAAAATGCTTACTCGTATTTACGGTCTCGCATTCGATACCAAAGAAGAGTTGGTGGCGTACGAGACACAACTTGAAGAAGCGAAGAAACGAGATCACAAAGTCATCGGACGAGAAATGGGACTTTTTACATTCTCCCCGCTCGTTGGTGCAGGTCTTCCTCTCTGGACTCCAAAAGGTACAATCATCCGAGAACTTTTGAACGACTTTGTTTGGGAACTTCGAAAAGTAAAAGGCTACGAAAAGGTTTGTATTCCACACATCACAAAGAAAGACCTCTACGAAACATCTGGTCACTGGGCAAAATATGCTGAAGATCTTTTCAAGATCAAGACTCGAGAAGAGCACCTCTACGCAATGAAGCCAATGAACTGTCCTCACCATACACAGATTTTTGATGCCGAACCAAGAAGCTATCGAGATATGCCACAACGATATGCAGAAACAACAATGGTATATCGAGATGAACAATCAGGAGAGCTCTCAGGGCTTTCTCGAGTACTTTCTATTACACAAGACGATGCGCACGTATTCTGTCGAGAGACACAGATTGAAGATGAAGCTCTCGCAATCTGGGATATTATCGAGACATTCTATGGAACATTTGGATTTGATTTGAAAGTCCGATTCTCGACACACGATCCAAAAGAACGATCTAAATATTTAGGGGGAGATGAGGTATGGGCTAAGGCAGAAGGAGCACTCGAAAGTCTCATGAAGAAAAAAGGTGTTGAGTGGATGGACGGTACAGGTGAAGCAGCATTCTACGGACCAAAGATTGACTTCATTGCAAAGGACTCTATCGGCCGAGTACTCCAGGTAGCCACAATCCAGCTCGACTTCAACCAGCCAAAAAACTTTGGACTCGTCTGTACAAACGAAAAAGGAGAAAAGGAACAAGTAGTAATGATTCATGCGGCAATTATGGGATCAATCGAGAGATTTATGTCAACACTTATCGAACACACTGCAGGAATATTCCCCCTCTGGCTCTCTCCTACTCAGGTGCGAATCGTTCCTATTGGAGACAATGAGATTGAATATGCCACAAATCTCCGAAACAAACTTCGAGAAAATGGCATCCGAGCCGAGATTGATCTTGGCAATGATTCGTTCGGTAAGAAAATTAGAAATGCCAAGACCGAGAAGATTCCGTATATTGCAGTAATAGGTAAAAAAGAAGTAGAAGCAGGTCAGGTAACTCTCGAAGGCAGAACAGAAAAGTTTGTCTTAAGTATCGAAGATACAATCAAAAAACTAGTTGAAGAAGTGAAAAATAAAAAATAGAGAAAATAACATCGAAGCCTTCAGCTCCGATGTTATTTTTAACCCAATCGACCATTGGACTTAAGTCCGGTGGTCGATTGCTTATATATTTCTTAATTACCTCATCAGCTAACCATCTTACAAACTAGTCTTACTTACGAAATCCGCTTCCGCCACATACCGATCACTCTTTTGACCAAAAGTATTACAAGTAGAAAGGGTCAGCATATTTTTACCATTTGAGAAATCAATAAATTCTTTATTTGCATCGACGAGAGAAACATTTCTGACTGAATATGTATATCTACTCGTTGCTGAATCCACATAAATAAGATCTCCTGCTTTTAACTTTTCTATACCATTGAGCGATTTGTATGCCTTGTTATGTACCACCTCCCAGTTAGAACTGTGACCGAAAATGAGTACATTACCCGCACCAAGAAGTGCTGAATCTGGATATCTGATTGTACCTCGAGTGAGATATTCATCGAGCACTGTATTATCCTTTGTTTTTGGATTTTGAACTATGATATTGATATCAGTATGAGGCACTGTAATGTGCATAGGCTCTTCTCCTACCATTTTTTGTGGAGTGGATGTGGCATCCCTCTCAGTCATCTTAATAGCATTAAATCGGATATCATCGAGCACACTAGCACCATCTCCTGTGAGCTCATTTGGGACAAGACCTAGTGTATAGAGAGCAGTAAAACTGACGAAGAAGACAATTGTAAACACAGCAACAAACTTCACATCCCCCCTCTTCCAAAAAGCCTTATATTTACTCATAAAATCTATTATATAAATGATTCTGGCATGCGTCAATCGTACCCTTGACATTTTACCCTAAAAGATATATAATTATACACATAAATCTAAAAAATTAATATTTATTATATGTCACACGACCCACACATTGTCATAGAAGATCATACAGACGAAGCTCCAAGAAAGAGCAATTCTATTGTTCGTGGAGTTATCATTGTTGCCATAATTCTCGTATTACTCTTTATTGCGCTCGCAATAGTTAAATTCGTACCAAAATTTATATCATCTATCGGTACCGCAAACGTATCATTCTCTTCCCTCTTTAGTCCAAAGGACAAACTCTCTGTTACAGCACCAAATGAAGTAAAAAATGGAGATACATTTACAGTAAACTGGAAAAACAATACAACCGACACTACAGGTTCACTTATGTGGAGTTACAAATGCGTAAGTGGTGTTGAAATCGACTACAACTCGATCAACGGACAGCGACCGGTTGTTTGCGAGACTCTCTTTCCGCTTCCAGCTAGTGGAGATAGCTATTCTTTTGTTGCAAAAAACACAAACAAAACAAATACACCTATCGCAATGACTGTAGCACTTTACGATGCTGATATGAAAACTATCAAAGTTCAAGGCACAGCAGATATGACAGTACTTGCAAATGGTGCTGAGGCTACTGCTCCTGCAAATCAGTACGCTCCGAACTATAATGCTACAACTACAAATACAAATACCACTAACACTAATAGCTCAAAATCAAACAGTGTAAGTACAAATAATTATTCAAACGCAAACACAGGTGCAGCAGATCTAAAAGTAACCCTCACAAAGATCGGACAAACTGTAAACGGTGCATATGTTGACTCGACATCATTTGCAGAAAACGACCGAGTAACTGTACGATTCCGAGTTTCAAACATTGGCAGCTCACGATCAGACACTTGGACTCTCAAAGCCAACCTTCCTACAAAGACTATTGCTGACCAGACTTATACTTCGGCCCCACAGCCAGCACTCAACCCAGGTGATGCATATGAAATGACAATCTCATTTGATGCATTTGATCCAAACGGACGAAATATCACAATCACAATCAACAACAATGATAGAGACCAGTCTAACAACATTCTTACTATCCCTGTAACATCAAACGGTAGTTATACAAACAGTTACAACTATAATAATAACTACAATTACAATACTGGAGGCAATGCTGATCTCGTAGTTCGAATCACAGACGTAGGAGTGATGAATTACAACAATCAGTTCTACTACTCAAACAATCTCAGTCGAAACGATAAAGTGGCTATTAAATTCGAGATTCAAAACGTAGGAGGTAAAGCGAGTGGACCGTTCCAGTTTAGTGCAAATCTTCCAAGCTACAATAACAGCACATACCAATCAAATACAGAAAACTCTCTCGCTCCAGGTGAGACACGACAGTACACAATAGGATTCACAAATCCAATCACGGGCAATTCAACAGTCTCATTTACTGTAGACCCTAACAATATGGTCTACGAGAGCAACGAGGGCAACAACTACGCTTCGCGAACAATAAACGTAAACTACTAAGCAAGTCAAAATTTAAAAGCCAGAAGTCAAAAATATAAGTTAAAAGTAAAAAATACGACACCCTTAGGTGCCGTATTTTTTACTTCTGAATTTTGAATTATAGCTTTGATTTTTGATTTTAAAGTTTTGATTTATTTTTAAATATCCAGTCTAGCCATCTTCGCATTTGATTGAATAAATGATTTTCGAGACGGAACATCATTACCCATCAAGATATCAATTACTCGATCTGCCTGTACTGCATCCTCAATATTTACCTGCCTTAGTACACGATTGTGAATATCCATAGTTGTTTCTGCGAGCTCTTCCGCATTCATCTCTCCAAGACCTTTGTATCGCTGGATTGTCACCTTTTTACTCTTCTTTGCTGACTCTTTCTCTTCTTCCTCTTCAGAGTTTTCTTGTTGTTCTCCACTTTCCGTTTCCGCATCAGCTTCATTAATCTGAAGCTTATTAACCTTCAAGAACTCGTCCTTTTCTTCTTCGAGATAGAAATAATGAATCTCCTTACCGTGTTTTAGTTTATAGAGTGGTGGTTGCGCGATGTAGATATATCCTGCTTCGATAAGTGGTCGGAAATATCGGTAGAACAAAGTCAACAGAAGTGTTCGGATGTGCGCACCGTCCACGTCGGCATCCGTTGCAATAATGATTTTGTGATATCGGAGTTTCTCGATATTAAACGTATCGCCGATTGCAGTACCAAGGGCAACCACGAGATTTGTAATCTGCTCTGATGCAAGCATCTTGTCGAGTCGTGCCCGTTCGATGTTAAGAATCTTTCCTCGAAGCGGAAGAATAGCCTGCGTTCGTCTATCTCGCCCAGTCTTTGCTGTACCACCCGCAGAATCTCCCTCCACAATGAATAGTTCTGATTCTGAGGCATCCTTACTCTGACAGTCAGCAAGCTTTCCTGGGAGTGTCATACCTTCAAGAGCTCCTTTTCGAAGGATTGAATCCTTCGCAGCTTTTGCAGCCTTTCGTGCTCGCATTGCGAGAGTTGCTTTGTTTATGATTGCTTTTGCGTCATCAGGGTTTTCTTCGAGGAACATTGCAAACGCTTCGCCGAATACAGTTGCTACAGCACCTTGTGCTTCCATTGATCCAAGTTTCGCCTTTGTCTGTCCTTCAAACTGAATCTCTCGAAGTTTTACAGACACCACACAAGTAAGCCCCTCGAGCACATCATCTCCTGTGAATGCATCACCTGCATCTTTTGTTGCATTAGTTTTCTTTGCATATGTATTGAGTGTTCGTGTGAGTGCAGTTTTGAATCCTGTGATGTGTGTTCCACCTTCTGGGTTGTAGATGTTGTTTGCAAATCCTGTGATTCGACTCGACATATCATCCACATATTGAAGCGCAATTTCTACAGATTCAACACCCTCGACTTTCTTTTCAACATAGAAAATATTTTTATGGAGAGGCTTCTGTACCTGGTTGTTGAATTTTACAAGTGATGCGAGTCCTCCCTCAAAGTAGAATGTATATGACGGTGCATCAATCTCGAGTTCTCGGAAGTACTGAACTTCTTCAGCATCAGGCATTTTCTCTAGATGAGTACAATCAATAACAGCAATCTTCAAACCTTTTACAAGGTATGCCTGCTGTCGCATATGATTCACGATTCGCTTGAAATCGTATTCTTGTTTACCAAAGATTATTTCATCTGGTTCAAAAGTTACCACAGTTCCATTGAGTTTTGAGCTTCCTACTTTTTTTACTGCAGCCTTTCTTTTACCTGTATTGTATTCTTGATAGAAATGTCCGCCATCACGAAACACATCCACTCGACAGTATGTCGAAAGTGCATTTACCACCGATGCTCCCACTCCGTGAAGACCTCCAGACACTTTGTATCCCTCTCCACCGAATTTACCTCCGGCGTGGAGCGTTGTCATAATAGTTTCAAGTGCAGATACTTTTGTTTTTGAGTGAACATCGACTGGGATACCTCGCCCATTATCAGTCACTCGAATTCTGTTGTTCGGCAGAAGCACAATCTCAATATCATTTGCAAATCCTCCCATCGCTTCATCTCGTGAGTTATCAAAAATCTCCCACACAAGATGGTGAAATCCATCAGGACCTGTTGTTCCAATATACATTCCCGGTCGCTTTCGTACCGGCTCGAGACCCTCGAGAACAGTAATCGATTCAGCTCCGTAATTAGGTTTTTTTTCTTCTTTTGCCATCCCGATTAAAAAATTAAAGAGTTTCCCCTTGTGACTTCTAAAATTAATCTTATGAAATATACACTTGTTTTACCGTTCTTTTTCGTGATTTTCGAACGGGACTAGTTCTGTATATTATATCAAATTTTAGGCTTTAAATAACTATTGACTATACCCATTTTCGTGATACTTTTACCACAGAACATCAACCCTGCTCTTTATGCCCACAGCCGACACACTTCCGCCCACAAAAGAGGAAATCGCCCAATGGAGAAATGCACTCATTATGAGTGCTTCGAAGGAAGATTACCCTGAAAGTGAGATAATTAAGATGCTAGTGACAGCCGGTCCTCACTTTCATGGCATAGCTCCTCTAACGCTCATGAGAAATGCAAGGCGATTTGCACCAGCACACCTCCCTCTGCTGATCCTACAGTTATGCAAAGTCAAGCCAAAGAAATAACCCCCTTTTTTTTGATAAGGTGGGTTTTTTATTATCTTGAATCATTAAAATATAATCATATTTTAATTGCAAAATACTATAAATACGCTATGATTCTGATTAGCTATGACAAAACCCTTGCACAATCAGAAAGTTGGTCCGATATTCTCAACATTCCTCAAGAACACACACAAAGGACATTCTCTTGATGCAATATGGAGAGAAATCTGCACCACACCCAGACACCCAATGCGTAGAATATTTCGAACTAACCACACTAATCTACCGAAAATACAGTGGTACTGGCTTCGCGATTGGATCTCTGACTTCTAATCACCCCCCCCTCAGTGAGGGGTTTTTATTTACAAAAAAATCTTAGCGGACAAGCCATTTCTGATCTACGAGCGCTGTCGTAACCCTTTCCATTACTTTGTTTATTTCTTCGTCAGTGAGTGTCTTGTCGTATGACTGGAATACGAGTCTAAATGCAAAAGATGTTTTCTCTATGACATTTGTCTCTTTATTGTTTTTTTCAAACATATCAAAAAGCTCGTGACGAACAAGAAGATCACCTACGTGAGTCTCAATCACATGCCACACCTTATCTGCATTGGATTTATCTCCTGGCACAAACACAGCAATATCACGGACCATAAACGGATATGACGATGGTGCTTTATATTTCATTACCTCTGACACAGGGATTTTTATTTTTTCCTTTTGTTCCGGAAGTCCAGATATTAACGCTTCAAAATCCACCTCCATTATCCCATCCAGATT
>CAZKPS010000004.1:36473-42844 GCA_964554765.1 uncultured Candidatus Saccharibacteria bacterium
GTCATTCCAATTGGTTTACCACTCTGTGAAATGATTCCACCACTATCATCCACAGTACAAAGTATCTCGATTTTTGATCCTAAGTGTGCAAAGAGTTCATCTCGTATAACTTTGATCTCATCGTTAGGTCGCTCATCCTTTTTTGCTTTCTTATATGCAATACCAATACAGAGTGAAATAAACTCTCGTCCACCCTTCCACACTCGCCCAAATTCAAAAATTTTAATCTTATTTTGACCCAAAAGATCTGCATAATAAATATTGTTTTTGAGCTTTTCTTCTATCTGTTCTGAGAGGTTTGTCCGAAGGTTTTTCTTATCCTCAGCGAGCGGATTCATAATTTCCACCTCTCCTTTTGATGTCAGCGTATATGTCTGCACTTCAGAAAAACCTCTCTCGACGAGGAAATTTCGTACGATATTTCGATATGTAATCTCATTGTTTTGTATAACAGGGATTTCTATGTGAGGAAGCTTACCCTCAATATTTTCATATCCGTAGAGTCGTCCCACCTCATCGACAATATCTTCTTTTATATTTAGGTCTCTTCGTGATTCGTCTGGATAGACAGCAATTACAGCACCCTCACGCCGTGCGTTTATGGATGCACTCTTTAGAAGTTCTATAATCACATCTGCGGGTATATCTTTACCGAGCTTTTCTGAGATAAATTCCGGAGACACCTCAACCCGAGAAATCTTTGATGCAACATCTCCAGCCACAATGATTTTACCAACAAGAACTTCAGGATCTTCTTTTTTTAAGATACTCGCAAAATATCTCATAGCTCTTTCAGGTAGATCCACACTTACCCCATTTTCAAATCTTTTTGAAGCATCAGTCTTTATATTCAATCTTGATGATGTTTTTCTGATCAATGACGCATCAAAATTTGTAGCAACCACCACAAGATGTTTTGAAAACGAATCCATCTCAGCTTTTGTACCACCCTTTATTCCCGCAATATCGAGCGCACCCTCATCGTCAGCAAGCACGACAATATTGGTATCGAGCGAGACATCTCTCCCTCCAAGAAGACTTATTTTTTCTTTATCGTACGCATATCTAATCACTATCTCCCCTTTGAGTTTTTGAGCATCAAAGACATGCATCGGCTGACCAATATCAAGCATTACGAAGTTGGTTAGGTCCACAACAAAATTTATTGATCTTTGACCTACAGATTCCAAAAAACTTACAATCCAGTCTGGTGATTTTTGTCTATTTAGATTTAGCACTGGCATTTCGACATGCTTTTTACATACATCAGAGGCTATAATTGTGGTTGATACATCCGCCACATCATCAGACTCAATCGATGGAAATTCCCGTGGGACAAATTCGTTGTCAGGTATGAGTGCAGCAAGTTCTCTTGCGACACCTTGATGTGACAAGCAATATGACGCTCGGTCTGGAAGCACTTTTACATCAAGAATGTCATCATTTGTTTTCTTTTCTATTCCTTCAACTTCAAAAATATGAAACGTCAACAGCTCCGCAATCTTGTCAGATGATGGAAGAGGTTTCTTGAAATATGTTTGGAGCCACTTGTGTGAAATTTTCATAAATTATTTTGCGGATTTTTTGTATGTAGTAATAAGACTTATGAGTGCCCAAACAGTAAGAAGTGTAGATTGAATCATTACATCCTCAATAAACATGACAATAGCCGTACCCGACACAACAGATAAAACAAAAAACAAATGTCCTTTAAATGATACAGGCCAGCTCAGTCGTCGCGACTCTCCAGTATGCTTAACTTTTGAAAACCAGAACCCGAAACGTCGGTGGTGACCTCCTCTTGCATACTCAATGATTGATATCAACACATATGCAAGCAAAACAAAAAAAATCACCATCCCCCAAGAAAAATTTTCACTTAAAAATATATTTTGCATTTATCCTGTAAAGTTTTATCTATTAAAAAGTTGATTCACTTATAGCATATCATCTTCCCTTAGTAACACATCGACCCATTTAAAGTCTTTAAAACATAACATATAATCAACTTTTTTTGTTATGCAATATTAAGGCAATCTTATCCACTCGTGCACACAATAACAAACCGTCACTTATTTTTTGCTTATGATTATTTCTATATTGCATAACGATAGATAAATTTTTTTTAGGATGAAATCTAGAACTGATTTACAAATCTTAAATCTCCAGTATATAGTTCTCGAATATCATTGAGTCCGTATTTGACCGCAAGAAGTCTGTCGATTCCTCCTCCGAATGCAAAGCCTTGCCATTTGGTCGAATCAACACCCGAAGCTTCGAGTACATTAGGATGTATAAGTCCTGCCCCCATCATTTCAAGCCACTTACCCTTCCATTGCATATCCACTTCTACCCCCGGCTCAACGAATGGGAAAAAGCTTGGGCGAAATCTTATTTCTGCATCCTCGCCGAAATATTTTTTAAAGAAATGTGTGAGCACCCCTTTAAGATCGGCCATTGAAACGATCTTGTCTACAAAAAGTCCTTCAAACTGGTGAAACTGTGCTTCGTGAGTCGCATCTGTAGCCTCATTACGAAACACTTTACCGGGCACAATTATCGCCATTGGCGGCGTATGAGTCTCCATATATCGAATCTGTACAGGTGAAGTGTGTGTCCGAAGTAATTTTGCATCCCCATTTTTGATTTCTAATTTTTGATCTTTGATTTCTTTTTCTGGTTTCAACCAGAAAGTGTCCTGCATATCTCTTGCAGGATGATCTGCAGGAAAGTTTAATGCTTCGAAATTATAATGATCTGTCTCAACTTCTGGCCCCTCTACAACCGAAAAACCCATCTCATTAAAAATATCAGAGATTTCTTGAATCGCTTGCGTTATGAGGTGATAGTGACCTTTTTCGTTCATATTTAAGCATTATAACCAAAGTATTACTAAAATGCACCTTATTTTATTCCACCAATCAAAACCCATATACTATATACTAAATACAAATTTTGATGTATAATGCACCGAATGCAGACTATAGTAAGTATCCTCGGAACCAGTGTTATATTCGTTGCCCTCTATTTTGAGGTATTTCTTTTGATTTCTCTTTTTGAATCAAAAAGTAAACGCCGAGAGGTCAAAAATCTAGAATACTACTACCCACAGGTTACAATACTTGTACCTATCTGGAACGAAGAGAAAACTATCGTTGATACAATTGATTCCCTACTCAATCTGGACTATCCAAAGGACAAGCTCCACATTATGGTGATCGACGACGGAAGCACAGACAAATCTCTGGATGCACTACAAAAATTTAAAAACCATCCAATCGTTGAAGTACATTCGAAGACAAATGGAGGAAAGTACACCGCCCTGAATTTTGGAATTGAGCGGATGAAGACAGACTTTGTCGGATGTCTTGATGCTGACTCATTTGTAGACAAAAATGCTCTCAAAAACATTATGCGTAGATTTACAGACCCAGAAGTCATGGCTGTCACACCGTCAATGATTATAGAAAAACCGTCCAACCTTCTACGAAAGATGCAGCGAGCTGAGTACAGCTATGGTAATTTTATGCGAAAAGCATACGGATCTATCGGTGCAATACATATCACACCTGGACCTTTTTCTTTCTTTCGCAAGGAGGTTTTTGACAAGATAGGTATGTACAAACACGCTCACAATACAGAAGATATGGAGATGGCAATGCGTATGCAAAAGAACCATATGAAGATAGTTAACGAACCGAGTGCACTTGTATTTACAGTAGGACCAGATACAATCAAAAAACTCTACAAACAACGTGTGAGATGGGTTAGTGGCTTTCTAGGCAACCTCATCGACTACCGCGAAATGCTACTAAACAAAAAACATGGTGACCTAGGACTTATAGTACTTCCATTCGCTATCTTTGGAATTATTATGTCTTTTGTACTCATATCTATTTCTGTCTACCAAGCACTAATGAAGATGAGTGATTTTATTTATAGATTTCTCATAGTAGGCTTTAATGCACCTGAGCTAGATTTGAGCTGGTTTTTCATAGATACAAGTGTACTCTCTATACTCACGGTGACTCTTATGCTTTTTATTATTACACTTATTATGTATGGATATAAAAGTGTTTACGGAAAATGGAGTATATCAATGGAGATGTTTTACTTTATATTTCTATACTCCTTCATTGCACCTTTCTGGCTTATGAAATCTGTGTATAATAATATAAAAGGAGTACATGCACCGTGGAGGTAAAAACATAGAAGTAAGATATAAGATTTATGATTTACGAATAAATACAATGAATTATTCTTAAATCATAAATCTTATATCGTAAATCAGAAACATAATTAATATCAATAACATTACCAAATACAATGAATAATCTCGAAAATAATTCTTCAACAAGACACGGGCATGTCGATTGGAAAAAATATGTAATTACTTTTTTTATAACTGCCACAATATTTGGTACCGCTATATACATCAGTAATTATTTTAACGACAAAAGAATAAATGAGATAAAATCAATCCAAGAGTCTATCTCTACAAACATTATGTCTTCTGAGACACAAGTGTCCCTTCTTTCAGATATTGACTGTGAGGACGTAGGAAGCTCGATGCTCTCGAGTGAGCTCAACTCTCTCGCCTCTCGAATAGAATACAGTGAAAAAAACATTATAAATGATAATGCAGAAGTAACACAGCTTAAAAAAGCTTATTCCCTCCTCGAGATAAAAGACTATCTACTGATGAAAAGACTCTCAGCACGATGCGGCAAAACATTTGTCTTCGCTCTCTATTTTTATACGAGTAGCGACAAATGTCCTGATTGTGATAAGGCGAGTATAATACTCACCTATCTTCGTGAGAAATATCCAGAACTCCGAGTATATTCTTTTGATTATAATCTTGATCTACCCGCATTAAAGACACTCATAACAATATCCAAAATTCCAGATGATCTCCCTGCAATACTTATCGATGGTAGATTAATAGAGTGGCCACAGGACAAGGATAGTCTCGAAAAGCTAATCAAATCTAGATACCCGAAGAACGCAAAAATAGCGACAACAACTTCAACAACAAAGTAACAAAATGCTCCGTTATACGGAGCATTTTGTTATTTCCAACAAGCGAGGATCGCGTGGACGAGTACTCTCGTCCACGGCGTCCGAGTCGCAGTTGGAATATAGGTTAATACCCCGATGCTCTGCATCGGTATGAGTATGAGCGAAGCGAATTCAATCCAATACCTCGGAGCTCTGCTGCGAGGTCCTTTATTGTTTTACATTAACCTCATACACCTTTTCACAAGCTCCGTCTTTGCAATGTGTTTTTGCAAATTCCACAACCCTTTTAAGTGGATTACCGATAAATTTAAACGCCTTTACTTGAGATGTGTAACTCTGAATAGATTTTGACATCATATCTAAGTCACTAAGTGAAAGTAATATATCCTTTTCTTTTAGCTCAAAACCAGATGTATTTTGCTTCAGATAGTCAAACAAATCTTCCTTATGCTTCTTATAGTAGATGAGTGTATAAGGCATATCTTCGTACATATACCAAGAAACATCGTGGAATTGTCCCGATTTAATCAGATCAAGTGCAATGTCGTGAATCATCAAATGATCCTTATGCGTAATCTTTGGACCAAAATATGCAGGAAAGTAAATATTTAAATGCTCATTATGTGACCTGTCATTTATAACACCAATAATTTTTTTCTTGACCTGATCCTCAATATCAGTAGTCGTACTCTTCTTACGATATTGCTCATCGAGGAATTCTAGATTAATCTCTGTAACAGAGTACGGCTTTAGAGCGTTTTTGTTTTCTTCTACACGCGAAGAGACAGCAGTATCACTTGAAAGAAACCCTGATATAAGATCCCACCATGTCTTCTGAGGTTTCTCTGGTTTGCCAGAGAATACAGTAATCACTTTTTTCTGATTATTTGCTTGCGCAAGCATTCCTCCTAGAGGCAACACAGCATCATCAAAATGGGGCGAGAGAATTATGGTTGTAGTTGTAGAAGTCTGTGCAATTGCAGTCGGAGAATTTAGTATAAAAATAAAGAGTGTAATAAATAGAAACTTATACATAGGATTATTTTAGCATGGAATTTAGAGAATATTTAGATATATGTAAACTTATGATATACTGAGAATCATGAAATTACTACTTACCTCAAAAGAGAAGTTTCTAATCGCAAAAGGATATGATCTCTTAGGAATGCCGAAAGATAAATTAAAGATTGGTTATATTACTACAGCCCTAAAAGCTACCGCTAATACCAAGTATCTTTCTTATATGAAAGAATTTGAGACGGAAATGAGAGAGAGTAATATCTTATTTGAAGAATTTGATATTGAAGGTAAAAATGAAAAAGAAATACAAGATTTTTTTAAGGACAAAA
>CAZKPS010000005.1:0-27839 GCA_964554765.1 uncultured Candidatus Saccharibacteria bacterium
AGTTGAGCTTCCTGTAAAAGGATCAAGAATAATATCCCCTTTGTTAGTACTAGCTAAGACAATTCTTTCCAGTAAAGAAAGAGGTTTTTGGGTTGGATGTTTTGTAAATTTCTTTTCTTCTTTCTTAGGAGGATTAACTGCCCACACTGAACGCATTTGTAGATTTGGCTTCTTTATAAAATCTTCTGCCCATTCACCATTTTTCATCAAATCATAATTGAATGTATGTTTTGCTTTCTTATGTTTTCTAGCCCAAAGAATTGTCTCGTGACTCGCTGTGAAAAATCGACAACTGAGATTTGGTGAAGCATTTAGTTTAAACCAAGTAATATCATTTAAGATATGGAAACCAATTGACTGAATAGCATGACCGCATTGATAGATGGAATGATATGTACCACTTACCCAAATGGTTCCGTGTGGCTTTAAAACACGGTGACATGCTTCTAACCACCTTTTGTGGAACGCATAATCAGCATCAAATCCTTTACTCTTATCCCAATCTCCCTTGTCGACACTTACCATCTTTCCTGCATGAACAGTAAATCCTCCATTTGAGAGCATGTATGGTGGATCTGCAAAAATCATATCTATAGAGTTTTCAGGAAGTGAGTTGAGAATCTCCGTGGAATCACCAAGATACAGAACAAAATCTTTGTGTGAAAAGTGAGGTTTTTGTTTTATGTAAGCTAAAATTTTCTTTGCCATGTATATAGTGATCTTAGCTTAAATGTAGGTCAAAGTGTAGCAATTTAAGATAAAGATTTTATAAAGAAAAGTTACCAACACCTGAAGGGTCTGAGACGCTCTAGACTCCTAGAGGGATCAGCGTCATTGATTGTGTTGTATGAGAAATACAACAATACAAAATCCAGGGGTGGAGCTGGCACAGGAGGTTGCCTCACCGAAAATCAAGTACTGCCTCTATGCCCGCAAATCAACGGAGCAAGAGGACAAGCAAGCATTATCAATCGAATCGCAGGTTAAGGAGATGCAAGCTCTTGCAGAGAAAGAGGGTTTGGAGATAGTCGAAATCAAGCGAGAGGCACACTCTTCAAAGGAGGTCGGACAGAGACCTGTCTACAATGAACTTCTAAATGAGATCAGGCAAGGAAAATTCAACGGGATTCTGACATGGGCACCAGACCGTTTATCAAGAAACGCTGGCGACCTCGGAAGCGTGGTAGACCTGATGGATCAGAAACTTCTGCATGAGATACGCACCTACGGGCAGAAGTTCACGAACAATCCGAACGAGAAGTTTCTTCTGATGATTCTCGGTTCTCAAGCAAAACTTGAGAACGACAACAAGATGGTGAATGTGAAGCGAGGACTTAGAGCGAGGTGTGAGATGGGCTTATGGCCATCAGTACCTCCGACAGGATATCTAAGTCACTCGGATAGGAATAGGAAGTGCGAGGTCATTCCTGACGAGCATAGAGCGCATGTCATCAAGCAGATGTTTGAGAAAGTAGCATATGACGGATGGTCTGGGCGAAAGCTCTTCAAATGGTTATCTGAAGACATCAGATTCAGGACGAAGCATGGAAAACCGCTGACGCTGAGCAATGTCTACATAATCCTCAAAAGCAGTTTCTACTACGGAGAGTTTGAATACCCGAAAGGAAGCGGACAATGGTATGTCGGAAAGCATGAGCCGATAATCACCAAAGACTTATACAACCAAGTACAGGAAAAGATCACGAACGAGAATGCGGTTCGGACGCAAGACAAAGAGTTCGCATTCACGAAGATGATCACCTGCGGGCTGTGCGGATCAGGGATAACAGCTGATGAGAAGTTTAAAAAGCTTAAGGATGGAACAACGAACAGGTACGTCTACTACGGATGCACGAAGTTCAGAGACAAGGACTGCCCGTGCGGATATATACGAGAGGAAGACCTGATTGAGCAACTAGCGAACGTGCTGGACGTGATATCGCTCGACGAGATCGGCATGAAAGACAAAATTAGGAGTGAGATTGAATCGCACAATGAGTTCCAAGAGTCGGTGCTTGGGCGAGAAGTTAAAGAAAAGATAAAGATCAAGGAGATTGATATCAGAAACTATGCGAAGCATATTCTGAGAAAACGACCGATGTATGAGAAGCGAGAGCTACTCAGTCACTTAAGGAGCAAGCTAGTACTTCAGGAAAAGAAGCTCTCAATAATTAAGAGCTAGCAAGTCTCCTCTGGATACTTTCCTTGAGTTTAGCGATCTCTTTCTTAGCCGCCGTTGGGATCTCAAAAATCGAGACGTCATTATCCAAAAGCCATTGGATACACTCTTTTCTTCCAAGATTCTTGTCAGTGATGTACTCCGACAATTCGATGGCAGTATGTCTACTTAATCCTAAGTTGATAAGTGATATCTGAGTCTTTTGAGAAACTCCGAACTCAACCCACATGTTCAATTGCGGTACGGTTTCAAGAAGCTCAGGGTGCTCGTTACTGAGGTAGTACTTAAGGATGTCGATATAGCACGAAGAATATTTTGCAAACTTAAATCTCACATATTCTTCAATATCGCTCATGGTGTCTCTAATGATTTTAGAAAGCTTCCTACGAGGTTCCTTTCTACCCCAATAGGTGATGTTCGATCGAATGATTCGTGCCAGAGGATAGCCGTTCATCCAGTTGATGACCAATATCGCATGGTACGGCGCGAGACCCTCATGATCACCCGACAGAAGCTTGCTGATTCTTTTTATGATAGCAACGTAATGACCGAGTGCGGCATTTTCAGTATCAGGCAAGACAGGTATCAGATTCTTCACGTCCTTATCGTAATTTTTGAAATACTCAAGAAGCTTCTGTTGTGCAACGGGACTAATGCCGGGATTCCTATAAATAATCTCCTCTGGAACCTCTAACGTTTCTTTCACTTTCGCACACGCAGCTTCAAGCTCAGCTATGTAGTCCGCCTCTAACGGTTCTCCCTGAAGCGTTTGGTTCTTGAGAAATTTCGTAAAGTAATAGTTAAAAGCGTATTCAAGATTCGGCTTGAAAGACTGATCACTGGTACCCTTTATATAATCCAAAAGCTCTTCTCTGCTTTCAGATATCTCTGCAATAGCCCTCTTTATGAAATGCTTTGCCTTCTCTCTAACAGGCTTGTTATCCCATTCTTCAGGGTCAATACAGATGATGTTCCCTTGGAATTCCTTTTTGAGACGACCTGCTCTTCCCGCCAGGTTCCAGAAATCTGCCTCTGTCATCGGAAGACGATTGCCTCTTTTTGGCTTTCTAATAAAAATTGATTTCGCAGGAAGATTTACCCCTTCCAAAAGAGTGGAGGTACACACTAAATACTTTATATGACCCTCCGTATAGAGCCTTTCTATTTCCTTTCTGATCACCAAAGGCATGTTCCCGTAGTGGAATGCGATTTTTCTTTTCAGGACTTTGGCTAGAACGTAGTCCGTGTGAATGAGCTTCTTTGTTAGATCAATAAGCTCTTCTATTTCCGCATTCTCAGTCTCTTGTGATTCACCCACAAGCTCAAAGAGCTTATCTGATACATCCTCAGCATCTGCCTGTCCGTTTACATAGATCATGTTTCCGCCGTCTTCGGATCCCAGTAGATGGCAGAAGATCGGCAACTTTTCCTTTTCTCCGAGGATTGAAGAAACGTTCAGCGTTCCAAGATTTATGGAGTAATTTTTTAGGCACAGATCAATACTCCATTGACGAGGGTGTCCTGAAGCCTGAGAAACCCAGACAAGATTCTGGTTAACAGCGACATACTCCGTGACGATGGTGGATTTCCTTTCTGGATTCGGTAGTCCTTCAAGGAGAATTTCAGGATTTTGCGAGAAAGGACTGCAAAATAACATTTTCAAATCGGGTAAGCGTCCTACCAGCTCTTCAATCTTCTGCTGAAGCAAGACACCTCTTCCTCCATCACCGATTTTGTGAGCCTCATCAACAATTAGGAAGTCGATTCTGTAGTCTTTGTTCTCGTTAAGAAACCAGTGGAGTCTTTCCTGAGTAAATATGAGCAAACTTGGCTTGCTTCCATTTTCATCTTCAGGCAATTGAGGAACGGAACTGAGATATACAGAATGATTATCACTCTTAAAAAGTTGATCCGAAAAGTCTTGCTCTACCTGATTAATAAGTGCTCTCGTGGGAACCAAGTAAATGATGTTTTTGGGATGCTCCAGATCGCTCAGTTGCTCAAGAACAAACGTATTCAGAATAAACGACTTTCCTGATGATGTGGGGGCAGATGCGCTGACATAGCTAGATCCATGAGCCTTCTCGTAAAAATCCTTTTGAAACTTGTTGAGATAGATAGGCGCGTTAGTATCCTTTGTAAACACAATATGCTCAACATCGCGCTGAGTATTCTCTATTTGAAACGGTAAAGGTATATCACCCTCATAATCGGATGGTAGATGCTCCTTCTTCAACGCAAGTTCAATCGCTGGCCTGTTGGTGAGCTTATGGAATATGACCGATGAAGCAACTTTCTGGTTTTTTGTTGTATCAGGATGAGTAAGGCAACATTGGGCGATTCTCAGTGCCGCATCCTGACAATCGGGATTATCCGAATGCGCGAGCGCACTCGCACATGTCAAAAGATTATTCCAACTCACGGAGGAAAACAGGTCGTCCTGCTGATTCAGTGCAGGAAAAAGCCTCGTCACTGAATATTTAATAACCTTTAGTAGATCCCTTTGGAAGCTTCTTAAATTGTAGATTTTTTCAGGCAGGGTCATGGCTTATTCCGAGTGCCTCCAAGAAATGCTTTCTGAAATCTTCTACAGAGGGAAATGGCAGGAGGAACACATGGATGTCGAAAGTATTGAGATTCGTATGCTTTGAGATCTGACCGATGACGCTCGTAGACCAAGCTTCTATCTCTTGTTCTATCTTCTGCTTCACCTGTTCCGTAGTGTCACTGTTTGGAGTCGTTGGATACTTGTCGTAGTCGAAACCGATAAGGCAAACTCCTTTATAGCTGACCTGATTGTGCAACGGGTCGTCTTTATCAAGATACTTGAGGAGTACTGCTTCAAGCCTCTCGTCTACAACATCGAGGTTACCTCTCAGCAATTGAAGATCTCTTTCCGCAGGAGCATCCGCACCACCATCTGAAAGCAAGAAATCCTTTAGACTTTCAAAGCAGTTTGAAATCGCATCACTTAGGCTCTTATAAAGCTTGGACTCACCCCAGTAGAGGGAGAGGATATCTTGTCCACTTGCATTGTTTTCTACGGATACATGGATTCCGTCAGCTCCGTTTACATGAAGCTCAGGATTCGTCTTGAGAGGCATCTTGCAGAGAAGCTGTGGCAACTTCAAAAACTCCTGCACAAGTATGTAAAGAAGCATCTCGCCACCCTCGCCGGTTTTCTTAAGAGAAGTGAAAAGACCCTCAGCCTTCTTGATGAGCTGAGTAGTTTTTACAGAGGTATTATGTTGGCGATCATATTCTTGAGCCTCTGCAAATTCCTTCCGAGGAATAGCGTAATCAGCAACGTGCCTTGCTACAAACCTCGCAAAATCCTTTGTCTGAGGACGACCGTTTCCATCAAGCGTAAGAAAGTAACAATGAGAGACAGCTTTAGTATCTTTCAGATTAACGTGTGAGACGACCTCAGTTATGTAGCTTTTGATCTCTTGCTCGCTAGTGCGAAGAAGCTCAGTAATGAGATCAGGCAAATTTGTATTCTCTTCAGGATTCATTTTGGTGATTAATAAGCTTAAGAATGTCAGCCTTCTTGTATCGACGATCCTGTCTCGTACCAAAGCGAATAGGCTTTAGAATGCCTTTCTTATCCCAATTACGCAGTGTGTTGGCGTGGCAATTCAAAATCTCACAAGCTTGCTTGAGGCTTAGTATTTCGGGGTACTGGCTGTAGTCATTTTTAGACATGACTAAGACTTAACATAACTTAACAACAAAAGCAATCATAGATACAAATCAAAAGACCACCGTTGTGGTGGTCTTTTGATTCTGGATACTGCACTCAGCAGGTATGCAATTTACGGAATAGTATCGTGTGATTTACCGAAGTTCGAGCCCATGACTGGTTCTCAAAACTATTCCTCCTAAACAGCCATTTTAGGCGTTTAGGTAGGTCTCACATGACTGCTGGGAGACTAGGACTCGAACCTAGATACTCAGGACCAAAACCTGATGTCCTACCATTAGACGATCTCCCAATGTGTTTATAAGCCTATAAAGAGTATTTATAGTAGGGATAGAATACCCTTTTTTAGTCAAAAAATCAAAGGTTAAAAACCAATAGACATATCTATTTCCAGAACACGGATAGTTATTTTCTCTTATTTATCTTTGTGATAAAGTATTCAAATGAAGATGTTGCAAATAAATATTGAGGGTAGAAAACACCTGGATACCGTTGATGACTTTATTGTTCGAGAAAATCCGGATGTTGTATGTATGCAAGAAGTTGTTGCTACCGATTTTCAAGCATTCAAGACAAAATATAATATGGATGGCATACATGTCCCGATGTATGTATTTGACACATCAACATGTGGGATCGCCTTATTAACTAAGAATAAAATCCAATCCTCGAATATAGAATACTACCTAAAACCTACAACAGATGCAGTAATACAAGATGCGCAGATAAAACCAATAATGAGCGATGCTCACTGTGCGCTCTTATCGGCAGAGATAGTAAATAACAACCAAGTCCATAATGTGATTGTGACCCACTTCCCCGTACATTATCCTGGTCATGAAGTATCAGATTTTCAACGAGAGTGTTTTAAGAAAATGAATATATTCCTTAAACAAAAGAAAGATTTTATTCTAGCTGGAGACACTAACAGTCCTCGGGGCACCGAGATATTCGACACACTCGCAAGAGACTACAAAGACAATATTCCCCAAGATGCAGTGACCACAATCGATGAAAAACTTCATCGGGCTGGATTTCTCCCGTATGTTGTTGATTGTATGTTTACTACTCCAGAATACAAAGTAACAAATATAAAATTAGTAAATAGTGTGAGTGACCACCTAGGGATTGTTGCGGAAATAGAAAAAAAATAAAAATTAAATCATATCGCCTCACCCTATCGGGCACTCCTCTTAAGATAAGAGGAGATGAAATACGAAATACATATGATATAATTTATTTATTACAAGTTTTATTTTAAAACTATGGGAAAAGGAGATAACAGACAACAAAAAGAAAAGAAGAAACCAAAAAAGCCAAAAGCTGATAAAAAATAAAAATACGACGCCTTAAGGCGTCGTATTTTTATTTGTATTAATTTCTAGATTGAATCAAATTAATAATCGCTGCTTCAAGTACAATCTCGGGAAGTGATGAATAACTCACCTTGTCATATACTTCGAGAAGTTTTAGAAGGGTAGGAGAATTAATATTGCTGTCTTTGCCTTTTTTGTCTGCATGGGATTTGATGAATAAGTATGTTTCTTTAGTGAGTACCCCTTTCTGAATTTCATCGAATTCTTTTGAGATTCGGAGCATTATTATTGCTCTCATTTTTTCGAGTACCATTTTGAGGAACGCCTTAATGTCGAGATTATCCTTCCTTATGTGAGAGATAACATCGAGTGATTTTGATATATCGTTTTCATTTATAGCATCAATCATACTATGTACGAGTCCTGATTTTGGTACTCCGGAAATGTTTTCTACATCTTCAAGTGTTATTCTCTTACCCTCTGCCCCTGAAATAACTTTCTGCAGTGCACCGTGCGCATCACGAAAAGATCCATCAGCAGAAAGTGCGAGCACATCCGCAGCTTCATCTTCGATGTCATAACCTTCCTTCTTTGCAGTCCAAGAAATTACTTCCTTGAGCACATTTTGGTCTGGCTTACGAAATCGGTAAAGCTCTGATCGAGAAATAATAGTGTCTGGAATTTTCTCTATCTCAGTGGTTGCGAGAATAAATATGATGTGTGCTGGTGGTTCTTCCAAGGTCTTGAGGAGCGCATTCCATGCATCTCTCGAGAGCATATGTGCCTCATCCAAAATATAAATTTTGTATTTTGAATCAAATGGCATTGTATTGACCGCATCACGAATGGCACGGATGTCATCAATGCCACGATTTGATGCTGCATCTATCTCATAAAGATCATTACCGGATACTCCGAGTGCACCTGCAAAAATTCTCGCAATACTAGTCTTACCAGTCCCTCGAGTTCCCGCAAAAATATACGCATGAGCAATCTTGCCGGACTTCAAAGAGTTCTGCAGCGCACCAACCACAACATCCTGACCAATAACTTCATCAAATTTACTCGGGCGGTATTTGCGATAGAGAGTTTGCATAAATAGTATGGAATATAGATAGTAAACGGTGAATAAATAATAATCAATAATTTATTATAACAAAAAAGTGGAGCCTCGCGAACCTGTCGCAAAACTCCACAACATATATTCCTCATTTTACATCTCTCATTCTGAGTCCACCATTCCTGATCTCTAGCCATTTCAGGAGAAATGGATCATTCGGATCTGAGATAGTAATCTTGAACTTCCGTTCTGGACCGATACCTTCTTCCATGAGCCGAATCACCCCAGGAACCGACATCCCGTCTATAGCAGGCACCTTGCCTGCTACTGTAGCAGCTTCGTACACCTGAACAATACGCATCGCACTCGCCTTTCCAGACGAGTCTCTACCCTTCTCAAGGACGCCGGCAAACGACGTAAGAGCGAGCCCTGCAATTACCATGACGATACAGAGCACCAGACATAGCTCGAGAAGCGAAAATCCAACAAAAGAAGACCTCCTGACACCGATGATTTTCATAAGAACATTTTTATTGACTTTAACTATTCACGCAGGCCACCTCTGAAAGAGGAAACTTACTATCCTGTGTTATATCATAGAAATTACTATTATGCGATTCTATATAATTTTAAAAGAAGGGGGACTATAGATAACTTAACATCATATCTCCTCAACACCCCATACAGAACAACCCCTCGCTGCGCGTGGCAACGAGGGGTTGGGATCTACCTGGAAAGAATTCCAGGTGTGGTTACTTCTTCAGGCCTTGGCGACCGTGGTGTGCCCGCCGTTGATCTCATGGTGGTGACGGTTCGGGTTGCGGGGGGCGGCTTCAGCAGCATTGCAGCCTTCTTGGCGGCGGCTCTTGCGGATGTTCGGTGCGATCATAGCGATGTGTGTGGGTTCGATGTTTGCCCATTTGTATTGAGCCCCGCAGGAGTGCGAAGTAATCAAGGAACATATGGGTCAACAATATGTTAGCACACCAGGATCTAAACACAATTAGTTATCCACATGCGCGATTCCCCCAGCAAATCATGAGTATGGATATTAGATATTATTCAGGAATCAAATATTAGAAAATCTGTAATAATCTCTACGGTCGTAGAAATTATTACAGATTGTTTGTTCCAATAAATCTATTTATGAGAGTTTCCACCTCCTCCGCATTTTCTGTTTGCATTAATTGTGCACAGAGCTCTTTTGAATGTGGTACTTGTTTCAAATATGATTTGAAATGTTTTTTCATAATATGAAAACTTTTTATACCTCCGAGTTTTTCCTCATATTTTTTTGTATGTTCTACGAGTACCTTGAGTCTCTCCTCTGGCGTTACATCTCTACGCTCACTAAAGAGAAATGGATTACCGAATATTCCTCGCCCTATCATCACTCCGTCTGCACCAGTCACCTCTACTTTATTTCTAGCATCTACCACATCTTCTACATCACCATTTCCAAAAATAAGCGTGCTCGACTTTAATTCATTCCTGATTTCCACTGCCCTTTTCACTCTCTCCCACCGTGCAGGTACTTTACTCATCTCTTTGCGAGTTCGTGCATGTACAGTGATGACAGCTGGCTCTGCAGAGAGCAGTTCTGGAAGCCACCTCTCGAGCTCATCAGTATTGTACCCAAGTCGAGTCTTTACTGACACAGGCATATCTCCCGCACCCCTTTTGGCAGCTCTGATAATTTCTTTTGCGAGTGCCGGGTTTTTAATCATTGCTGATCCACACCCTTGTCGCTCTATCGCTTTATCGGGGCACCCCATATTGATATCTACCCCATCAAATCCTAATTCTCTAACAAGTCGACATGCTTTTTCCATATTTTCAGGTTTTGAGGAAAAAAGTTGCGCTACGATTGGTCTTTCTGATTCATCAAATTCGAGATCTTTTAAAAGCTTCTTCTTACCCGCCTCCGGTGCGAGAACAAGCCCATCCGCAGAGACGAATTCTGTCCAGATAACATCTGGCTTGCCATATTTTGCGATGACATAGCGAAATGACACATCGGTCACATCTGCCATAGGAGCCAAGACCATTATCGGTTTCTTTAGTTTCTGCCAAAAGTTTTGCATTTTGCTAGTATACCCGAGACAGCTAAAAGTGTGAAGATTGATATATATGTTCTCAAACGTCACAGTATTTACAACATAGTGGTACAGCTTATTTATTCTTCCAAAAAACCTTCTTTCCGTACCGAAGATCTATATAGTCGATTTTTTCTATACCACCTGATTTTGCCAGGAAATCTTTTGATTCGAGTAGAGTCTTCATATCGATATATGCTTCATCCAGACCACCATCAATGCTCACAATCAGTTTGGTATCTGTCCGCAGTTTAATTATGACTTCACTATATTTTTTGACATTTATTGATGAAGCCTCAAAACCAAAATCTTTTATCTTAGAAACAAAATTCAATATATTCTTCATCTTCTCTTCAGTCAAAAAATATTTACCTACTGCGTTTCCGTCAATCTGTCCAAAAAAAACAGTAAATATATTACCCTCGTACTTTGGAGCAGAAGCGAAAACATATCCCATCTCAGTCATATAATAACAATCAGAGACATCATTACACCAAAGAAACTTATTATTTTTTTCTGTGACACTTATATGTAATACACTTTCTTTATCGAGGTGTATTTTTACGCCAGTAATCGATGGAAGTATTCCAATCTGACTCATTATTTTCTGTTTTGGGTAGAGCCAGACACTTGATTGTGGAATCATATAAAAATATTTGTATCCAAGATATTCATCGACAATTGCTTTAATATCACTTTCAGGCGTGACTGTTGCATTTTCGACGACAATATTTTGTATTTGGTATTCAGGAAGGCGAAGTACATAAATAACTCCCACCACACAGACAATGATTAAAACAAGATAGAGCCAGTATCTTTTGGGGATTTTGAATTCTTTTTTTTCTTTTTCAACTTTTATATTCCATTTTTTCTTTTGGGAAAACATATAAACAGTATAAAGTAGAAAGTAGAAAGTAGAAAGTGAATTCAAAATCGTCGCACCCTTCGGGTGCGACGATTTTTTGTTTTTAGAGAAGTGTCGGAAGTTTTTCGATATATGTTTTTCCAAACATATATTTTTTGAGTACTTCAGGGATTCTTACTCGCCCATCTGCTTCCTGATAGTTTTCAATGATCGCAATAAGCGCACGCCCAACTGCAACAACTGTTGCATCGTTAGTATGTACCGGCTCGATCTTCCCATCACTTCGTCGTACTCGAGTCCCAAGCCTTCGAGCCTGATATCCTGTCATATTGTCAGCACTATGAGTCTCTCGGTATTTATCCTGCCCAGGCATCCATGTCTCCACATCTATTTGTCTATAGTCTGGTCCACCCATATCTCCCGTACATACCGCGATCACCTGATAAGGAAGATTCAATGTTTGTAAAATATATTGTTGAATCGCCACAAGAAAATCCTGTTCTTGCATCGAAGATTCTGGAAGAGAAAATACTTCCATTTCAAGTTTATCAAACTGGTGTACACGGAGGATTCCTTTTGTATCTTTTCCATAACTTCCTGCCTCTCGTCTAAATGCAGTTGAGTATCCAGCATACCGAATAGGAAGGTCTTTTTCTTCAAATACTTCATCCATATGCATTGAACCAAGAGTGTGTTCTGCACTTCCAATGAGCATAAGTCCATCTTCTGGGAAAAGATAATGATCTTGATCAGTCATGTATCGTGCCATTCTGTTTTGAACTGCAGGTTTTATAAATACCGGTGGAACAACTGGGATAAACGGCTTGATAGTCTGAAGGTTGATGTTGAATTGTTTTGCAATCTCTTCAAGTTTTTCTTTTGAAGTCAAAATCTCAAAACAATGTTGAAGAAGTGCAAACTGTAAAAGTGCCAGATCTCCTTTAAGATATGTAAGTCGTGGACCAGCAACTTCTGTCGCAGTTTCCGTATCAATCACTCCCAAATCAGCACCGATCTCAAAATGTTCTCGTGGTTTGAAAGAAAAAACTGGTTTTGTACCCCACTGCTTTATTACTTTGTTCTCAGAATCATCCTTTCCTATTGGAGTATCGGCAGATGGAATGTTTGGCACCTGAAGCATAAGAGCAATAAACTCTTTATCCGATTCTTTGTATTTTGTCTCTGCTTCTTCAAGAAGCCCTTTGAGCTTTTGACCTTCTTCTATATTTCTTTCCTTTTGAGCAATATTTCGTTTTGTATTGATTTCATCGATCGACTGTTTGAGTGTTGTTCGTGTCTCATAAGCCTTTACAAGGGCATCAAGGTCTACCTGCTTGTTCTTATTCTTACAAGCAGCTTCCACAATATCCTTGTTTTCTTTTATGAATTTTATATCCAGCATAAATGTGTATTTAGTGTATGGTATGTAGTATATAGTATCTAACATCAAACACAAAATGGAAATCCTCCAATACGCTGGAGTGCGCACGGAGGATTCGGGCTTTTTCGCGTCAGCGAGGATGCCTCTTTCCAATGATGGTTTCCTTTTACTTTTCTTCGGCTTTAGGGGCCAAATACTTCTTCATTGGAGAGTGCTAAAGAACACTGTTGTAGTCCACGAGATTCCTCCGAAAGGAGGTCCCGTGGAGTAGCTAAAGCTGAAGATAATGGTTGATCTTCATTTTGAGCGAGATGCCACCAAGGCTGGTGGCAAGCGAGATAATATAATAATAATAATAATAATAATTAATCAACATAAACTAAATCTTATAATCGTCATTTTCTACGGCCGTAGAAAATGACGATTAAGTTCTGTGTCGAATGATTATTAACTCAAAAGTCAAAAGAAGAGTAGAGATTAGTCTTAGCTATTTGATTTTAAATTTTTACTTATACTTTTGACTTTTGACCTTTCACTTTTGACTAATTGTCATGTTATTATTTTATTATGTTCCAAGACTTCCCTCTCAAAAAACTTGATACAAGAGATTTTCCTCTCCCACTTCTCGAGATTCCTCAACCACCGAAGATACTCAATATAAGAGGACAACTCCCACATCCTGATTTCAAAAGACTTTGTGTTGTCGGCAGTCGTAAATACACACCATACGGCAAGCAAGTCTGTGAGAAACTTATCGAAGGACTCCGAGGATACCCTGTTGTAATAGTCTCAGGACTCTCACTTGGTATCGATAGTATTGCGCACGAGTCAGCTCTCAAAGCTGGACTCCCGACGATTGCAGTGCCAGGATCAGGACTTGGTGAGGATGTACTCTATCCCCGATCAAACACAGGACTTGCATTAGATATTCTTCGACACAACGGATGTCTACTCTCAGAATTTTATGAACGCTTCAAGGCGACCAATTATTCTTTCCCACAAAGAAACAGAATTATGGCAGGACTTTCTGATGCAGTACTTGTCATTGAAGCAGAAATCAAATCAGGCACCCTCATCACCGCAAAACTCGCAACGGATTACAATCGCGATGTGCTCACTGTACCCCAGAATATTTTCTCCTCTACATCTGAAGGTCCAACAATGCTTCTCCGACTCGGAGCAACTCCTGTCGCAACAAGTTTAGACATACTCGAAGCATTACATATTGAGATAGAGGACAGAGAATTCAAAACAAAATCATTATTCATAGATTTAAATGATGATGAAAAATTAATTGTAGAAACTTTAAGTATACCCAAATCAAGAGATGAAATAATTTCTGAGACTGACTGGGATGTATCAAAACTGACACAAATTATGACCCTACTCGAGATCAAAGGGGTAATAAAAGAAAACGGTGGGAAAATTTATTTGGCATAGAAGATTGAATATAGTATATAGAATATAGAACAGAGGCAATATGCACAGCACCTACGGTGCCGTGCATATTGCTAATCTATCTAAATATTCTAAATACAACATTCTATATTCTGCTTGCTCCTTTACCCTCTTATGTTATATTGAATTCGAACCCAACCTGTCCTTTTATGACTACAACAGCCGCCACCTTTCACGTATGTCAAACCATCTACGCAGTCCATGAAATTCGTATCTGGCAAGGAGGGAGAGAGCAACTCATCATTCCAAGCGGATCCAAAGGAGTAGTGAGAGGTGTTGCTCAAAAGAATCATTATCAGATCGACTGGTTTTCCCTCTCTGACAAAATAGTCAGTATCCACAGTAACTGCCTCACAACCAAACCACCCGTACCCTGAGTACCAGGTGTTTTTATTTTCAAATATTTAACTTGACTTTATACATATAGTATGCTATCATATATTTAATTGTTCTTATTAGATTCATTCACAATTCCAGGTCGGCTGGGAGTAAGGACACAACACCAAAACAGGGGTTAGAAAGGCCCCATCGCACACCATGAGCTCGAACGCTCTCCTCACACATGCACCGCCCGCCGCCGTAGGTTTCCCCCTCGGCACCCTTAATCAGAAATACACCCTTCAACCCGGCAGCGGCGCCAGCCTCGCCACAACCAAGGCATCGGCGCCGTGAATACCTGCGTCGCGTGACGCTCGGCGGTCGATCCTTAAGGGTTGTGAATGAATCACACAGGTGAGTAATCACTTATTTTCAAAACACTTGATCAGTAGGACCAGTGTCCCTTGATAGATCAAAATTTGGAAATAGTAATTCACTTCACAACCCGCAAGGCGACCATCTCTGATGCGTCGCCTTGTTCATTTCCACAATTAATTATTCAAGCAGTAGCGTAACCTCTGAGGATGGAGAATCAATAATCTATAATCAAAATTCCATACCTTCATTTGCCAAATCATCTCTTTTGTTCTACCTTATATATCATCTCTGTACTGATTTATTTTATTTCTGAATTCCATACTTAATACTTTATACATAATACTTAATACTATTCATGAAGCTCCTTATTGTTGAGTCACCAGCAAAAGCAAAGACAATCGAGAAATATCTCGACGGAGAATACACAGTGCGTGCATCTGTGGGACATGTTCGTGATCTCCCAAAAAGCAACAAACTCGCGATTGATATCCCGGCTGGATTCGTCCCTCACTATGAGATAAGTGCAGGTAAAGAAAAAGTAATTTCTGATATCAAATCTCTCGCAAAAGATGCATCTGAAATCATTCTTGCAACGGACCCTGACCGAGAAGGAGAAGCTATCGCGTGGCATATTGCTGAATTACTTGGATCAAAAAGCAAAGATCGAAAATCAAAGCAGGAGCGAATACCTGAGAAGGTGAAAATAAAGAGAGCTACATATACAGAAATCACAAAGGAAGCAATCATAGAGGCTTTGAAACATCCTCGAGAAATCGATCAAAATCTTCGAAAGGCCCAAGAAGCACGACGAGTGCTCGACAGACTTGTCGGATACGACCTCTCAGGAATTATCTGGAAAAAGGTCCGGTACGGACTTTCAGCCGGACGAGTACAATCCCCTGCACTCCGTATCATTATGGAGAGAGAACGAGAGATTCGTGCGTTCAAACCCGAAGATTATTTTGTGATTACCGCTAATTTTGAAGACAAAGAAAATAAAAATAAACTTCTTCTAACCTGTGAAGAAGAACCAAAAACAAAAGCAGAAGCAGACACTATCGTAGATAAATCAGAAAAAGGAAACTGGTCTATTATTGATATCGAAAAAACAAGTGTAAAAAGATCACCGAAGGCACCGTTCACCACTTCAACACTCCAGCAAACAGCGAGTACTCGCCTCGGATTCTCCCCTGCCAATACTATGCGTATCGCACAAAAACTTTACGAAGCAGGACACATCACCTATATGCGAACAGATAGCACAAACCTAAGTGAAACAGCTTTAAGTGCAATCGCAGAGACAGTCAAAAAAGAATACACTCCGAGCTACTACGAAAAAAGAATCTATTCAACAAAAAGTAAAAATGCCCAAGAAGCTCACGAAGCAATCCGGCCTGCGCATTTTGAAAAACAAGTTGCAGGAAATACAGACGAAGAAAAGAAACTCTACTCACTCATTTGGACTCGGGCAGTCGCAAGTCAAATGAAGGATGCACAACTCAGTCGTACAAAAATAATTGCAAATATCGAAAACAAAGACATTCCAAACTTCGCAACTGTCGGATCTGTTATTTCTTATGACGGCTGGCTCAAGTGTGATCCAAAAAGTGCCGGAGAGGACAACATTCTCCCTGAGGTTTCAAAAGATGATGCACTCAAGCTCATCGACATCAATACCGAAGCAAAACAGACAACTCCTCCAAACAGATTCACTGAAGCAGGGCTCGTCAAAGAGCTCGAAAAAAGAGGTATTGGTCGACCATCAACTTATGCCTCAATCATCAAGACTCTCGAGGACCGAGAATACGTCACAAAAGAAAATAAAGCACTGAAGCCTACTGATACAGGTGATGTAGTTTCATCATTTCTTGAAGATAACTTCGGTGAATACATTAATGACACATTCACCGCAGGTATGGAAGACAAACTTGATGACATCGCAAACGGAGATGCAGAATATGTAGAAACACTCAGATCTTTCTACGAACCACTCCACAAAGAAATAAAAGAAAAAGAAAAACTCGACAAAGCCACAAACCTCGGTGATGCAGATGCAAAATACAAATGTCCAAAATGTGGAAGTGGTATGACAATCAAACTCTCACGAGGAGGCAAGTTCCTTAGTTGTTCACAGTACCCTGATTGTGACGGAGCACTCACAATAGATGGTCAAGAAATCAAAAAAGATGAGCCACTTGGTATTGATCCTGTAACCAAACTTCCAATCTTTGTAAAAACTGGCAAATATGGCCCGTATGTTCAACTTGGGGAACAAATCAAAAATCAAAAATCAAAAATCAAAGTTGAGGTTGACGCAAACGGAAAAAAAATTAAAAAACCAAAACGCACAAAGGAGGAAATAGCAGAAGCAAAAGCAGAGAAGGCTCGACTTGCCGCTCTTCCAAAACCAAAGATGTCATCAATTCCAAAAGAATATGATCCAACCAAAATCACACTCGAAGATGCTCTCAAATTCCTCACTCTCCCCCGAACACTCGGAGTACACCCAGACACAGGTAAGAATATTATTGCAAACCGTGGAATGTTCGGACCGTATGTGATGCATGATGGAGATTTCCGATCACTTAAAAAAGATGATGTATATACAGTCTCATATGACCGTGCACTCGAGATACTCCGCGAGCCAAAAGCGGTAAGCAAAAGAGGTAGATTCAAAAAAAAGTAGCCACCTATCTCTGATGATAATGGCTACAACTATACATTATCTGTTGAATTAGGTAGCAACAACAGAACTGCACATACTCCAATAAAGACAAAGATGACTGGTGGGATCCTCTCATCTGGAGTAATAGACTCGAGCAAACGAAGAACACTTTCTTTCATACCCTGGATTTTACCTTAACCCCTAAATAAGTAAAGCAGCACGGCACCATAGGTGCTGTGCTGCTTTCTTTTGACTTTAGACTTTTCACCCTCGCGGGTATCAACTACTGTTGAGATTTTTGACTACCTTTAAACCGTAAAATTATTTAGATCGAATGTCTCTTCTTCATTACTTATTTTATCTTCTTTTGGCATATCATCTGTAAGAACCTTTTGTTCTTCTGCAGAAATGTTTGCATCGCTTAGATTTGCAACTGGGAGCATCGAACTCTCATCAACTACAGCGGGTGTAACAGATATTGATGCAGGAACAGCTTTTTGCTCAAGGTTCTTCTTTATGAGTTCGAGAATATTTCTAAGGTCAACATCTGAGAAATAATCAATATGAATCTTTCCTCCATTTTCGATTGACTCAATCTGTACTCGAGTACCGAGTGCTTCTGTAAGTTTTTCTTCCATCTCAATAATTTCTGGCTTCACGAGATACTCTTTCTTTCGCACTTTATCTACGGCGATTCGTCGTGCCACACTCTCTGCTTCACGCACAGTCATCTTACGCTGCATTATCTCTCTAAAGAGAACCATCTGTTCCTGAGGTCTGTCGTTAAGCATCATAAGCGGTCGTGTATGTCCTTCAGAAATTTTCCCTACTGCGAGTGCCTGCTGAATCTCCTCTGGCATCTGAAGAAGTCGAAGACTGTTTGACACGTACTCACGACTCTTACCTATCTTTTCTGCAATTTCTGTGTGTTTGAGATTAAACTGATCAACGAGTTGTTTGAAAGATTTTGCACGATCAATAGCATTCAAGTCTTCTCGCTGAAGATTCTCGATGATAGCAAGCTCAAGCTTTACTCTATCTGTCTGCTCACCTGTTCGAATGATTGCCGGCACCTGAGTCAATCCTGCAATCTTTGATGCACGAAGTCGTCGCTCTCCCGAGATGAGTTCGTATTCTACAAACATACTTCCATCTTCTCGATACACCTCCTTTCGAGTCACCACAAGTGGCTGCAGGATTCCGTATTGTCGTATAGATGATGCAAGATCTTTAAGTCTTGCTTCATCGAACTCTTTTCGCGGCTGAAAAGGGTTTGGTTTAATCTTGTCTGTTTCGATCCAAAAAATCGAGTTGTTATAAAATTCCATTATCCTAGAAAATTAGCTAATAATATTTTGTTTCTGTATTAGACATCATACCAGAAATCGTGATAAATCAGAAAGAGAAAAGGGATTGAAAAATAAGTAAAATTGTAGTACTTTGTAACCTCAAGCCCAGGTGGCGAAATTGGTAACCGCATTCGACTCAAAATCGAACGTCGCAAGACTTGGGGGTTCGAGTCCCCCCTTGGGCACAAAATACAAAATCCGCAGAAAGCTTTCTGCGGATTTTGTATTTTGTGCCCAAGTGAAAGTGCTAAATGCACTTTCTTGGGGGACTCGAAAGGCTCAGTCATGTTTTGTGAGCACACAAAACAGACGAGCCTGGGTCGCGGAAATTTTGATTCGACGGAATCAAAATTATCTGTGACCAAGTCCCTCTCCCTAATTTATTTGTAGCCAAGTCCCCACCCCAAACCCATTTGAATTCCTCCCAAAAAAGAGTATTGTAATAAATTATGAAACCAAAACTCATCTCCATCATCGGACCCACAGCATCAGGCAAAAGCGATCTGGCGGTCACTCTCGCAAGACAATTCAATGGTGAGGTCATCTCTACGGACTCACGACAAGTCTACACAGGACTCGATATTGGAAGTGGTAAAATCAAGAAGAAAGAAATGCAGGGTGTTCCCCATTATCTCCTTGATGTCATAAGCCCAAAAAAAGTGTTTACCGTTGCAGATTTTAAACGAGAAGCGGACAAAAAAATCTCTGAAATAACTTCTAGAGGACACCTCCCAATACTTTGCGGAGGCACCGGATTCTATATTGATGCGGTGACCAAAAACATTATTCTCCCCGAGGTAAAACCAGATCAAAAATTTAGAATCAAGGCTCAAAAATCAAAAATCGAGACACTTCAAAAGCAATTAAAAAAACTTGACCTAGAAAGATATAAAACAATTGATATCCAAAACAAAGTGCGACTCATTCGTGCAATAGAGATAGCAAAAGAACTTGGCAGTGTACCCAAAATAAAAAGCAAACCTCTCTATGATGTGCTAACCATTGGAATACTATGGGATCCAGAAATCCTTCGGAAAAGAATTAATCTCCGACTAGAAAAAAGAATAAAAGCAGGGATGATAAACGAAGTGAAAAAACTTCATGAAAAAGGTCTATCATGGAAACGACTCGAATCTCTCGGACTCGAGTATCGATATGTTGCATTATTTCTAGAGAAGAAGATAACTAAAGTAGAAATGATCGAGCGACTCCAATTCGAAATCTGGCACTATGCAAAACGCCAAATGACCTGGTTTCAGAGAGATAAGAATATTGTGTGGGTGAGAGTGAAAGAAATCAAAAAGATTAGACAGATAGCAAAAGACTTCTTAAAAAGATAACTGCGGGCCCACGAGGATTCGAACCTCGGTCTGCGCGTTTGGAGTGCGATATTCTACCACTGAACTATAGGCCCAATAGAGCCATACTAGCAAAAAATGAGAGATTTCGCTACTTCAAAAGAAAATCACACCCTAAGGTGTGATTTTCTTTGTTTGAATACTTTGAGCGAAGCGATTATTTCTTTGCTTCTTTGAAAGCTACGTGTTTTCGGAGTTTCTTTGAGAATTTCTTGAGTTCGATTTTTCTCTGGACACCCTTTTTGTTCTTTCGAGAGTAGTATACCTCGCCTGTTTCTTTGTTCTTTAAAATAAGTAGATTATCCTGTGACATATATGTATTTATTTAATGTTTAGTGATTATAGCCTAAATTGAGGGGAAAGGCAAGGAGTTGGAATAGATGCGTAGGACAGGAATTTCGCCTTCAAAATTTTCTACTGCCCGTAGAAAATTTCTAGGCACCGGTTTTCGCTTCGCTTGCTACTGCAAGCTCAATGCGAAAACCGTTCGAATCCTGTCCTACGCATAAACAAAAAAACAAGAGCTCACACTCTTGTTCTTTTTGTTTGGAAATCTATGCGTAGGACAGGATTCGAACCTGTGTAGCCCTAGGGCGAGAGATTTACAGTCTCTTGTAATTGACCACTCTACCACCTACGCATTATTAAATACCCCGATATAGTAACGCATTTTGTCCATTAAATCAACGAGGAGTTTTTTATCATTATATCTCACATGTATCATCCCGTACTTCATAATTCGAGCATTCTTTCTAGAATCTTGTCTTACGTACGGGCTAGAAAACTGTTTTTTGGGTATAGCGGTTAATTTGCTCCAAAAATCGATCATTTTTCTAGTGTTCTGATTTGAATAACAATACAATAATACCCTAAAACGACTTTCATCAAGGGTATACATTAACCTCAATGAATCAATAAATATTTTAATCATCTGTGGATCACTATTTGCAAAATCTATTCCAGAACTTCTATCACTCTTGTATCCTTCAGCCCAGTACAACATCAATCCCGCAATTTCCAATTCCTTTTGTCTAATAGAATTAATTGTGTTCACCTTGAAAGAAAAAGGTTTATTGCGAAATACAATTTTCCTTGCTTCAGTAAATTTTCTTCTCTCCAACTTGTTCTTTCGCATCAAATAGACAACAGAATCAATAGAAATATTAAGAGCCTTTGCCACATCTGACATGCTTAAATTAGCTCCATAATAAAGTTTTTTAATCTTTTCAACTACTTCAGCATGATTAGTATTTTTCACAGTTACATTATATCAATCACTAAACATAATAGTCAATATAATAATTCCCAGGTCTATTTTAATTAGTAATAAATACCAAATCGCACGGCACCTTGGGCGCCGTGCGATTGATTACTAATTATTTACTATTCATTACTTATCTACTTCTTCTCCACCTTCCCCCCTCTCATAAAGAATTCTTCTCCAATGATGTTTCCCTTTCTTCCCTTCTTCACGTTGAAGGTGAGCTCTCCATTTTTTACATCAACATCGATTGTTCCTCCCTTCACTACACTCTGAGCAATAATCATATTTGCCACTGGATTGAGAATCTTGTTCTGAATAAGTCTCTTGAGTGGTCGAGCACCGTACTGCGGATTGTATCCTTCTTTGCCGAGATACTCGAGCGCAGTATCAGAAACCGTAAGACCGATCTCTTTTGCAGCAAGTCTTTCTTTTACGAGCCCTACCTGGATATCTACAATCTTTCGAATATTTTCATTTGAAAGAATATCAAAGAGAATAATATCATCAAGTCGGTTGAGGAATTCTGGTCGGAAATAATCCTTGAGTGACTCCATTACTTTCACTTTTGCATCATCATAATTCTGTTTGTCCGTATCATCTGTCGCGAATCCAATCTTCTGCATACGGTCAATATACTGTGATCCGATGTTTGAGGTGAGGATGATGACAGTGTTTTTGAAGTTCACCGTTCGTCCTTTTGAATCTGTCAGTCGTCCGTTATCAAGCACCTGAAGGAGTACGTTAAATACTTCTGGATGAGCCTTTTCAATCTCATCAAAAAGAATGACAGAATATGGTCGATGTCTTACAATCTCTGTAATACTTCCCCCTTCATCGTGTCCAACATAACCTGGTGGCGCGCCGAGGATTTTTGAGACTGCGTGTTTCTCCATATATTCAGACATATCTACTCGGACAAGAGCCTTATCATCATCAAACATAAATTCGGCCAATGCTTTAGTGAGTTCAGTCTTACCTACACCAGTAGGTCCCAAGAAAAGGAACGAACCGATTGGTTTATTTGGATCAGAGATACCAGCTCGATTTCGTTTGATAGTATCAGAAATACTTTTTACAGCTTTGTTCTGTCCTATTACTCGCTTCTCGAGATCATCCTCCATTCTCTGGAGTTTTTGTGCTTCTGCCTCGAGCATTCGATCAACTGGAATACCGGTCCATTTTGCCACAATCTCTGCCACATCTGTCGCAGTCACCTCTTCTTTGAGAATCCGTCGTGAACTTTGAAGTTTTTTGAGCTTTTTGTTTTTTGTATCAAGATCACGCTCGAGAGTCGGGATTTTGCCATATCGTATCTCCGCGGCTTTTTGGAGGTCAGCACGAATCTCTGCATTCTCCGCTTCAACACGAAGATTATCGAGCTCCTTTTTGATCTCTTTTATTTCTCCAATAATTTCTTTTTCATTTTTCCATTTGAGTTCAAGTTCGTTTGTAGACTCCTTGAGATTACCAATCTCTTCATCGATTTTTTCAACACGAGCTTTAACACTCTTGTCAGTCTCAATATCTTTTTTGAGTGCCTCTCGCTCAATCTCAAGTCGCATAATCTGTCGGTGAGCAATATCGAGTGCTTCTGGCTTGTTCTCAAGAGAGATTTTCAAATGTGATGCAGATTCGTCAATGAGATCTACAGCTTTGTCTGGAAGGAACCGATCAGTGATATATCGACTTGAGAGATTCACTGCAGAGACAATGGCATCGTCGGTGATTCGTACACCGTGATAAAGCTCATATCTATCTCGAAGTCCACGAAGGATTGCAATAGCATCCTCTGTAGACGGCTCCGACACATACACAGGCTGGAATCGTCGTGTGAGTGCAGGATCTTTTTCAATATGCTTTTGATATTCACGGAGTGTCGTAGCACCAATAGCTCGGAGCTCTCCTCGTGCGAGTGCAGGCTTCAACATATTTGATGCATCAAGAGACCCTTCAGCAGCACCAGCTCCTACAATAGTGTGGATTTCGTCGATAAAAAGGATGACTTTACCATCACTCTTTTCAATATCTTTCAAAATATTTTTAAGTCTTTCCTCAAATTCTCCTCGATATTTTGTTCCTGCGACGAGCGCACCAAGATCGAGAGACACGAGCTCTTTATCTTTGAGACTTTCTGGCACATCTCCTTGTGCGATACGTCCTGCAAGACCTTCAATGATTGCAGTCTTTCCCACTCCCGCTTCTCCGATAAGTATTGGATTGTTTTTTGTTCGTCGTGAGAGTATCTGCACCACTCGTGCGATTTCTGTATCTCGCCCAATCACAGGATCAAGTTTGTTTTCTTTTGCGAGCTTTGTGAGATTACGAGTATATTTCATCAGTGCCTTCATCTTTTTTGGGTGTTGTACATCTGTCACTGTACCAAGTTTTAATTCTTGTACCACTCGAAGCACCGCTTCTTTTGTGATTTTGAATCTCTGAAGCATTTCTTTTGATGATGAAGGAACTTCTGTAGAAGCGATAAAGAGATGCTCTGTTCCAATGAATTCATCTTTGAGGGATGCTGATATTTTGCCAGACACTTCGATAATCTGTGCGAGTTCTGGAGTGAGATAAATTTGATATGAAGGAGAAAGTACTTGAGCAGATTCTGGACCTTCGAGAGAGTCAAGGAGTGAATCAGTAAGGAGAATTGTATCCACTTCGAGTCGCTCGAGAATAGAAAGCACCATACTCTCCTCCTGAAGGATGAGAGATGCGAGAAGGTGAAGTGGACTTACATGGTTCTGTCCACGCTCAATAGCGAGCTCGTGAGCTTTTCTGATTGCTTCTTTTGCTTTTGTGGTGAAATTTCCAAATGGAGGCATAATGTTTAGAAGTTAGATTATAGAATATTGATTATTGAATAAATACAAAATACATTAATAATCCTTAGTTTCTAATACGGGTATTATAGCACAAAATATGTATTTTTTGTAGAGACAAAGACTCGGATTTTACTTCGCAAAATCCGAGTCTTTAAATAAAAAATCCCGCACAACAGTTGCCTGTCGCGCGAGAGATTGTGGAAGTTATTATCTGTCAGTCCTGCATCGCCAATACCACCCGTTCCAAAGATGGTTACCATAGAAACCCATACCACATCGGTTGCACACCGATGGGACACGGGGGTAAATCGGCGGACCAGCATGCCACCGATTGTACGGGTAGCAGGTGCTCAGCACTGGTTTGCGTGATAATGACTGTGCCTGATGCGAATTACTCTTCGGCTTGTGTGCCGTCGATTTGTGAGAATAAGCAGACGGATAACGAGGAACGAATCCCTGCTTTACCACCTGTCCATTCAACCGCATCTCGCCGAAGCGAAGATTTTGTTCGCAACTCGCGAGAACCGCGCACAAGACCATCAACAAAAAGTTTTTCATGACTTTTGACTTAGTAAGTGTAGGTGCCGTAAGGTTTGTCGAACATCATAAAGTAGCCATTTGGGAGAACATGATCTCCCGGCGGGACCTGATTGAAGTGCGGTTGGCGACGATATCCGTTGTATTGATTTCCACCACCTCTCATCATATAGATATCGAAAGCGGAGGGACCAGGTGGACGGGACGGGACGCGACCACAAGTCGCAGCAACACCATGAGCCGGACCGGGAGGAACGACAACATAGCGAGTACAGCTGGCGGGCAGTATGGACATGAGAAGAACAAGGAGTTGGACATGTTTCATGGGTGACGGAGGGGTGTAAGATTTGAGTTGTGTCCACGCTTTCAGAGGGGAGGTTCTGCGAGCGTGAAAATGTCTGATAAACTTTACAAGACATTTTCACGCTCGCTCTCACCTATTTCTCACACTTTTTAACGCATTATTCTCGGTCATCATCTACTGACTAAATAACTTTTCAAAGAAACAGATTTTACCTGTTCTAATTATATCATAATATTCAAAATAAATCAAGTACTCTTACAACTACCGCGAGGTCGGACCTCACGGTAGAAATCGGGAATAAAAAAGACCCGCAGGGCTAGCGTTGAAGCTAGTTTGCCTGCAGGTCCTCGTGAGGAGCTAATGTTAGTTTGGGTAGGTGCGGAACTGTTTCAAAGCGGCTTCAACGAGGCCTGCATCGTGATGCAGGCCGGCCTTTGCCATCCCTTGCCCAACAATGATGAGATCGTGAGTATCCTTGAGTGTCACTCCTTTCTCCAACGCATCTGCAGCGTTGTTGAGGGCATTTTTGGCTACCGTGACCTTTGTCTGCTGTGCAATCCGACGGAGTCCAGCTGCGACCGACGCGTCAGCCTTGAAGCTGGCGGCTGAATAGGAGTTTGGATCCCCCTTCTTGCCAGTGATTGCATTTGTGAGTGGAAGACCACTCGCTGTGGTCTCCTGTTCGATAGGAACCGCCACAGCGACCGAAGCCGGTTGTTGCTGGCGGAGAGCCAGAGCCTTTTCAAGATCCAAAACCTTCGCTTCAGACACTTCCAGCATTCCTTTCACTTCATCACGTTCCTTGCGGGCAGTCTCAACTTGAGACTGATAGAGATCGGCATTTTTCGCCTTGTCGGCAAGTAGTGCCAGATCTGCGGCACGCTTTTCAGCGGCCACAACCTTTGTATCGGTATCAGCCAGGGCTTTTTCTGTGACCGTGAGTTTTGCGATGATCTCCTGCTTCTCCTTGCTGAGCTCATCGAGTCTTTGATCGAGTGCTTTGTTGTTCTCGGCCAATTCCGTCATTTTTGCACTGTCCTGGCGGCGACCCTCCATCTGGGTCGTGAGCGAGTTTTTGTACTCATCGCGCTCGGCGACAAGACTTGCCGTGCTAGGCCGAGACGAGACATACATGATGCAGCCGATGATGACAAAAACCACCAGGGCGGCGGCAATCTTGAGATTTTTGTCTGCAGATTTCTCGCCGAGCTTATAGCCGTCACTCTTTGCCTCTTGGAGCAATTCGTTGTGAAGCTCGATTACAGCGTTTGCGTTGCGGGTAACAGCGTGAGCAAGAATTTCGCCTGAGGCGAAGGGATTGTCTGTGTTCATATTGGGTGGGGTGGGTGTGGGTTAACCGTGTACACACACGCAGCAGAGGAGGTTTGGATTCCTTGTGCGAGTGTGAAAATGAGTCATATAAATGAACCATTTTCACACTCGCATTACTAACATTTGGCTTTCGAAGAACTTGATTTATCCATGCACTAATTTCACAGAATGAAATATATCACTGCATTTTATTTATTTACAGAAATATTATTTTTTACAAATAGTTCACTCGTTAAAATTAGTGCTGGATTTAACTATAATAAGTATACACCATTTTAATACAAAAGTCAATACCCCTCCTGCTGTACGGCAGGAGGGGTATTTCGACTGATTTCTCTATGTTTATTAAGCTATAATCCCCTTTCGTGCGAGATTGTCTTTTTTAAACTGTGCTATGAGTTCCTTCTGAGTCATACCAGACTTAGCTGCTTTTCTCTTTAGGAATACCCAAGCCATAAACGCTGACCAGAGAGTCATACCGAGTACAAAGAGGATCATCTTGAGGTTCTCTCCTACTCCAGTGTATGGGATGTCACTCAAGTATACTCCCGATGCGAGTGTTCCACTGTTAGGTGTATTGCCATTACTTACAAGAGTTACGTTACTGTTGTTACCACCTACATAGACATTACAAGTTTGTGTTACTGACTGACCACTTCCGTCTGTGATTCGTACTGTCGCGTACTTTGTACCACTCGTACTGAATGATTGAGAGATTACCGGACCACTACCATACACATCTCCTGACCACTGGTAGCTATAGTAACCACCGTTTCCACCACTTGCGTTCGCTGTAAATGTCGCAACATTGTTGCCTGATACAGTCGCAGAACAATATCCAGAAAGTGAGTTGTAATAATAGTTGTTGTTTACCTGTGTACTACAGTTTCGTGTGATTGACTGTCCGCCTGATGTGATAGTGACAGTCGCGTATTTTGTTCCAGAGTTGTAGTAAGTATTCGATACACTTGATCCTGAACCGTATGCATCTCCAGACCAAGAATATGTATATCCACCGTTTCCTCCTGTTGCATTAGCTGTCCAGGTCACAGTCTGATTATTAACGTATCCATTGTTATTTGCAGAACATGATCCATCAAGGTTCTGATTATTCTGTGGTACCTGATTATTAACAGTGTTACAGTTATTCTGACCTGCACAAGTATTGTTTGTATTAGTGACTGTATTTGAGTAGTTATAGTTGGTTTTGTTACTCCAGAATGAAAGAGAAGAGTTGCCTCCATATCCTCCGCCATAGCTACCATATCCACTTCCGTATGAGTATGGATAATATGAGTATCCGCCTGTTGAGTATCCGTAAGATGATGGGTAGTACGCAAGATATCCAGTAGAACCGTAATAACCAGTGTCCCCTGTATATTGATTGTAGTAGCTGTAATCAGGTGTGTATGATGATGAACCGCTGTAATAACTATAATCAGGAGTGTATG
>CAZKPS010000005.1:27939-34168 GCA_964554765.1 uncultured Candidatus Saccharibacteria bacterium
TTGAACCAGAGTTATAGTAGCTATAATCAGGTGTGTATGATGATGAACCGCTGTAGTAACTATAGTCAGGAGTGTAACTTGAACCAGAGTTATAGTAGCTATAATCAGGTGTGTATTCCCAAGCACCATCATCAGACGCCATTACAGCAGTCGGAACCACAGATACTGCAACAGAAGCAACAGCAAAAAGTGCTGTTACCACGGCATATTTGATTGTATTTATAATATTCTGCATAAATTTGTTTATTTATTTTTATGGGATAATTATACACCCTTTGATTCAAAATGTCAAGTAGTATATTTACATAGTTAAAATAGTGTTGTTTTAAAAGGTACAGGCGACACCGGGTGCCGCCTGCTAGGAAACCTGTCAGTGGTGTAGATAGTGCACCCGCACTTCTCCATTTTCCCAAGAGAGAAGTATGTTGCCCGACAGACGAGCTTCGAGAATGGTGTTTCCCCGAGTTTCTTGAACCACAACGGTCTCAGGAATCATACGACTCCCGCCCGGTTCAGCCAAAATAAGGTCACCTGACTCGTTCCGAGCAAAGACCAGCAACCCTTGATCAAGCGCAGAGCCGTAGCTAATGTCTTTTTGACCAAAGGTCCGACTGAAGGGAAAGAGTTCGCCAGGGAGGACCTTGGACTTGAGTCGGGGATTATGTCGAAGGGTGCACGATGACAGAGAAACTGCCACCACCGATAGGATGATGAGAATGAGCGATTTCATAACGACCTTCATAAAAACACAAAATAGTTCAAAATGCAATAGCACCGCGCCTAAAGGCGCGGTGCTATTGCATTGTATTTACTTGTTACTTGTTTACTTGAAACTTGCTAACTTAGAGGTAATCCTTTATCTCCCCCACCAATACCTTTGCACTAATAAATGATGACTTTTTTGAATCCCCAAATCCACTTTCAAAAGCCACAAGATTACCCTGTGTATCAAAAAGGAGCCATCCAGATATCGAGCTCGAGAGACTCATATCGGTAACAACGGTGTCCTTGATTGTAGTATTTTGATCTGCAGAAGCTATTTCGGTTACTATTCCTGTTGAGACCACATTACCACTTTCTTTACCACCGAGAGCTACTACATTACTACCAAGCTTGATGTTATTTAGATCCTTGAGAGTAAGTGTTGGTATTTTATTCTTCTCGCCTTGAGCATATTGAATCGAAAATACAGAAAAGTTATTTGAGAGACCTAATTTCTCAAGCCTTACAGGTATCTCACGACCATCTGAAGTGTCAGCAAAAAAAGGATGTTCAGGAAGTGTAGTATCAGGTAATGCTGATGACAAAATCATATTTTTAGCGCCTACTGCAATACCGAGAGCAACGAAATTTTTTGTGTCACCTAGTTTTTCATAAATACGCACTATACTATCTGATTTTTGATCAGCAATATCTGCAGGTGATAATTCTGTGGATGTTTTTGATATTGTCTTTGTGACTGTGGGGGTACCTACAATACTTTTTACTGCGGGACTATCTGCCACTTTTTCAATACTCTTCTCAATCACTTGATATATTGTCCTATCTCCAGCAGTGTTTCCATCATTAAGAGACACAGTGGCCACACTTGTCGCAACAGCGGTCACAATAGACACCAGAAGACATACGAGAATAAGTTGTTGTTTAGTTATTTGCTCCATTGAAGTAATAATACCTTTTTCAAAATCTTAAGACAATTATCGATTTCTGCCTTAGTTGTATACCGTCCGAGACTAAATCGGAGCGATGATGTAGCACAAGACTTATCTTTATATATTCTCTCGAGTACATATGAATATGATTCATCATTAGTATTCATACAGGTTGAAGCAGATGAACAAGCCACACCATTCTCATCGAGACAGATCACAGCGAATTCTGCATCAATACCTGGGATACACACATTTACATTATTAGGAAGCCGACTCTCCATCACCCCATTTATTTTTGTATTTGGAATTATCTTTCGAATTTCACCGAAAAAGTAGTCACGGAGCTTTGTAAGTCTCACAATCTCTTTGTTCATTTCTTTTTTCGCAATAGCAAACGCAACAGCCAATCCGTGAGCAAGTATTGGTAATTCTCTTCCCGATCGGAGACCCTCTTCTTGTCCTCCGCCAAAAATAATTGGTTTGATTTCTACACCTCTTCGCTTGTATAGAAGTCCGATTCCTGCCGGTCCATATATTTTAGGACTATGTAGTGTGAGGAGATCAACTCCAACTTTTGTCATATCTATCGGCACATACGTCACCGACTGCGCAGCATCAGTATGAAAATATGGTGTACCTGAGACAGTCATCCCGAGTTTACGTCGCGCGTGTCGCACTTCTCGCGCGATTTCTTCGATATCATTAATTGTCCCTATCTCATTGTTCGCATGCATAATAGTCACAAGCATTGTGTCGGGTGTGAGAGATTTACGTAACTCTTTATGAGGAAATGTTCCGTCTGAGTGAGGATTCAGATATGTCACTTTCACTCCTTTTGATTCGAGATGCTTCAACACTTCGAGCACAGACTTGTGTTCAATCGAAGAAGAAATAATATGTGGAGTCTTCCCTATTTTTTTGTATTCGTCTTTTAAAAATTCATAGAGCCCAAGTATTGCAAGATTGTTTGATTCTGTCGCACCTGAGGTAAATATTATTTCATCAGATTTTGCACCAAGATTCTCTGCGAGACTTTTTCGTGCACTTTCAAAAACCTTCTTTGCATCTCTCCCTTCTTTATGGAGTGCATTAGGGTTGCCAACACAGAGCTTCTCAATCTTTCGCATTGAGAGAGTGACCTTCGGGTCAACCGGAGTCGATGATGTATAGTCGAGATATATTCGTTTTGATGTTTTTTTCATCTTATTTTTCATATGTATTGTATATTAGTCGAAAAATATGAAAAAACAACAGGACAAGTCATAAGTGAAAGGTCAGAGGTTAAAAGTATAAGTTAAAATTCAAAACTTTTTGTCGGAGGCGACTCCGTTGGCTCCGGCCCACTTTTAAATTTTGAATTATAATTCTGACTTTTGAACTTTGCCTTTTGACTTTATTCTTTTGAATTTTGACTTTATAGTGCTATGATAGGCTCTAAATTCAGCAATATGTCAAATACCCCTAATTCACAATCAAATAGACCGCCAGTAGTTGCCGTTATGGGTCATATTGACCATGGTAAATCATCCCTGCTCGACTATATCCGAAAGACCAATACCACAGACCGTGAGGCCGGAGGTATCACTCAGCGAATGAGTGCGTACAAAGTCCACCGAAAAAACGCAGAAGGACAAGATGTATCAATCACGTTCCTCGACACACCAGGACACGAAGCATTCGGGGCTCTCCGATCTCGTGGTGCAAAAGTAGCAGACATTGCCATACTTGTCGTGGCAGCAGACGAAGGAACAAAACCTCAAACAATCGAGGCATACAAATGCATCAAAGATGCAGGACTTCCTTTTATTGTTGCGATGAACAAAATCGACAAACCAACAGCAAACATTGATCGAACAAATCAAATGCTCGGTGACGCAGAAATCTTTGTTGAGGGCAGGGGCGGAGATATTTCAGCTGTAGGAGTTTCAGCACTCACAGGTCAGGGTATTGATGAGCTTCTTGATATGGTACTGCTTCTTGCAGATATTACAGATCTCAAAGCAGATATATCAGGATTGGGCGACGGAGTTATTATCGAGGCTCAAAACAACAAAACAAAAGGTGTCGGAGCAACAATCATAATCAAAAACGGAATTCTCAAATCAGGATCATTTGTGGTTGCTGGAGATGCAATAGCACCGACACGAATATTTGAAGACTTCCAAGGCAAGCCGATAAAGGAGGGGTGCCCGAGTGACCCTGTTCGAATCACAGGATTCGACAAACTCCCGCCTGTAGGAGAAATCTGTGTCGCAGTTGCAACCAAGAAAGAAGCAGAAACTCTCGCTATGCAAAACCGAGAATTGGCAGCAAAAATAGAGGGTGCAGTGACAATCGGTAACGAAAACGCTCAAGTCGCACTCCCTATCATCATCAAGGCGTCATCAACTGATGTTATCGAAGCAATAACACACGAGATGAAAAAAATAAAAAATGACCGAGTATGCCTCAAGATTGTTTCAACAGGTATCGGATTCGTATCAGAGAATGATGTGAAGATTGCAAGCACAAAACCCGACAGTGTCATCCTCGGATTCGATACTAAAATAGATACAAGTGCGAAAACTCTCGCCGAAAGAGATAATGTAAATATTCAAATATTTAATATTATCTACAAACTCACCGAATGGCTCGAGGAGTATATGAAGACAAAGACCCCAAAAATGAAAGAAGAGGAAATCCACGGTAAAGCAAAAATTCTTAAATGTTTTAGTGCAAACAAAGATAAACAAGTCCTAGGTGCACGAGTAGAGGAAGGAATGATATCACTTAATGACGAAGTAAAGATTATTAGACGAGATGCGGAAATAGGACGAGGACGAATCCGACAGCTCCAACAGTCAAAAACAGAAGCGAAGGAAGTAAAAGAAGGACTCGAATGTGGAACAATGATTGAATCAAAAATAGAGATTGCACCAGGAGACAAAATCGAGAGTTTTAAAATAGTAGAGAAGTAAATATAAAATCAAAAGCAAGAATCAAAAAAAATAATGCTATTAAAATAATTTATCTTTGATTTTTGATTTATAATTTTCAATTTAATTCATATGATCCCCAAAGACCCAAATCGAGACAAAAAAATAGAAGAAGTAATCAAAAAATGTGCAACCAAGTTCATGCTTGAAGAGGGCTCTAATGCTTCCCTACTTACTGTAACTAATGTGATTGTTAGTCCTAAATTTGAACAAGCAACTATCTACTTTACTGCATTTCCAGAGAGCAAAGAGAAGACTGCACTTGAATTCCTAAAAAGAAAACGAGGTGAATTCAAGGAGATACTTAAAAACGAAACAAGACTCCAAAGAATCCCATTTGTTGATTTTGAGATAGATGTCGGAGAAAAGAATCGACAGAATATTGAGAGACTCTCAAGTGAAATGTAAATTAAAAAACCTCGCAAGACACTACCTTGCGAGGTTTTTAAGTATGATATAATTTTAGGATGCAAAAATATCTTAAAACAATTTTATCTTTTGGAATACTTCCAATCATTTTTATTGGTATAAATACACAAATTACAAAAGGTGCGGTCGCATCAATACTCACACTTGAGAGTGTTGGCACAATAGACAGCCAAATTACTGCCTATGGAGACCCTTACTCACCTGTCGAACTCCACTACGGATCAAAAGTAACAACTCTAGGAAGCACAGATCAAAATGGATATTTGCGGATGGCAATCAATACAAGTAGTTACAACATCGCTTGCGACCAAACCGCATACGTACTCGTAAACGGGCAAAGATCCGCAACAATCAGATGGTCAAAACCAGGAGAGCTTACTTGTGATAAAACCACAAATTCAAACGGAATCTCTTTTAGCCAGAACAATGTTGTAATGACCATTGGCAAAACAAAATCAATCACAATCAACGGCACAGGAGGATATTCTGTGACCAATAACTCAAGTCCAGTAATCACAGCAACATTGACCGGTAGTACTCTAAACCTTATTGCAAATGGATTTGGAGGAACAAGTATCACTGTATGCGATAACAGTTCAAAATGTGGAGTACTTTATGTTGTTGCAGTAAACCAAAGCGATATTCAAAACGTAACAGTCAATCAATGTCCGGTTCCAACAACTAATACAACCACGACGACAACAAAATCTAATAAGTATGTGTTTACCAAGAATCTCGAGATAGATTCAACTGGCACCGAAGTATCTGAATTACAGAAAAAACTCACAAATCTAGGATTTTATTCAGGACCAATAACAGGTAAATACGGACCGCTCACAGAAGCTGCGGTAAAGAAATTCCAAAAGGAACACAAGATTAGCCAGCTTGGAGTGGTAGGTCCTTCTACGAGAGCGAAGCTGAATCAGCTCTAAAAGCTGGTCAAAAGTCTCAAAAAAATGTAAACTGTCTCCAGTCCCAAATATTGGTGTAGTGGCGAAGTTGGTCAACGCGACAGTCTGCAAAACTGTTATGCGCCGGTTCGAGCCCGGCCTACACCTCAAAAATGCGAAGCATTTTTAGTGTGTCGGCATAAAGTAATCAAAATCACTTTATAAGGGCTCGAAACCCGATTGAGCATAATTTGTGAGGAACGAAACAAATTATCCAATCGGG
>CAZKPS010000006.1:0-29640 GCA_964554765.1 uncultured Candidatus Saccharibacteria bacterium
TTAGTGTTATTGTACCACATTTTATACTAGGAAGAATATAATAAGCGTGTATAAATCACACCTATAGTGAGTACTAATTTTTTCTGCCATGTAATAAGAGGGGGTTGTGACTTATTAGTTTTGTTTTGTAAATCAATATCTTAAAATATCTGATTTTATATATAAAATATATTACATAGCGACAGATAAAACTTTAGAGGGTAAATTTGCCGTTCTGTGTGTTTTTTGAGATAATCCATATTATATGCAAATAAACAAAACACTTAAAAAATTAGGGGTAATTGCAGGAGTCAGTTTCGTAATCGCTATTTCTTTTTTTGCTGGCCTCTATGTTGATGCCACTCGTCTTAGTGTGACAGATATTGCGGGAGTGAATATCTCGGATGCTACACACGAAAATGTTGATATGACAGCATTCTGGAAAGTGTGGGATATTCTAAACCAGAAATATATGGACAGTGGTACTACGACTACTGACCAGCAAAAAATTGATGGAGCAATCAAAGGTCTTGCTGAATCATTGGGTGACCCATATACCACATACTTCGATGCTGAGGAAAACAAAAATTTTCAAAACGACTTGTCAGGTACTCTCGATGGTATAGGGGCAGTGCTTAATTATAAAGACGGTATACTTACAGTGGTTTCACTCATTAAAAATTCTCCCGCAGAAAAAGCTGGTCTTTTGCCACTCGATAAGATAACCCAAATCAATGATACGGGTACTATCGGTATTGACCTCGACAAAGCTGTCGGACTAATCAGAGGAAAAAAGGGTACGACTGTAAAACTTGATGTCGTAAGAAATAATAGTGCATCCCCACTTCACTTTAGTATCATGCGAGATACTATTACTACTCCCGTCATCGAGACTAAGAAGTATCCAACAGGTGTATTCGGAATTCGTATAAACAGCTTTACAGCGAATTCTCCAGAACTCTTCAGAAATGCTCTTAGGGAATTTGTGAATTCGGGAGCCGAGAAGCTTGTTATCGATTTGCGCGACAATACTGGTGGGTATTTAGATGCTGCCGTAGATATGATCAGTTGGTTTGTACCTACAGGACAGACTGTTGTTACTGAAGATTTCGGTAAAAATAATGGCACTACAGTATATCGTAGCAAAGGGTATAATCTCTTCAATCCAAATATGAAAATAGTTGTTCTCGTAAACGAAAATACAGCATCTGCTTCGGAAATATTTGCAGGAGCACTTCGTGACTATGGTAGGGGTGTGATAGTGGGAACAAAGACTTACGGTAAGGGTGTTGTGCAAGAGCTAGTGCCTATAACCAGCAACACAACTCTGAAATTAACTATTGCACGATGGCTTACCCCAAAAGGTATTTCAATATCTCATAATGGATTAATTCCTGATTATGAAATTCATTTCACAGATGAAGATATTAAAAGTAAAAGAGATGTGCAGCTTAACAAAGCTCTTGAAGTGGCAGGGCAAATTTAAGAACTAAATAAATAAAAAAAGTATGAAAGTAATATTACTCAAGGATGTGCAGAAGATAGGTAAGAAGTTTGACGTTAAGGAAGTTGCAGATGGGTTTGCATTAAACGCCCTCATTCCTACAGGTAAGGCAAAAGTAGCAACAGATGCTGAGATAAAGAAGGTGGAAGTTTTGAAAAAAGCTATTGAGACTGAGAGAAAAATCCAGATGGATCTTTTGATGAAAAATGTGAACGAAATTATCGACAAGCAAGTAACAATAAAAGCAAAAACAAATAGCAAGGGTCACCTTTTTGCTCAATTGCATACCGAAGAAATTGTGAAGGCGATCAAGGATTCTATTGGAGCAGATATTCATCCTGATTTCATTATTCTCCCAAAACCAATCAAAGAGGCCGGAGAGCATAATCTTCAGGTAAAAGTTGGGGATAAGAAGGTGGGAATCAAGCTTGTGGTTGAAGGGGTAAAATAGAATGTTGAATATTGTATATTGAATGTAAAACAAAAAAGCACGGCGCCGTAGGCGCCGTGCTTTTTGAATTTGGCTCGATAGACAGTATTCTGTATTCGATATTCTGTTATTTTATGTTTACTATCTTTCTTACTGTTTTTGTCCCGTCAAAGTTTATTTTTCGCTTATTTCCGAACTCTACAGTTCCAGGCTTGAGAGCGAAGAGTGTGTGATCTTTACCTACTCCTACATTCTTTCCTGCCATAATTGCTGTTCCTCTTTGTCTTACGATGATATCACCGATTTTTGCTTTCTCTCCATCCGACAGCTTCACTCCGAGGAACTTTGGATTTGAATCTGTCAGGTTCTTGGCGGTACCGGCCGCTTTTTTGGTTGCCATAGATTATGTTATGTTAATTATCTTAAAATTATTTTCTCGTTTATAATAGATTAAGCCATAAAAGTAACCTTACAGCATCTAATTTAACTTAATGAGTATAATAACCCGTTTTTTATACAAAATCAAGCAATATAGCCAAGGGCATCTCGAGGAGGTGGGGGCCTGTCTTATTATTATATTTGTGGGTATTTCCTCGTTTGGGCTGGGTAGATACTCAGTTTTAAACCAAGTTTCAGAGGATAAAATAGTCATAGAAAACGACAGTAAAGATATAAATACTATTTCAAATAGGGTATCATCTATCAATTCAAATATTGATAGTGTGACCAATCAAGATACAAATAATTCTTCTCAGGTGGTCGCCTCAAAAACAGGCAAGAGATACTACCTTCCGTGGTGTGGTGCTGCACAAAGAATCTCAGATAAAAACAAGGTATATTTTGCGAGTGCCTTGGAAGCAGAAAAAGCGGGACTGACTAAAGCGACAAATTGTAAGGGGATGTAACATCCTCTAAAATTTTATCTATCGTCATGCGGATCTTATTAAATATTAAAGTGCTTACTCTTGTTCGTGTAATCAAATCTAGGTGTCATCTGTGAATATTTGCATGACAAGAAAAGTTGGTTTGGGTGACAAAATAAAAATTGTAAACGGAATTTTCACTATATTTAATATATAGGATATAATATCTACATAACCAACTTTTTAATAGATAAAACTTTCTAGGGTAAATGATTATCGTCGACGTAGAAACTACAGGTACTGATCCGCGATATCACTCTCTGGTATCGATTGGTGCTATTGATTTTGATAATCCTTCTGATACTTTTTATCGAGAGTGTCAGATTTTTCCGGGTGCTCGTGTAGAACAAAAAGCTCTCGAGATAAATGGTATGACAGAGGAGGAACTTCGTGATACCTCAAAGCCAACTGAAGCGGATATTGTAAAAGAATTTATAGAATGGATGAAAAGTAAAAGAGATCATACATTTGCAGGGCAGAATGTTTCGTTTGATGTAAATTTTATTATTGCTGCTGCTGAGCGAGCAGGGGTTGATGTATCTATTGCACATCGAGTGATTGATCTCCATTCAATCACTTATTTTCATATGTCACGCCGGGGGATTGTTCCACCTTTAGCTCACGGACGGACTGATCTCGATAGTGACAAAATTATGGAATATGTAGGAATAGAAGCAGAGCCAAAACCACACATAGCAATAAATGGTGCAAAATGGGAGACAGAAGCATTCAGTCGGCTTTTTAATGAAAGAGGTGTGTTTCCTGAGTTTAGTAATTTTAAGATTCCTTGGTTATAATATCTGTATGGTATCTAATACAGGGAACAAAGAAATAGAGATTCGATTTCTTGAAGTAAATAAGGAAAATCTTGTCAAAAAGATTAAAGACCTGGGTGGTATTGATGATGGAGAAACTATGCTCCAAGAAATAATTTTTAAGATAAGAGGTATAGAGACAAAAAACGAGTTTGTGAGACTCAGGGATACTACAAAAAAAATAACAGTGAGCTACAAGAATCACACCGAGAACACTAATCATCAATTAAATAATGTTGAAGAGATTGAGATAGAGGTCAACGATAGTTTTGAAAAGACAAAGAATTTTTTGATAAAAACTGGTCTGTCTGTAAACAGATTCCAGCAAAAGATGAGACACACACTAATGCTTGATGGTGTGTGTATTGATATCGACACATGGCCTCGTATCCCATCATATGTGGAACTTGAGGGCTCATCATTAGATCAAATCAAACAGGTTGCACAAAAACTCGGTCTTGATTGGGAAAAAGTTGTCTATGAAAATGCGAGAGCGGTTATTGAAAACAGTTATCATATTGATCTAGGGAAGTTAACCTATTTTACTTTTGATAAATTTGAATAATTTATGGAGACTCTTGGATCTAATGATGGTCAAAAAAAACAAACATTAACTCCTCGATTTGATAATGAGGATGACTTTAAAGATTTTGTTTCTAAAATGGAAGAAAGGGAGCGTGACTTTCAATTTACCGCGAGAATTGATTTGTTAGGCGAAGAAGAGAGACAGCATCTAAAAGAGAATCTTGAAAGATGCGGGGGTATTCTCCGTGTCTCTATTCACCCTACACATGTTGGTTCAGATTGGAAACATATTATTAATGACGAGGGATACCCAGACTACACTAATTATCCACCTATGGAGGTGTTAAGGAGGACCATGTTTAAAAAAAATTCCCCACCGACACTCGTATTAATTGATGAAGATTGCTTTGATGGTGTTAGAAACTCTATCGAAAAACAAGGTTTAAAACTTGATGCCGAGTCTCCTGTTTATGTTTTACCTACATTACACAAGAATGGTTATATAAAATCAATGTATTATAATGACCCTAATTACTCAAAAGAAGATGAGCGAGAATTGATAAGGTATGGATTTATAGGTGCTCATAATCTGGTATTATTTTTCTCTGAGATAGGTGTAAAGAAAATTCTCATGTCTGGATCTATGCTAGAAGTGGACGACAGAGCCTTGAATCGATGTGTAGGGTCGTTTATAGATAGCTTTAGTAATGTAAATAAATATCTAATTAAGCATGATCAAAAAGTAAATCTGATCAAAATTCAGGTTGGCGCCGCTACTGTCCCACACGGAAGAAAAGAATTAAAAGAGCATGGATACGAAGAATTTTTATAATATAATTAACAGCAAGGGGTCGGACCCCTTGCTACAAAAATATGCTAAAAAAAATAAAAAAAATTTGGAAAATGCTTGGGCCTGGGGTAACTACAGGTGCTGCTGATGATGATCCATCAGGGATCGCGACCTACTCGCAGACTGGCGCACAGTTTGGTTATAAGTTTCTCTGGCTTGCACCGTATTCATTTATTCTTATGGGTATTGTACAGGAGATGTGTGCTCGTATTGCACTTGTCACAGGGCGAGGACTCGCTGAAAACATTCGTATTCATTTTTCAAAAAAATGGCTCTATTTTTGCGGAGTGTTCGTGATACTTGCTAATACACTCAATATTGGTGCAGATTTGGGTGCGATGGCAGATGTGATAGAGATGTACTGGGGCACTGTACCATTTTGGGTGCCACTTATTATTATTGCTATTGTTACTGTTGTTTTGGAGGTATTTGTCTCATACGATGAGTATGCAAAGTATCTCAAGTGGCTTGCGATGACACTTCTTGCATATGTATTTACAGGTGTGATACTTCACTTTGATATCAGTACAATCCTTTACAATACATTTGTACCATCACTTAGTTTCACTCGGGGTGATATTCTTATTGTGGCAGCTATATTGGGTACGACTATCTCTCCATACCTCTTCTTTTGGCAGACATCCCAGGAAATCGAGGATGAGATAAATCAGGGTAAGACAAGTGTGGAACTTCGGGTGGCTGAGGGTCCAAAAGGTATTAAGCAGATGAGGTATGATGTCTGGGGAGGAATGTTCCTCTCAAATGTGGTGATGTTCTTTATTATCGCTGTGTGTGCCTCGACGCTCTACAAGGCAGGGATATATGAGATTACAAGCGCAAGACAGGCTGCTGAGGCACTTCGACCACTTGCAGGTGACCTCTCGTATATACTTTTTACTCTTGGTATCCTCGGTACTGGATTTCTTGCTATACCGGTACTTGCTGCATCATCGGCGTATATATTTTCTGAGACATTCGGGTATAAAGAAGGTCTCTACCGAAAGGCAAATGATGCTAAAGCATTTTATCTTGTTATCACACTTTCAGTCTTCTTCGGACTTCTTTTTAATTTCATCGGCATCAATCCTATCAAGGCTTTGGTGTATACATCGGTCGCAAATGCGCTCGTGGCCCCTATAGCTCTAGTCTTTATACTCCTTTTGGCAGGCAATAAGACAATAATGGGGGAGTATTCCAATGGTAGGCTGGGAGGTTTTCTTGGTTGGCTCACTACGATTCTTATGATTGTGGTGGCACTAGTTACAATATGGCAAATATTTTAATATATTAGTGACACTTTGTCAAAGCTATTGTCCCAAAATATCCTTATTTAACAACATATTTTCGAGTTTGACATACCTCAAAAATGTTGTGAAGCATTGACTTTGAGTCCTAGATGTGCTAGTATATTAGACACAAACCAATAGTCCATTGGTTTTTTGTTTTTAAATACCGACGACTTTTCAGGTCTGAACTCAAGAATTAAAATTAACACAAATCGCTTATCGTTAGTCTATTAGCTGGTGTTGGGCTTATGTCATCTGCTCTTATGATGCCAAATCTCAATATCATCGATGCTACGGCATCAACTACCAATATCTATGGAGTTGCCACTACAACAGTTGTTGTAGAAGCTCCAAAGACAGTAGAAGAAAGGGTTAAAGAGTATTTCAAGGATTCACCAATTATGGTCAAAGTAGCTTGGTGTGAATCACGATTTAGACAGTTCGAGAAAGACGGGGTAACTCCGTTCACCGGACGAATCAATCAAAGTGATGTGGGGGTAATGCAAATCAATAGATATTACCACCTCGATACAGCCAAGAAGATGGGTCTCGATCTCCATACAATAGAAGGTAATATGGCTTATGCTAAATACCTCTACGAGAAAGAAGGCACAACTCCATGGAATTCATCATCACCATGTTGGGCAAAAGGAGGAAATCCTGTTGTCGCAGTAAACTAAAGTTGAGAATCTAACTTATCAAAAAATCGCCACAAGCCTCACGGCAAGTGGCGATTTTTTGTTGTGATTATGAGATACAAAATGCACAGCACCTTCGGTGCTGTGCATTTTGTATCTTACTTGAACACCTGTTTACTTGTTACTTGAATACTTTACAAGAGTTTTCTAAACGGCCAAATTAATATTTCAAGAAATCTTCGTAGTAACCCTCGTTTACCCCATTCTGTTAGAGTGAGTTCTTTTGAAAGCTTGAGATCATCGAGAAACTGCTTTTCGAGTTCAAAGGCAAAGTGCTTATTAAGTGATACTATGTTACCTTCGAAATTATAGCGGAGTGAGAGGTTGTCGAGATTGAGGCTTCCAATAGTAGACCATTTACCGTCTATTATTCCTGTCTTAGCGTGTATGAGGGTGCCTGTATATCTAAATATCCTTATACCGCTATCAAGCATGTCTCTAAAGAATGTTCCTCCACCAATATTTACAAGTCTACTGTTGGTATTTTCAGGGATAAGTAGTCTTACTTCGACACCACGTTTGCATGCTTGCTTAAGATTTCGTAATAGTCGATAGTCGGGGAGGAGATATGGTGTGGTGAGATATATATAATGTTTTGCACTTTTGATGGCTCGTATCAGTTCTTTGTACATATATCGCTTGCCTGGTAGAGGGGCATTGGTGATATATCTAAACTCGTTTTGTGCATCGGTAAAGAGCTTCTTTTTCTTCGGGAGGTAGTATTTGAATTTATGATACGATCTATTCCACATCACTTCAAACGATTCAATCATTTGAGTTACTACATTTCCTTTCACCTCGACTGTGCTCTCTCTCCACTCTCGCATTATATCTCCGAGACATACCCCGCCTGCAAAACCAATCCTCTTGTCTATTATGAGAAGTTTACGGTGGTCGCGAAAAAACCAGAGCGATTCCTTGTTCGGATTCCAGGGGATAATAGAGTTAAAGAATTTAATCTTTATACCTGTCGATTCGAGCTCATTTTTAATATTGGCTCGATAGAGGGAAAAACTTCCGACTTCATCACAAAATATTCTGACTGTGATACCTGCCTTTGCACGTTCTTTGAGTGCGTCCAGGAAGCGAACACCTATGGAATCATGGGAGAGGATAAACTGCTCAAGGTCTATGGATTCGGTAGCGTTTGATATAGATAGTAGCATAGCTTCCCAGGCATCCACTGAGTTTGTGTAGAACTTCCATGTAGTCTGTTCGTTCATGAGTGAAATTATAACATAATAGTTATTAGCTTTGGGATTTGATTTTGAGTCCAAGGGAATTAGTATTATTGTGTTGCCATGATGCATAAATACTACATACCATATACTATATTCAGAATTTGCATTTTCTTTACAAATATGTAAAATATATGCCTATGACTTCAATAGAAATAAAATCAAGAAACGTAAAGGAAAATCTCGCACAATTACGAGCTAACGGCTTTACACCTGCAGTTTTTTATGGTGCAAAGGAGGCTTCAACACCTATCACAGTATCTTCAAAAGATCTCGAAAAGGTATGGAAGACAGCAGGTGAATCAGGAATCATTACTCTCAAGGGTGAGAATGGTGATCATGATGCACTCATTCATGCTGTGGATGTAGACGGTGTATCAGGTAAGATTAAGCATGCTGACTTTTATGTTATCGAAAAGGGTAAGAAAGTAACTGTTCACGTACCTGTTGAATTCGAAGGTGTCGCTCCTGCTGTTAAGGATCTTGGTGGAGTGCTTGTTAAGGTTCTTCACGAGGTTGAGATTGAGGCTATGCCAAAAGATCTTCCACATGCAGTTATAGCTGATATTTCAATCATTACAGACTTTGATGTTCACCTTTATGCAAATCAAATCAAACTTCCTGCCGGCGTAACTCTCCTTACTCATGGAGAAGAAGCGGTGGCAAAGGTTGCTCGACCAAAGGATGAAAAAGAGGAAGAGTCAGCACCAATCGATCTCTCATCAATCGAGGTAGAAAAGAAAGGTAAGAAAGAAGAAGAGGGAGAAGGAGAAGATAAATAAATCACATAAAAACAAAACACACCTAAAGGGTGTGTTTTGTTTTTGGAGAATTATTCCAAAAATGATATAATTTAAATACGACGGTAGTGGCAGTGTACGTACAGATGCATTCCAAACTTTCAATTATGTTTTCAAAATCTCGAATAAGCACCTTGTTTATAATAAATCTGTTGATGTTGGGTATACTACTCCCACTTAGTAATTTTACTTTTGCTGCTAGCTATAAATGTGATACTCCAGAGGAAAAGGCAAACTGTACAAACCTCCTCAACCAAACTCAAAACGAAATTAACAACCTATCAAGTCAGCTCGACAGTCTAAAGCAGACAGGTGCATCACTCGAACGAGATAAACAAGTGCTGGCAATCCAGATTAAGCAGGCACAGCTTCAAATTAAAGCGCATGAACTCTCTATTGCGAACCTTGGTAAGGATATTATTAAAAAAACACAAGTTATCAATCAGCTCAATTCCAAAATTGATTCTGGTCGAGAGTCGTTATCTCAGATTCTACGAAAAACAAACCAACTCGATGATTATTCTCTGCCTGAAGTTTTTTTGGGTTCAGAAAATCTCTCGGCAGCGTTTGCTGATCTTGATGCATTCGACGCACTAAAACTATCTTTAGCAGGAGTGTTTACCGAACTTCGTGATAACAAAAAGGCAAATGAAGACGAAAAGCAAAACCTCAGTAAGAAGAAAGATGAGGAACTAGATACAAAGGCAAACATCGAGTCCGAAAAGAAAAAAGTCGAAGTCGCCTCAATAGAGAAACAGAGATTACTAAATCTAAACAAAAATAAGCAGTCAGACTATCAAAAAGTGATAGCAGACAAGGCTGCTGAAGTGGCTAAGATAAAGTCAGCACTCTTTGGACTTCGAGATAGTGCCTCGATTCCGTTTGAGGATGCATACCGGTATGCAAAAAATGCAAGCAAAATCACTGGTGTACGCCCTGCGTTCGTACTCGCTATCCTTACACAAGAAAGCAATCTCGGTAAAAATGTGGGATCTTGTTTGCTTACTGATCTAACAACAGGGGATGGTAAGGGTAAGAATTCTGGTAGCTATTTTGAAAAAGTGATGGCGGCACCGAGAGATACACAACCATTTACCGATATTACAAGTGCACTTGGAAGAGATTGGGCGTCTACACCTGTTTCTTGTCCAATAGGAAGTGCAAAGTATTATAAAGGCAGAGGATATGGAGGTGCTATGGGTCCTGCACAGTTTATTCCGTCTACCTGGATCCTGATGAAAAGCAGACTCATAAAAGCTCTTGGTACACAAAGCCCTGATCCGTGGAATCCAGAACACGCGATCATGGCTTCATCTATGTACCTAGAGGACAGGGGTGCTGTAGCGGGTAGTTACTCAAGTGAGATAAAGGCAGCGTGTAAGTATTATGGAACAGGAGGATCTAGTTGTTCATATGGAACACAAGTAATGTCTCGAGTGGCAACACTTCAGAGTAATATTGATGCGATTGAAGGAAATTAGACGCTTCAAATTACAACTTTTTTAAAACGCTCATATCCTGAAGCTTCGGGATTGCTATGGTGACTTTATTTCCTTATGAGCTTGTACTCATGTGAATTAGGAAATAAGAAATACTCCTGTGGTGCGACTACCCGCCTGCGCAATGTTTTAAAAAATTTGTAATTCTCCACTCGGGTTGTGTCTGCCTTATGACGAACATCTTTGTCTATAATGAGTTTTCCACGATTTTATTTCCATATATAAAATGGTACAATGATCATGTGGTTTAATAGTTAACTAATTACTTTATGACTCCATTTACAATTTTACTTATAGTTCTTGCGATCATTATTCTTTGGGCAGTGCTTTCTTATAACGGATTTGTACGACTCTCAAACCAAGCAAAAGAAGCATGGTCAGATATCGAAGTTCAACTCAAAAGACGATATGACCTCATTCCAAATATCGTTAATACTGTAAAAGGTTATGCTACTCACGAATCTACTGCTTTTGAAAAAGTAACAGAAGCACGAAGCAAAGCAATGGCAGGAGGTGGTGCAAACCCAGCACACGCTGAGGCAGAAAATATGCTTACAGGAGCTCTCAAATCTGTCTTTGCAATCGCAGAAGCATATCCAGATTTGAAGGCAAATCAAAACTTCCTTGCACTTCAACAGGAACTTTCAGATACAGAAAACAAGATTCAGGCTGCTCGACGATTCTACAATGGTACAGTTCGAGATCTTAATATTGGAGTAGAGTCTTTCCCAGGCAATCTTATTGCAGGAATGGGTGGATTTAAGAAGATGGATCTTTTTGATCTTCCAGATGATTCTGTGGCACAAAATCCTGTAGAAGTTAAATTCTAAGCAGTCAGCTCCATGTTTTATAGACATTAGTGTTTTGCTAATGATACTAATAAATGAAAAAGATATATAACAAGCTGGTTCGGGATAGAGTCCCACAGATCATTAAGAAAAATGGTGATGGTTGTGTAGTAAAGAGATTAAATCAAAAAGAATTCAAACTTGAAGCGTTGAAAAAAGTTGTTGAGGAGGCGAATGAGCTCTTAGATGCAAAAGATTCAAGGGTTGAAATGATAAAAGAGCTTGCAGATATACAAGAAATTATTGATGCAGTCATGGATTCACATAAAATTTCTAAGAAAGAAATTATGAAAGAAAAAAGAGAACGAAAGAAACAAAGAGGAGGATTCGAGAAGAAAATATTTCTCATTGAGACTAATTAATTTGTATATATACTATATACAACATACTATATACCATATACTATAAACAATGACCCTCTACACACATCAGAGAGAAAACATTACAAAAACTTGGGCTTTAATGCTTCTATTCTTCGCACTCGTCACATTTCTGGGATGGTTTGCGAGCTACTACTATAACAATCCTGGGATATTTGTATTCGCAGTGATTTTGAGTGTTATTATGAATATTGGAAGCTATTGGTTCTCAGACAAGATTGCTCTTGCTGTATCCGGAGCAAAAGAGATACAGATGAAGGACAATCCAGAACTTTGGCGAATAGTAGAGAATATTTCTATTACCGCAGGACTTCCGATGCCGAGACTTTGCATCATCGATGATCCAGCACCGAATGCTTTTGCTACAGGTCGTAACAAATATCATTCTGCTATCGCGGTGACCACGGGACTCCTTGAGAGGCTAAATAAGACAGAGCTCGAAGGGGTGATTGCGCACGAATTTGCACATATCGGTAACAGAGATATTCTACTTCAGAGTGTGGTTGTGGTGCTCGTTGGACTAATACAAATATTTGCAGATTGGATGATACGAGTGTCGCTACATGGTGGTAAAAATGACAATGACAACAAACATCCTGCACTAATAATTATTGGATTCGCACTTCTCATACTCTCTCCAATCATTGCTATGGTGATCCAGCTCGCTATCTCTCGTAAAAGAGAATTCCTAGCGGATGCTACAGGTGCACTCATCACACGATACCCAGAAGGTCTGGCAAGTGCTCTTGCAAAGATTTCTGATTATCACCATCCAATGACTCGTACGACTAAAGCAACTGCACATATGTACATCTCAACTCCTCTCGGGGGAGATGCGGATGGAGATGGGGTAGCAGATAGAGAACAAAAGGTGTCTTGGTTTGCAAAGATGTTTATGACACATCCACCGGTCCAAGAACGGATAAACGCTTTACTTAATAAATAATTATGGAGGAAATCTTACCATCTAGTTTACCTCACCCAGCTGCCGAAGATGCGGATGCTCCTGAATTCAAAAGCAGACAGGATATTTTACTTGAAGAAATTAAGAATGCTTCAAATTTTGAAGGTAATTGGAGTAAAGTTTTTTATCAGAGATTGTTACATCCAATTACGGTAGAGAGATATGTTGAGTCGCGTATTTTAAGAAAAAGGTTTAATGGAACTGATGATGAGTTTGACACTATTAAAAATCAATATCTGGCTAGTATATCAAAAGTTTTTAACCATACTAATTATGGAATAGCTTCAAGTTTTAAGGATGAGTACGGAGATGGTTATATGCCTCAAAATAAAGGTGTGGGCAAGTATCATGAACCCGCAACAGTGTTTTCTGACGCAGTTACTCATAAAGGTGAACTTATGAGCGAACATCAAAAAAGTATAATTGAAGCACATGAACAAGCACACGGTGTATTAGATCTGATGTCGGATGATCAAAAGAGATTTCTTATATCTCTGGTTGATGATTATTATATCTCTGGGTACAAAACCAAAACACAGGCTGCTCAAGAAATTTTGGCAAAAATTTCCCAAATTAAGAACTATTTTGGAATGGTTGGTGATGAAATAATAACTGAAATGCATATTGATTATGCTGCTCAGCACTATATCAACGATACAAATTTAAACAATAGTATTGGAGCATTTCTTAAATCAATCAAACCAGAGAGAAAAGGTGATATGATAAGGTTTATGAATATGGCTGCCTGCTAATTTTGATTCAAATTTTCAAATAAGGTATTGTATCTCTGTTGAAGGTGTCGCATAGTGGTCTGGTGTTAAAATGTGAATACTTGCAACATTTTAAAGTCGGAATGAGTGGAGGTGAATGAGACGGGGTCGAAGAAATTTTCAGTAGAAAATTATCTGTGACCCATGTTGGAAATTTAAAATTCCTAAAGCGGAGATGTCGCATAGTGGTCTAGTGCGCCACCTTGGAAAGGTGGTATACCTGAAAAGGTATCGCGAGTTCAAATCTCGCCGTCTCCGCTTTGAGAGTTTATTAATCTTTATCTTCCGTCAAATTTAAATTTGATATGTTAAAATATTTATATATCTTATGAAAACTAAACAATACCTCGTAGCTATATCAGTAATCGACAACAAACTTTTTGTACTGAGAAATAAAGATATATGTCTTTGGCATTGTCCTCAGATTGAGGCGACAGATAGTAGGGAAGAAATTAGACTGATTCATTATGTCAGAAGACACATTGGTACTGATCTTAAAATAAATGGGAGACTCGGAGATATTGAATTTGCAGATGGTAAGAATCTAAAGCGACTTTCGCTTTTTGATGTAACTCTTTTAGGAGGAATTAATCTGAATGAAGAAACTGTTGATCTCTGGAGTTATTCAAATAGATATGAGTTAGAGAAATTAGATCTCGACCAAGATCTGGAAAATCATATCCTTCCATTTTGTATTGAAAAAAGAATTCTTATATAATTATTCTAATGGAAAAGACTGAAAATAATATTTCTCTTGAGTCACTACACCCTGATTTTAATATTTCAGTGGACGGTAATTGGCTTTGGAATAAAAATCCAGGTCTTTGCGAGGGTGGTATTGATCGAAAAGTACTCTTTTTGTTTAATGAGCAGGATAGAGAGCTATTAGGAGATTGTCCGTCAGTTGCTAAGATAGGGATAAATACAGCAACTGACACACAAACCCAATATAAATATATCGGGTTTGTTTATGGGGATAAAGATTCAGAGGGTGATATTATTTCTTTTGCAAAACGATTCCAAAAAGCAAAGAAAATCACAGGTCTCACAAGTAGTTGGGGAAGTAAGGAAAATTCCGTTGTTACTGAATTATAAAATTAGTTTTATTTACTATTTAAATACTCTAAAACTGCTTTTGCATCTGTGTCTGCCAATATATGTCCATCAATATCAAGAGTAGGACATTTGGATTGGCCTGATTTTTGAATACATTCTTCTTTGAATTCTGGGTGCGAATTCATTTCTCGTTCTTCGAATGGAATATTTTTAGAAGTGAGCAGATCACGCACCTCATCTCCCCAAGGGCAACCAGTTTTTGAATAGAAAATAATAGTCATCTTGTTAGAAAAGATTAGCAATTGCTGATAATGATGTTTTGTGTTTTATGTTCACGTTTGTTTAATATTTAAAACTGGTAAATGATTCGCTTTTCTAACGGGACAGGTACTAATATAGTATAATAGAACAATTAATCCTCAAACAATAGTACTCGGTGGAGGGTGTTTCTGGTGTACAGAGGCAGTGTTTAAGGCTCTAAAAGGCATTATTTCAGTCCTGCCGGGTTATGCGGGCGGGCATACTCCGAATCCTACTTATGAGTCTGTTTGTGGTGGAAATACAGGTCACGCAGAGGTAGTGGAGGTACAGTATGATGCGGAGGTTATAAGTCTTGAAGACATCCTCACGGTATTTTTTGGTAGTCATGATCCGACAACAGTAAACAGACAGGGGAATGATGTGGGGACACAATATAGGTCTGTTATTTTCTACACCAACCCTGCTCAAAAAGAAATCTGTGATAAATTTATTACAGACATTAATGCGTCAAACGAAATGGGCAAACCAATAGTGACAGAGGTACAACCTCTCGATAAATCCTTTGTAGCCGAGGATTATCATAAGAATTATTATAAAAACAACAGATCAAGTCGTTATTGTGAAGTTATCATAAATCCAAAATTAGAAAAAGTAGTGCAAAAATTTGCACAATTAATAAAATAAATTTTATGAGTCCAGTTCGAAAATTGCAGTAAGTGGCCAGTTTGAACTATTACTAGGCGTAAATGAACTGTGATAATATATTAACATTAGTAATTAATAATATCTTCGAACGGGATGAGTATAAAACATTGGATTGTCGGTACCGTATCTATCCTTATCAGTGCATATGTTGTTCCTGGAGTATACATTACTGTGCCGAGTGCCGTAGTACTCGCGGTAGTATTAGGACTAATTAATATTTTTATTAAACCACTTGTATTTCTTCTCACTCTACCGATTAATGTTTTAACTCTTGGACTTTTCTCATTCGTCATCAATGCATGGCTTACTATGCTTGCGGCCAAGATAGTGCCAGATTTTTCTGTTGCCTCGTTTTGGTCTGCGCTTGGATTTTCAATTCTACTCTCGATAGTTACAATGCTTTTTGGGCTTGGAATGAAAAAGTCAGAACATGAAAAGATTATCTAACATACTTTCACATAGTCATAAGGTAAAGGTTTGGTACGAAAAGTACGAGAGATTGATTTCCTATTTGGCGCTTGTATTAGGGTTTATTGCTGATAATATTTTTCTGGGTAGGGTCGATGCTACCAACGATTTGCTCGTACTCACGACCTATGTGGCAGTAGCAGGTCTCTGTATTGTTCTTATTAACATAAATAAAGCGAAATCTTCTGCGAACAGTACAGAGAGTAAACATTTCTGGCTCGCTTTTTTGCTACAATTTTGTCTTGGAGGACTTTTTAGTGCCTACGTAGTGTTTTATATGAGGAGTGCGACACTAGAATCGAGCTGGCCGTTTCTTGTGTTGCTGGCAACATACTTGCTAGGCAATGAATTTTTTAAAAAATACTATCTCGACTTGAGCTTTAATCTCGGTGTGTATTTCTTTGCTCTACTCTCATATTTTATTATTGTCATCCCTACGGTTTTTAAAAGTATTAGTTCGGTTGTATTTATTGCAAGTACAATAATAGCGGTTATAACTTTTGTTATTTTTGTCTGGATTATTGGGTTATATAAGAAGGAGCACATCAAGGTGAATAGAAAGATTCGTATTGTATATTATATTTTAATGCTTGGTATCATTAACTCATTTTACTTTTTCAATATTATTCCTCCTCTACCACTTATCCTAAAGGATGTTGGAGTCTATCATGATCTTGTGCCTAAAGGTGATGGAGGATATATAGTAAATACCGAGCAGAAGGTGAACTTATGGAGCTTTTTAGATTTTAAGAGATTTGAGGTGTTTCATCGATATAACTCTGAACCCGTGTTTTTTTATTCTTCTGTATATTCACCGATCGATCTGAATCTCAGCGTGATTCACAATTGGCAAAAATATGATTCAACAGCAAAAACATGGAGAACTGTTAACAATGTTATAGTTGCGATAAAAGGAGGTAGGCAAGGAGGTTATAGACTGTATTCCTTTAAACTCTACCCAGAAGAGGGTATGTGGAGAGTAAATGTTCTCACAGAAGATAAAAGACTCATAGGAAGAAAAAACTTCGAGATAAGAAATGTGTATGAAAAGACTACAACCACTCAAATACAAAAATAAATCTAATTTGTCTTTGTAATCAATTCAAACTATTGTCAAATTTGTTTTTTGTATTTTGAAGGTTCATAATTAATATACTTATCAATCATCATTGTTAATTATGACCAATAACCCATTTGAGAGTGCTGTGACACAGATTAAACATGCGTCGGTGAAGTTAGGGCTTAGTGCAGGAGATCTGGATAGAATACTTGAACCACAAAGAGTTCTAAAGGTTTCTTTCCCAGTTAAAATGGATAATGGGGAGATTAAAACATTTATTGGTTTCCGTTCACAACACAATAATGCACGAGGACCATACAAGGGAGGGTTACGGTTTAGTCCAGAGGTCAATGAATCAGAGGTAAAAGCACTTTCGAGCTGGATGACCTGGAAATGCGCGGTGGCTGATGTCCCGTTTGGTGGTGGAAAGGGGGGAGTGATTGTCGATACAAAAACACTTTCAAAGTCTGAGCTCGAGAATCTTTCACGATCATTTGTTCGAGCTATTGCTGACATCATAGGTCCAGAAAAAGATGTACCTGCACCAGATATGTACACCACAGGTGAGATTATGGACTGGATGGTAGATGAATATTCAAAAATAGTAGGATCAAAACAACTTGCGACATTTACCGGCAAGACTCTAGCCAATGGCGGAAGTGAAGGGCGAACAGAGGCGACAGGGTTTGGTGGCGTGGTCGTACTTGAAAAATTGGCACAAGAAAAACAACTCAATCCACAAGAAACAACTGTCGCGATTCAAGGTATTGGCAATGTGGGGCAATATTTTGCGCATTTCGCACAAGAAAAAGGATTTAAAGTAGTGGCACTCAGTGATTCTAAAACCGCGGTCTACAATACAGATGGGCTTGATGTGGAAGCTGTACTTAAATTTAAGGAGACAAACAAAACTCTTGTAGGGATGCCTAATGTGACATTTATTTCAAACGAAGAACTTCTTGAATTACAGGTCGATGTACTTGTACCGAGTGCACTTGAAAATGTGATTACAAAAGAAAATGCAGAGAATATAAAGGCGAGATACATTATCGAGATGGCAAACGGACCCCTTACTCCAGAAGCAGATGAAATCTTGCATAAGAAAGGGGTGTTGTTTGTGCCTGATATTCTCTCAAATAGTGCAGGGGTTACAGGGTCATATTTTGAGTGGTATCAAAATATACATAACGAAAAGTGGACCAAAGAAGATGTGCTCGGTAAGCTAAAATCAAAAATGGAAAGCGCTTTTGATGCGAGTTACAAAATGATGATAGACAATAACACAGATATGCGTACAGCGTGTTATATGATAGCTATCAAGAGGGTGAATGTGGCAATGAGAGATAAATTTTAAATCATAGCAGCAGTGTATACCCGTGAGGGTGCGAAGCAAAAATCAAAAATGAATACTAGCGGAATGAAATCTAAATGCTTTTGATAAGTTTGATGATTTCAGGGAATTCGGATACTTGGAAGTGTCCGTTTTTCTTTTTGTAGATAATAATGTTTGCGGTCGGGAGTTTATTTCTGTATTTTTCTGCGTGTTCTACCGGTACAACATCATCGTCCTCTGAAAACATCAGATAGAGATTCTTTGTCGATTGTGAAAGTAGGGATAGATCACTTTTAAGCTTAAATCCTCCTACTAGATCCTCATTACTGAGTGATCCGTCAAACGGAGGACAAACAAGAAACACACCCTTTATGTTTTTTGGTACTTCATTTTCTGAGAGGTATTGAGCGAGGAATATACCGCCAAGTGATGTGCCGATGAGTATAATCTCCTTGTGTGTGATGGAGAGATATCTTTCAAAAAATATTTTCCAGTCTCGGTATTTTGCGTTTTCTGATAGAGGCATTCGAGGTCTGATAATCTCATATGCAGGTCCTAGCTTTTTTGTCAGATATTCATCACCCCATTTCTGCTTTTTCTCGAGTGAAATAGATCTGTTTTTGAGGTAATTTTCATAATCCTTATTATTTTTGAAGGTCATACCTCCGTGAATAAAAAGTATCTGAGTTTTCTTTTTCATAATTGTATTAATTATTTATTAATAAGAGAACTGTGTTCTTTGTGATATTCTTTTTCTCTGTGTTTAATACTTGCTTCTGCAATAATGAGCGATAGTATTGCCCCAATCCAGTTGATAACAAGAAGCGAAATCCATACACCCTCAAGTCCGCCATGAAGTCTATAGACTACAACAGGGAAGATAATGAGCGGGAGAATTATTTGTCGTAATACTCCAGTCCAGAGTGCTCGGTTTGGATATTTGATACCTTGGAGTGCAGACGCAGAGATGAATGAGATGACATACGCCATAAATATAAAGAGTGAAACATAAAGATAATTCATACCAATATTTGCTATGTCTTCACTAGAAGAAAAGTGTCTTATGATGTCACGACCAAAAAACACAATCACGACTAATGAAAGTATAAGTGCATACAAGCCAAATCCAATTGCTTTGCGGATTGTTTCTTGAATACGATTGTATTTATGGGCGCCATTATTCTGGCCAATGATTGAGAGTGCTGCGATATTAAGCCCAATTGTTGGGATGAGTGCGATTTGTTCTATGCGTATTGCCACTCCGTATCCCGCTATCGCATCAGAACCAAATATTGCAATAAAGAAGTTAATAATGAATGCACCAATGGCTACGTTCATCATATTGAGACTCGATGGAACCGCCTGAAAAAATATTTGTTTGATGTAGCTTAGATTTATTGTGAATTTACGAATATTTCCACTTAGAATATTGTGAGTTTTGAGATAATAGAGAAGATAGAGGCATTCGATGATCTGAGTAAATACTGTTGCGAGTGCAATACCCTGGATACCCATTGCTGGAACCCCGAATCCTCCATACATAAACCACGGATCTAATATGACATTAAGAAAGAATGCGATAATGAGAAGATTTCGAAATATTCTTGTATTACCTTGAGCGTTGAGATATGAATTAAGAATGCTTGCGAGTATAAAGAATATTGTTCCTAAGAATATAATATCTAGATAGTCGGTAGCAAAATCCAATACTGTAACAGGAAGATTCATAATACCTAATAATGGGCGTGCAAATACGAGTCCAATAATAGTGAGAATTACTGCGGAAACAATCCCCATAAAAATACCTTGGGTATAGTATTCTTTCGCTTTAACCTCATCTTTTTTACCGAGATGATTGGCCACAAGTGCGGTCGTCGCAGTAGCAATACCTGTCGATGATGCGATGATGATAAAGAATGCGGGGAACGATGCTGAAAGTCCTGCAAGCGCATCATCACCAAGCTTGCCTCCAAAATACGTATCCACTACATTAAACATGGTATTAAAGAAGAATCCTATTGATGCTGGGATTGCGATTGTCTTTATGTGTTTTGAAATATTACCTTCTGTGAGATCTGTCCTCATATTTTTTTGGTTATTACTTTAGATGGATAGTTTAGCATATTTTTGGTAAAATCTGATTATGATTAAAAAACATCATTTTCATCACACGATGGCGATTTTGGCATCAGTTGTTGTAGTTGGAATCGTGATCGGTATTGTTACTTATACATTTAATTTTGCACACCAGGCAAAAAAGGATTTAACTATGAATGATCTTAAAATTGAAGTGTTAAAAGAGGGAATAGGGGTACCTGCGGTTATAGGGGACACTGTGGTGGTTAATTATGCAGGTACCCTAGTAGACGGGAAGGAATTTGATAACTCATACAAAAGAGGTATGCCATTTCCCGTAACTATTGGAGAAGGGCGGGTAATACAGGGGTGGGAAAAAGGTCTACAAGGTATAAGGGTGGGTGAAAAAAGACGACTTACAATTCCACCATCTATGGGATATGGTGCACAAGAAATACCAGGAGTTATTCCTGCAAATAGTGTACTTGTATTTGAAATCGAGGCAGTTGAAATTGTTTCAGCCCACAAATAATGAAATCACCGATTAATTTTGAAATTATAAAGGAATCCACCGATTCTCTCGCGAGAGTCGGTGTTATTCATACCCCACACGGTGATATACAAACACCTTCTTTTGCGGTGGTAGGGACCAAAGCGACAGTCAAAGCTCTTACAAGTAAACAGTTGAATGATATTAATCCAGAGGTGCTCCTTGCGAATACATATCATTTGTATCTAAAACCTGGCACAGAGGTTCTAAGAAAAGCAGGGGGACTCAATAAGTTTGCAAACTGGTCAAAACCTACAATGACAGATTCTGGAGGATTCCAGGTTTTCTCACTTGGCAAAGCATTTGGCAAAAATATTTCTAAATTTACTGACGAGGGTGGAGAGAATGAAGAAAATGTTCGAATGGGCAAGACTCCATTTGCAACAATTGGAGAAGATGGTGTTTCGTTTCGATCTCACATCGATGGAAGTGAACATTTCCTGACTCCAGAGAAATCAATCGAGATTCAACACAATATAGGTGCAGATATTATTATTGCATTTGATGAACCCACAAGTCCGAATGATCCTATTAATTATCAGAAAGAAGCGCTTGATCGAACTCATAGATGGGCAAAACGGTGTGTCGAGTATCACAAATCAAAACCAAATTCAGAATTCCAGGGTCTCTATGGAGTAGTACAAGGAGGTAAATTCCCTGAACTGCGAAAAGAGAGTGCTGAATATATTTCAAGTCTGGACTTTGATGGGTTTGCAATAGGTGGGTCTTACAACAAAAATGATATTGGTGCAGTGGTAAGTATTGTAAATAAGATTCTGCCAAAAGATAAACCACGTCATTTACTCGGTATTGGAGAGCCACTCGATCTCTTTGATGGGGTAGAGGCTGGATGTGACACATTCGACTGTGTGATGCCGACTCGAAATGCTCGTAATGGAGGTATTCTCACTAAAAATGGGAAAATAAATATCACAAATACAAAATACCGTGAGGATTTCGGTCCGCTTGAAGACGGCTGTCTATGTGAGACTTGTACTACATACACACGAAGCTACATAGCTCATCTTTTTCACAGTGATGAAATACTTTCTAATACTTTGACCTCGATTCACAATGTTTATTTTCTTGTGAACCTTGTTCGAAACATTCGTAACTCAATCTTGGATGGAAGTTATGAGGAGTTTAAAAAAAGATTTATTGAAGAGTATACAAAATAATTTCCGCAAGGAGAATTTGCATTTATTTTAATCTTGGCTATTATTACATATATGATATTCGTATCAACAACAATTAAGTCCCTCGTCATTAAGGCCGATGCTATATCGAGCTTGAGGGTTCTAATTTGTTGTTAATCTCCACAGAAATTCACACCAAAATCGAGTCCTGAAGCATCAAGCAGAGGGACTCTTTTTGTTATGAGTCAACTTCGAACAACACTAGAAGACCTTAGAAAGGCAGTAGGAAATAGTGAAACTTGGGTTCAATCGGGATATTCGCGTGTCCTATTACCCAACTTGCACCAAAATCCGAGTTATGTGGTGGATACGATGCCCTGCTCGGGCATGATATTCACTTCAAGTGCACCAATACCACTTTTGAATGTATTGAAAGTTGTAGAAGGAGAAATTCAAAGTCCTGATATGGCTCGCATCGAATGCGACCTGTGCAAGGAAGGTGAAACATTTCTTCTATATTTGTTCTTTTAAGTTTAATTCCACCCCTCCCTTATGACAACCGAGAAGCTCCCGGATGACAAACAGCCCCCACTCCTCTCAGCTGAAGATGTGTGGGGTAATGGTTGAGATTTAAACGAATAAAAATTGAAATCCACTTCATTTAGGTTACGGCGCGAGGACCGACCCCTCGCGCCACCATTTTTATGAAACTTCCAGACAAGAATTTGTTACAAATGAATTATTACAATTACACAACTAAAAAGCAGACCAAGAAATATTCATACTTGAATGTTGGTTTTTGTAATTACTTAAATTTTAAATGATTATAAATTCGAGCACTCAAGTTGATGTTCGAAAAAAAATGTAATTATGAAATCAATCACTCTCTACCACATTGACGGCGTTAAAGATTTTGCATCACTTGTTGCCAGGGCTCGGCGGGAATTTCCTGGAGTCCCCTTTGAGAAAATTAGAATCTCACTCGGTATCGTCAGCATCAGTCTTGAAGGAGAGACTATTAAATCCAGAAGCAAGATGAGGAGAATATTTAAGTCGCAGATGTAATTGTTCTTTCTTATCGAGGTTTGCCATAGGCAAGCCTCGTTTTTTGTTGTATTATTGAGTTTCTGCTTAAATTATGTCTACGAATCCATTCAAAATACATAGCAAATACCCTCCGGCAGGAGACCAGCCAAAAGCCATAAAATCTCTCACAGAAGGGGTTTTAAAGGGTCTCCGACATCAGACACTTCTTGGTGTGACAGGATCAGGCAAGACCTTTACAGCCGCTAATATCATCCAGAATGTGGGTAAGCCGACATTGGTTATTGCTCATAATAAGACCCTCGCAGCACAGCTTGCTCAGGAGTATCGAGAATTCTTCCCGGAAAATGCGGTTCATTATTTCGTATCATATTACGACTATTATCAGCCAGAAGCATATATGAGTGCATCGGATACATATATCGAAAAGGAGGCGCAGATCAACGAAGAGATCGAACGACTTCGACATGCTACGACTCAGGCACTTCTTACTCGTAAGGATGTGATTATTGTTGCATCAGTTTCTTGTATTTATGGTCTCGGTAGTCCGGTAGAATATGAAAAAGTAAATCAGAAAATTTCTGTAGGACTAAAAATAAGTCGGAATGATCTCGCACGCAAATTCATCGATGTACATTTCGAACGGACAACAGCAGACTTAAAACCTGGACAATTTCGAGCACTCGGAAACACTGTTGAGATTATGCCCGTTAGTGAACGAGTGATATACAAAATAGATTTTAAGGGTGATGAGATATTCCGGATATTTAAAGTTGATGCCGTGACAAGAGGTATTCTCGAAGAGCTCCAAGTATTTTTCCTTTTCCCTGCGAAGCACTTTATTACCGACGAAGTGGCGCAAAAAAGAGCGATAGAAAGTATTAAGTTTGAACTCGATACTCGACTCGAAGAACTGAAAAAAGAAGGCAAGAATCTCGAAGCAGAAAGACTAAAACGTCGAACACAGTATGATCTCGCACTCATTCGTGAGGTTGGATATTGTAACGGAATCGAAAATTATTCAAGACACTTTTCGGGTAAAAAAGCAGGTGAAGCACCTGATACGTTGCTTTCATATTTTCCACACAATGCAGACGGTAGCCCTGATTTTCTCACCATTATCGATGAGTCTCATGTGACTGTCTCACAGATTGGTGGGATGTATGGAGGTGATGCTTCGCGAAAGAAAAATTTGATTGATTTCGGATTTAGACTTCCATCAGCGGCTGATAACAGGCCACTCAAGTTTGATGAATTCGAGGCGAGGGTAGGGCAGGTGATTTATACTACAGCAACTCCAGGTAAATACGAAAAAGAAAAAAGCGAAAATATTGCTGAGCAGGTGATTCGGCCTACAGGACTTATTGATCCTGTTATAGATGTAAAACCAGTTACAGAGAGAAAAATCAAAAACCAAGAATCAAAAAGTAAAAATAGCAATGTATATCCTGGTCAAATAAAGGATTTCATTGAAGAGGCGGAAAAAACTATCAAAAAGGGGTGGAGAGTTATTGCAACTACTCTTACTAAACAAATGGCAGAAGATCTCTCCGAGTTTTTGAAAGAGAAAAAAATCAAAGCAGAATATCTCCATAGTGATATCCAGACTCTTGATCGAATCCAGATACTCACAGAATTTAGAAAGGGGACATTTGATGTGCTTGTGGGAGTGAACCTTCTTCGAGAAGGTCTCGACCTTCCTGAGGTGGCTCTGATTGGAATTCTCGATGCAGACAAAGAAGGATTTCTCCGATCAGAAACATCACTCATTCAGATCATAGGACGAGCAGCTCGAAATATTGAAGGGCGAGTGATTCTCTACGCTGATCATATGACAAAATCTCTCGAATACGCAATCAGTGAAACAGCACGAAGACGAAAGCTACAGATGGAATACAACGAGAAAAACGGCATTACTCCAAAGACAATTCTAAAGAGTATTAAGGACATTACAGAGACTATTCAGTCAGAGAGGAAGAAGGCGATAGGAGAGCTTCTGATGCTTGATAACAAAGCGTTTGAAAAAGATCCAAAGAAATTCATAAAGGAAAAGGAAAAGCAGATGGATGAAGCGGTAAAGGAACTCGATTTTGAAACCGCAGCACTCCTTCGAGACGAGATAAAAGAACTTATAGAAAAAAGTGGAGTTGAAATAGAAGGATTTAATCTAAAAACTAAAAAGAAAGCACGGTAGTAGATTTTAGTATCGCAAACTTACGAAGTTTGCAGGCGAAGCTAATACAAAATTCACTACCGGGAATAAAAAATCTCAAATCCACACGATGTGCTTTGAGATAATTAGTGTCGTCCCATTCTTTTCTTGCATTTATTCCATGAGCCGGTAAGTGTTGCCCTCCCGGGACGTTCCAGCAACTTGCGAATAAAGTGCTTACCACAAACATTGCAATGTCCGCGGTCGGTCCACCTCTTCCAGTTTCTGTGAACACTTGTTGGGCCAAGGCGTTGAAAAGAAAAACTTTCGCAGTCACAGTGTGGGCAACGAGGTACTTCTTTGTTGATTTCTGCTTTAAGGAAGGGGAAGAGTGACTTCAAAATTGAGAATAGCTTCATAGGTATGGTGTGCAGTTCAAACTCTATATAATCAATATAATATATATTTGTCAATTTTCTAAAAATAAATTACATCTACCTATTATTTTGTGTCCACGAGTATTGATTGAATAAAATAAAAAACTGCACCTTATTTCTAAGTGCAGTCCTGTTTAACCCAAGGACCAAATGAATGTATAGGCTCTGATGCTGAATTAAAGTATGGAACTGGCCTGAAATCTATTTGTATTGGTCTACAGTAGACATTGCCGCAGCGACGACACTGCGCTCGTTCTACCATTTGAGCTACAGGTCCATCATTAAGCTCAATAATCTCTTGGGGAAGCACTGTTCTTCCTTTCAAGACTCCTTTGCAAGACGGGCAACGTTCGAGATTGAGATAGAAGAGTACACCGATGATAAGTGCAACAATGAGAAGAGCAAAGAGTGTGTGGTTCATGGCTCATATAAATATATGCTTCAAAAATGCTTTGTCAAATAAAAAATCCCAAATCGAGTAAACGGTTTTTTGGGACATAAGTATGGATTCAACCTTGAACAACAATGTAGTCCTGACATAATCCAAGAGGTCTGTGGTGTTTGAGTTTACACCCAAGCGCCCGCTCAAGAATAATGCCAAAGTCTCCAAATTCTGTCGATCTGATTGGGGTGAGTTCAACAGATATTGGTCCATCTGATTTGCTCCAGAATGGCATGAACTTGTGCTGTACACCGGTATTGCTCCAGATAGTAAGGTTGAAATGAGTCGATGTGGTGGATGAAAGGCTGAGTGTTACAGCAAACCCAACTGGCAGCTTGTTGTCGATGAGGGTGGGGAGAATAGATGTTTTCATGGTTTGGAAGTGCAGTTCAGACTTTATATAATCAATAATATTTATGTTTGTCAATATATATCTAAAATGCTATAATGAATTGCTAAACTAAATTTCACATACTATGAGTAAACACATCAAAAAACTAGACCCAAGCACCAAATCTGCGAGTACACAGCTTGGTACTGAGCACGCAAAGGGAAAATTTGTGGCGAAATTATCTTCTGATACTGAAAAGATTATTGTGAGAGGTGCCCGAACTCACAACCTGAAGAATATTACTGTCGAGATGCCTCGAAATAAGATGATTGCAGTTACAGGGCTTTCTGGATCCGGTAAGTCTTCTTTTGCGTTTGATACGGTCTTTGCTGAAGGCCAGAGACGATATGTCGAATCACTTTCTTCATATGCACGACAATTTTTGCGGCAGATGCAGAAGCCTGATGTGGACGAGATTACAGGGCTTTCTCCAGCTATTTCTATCGATCAGAAATCTCGATCGAACAACCCTCGATCAACTGTGGCAACAATCACAGAAATATATGACTATCTCCGAATTCTTTTTGCTCGAATAGGTAAACCTCATTGTCTCGAATGTGGACGAGAGATAAAGCGACTTTCAAAGGAAGAAATCTTTGAAACTATTTTAAATACGGTAAATCATATCGATGATACAAAAAATGCGAAGAAAGTGATGGGTGTAGAAGTGGGTACACAGACATTCCAAATATATTCTCCAATAGTGGTGGGACGAAAAGGGGAGTACTACCAAATGCTTTATGACCTCCTTGGTAAAGGATTTGAGAAGGTGATGATTGATGGGGTAGAGAAGAGTCTCCGAGAAAGAATCGAACTTTCAAAAACAAAGAAACACGATATTGATGTGCTTGTTGATGAGTTTTATTTTTCAGAACTCAGGGAGGGAACAGTGAGTTTCAAAGAAAGACTTTCAGAAGCTATCGAACGAGCACTTCACGAATCTGATGGACTTCTTCGTATTAAGACTCCGACAGATTCACATCTCATTTCTTCAAAGTTTATGTGTCCTTATGACGGGTTCTCATATCCTGAGATTGAGCCACGACTTTTTTCTTTTAACTCTCCATATGGTGCGTGTCCAGAATGTAATGGACTCGGTACAAGAGAATTTTTTGTTAACGAAGCGTGTAAAGTCTGTAATGGTGATCGACTTCGACCTGAAGCGCTCAATGTTTTTATTGGCGACAACAAACTCAATATTGTAAAAACTGTAGCAATGTCTATTAAAGTTGCGACAGACTTCTTTGATAATCTAAAACTTAGTGAAAAAGAACAAGAGATTTCAAAAGTAGTAATCAAAGAAATTCAAGCGCGACTTAAATTTATGGTGAATGTAGGTATTGAATACCTCACACTCGATAGACGAGCGAACACTCTTTCGGGAGGGGAGGCACAACGTATTCGACTCGCTTCCCAGCTAGGATCTGGTCTTGTAGGGGCACTCTATGTACTCGATGAGCCGACTATCGGTCTCCACCAGCGAGACAATGATAGACTCATTAAAACTCTTCTACATCTTAGAGACTTGGGGAATACTATTCTCGTGGTTGAACACGATGAGGATACTATGTATGCCTCAGATTTTATCGTCGACATTGGTCCTGGTGCTGGAGTTCATGGTGGTAATGTGGTGGTATCAGGATATCTCGATGAACTTTTGACTGCAAAGAAAAATGAATCAGATTCATTAACACTTTCATACCTTCGACAAGAATCTGTAGTTGAAATTCCAGACGAAAGACGAACACAAGACAAAGGTGCGATCAAAATCGCGGGGGGAAAAATCTTTAACATTAAAAATCTTAATGTAGATATTCCACTCGGACGACTTGTTACTGTGACAGGTGTGTCCGGATCTGGTAAGTCATCTTTTGTTTATGAGATTCTTCACAAGAATCTCCAAGCGCGACTTGAGCGAAAACACCGAACCGCACAAACCTTTAACTGTGCATCATTTACAGGCACAGAATACATAGGACGAACTATTCTTATCGATCAATCTCCGATTGGACGAACTCCACGATCAAACCCTGCGACATATACGGGTGCTTGGTCGCATATTCGTGACCTTTTTGCTGCGACATCTGAAGCTCGAGTGCGAGGTTGGGGAGCGGGAAGATTCTCTTTCAACAGAAAAGGTGGACGATGTGAGACTTGTGAGGGTAACGGAATGATTGAAGTTGAAATGCATTTCTTGCCGACAGTGTATGTGACTTGTGATGTCTGTAATGGAAAAAGATTTATGAAAGAGACTTTGGAAATAAAATACAAGAAGAAAAATATTTTTGATGTCCTCGAGATGACTATTGAAGAAGCTCTCGAATTCTTTAATGATATTCCTGCGGTCTACGATCGACTCTATACATTGAACGATGTAGGACTCGGATATATCAAACTCGGCCAGAGTGCAACAACTCTTTCTGGTGGTGAAGCCCAGCGAGTAAAGATCTCTTCAGAGCTCTATCGAACTCATACTCAGAAGACTATCTATCTACTCGATGAGCCTACTGTAGGACTCCACTATGATGATGTAAAGAAACTTATCGAGATTCTCCAGACTTTGGTTAACAAAGGTAATACTGTGGTAGTAATCGAACACAATATGGATCTCATCAAATGTTCTGACTATATTATAGACATCGGACCTGATGGAGGTGATGGGGGTGGGCAGTTAGTGGCCAAAGGGACTCCAGAAGAAGTTGCCAATAATTCAAAAAGTTATACGGGTAAGTATCTAAAGAAAGTGTTGAAGTAAATCAGAAATTGTAAATCAAGAATCAAAAATAAAATTAAATTCTTAAAATAAAAATTGAATCTTAAAATACACCCGCCAATTTATTTGGCGAGTGTATTTTTACAGTCATTATTTAAAGGGAAGCTATAGTATGCTATGTCGCACCACAAGAGTACTAATATATACCTAATTGTCTCTTAAGGGGACTCAAGGTATATATGTCGCACAATATCTATTTATGTTGTAACTATTTCAGGAACCGTTCCATCATACGGATCAGTAGTAA
>CAZKPS010000006.1:29650-33570 GCA_964554765.1 uncultured Candidatus Saccharibacteria bacterium
ACTGCACCACACATTGTACAAAATGGAACAGATAAGGCGCAGCTCGTATTCTGGGATAGCTCAGTCTCACGTGTGAAATCCTCAGTTATCACTGTAACTGGTACAACTCCAACTATTCAAGCATCAATCGTAATTGGATATGACGGTAACTTCTCTTATAAGTCGAATCAATTTGTTCAGGTGGCAACAGACAAATTTGTGTATTACCACCCATGGGGACAGCTTCATCCATATCGTGGACGTGATAGGTCAAAACTTATCATGCTTACGGTATCAGTAAACACCACTTCGATATCACACACTCTCGAATTACGAAATGGTGTGTACGACACAAACATCACGTATTTCAAAAAACTAGATACGACAACTTGGATGCTATGGAACAAGCCTCAAGGTCGTGTTGGAAAGTTGGTGTTAGATCTCACCAATAACCTGATGACTATTAATGATATTCCGTACCAACACAACATCTGGGATAACGGTACGTATCAGACAAACTTCATGCAGAAAAGTTCTGAGACAAACAACATTCAGCGTGCTGCTGATCCTGCAACGACAACAAATGGATGGGTATTTATTGCTACCGATAACAATGTGAACGGTGCTCTTGTTGCATGGTCTGACAAGACATTCAGTTTTGAAGTTTATCTCGATGATGAATTAATTGGAACTTATAACAAAACAATCCCAGGGGCAATTGAGGGTGTGATTGTCAGAATTCCGCTCTACAGATTCGAAGCGGCACTCAAAATAAAAAATACAGGATCCGTCGACCTGTTCTTTATGATGCCCAATCTTGTAACGGCAATTGAATAAAATAAATGAATTCTTACACGATACAATACGGCGATACATTAAGTGGAATCGCATCAAAGACAGGAAAAAGCATTCAGGAATTAATGCGACTGAATCCTTCCATCACTGATCCCAACAAAATATATGCTGGGCGTACTTTGTCGTTAGGAACTTCAGCACCAGTTATACCGACTCCAACTCCCGCATCAACAACCCAAAAACAGACAATTGCACAAGTGGCAAAAGTTACGGTTCCGACCTACGTAGAAGATCCAACTGCCACAAAACTAGGGCAAAACTACAGGGATCAAGCAACCCAAACAATCAACGAAGAAGCTATAAGAGCAGCCACAAGATCCCGAATTCAGGGGCAAATTGACGCTATAAACGCCGCTGTGGCCGACCAAATAGCAAACTTCAGGAATACCACAGGAAGAAACCGCCAAGGGCAAAGTTACGCACTTGCGGCAGCCGGTGGACGTATTGGAAGTGCCACAGGAGAATCCGAATTCCAGAAAACTGAGGACTACAACAATCAGGAAGCTCAGACATACCAGAGCGATGCGAACGTTAAGATATCCGCACTTCTTGGCGGAGCAACTAGAGATGCAACTGCAGAAATCGAAGCAAAGAGAACCGCTATTCAGCAAGGAGTTGATAAATATTTTGAGTTCTTGGATAACCAAGGAAAACAAAAAAGAGATCAGGTCACAGCATTTATTAAAAACATGCTCGCACTTGGTGTTGACCCAACACAACTCAGTGATTCAAATTTCCAAAAGCTACAAGATCAATATGGATTCAGTAAAGACCAACTCACATCACTATACAACGATGCGAAAACACAAAAATCACAGGCAGATACTGCTGCTGAAAAAGCAAAAGTTGATCTTGAGAAAGCAAAAAATGATGCAAATCAATTCAGTCTTAATGAAGGTGATGCAAGGTATGTTTATGACCCTGTTACAGGTACAGCAAAACTTGTCGCTTCTCGTGCAAAAACATTCGCACCAGGAACTACTGGCACACCAGGTACAGCGCTCGCATACAACGATCCAAATTACACACTTGATGCAATTCGAAAATCAAAGGGTGGTCGTGTAATGACACAAGGTGAATTAAAACCTATTACTGACATTCAAACAATTGTCGGCCAAGCAGAAACTCTGACCGGTCTTATCAACAGTATTGATACTGGTCCGATTGTTGGAATCGTAAAAAGCGTAAATCCCTACGACACCAAGGCACAACTTATGAAGTCAGCGATTACTGCAATAATTCCTAAACTTGCCAGAGGAGTATATGGCGAAGTTGGTGTGCTTACTGATGCTGATATTGAAAACTATTCTCGCACAATCGCAAACCTTAAAAATACAACTGATGTGAATAAAGCAGTGATGGCAATGACGCTTGATATCGCTACTCGGTCCCTGGCAAATCAACTCAATTCATTGTCTGCAGGTCAGAGAGATGTCTCAAGATTTGAATCAATCTATGAAGGTATGAATGCCAAAGCAGACAAGCTGAAGTCGGAGCTTGGATACGGTTCAGCGCCTGAAGCAACGCAAGGAACTGAATTTAAAAGCAATAGTGGAAACACTTATAAGCTCCCATATTAATATGTCCTTAACACACGAACAAATTCAAGAAAATGTTAATGCCCTAGAAAGACAGGGTGCTAGTCACGATGAAATACAACAGTGGCTTGATTCTTTGCCTAAGCAAACCGCTATATCCGAACCACCAAAAAAAGATGGAATTTTAAAAACAATAGGGAAGTCCCTTATTTCAAGTGAACTAAAATTCGGAAAAAGTATTGCTGATGCTTTACCCTCATTCGTTCCTGGAAGTGCAGCGTGGACAAATAAACAAAACGAAGAACTCATGGCGCAGAGTCAGGAAATCACTGACAGTCTGATGAAGACAATCAAACAGAAGAAAGCTCGTGGTGAAGATACTACTCGACTCGAAGCTGCTCTTCAGCAACACCTTAAAGAAAGTTCAAAGCCTCCAATTGATATCAATGAGACAAATGCAAGTGTAAATAAAAGTGCTAAACAAATATTCGGTGAAGGTCTTGGTGTTGCAACAGACATCGCATCATTTGGTACATATGGAAATGCTGCAAAAGGTGCTCAGACTGGAAAATTGCTAGTTTCAGGTAAAGCGAGTGGTCTTCTTGCAAAGGCACTACCAGAAACGGCATCAACTGTATTTCAAAAGACGGTCCCAACAGCAACATCGAAGCTTGCTGCCTTTGGTAAAGGTTTCCTTGAAGGTGCAAAAACCGCTGTGCCGATCGGCGCTGGTTATGGTGCATCGGCATCAATGCAAGCAGATGAAAACTTGCCTACAATAATTAAAAAATCATTAACTAGTGCAGGTGTATCTGGTGTTATTGGTGGAACTCTTTCAGGAATTGCAAATATAAGAAATGTAAAACCTGAGGTACTCAAACAGGAAGCTATCGATAGTTATAAACGAGGTCTCAATGCAACAAAAGAAAAATATAAAGAGCAAACTGATAAAATTATTCCTGATCTTCTTGATGAAAAAACATGGGGAACTAGAAAGCAACTCATCAACAAAGCCGAGAAGAGAATCAAACTATCAAATGAGGAATATGCAAAACTTGGTGAACTTCATGGAAGTGTTGAGACTGATGGATTATTACAAAAAATTGATGATGAAATTGGAAACTACTCTCAAGGTGGTCGTGCATTTTCTGAAAAGACAGGTGTCATTCAAAATACAATCGATAATCACTTAAAGACGGCGACTCAAATATTGGATGATCCAGATATGGCCACGCATATCAAAAAAGCTGGTGGCATACAAGCAATAATTGAGGATTCAAGGCGAAACATTGTAGATCAGCTACGCCATGATGGAATCAATGACATTGGTGACCTTATCGACAATATGGATATGTCGAAGATGAATAGTGTTGATGAATATGCTCGAACATTAAAACAGATGGTATCAGAAGCCCTACCTCAAAAACCAATATCAGTGAACGCCTCAAAGATTAATCAGCTTAAAAAACTTCGTGATGATATTGAAGCTTTGCATCTTTACAACAAACCAACTCAAGCATATCAACAAGACCTTGAGAGTAGTTTCCA
>CAZKPS010000007.1:0-31388 GCA_964554765.1 uncultured Candidatus Saccharibacteria bacterium
TAACTTTTCATGGAATTAAGGAGTCTAATATCGAAGTGGTGTATGCCCCGGGAGCATTTGAGATTCCATATTTCGCACAAAAACTTTTGAAGACCAAAAAATATAAAGGGGCTATTGCGATAGGGTGTGTCATCAAAGGGGATACAGATCACTACTATCAAATCTCAAACGAATCAACACGTGGAATAATGGGTGTGATGTTAAAACTAGGTCTCCCTATTACAAACGCAATCCTCACAGTAAACAATCTCGAGCAGGCAAAGATTCGTTCAACGGGTGCCACAAACAAAGGCATCGAGGCAGCTCTCGTGCTCATAAAAATCATCTAACTTGCCAATAAAAATAATGTAATTTTCTATACGGTCGTATAGAAAATTACATTATTTTTGTTTATATGGAGAAGCTAATTTAAAAGTCTTGATGTTTTTCTTGATGCCTAGTTTGTTTATAAATTTTTTAAATTCCTGAGGTAAAGGTGACGGTCCAACCCAAACACTTTGTTGAACCATTTTGTATCCATAAATTTTTAACTGATCTCTTAACCAATCTCGTATTGGGCGCACATGTTCTGGAATATCAAACATAAGTATTAGGTTTCTTGGAGACGATTTATTGAAAGGAGATCGAAGTTTACTGAGTTTATTGTGCTCTTCTAGATATTTTTTACCAGCAGCAAGTATTTCCCATCCCTCTTTATTTTTTTGTATTAATTGCTTTTTCTCTAATCGAGACAAAGTTACTCGAAGAGAGGACTGGTTTTTGGTTTTAAAATATGGAACTCCAAAGAAATTTACAGTTACACCTTTGTAGTTTAAAGACGTGTTCCACATTTCATTTAGAATATCAATTATAAGTGACATTACAATAATTATTATAGAAAAATCTTGTAATTATTTCTACACCCGTGTGGATAATTACATAATATATATTTGTAATCTACAGTTTGATTGAGTAAGTCTGTCCTCCGCTATGTTTTACACACTCGCTGCCTAGTTTTGATGCAAGAGTCATTGATTCTCTTATATCAAGATCATTTACTATTCCATATATTATTCCTGCTCGATATGCATCTCCGGCTCCTGTTGGATCGAGAACTTTTTTGACTTTAGGAGATTTAACTACCGTCTCTCTAATACTCTCATCTTCTTTTTCGTAGAGAATACTTCCGTCCGTACCTTTTGTTTCTATAACGTATGACACTCCGAGTTTAAATATCTCCTCAATCTTTATTCCAAAATTGTTTTTAAGATATGCGAATTCTGTATCATTTACGATGAGTATATCTGTATTCCTTAGTGATTTGACCAAATACATTTTTGTAAAATCAATAGCAAGCATTTGACCTGGATCAAATATTGTAAAAGCTTCGGGGTTAATTTTCCGAAATTCTCCAATTTGCTTCGAAATACTTTTGGCTGTTCCGGGTGAGAAGATGGCACATTCGATTTCCGCTAACTCTTTGTTTGTTAAATGATCATTTAGCGAGAGGGAATCAATGTGTCTATTGTATGATCCACCTTGGAAAATTCCTAGCTGATCTTTGTCAGTGTCTGTCATTCCAAAAAACGTTGCGGTATAGCCATTAGTATCTGTTTTACCTCTGAATTCGGCCTTGTTGTTTTTGAGCCACTCACCATAGCTTCCAAAATCTTTGCCTACAGAAGAAAAAGCAAATGAGGCTTGCTTTAGTAATCCTAGTCCATAACAGATATTGCCAGCAGTCCCGCCGAAATAAATTTCCTTTTCTTTTGCGGTAAACATTAGATTCTGTTTACCTGCCTTTCCATTCTCAATACTCACCTGATTTTTGATTGCACTTCCAAGCTCAAAAATAGTATCAAATACGAGAGAACCCGAGACAAGAATTTGAGGAGTTTTGAATTTCTTTTGCATTTAATTTACTTGAAACTTAATTACTTGTTACTTGGATACTTCTAAATTTGTACTCAAATTTAGTTCGTTCCTTCTTCCCAGCTTGCCATATACTTCTTCTGATCCGGAGTCAGTTTGTCAATACTGATGTCGAGAGCTTTGAGCTTGAGTCCTGCGATTCGTGTGTCGAGTTCTACTGGAAGTACGTGCACATCTTTTGAAAGTTTTGAGTGATTTTTGACAATCATCTCTCCTGCGAGTGCTTGATTCGCAAAACTCATATCCATCACAGAAGATGGGTGACCTTCTGCAGAGCCGAGGTTTACGAGACGACCATCAGCAATAACATAAATCTTTTTTCCGTTCGCGAGTGTGTACTCTTCGTTAAATGGTCGAACATTTGATACTTTTTTAGACATTTTCTTTAGTGCCACAAGATCAATTTCGATATCAAAATGCCCAGAGTTTGAGATGATACAACCATCCTTCATCACTTTGAAATGTTCTTCTCGGAGAATGTGCTTGTTGCCTGTTACAGTACAGATAAAGTCTGCGTTCTTGACCGCATCTTTCATTGGCATCACATCAAATCCTTCCATACTTGCTTCGAGTGCTTTGACCGGATCTATCTCTGTCACAATCACTTTTGCACCCATACCTCGTGCTCGCATTGCGAGTCCTTTACCACACCATCCAAATCCTGCAACAACAAACACAGATCCTGCAAGTAGTTTATTAGTAGCTCGGATGATCCCATCAAGAGTTGATTGACCTGTTCCGTATCGATTGTCGAACATGTGCTTTGTCTTACTTTCATTTACGGCGATAACAGGGAAGAGGAGTTTGCCACTTTTTGCTAGAGACTGTAATCGGATTACCCCTGTTGTTGTTTCTTCTGTTGAACCCTTGATTTCAGGAATTTGATTCAATCGATTTTTGTGGAGTTCTGATACAAGATCTGCTCCGTCATCCATAATGACATCAGGATGTGCATCAAGAACAGATTTAATATGTGAGAAATATGTTTTTGAGTCCTCGCCTTTGATTGCATAAACATCGATTCCATAGTCTGCTACGAGAGATGCTGCTACATCATCTTGAGTTGATAGGGGGTTTGATGCACATAGGAGTACCTTTGCACCACCAGCTTTGAGAGCGATCATTAGGTTTGCGGTCTCTGCAGTCACATGGAGACAACATCCAAATGCGGTGCCTTTGAGTGATTTACTTTTTGTAAAATCATCTTTGATTGTAGCGAGGACAGGCATATCTTTTGCTGCCCATTCGATTCTTTTTTTACCTTCTTTTGCGAGGTCTAGGTTTTTAATGTCTGACATGAAAATTTGAAAATTGAATAATCGTAGATTGAATATTGATAATACGGTGAATAATACAAAATATTTACATTATTAGCAATTTATGGTATTTTATTGGTGTCAATTAACCCATGTTCCTTATGAATGAAATTCCTGATTTGGCGATTGTGGCATCTGACACCAAGAGTGTTGGAATTATTGCGGTTCACCCAGAAAAAGAGAGTGTGAAATTTAATATTCACATACCCCCGGTCGCTTTTGATATCGGTTCTTTTTTCAACAGGGTTTTAAAATCTGGGCATACTATTCACGTGATCTATGCTTCCAAGTTGGAGCCGAATGATACACTCGGTAGTGTCGCAAGTGAATTAGCTCAGGTTGAGTAGAGTACAGAACCTATTTCACTGCAATATTTTTCAAAATTCTGCACGGCGACCTTTGTCCGTCGTGCATTTTTATTTAACTTAAATACTTATCCTTACGACTTACTTTCTAGATTTCGTCTAAAGAATTCCTTTTAGTTCATCCTTATATTTCATTGCTACTTCCATCATCGCTTCTTGCTGACCTTTTCCTTTTTTGATGAGTTCTTGCGCTTCCATTGCAATCTTTTGGAAAAGTTCTGGTTTTTCTGTGATAAGTTTCATTATTTTCTCTCTCTGTTCTTCGGGAATATTCTTAAGCTGTCTCTCAACCATTTTTCGCATTATAAAATCTTTAAACATAATTTAAATTTTAGTTTTAATGCATACACTTTATCAGATATTGTGTATTTTTGCATTAAAATGTTTTATACCCAAGCACTAAATCTAGAGAAGGATTATTTTAGATAAGTGTGAACTTTTTAGTTGTATTCAATTTAGTGCTCGGGTATACTAAAAATATGAAGTTTCATTTCAAAATACTATTCATAATTACATTCGCAGTCATTATGGGATTTAGTGTTGCTTTTACTTTGCAAAATCGTAACACGATGAAATTTATAGCTGATGCGATCGATAATCTCTCACATCCAGAATTCTACGCAGCTCTTGCGAACCCGTCGGTGAAATATATTAAAGTGGCCGAAGGTCTCCGAAAAGAAGAAATTGAATCCGCTCTCGATGATAAGTTCGCATGGGACGCTAATGATTCTGCGGATTTCTTGGGTCATGACGAATACAGACAGAATAAATACGAGGGAAAATACTTTCCCGATATTTATCTACTTCCTCGAGATGCTAGTGGGGCAGAAGTAAAACAAATAATGAATCAGAGGTTTGTCCAAAAATATGGAGAAGTTAAAAGTAAAATCTCTACTACAACAATAAATACTGATAAGGTGCTGACAATAGCATCTATCATTCAACGAGAGGCAGCAGGTAAAAACGATATGAATCTTATCTCTGGTATTATCTGGAATAGATTATTTAAGGGGATGCCCCTTCAGATGGATGCGACACTCCAGTATGTAAAAGGCACCGAAAATGCCTGGTGGCCTACAGTAGCTTCAAAAGATAAGCATATTGATTCCCCTTATAATACTTATAAAAACAAAGGGCTCCCACCATCTCCAATTGCAAACCCGGGACTTGCAGCTATTACAGCCGCACTCAATCCTTCTACGACAGATTGTCTCTATTATCTCCATAGCAATGATCGTATTTATTGTTCAAAGACTTATAAGGAACATAAGGAGAAGATTGAGAAGTACCTGAAGTAGAAGGTTGAATCTGGAATATTGTATATAGAATAAATCAAAAAGCACCGCAGCGTTGCCACGGTGGTTTTTAAAAATAATTAAAATAAAAAACCTCAGCTATTTAAGATGAGGGTGTCGAAGAAATCCTTGAGGATAACTATTCTGATAGGCGAATGCTTATTACATGTTTTTTGATAAAATCCTGAAGATCTTCACACATGGTAATCTTTGAATCCTCTGCCAGAGCGTCCACTATGCATACTGACGTTTTCGAGTCTTGGTGGTTCACTCCCTTTAACCAAACACGACAGCGATTAAGTGTCATTAGGTCAGTAAACATGCCTGGCTGATCGAATTTTACTGGAAAGCAGAACTCTCTAACTTCTCCAGAATTAGGATAGTAAACCGTGATGCGAGCAATCATTGTAAGAGCAGGTTTGTTTGTTAATATGACTGAATCTAATTTAAATAAATCACAAATTGCTTATATTGTAAATATTTTGTATTATCATTTTGTATTTATATTCAATATTCAACATTCTAACTCCAAACTCATATGCAAATTTCAATCGGTATCGTAGGTCTCCCAAACGTGGGTAAATCAACATTATTTAATACACTTACCAAAAAGGCTGTCCCAGCTGAGAATTATCCGTTCTGTACAATCGACCCTTCTGTCGGTGTCGTGGCTGTACCTGATGACAGACTCTGGAAGCTATCAGAATTTTCAAAGACCAAAAAGACAGTGCCGGCAATTGTCGAATTCGTAGACATCGCAGGACTTGTAAAGGGTGCATCAGTGGGAGAAGGTCTCGGCAACAAGTTCCTCTCAAATATACGTGAGGTAGACGCAATCATCGAAATGGTACGAACCTTCAAAGATGATGATGTGATCCATGTATCAGGCAAAGTAGACCCACTCTCTGATATCGGAGTTATCAATCTCGAGCTCATACTTGCAGATGATCAAACTGTATCAAAGCGACTCGGAAGTCTCGAGCGTGATGTAAAGGCGGGCAAAAAAGAAGCAATCAAAGAAAAAGAAATATTAGAGCGAATAAAGGTGGTGCTCGAAAAGGGAGAACTCGCTACAGCGGCAAATCCTACAGCAGAGGAAAAATTCATCATCAAAAGTTTGGGACTTCTCACATTGAAGCCAATACTCTATGTGCTCAATATCTCAGAAGCTGCGGATAATGTCGCAGATGAAGTGGCTTCACGAATCCCGGGCAAATATATCAAGATTGATCCAGTATTCGGTACTGGTATAGATGATCTTATTCGAGCAGGATATGATCTCTTAGGACTTGAGACATATTTTACGACAGGAGAAGAAGAGACTCGTGCGTGGACTATTGCAAAAGGCTCTACTGCACCAGTAGCAGGACAGGCGATTCATAATGACTTCAAAGACAAATTCATCCGAGCGGAAGTTATAGCGTGGGACAAACTCCTCGAAGCGGGTTCATATGCAGCTGCTCGCGAAAAAGGGCTACTCCGAACAGAAGGGAAGGAGTATGTTGTTAAAGATGGGGATGTGATAGAATTTAGGGTGTAATTTACTACTTAAATAAATTAATTACATGTTAAAAATAGAAAGACCATTGTTGGTGAGTTGTGCAGCGGTGGTTATGTGCTTAGGGTTATTGTCAGTATTACAGTTTTTTGTAATTTTTCTTGCGGGCGGTGCAAGTTCATTGCCACAGTGGTATATTATCTCATCGTTATTTCTAGTTATTTTTGGTTTATTTGCTATAAGCGAAATCTGGGATATGAAAAAAAGAGGATTAGAATTACTCACATTTGTTTTAATTGTTAGTTGGATAATAGATATATCTGCAAATATGTTTCAGTACGCTTCTTTTTTTGACTTTGTTATACTCTTTATTCTTTTTATGTATTATAAAAAAATGGTTATGCCAAGTTTCTTTAAAAATAAATAATTATGCAATCCTCACAAGCTCCAAAGAATTTTTTTGTTCAGATTGGTATGTTCGCCACATTATATGTTTCAGCGATTAGTTTCCTTGTATTTCTTTTTTCTGTCATAGATAATGTGTTTCCTCAAGTGTTGGATTACTATTCTGACACATCATCAATTAGATTCTCTATCTCAACTCTGATTGTGGTATTTCCACTTTTTATCTGGCTCGGGCAGGTGTACCGAAAATTTGTCATAGAAAATCCTGAATACAAAGATGGTAAACTTCGAAAATGGATTATCTACTTCACTCTCTTTGTCACTGGAGCAACAATTGCAGGAGATGCTATTGTGCTTATTAATTCATTCCTCGCAGGAGAAGACTTCACAACAGGATTCATCTTCAAGGTGCTTGCAGTGTTCGTGGTTGCAGGATCAATATTTGCTTTTTGTCTCAAAGATCTCAAAGGATACTTTGATGCGAATCCAAAGCAGTCTAAATTTTGGGCGACTGTGGTTTGTGTAGTGATAGGAATTTCTATTATTTTTGGATTTGTGATGATTGGTAGTCCAAGTGCACAGAGAGTTAGAAATTATGATAATCGAAGAGTTCAGGACCTTCAAAGTATTCAGTGGCAGGTAATAACCTATTATCAGAATAAAAACAAAACTCCTGCAAACCTCTCAGAATTACAAGATCCACTAACCGGATTCAATATTCCTACTGATCCTGAGACATTTGAACCGTATTCTTATACAAAGATATCAGATGTTAAATTTGAACTCTGTGCAGATTTTGGCCTTGAAAATATGAAAGAAGAAAATAGGCCAAAGGCGGTGTATTCTGATGTTGATGAAAATTGGCAACATCGAGCAGGGAATCATTGTTTTGAAAGAACCCTTGATCCGGATATATATCGGAGATTGGAATAGCGTGAAGTATTGGTATTAGGTAAAAATACAAAGCGAAACGCGCCTTTTGGGCGCGTTTCTTTTTTGTATTATTTTGTTGTATAATCTGCAAATGAAATCTAAAAAACTAGCGGCATACGACCCCAAAAAAATAGAAAAAGCATGGCAGGCTGAATGGTTAAAAAAGAAAACTTTTGAAGTCAAAAACAATAAAGGAAAGAAGAAGATGATACTTGTAGAGTTCCCGTTCCCGTCTGGAGCAGGGCTTCATATGGGACATATGCGACCGTTTATAGCAGGTGATGTAACTTCAAAATATTTTAAGCTTAGAGGATTTAATACAATGTACCCGATCGGATGGGATGCGTTCGGTCTTCCAGCAGAAAACTTCGCAATCAAAAACAAAGTTCATCCAAAAGTTTCTACAGCAAAGAATATTTCAAATGCTAAAAAACAACTCATAAGCTGGGGCACAGGATATGACTGGTCTCGAGAGATCAATACGACTGATCCTGGGTATTACAAGTGGACTCAGAAACTTTTTCTTGAATTTTATAAGTCTGGACTCGCATACGAAAAATTCGGAGAGGTAAACTGGTGCCCAAAGGACAAGACGGGACTCGCGAATGAAGAAGTGATTGATGGTAAGTGCGAGCGATGTGGTGCTGATGTAGAAAAGAAGACTCTTCGTCAGTGGTATTTCAAAATTACAGACTATGCCGAAAAACTTCTCCAAGGACTTAAAGATCTTCCAGAGTGGCCAACCGCGGTGAAAGTGCAGCAAGAGAATTGGATAGGGAAATCGGAAGGAGCGGAGATAGAGTTTGAAGTCAAAGATCAAAAGTCAGAAGTAAAAAATGAAATTCAAAAGTTAAAAGTATTTACCACTAGAGCAGATACTCTTTTTGGTGTTACATATGTAGTATTGGCGCCAGAGCATTCACTTGTGAATGAAATCCTAAATTCGAATATTGAAATCCAAAACAAATCCGAAATTGAAAAATATGTAAATGATTGCAAGAGTAAAACAGACATTGAGAGAACGGGAGATTCAAAAGAAAAAACTGGCGTAGAAGTGAAAGGTATTAAAGCTATAAATCCCGGAAATAATGAGGAAGTATCAGTGTGGGTAGCTGATTATGTGCTTGGTAGTTATGGTACCGGAGCAGTGATGGCGGTACCTGCACATGATGAGAGAGATTTTGAGTTTGCTAAGAAATACAGTCTGCCTATGAAAGAGGTTGTAATACCACACTTTGTTGATTGGACCAATCCGCCACAGCAGGGTAAAAAGATTATTCGAAGAAAAACCATTCATGCAATTATCGAAAATGTTCAGGGTGACAAAGTGATTGGAATAAAATGGAAAAAATACAATTGGCAGACATTTGTTATTGGCGGAGTTGAAGATGGTGAGGATATTGTCAAGGCAGCAAAACGCGAGGCAATAGAGGAGACCGGCTATACTGATCTTGAATTTGTAAGAGTATTAGGTGATGAAATTCATTCTGAGTATTTTGCAACACATAAAGATGTAAACAGATATGCGGATGTTACCGGTGTTGTATTCAGAATGAAATCAGAATCGAAAAACGATCTTTCAAAAGAAGAATCAGACAAACATGAAGTATTATGGATCGAAAAGAACAAAATAAGAGATTTCTATAAAGGTGCAGAGGTTCATACCTTGATTGATCGATATTTTGGCATAAAAAAACCATTTCTCGAAGAAGGAGAAATCAAGAATTCTAATCAATTTAACGGTCTGAAATCAGATGTTGCGCGAGCAGGTATTGCTAAGGAGTTTGGTAAAATAGTTACAAAGTATAAACTCCGAGATTGGGTATTTTCTCGTCAGCGATATTGGGGTGAACCTATACCACTCATCCACTGTCCAAAATGTGGGACAGTGCCTGTGGCAGATAAGGATCTCCCGGTCAAACTTCCAGAGGTCAAAAACTACGAACCGACAGGAACAGGTGAGTCACCGCTTGCCGCAATCGATAGGTGGGTAAATGTGAAATGTTCAAAGTGTAAAGGAAAGGCAAAGCGAGAGACAAACACAATGCCACAGTGGGCGGGAAGTAGTTGGTATTGGCTTCGCTACATGGATGCAAAAAACAAAAAAGAGTTTTCAAATCTTAAGATTCAAAAATATTGGGCTCCTGTAGATTTATATTTTGGTGGTATGGAGCACACAACTCTGCATCTTCTTTACTCGCGATTCTGGAACCTGTTCCTTTATGATAGGAAGCTCGTGACAGTCAAAGAGCCATATAAGAAACGAGTACCACACGGTATCATTCTCGGTCCTGATGGAGAAAAGATGAGTAAGAGTCGAGGTAATGTGGTCAATCCCGATGAAGTGATCAAGATTTATGGTGCTGACACCACACGACTTTATATGATGTTCCTTGGCCCCCACGGTGCACAGGTGGCGTGGAACGATAAGGGAATTGTTGGAACAAGACGATTCCTCGATCGAGTATGGGTAATACAAGAAATGATTTCAAAAGCAGAATCCAATGATGTGACAATCGCACTCCATAAGACAATTAAAAAAGTGGGAGAAGATATCGAAACATTTTCATTCAACACAGCGGTTTCAACAATGATGATCTTTGTAAACACTGTCTACGAATCAAAATCAATTACAAAGAAAAGTTACGAATTTTTCCTCACACTTCTTTCGGTTTTTGCTCCACATATGACAGAAGAAATCTGGAAAAATCTTGGCAACAAAAAATCAATCTTTACTGCAAAGTGGCCATCATACAAGGAATCTCTTATTGCAGCTGAAAAGGTGACGGTGGTAGTACAAGTAAATGGTAAGATTCGAGCAGAATTGTCTCTTGACAGAGATATTGACGACGAGGTGGCAAAAACTGAGGCTTTCAAAAACGACAAGGTGGCCGAATCGGTAGGGCAGAATGAAATCAAAAGAGTTATTGTTGTTAAAAATAGGTTGATAAATATAGTTATTTAGACACTTAATAAAAGCTTGACTTTATACCATAATAATGATAAAAAGTATTGTATAAACCAAACAAATTATGCCAAATCTTACATTTAAGCCAAAGCTCGTAACAAAAAAGCTCCTTCAGGCACTTCCAGAAAGAGCACGTCAGGTACTCGTTAGTCGATATGGACTAGGTACAGATCCTGCTAAACAAACTCTCGAAGCTATTGGAGATAAATATGGTATTACACGAGAACGAGTCCGACAGATTGAAAATGCGGGTATTGCTAATATCCGAAAATCTCAGGCATTCAAATCTGAAGCCTCAACATTCGAAGAGATTAAAAAACTATTTGAAGTATTGGGTGGAGTTATCTCTGAAGAAGATTTTCTTAACCATATTACAACAAAGGATAAGTCACTTCAGAATCATATTCATTTTCTTCTTGTTGTTGGTACTCATTTCAAAAAACTCAAGGAGGATGATGATTTCAAACATCGATGGCATATCAATGACGAACTCACAAAAAAAGTTGAGGAATCACTCCGAAAGGTTTTCAAGAATCTTTCTGACGACGAGCTTCTTCCAGAGGCAGAGCTTATGAAATCGTTCCTCGAACACCTTAAAGATGTGACAGAGGAATACAAAAAGGAAGAGGTGCTCCGACGATGGCTCTCACTCTCAAAGAAAATTGCGCGTAATCCGCTTGGCGAATGGGGTGTTGCAGCATCAAAAAATGTCTCTGTAAAGGGAATCCGAGATTATGCATATCTCGCTATTCGAAAGCACGGATCACCAATCCACTTCAAGGAAGTGGCAAAATCAATCCAGCAAATGTTCAACAAAAAGGCACATATGGCTACAACTCACAACGAGCTCATCAAAGACAAACGATTTGTACTCGTAGGACGAGGGCTCTACGCACTCTCTGAGTGGGGATATCTTTCTGGAGTGGTAAAGGATGTAATCACAAAAGTACTTGAGAAAAACGGACCGCTCACAAAAGAAGAAGTAGTAGACAAGGTGCTCAAAGAACGATATGTAAAGAAAAACACTATCCTTGTAAATCTCCAGAACAACAAAGCATTCAAGAAAGACAAAGATAATAAATACAGTATTGCGTAGAGATAGATCAAAAATTAGAAAGCAAGAATCAAAAAGATAATACCGCACCATTAGGTGCGGTATTATTGTATTTATTTTTAATTTTTGAGTTTTAACTTTTGATTTAATTATTGTATAATTATTCGTATGATTGAGTCTGCATCTTCATTTGGAAATATTCTCGCGAATACATTATCTGTTACTTACATTCTCGTAATTTTTATTGCCCCGATTATGCTCGGGTTTTTCTTCTACGAAGCGTATATCATCTACAAGCGTAATGCATATATAAACAAGCAAGAAAAGGTTCTCCTGCAAATCTTGATACCTCAAGAGATAATGAAGTCACCACTTGCTATGGAACTCTTTCTTACGTCTCTGTATCAGACAAAAGGTGAAGGTAATTTTATAAAAAAATATATCGAGGGTGGTGTACGTCCTTGGTTCTCATTGGAGCTTGTTTCTGATGGTGGTGAGATTAAGTTTTATATCTGGGCATGGAAATTCTGGAAGCCGCTCATTGAATCACAGCTTTATGCACAGTATCCAGATGTTGAGATCACAGAGGTTAAAGATTATGCATCAGAATTCCATTTTAGTTTTGATAAACATGATCTCTGGGGTTGTAACTTTGTGTTGAGTAAACCTGATTGTTATCCTATTAAATCTTATGTTGACTATCAGCTCGACAAAGATCCAAAAGAAGAATTAAAGGTTGATCCTATGACTCCTATGCTTGAATATCTCGGTGGTCTTCGGCAGGGCGAGCATGCCTGGATTCAGATTATTGTGCGAGCTCACAAAAATGAGCGTGTAAAACACGGTGGTAAACGTGGAGAAAAGGTAGACTGGTCTCACGATGCTGCAGAGGAAATAAAAAAGATTAAAAACAAAGATGTTCAAAAAGCAGATACTGTAAACCTTACTGGACTCTCGATGAGTAAAGGTGATAAAGAAAAAATAGAAGCTATTGAAAAAAATATTTCGAAGATTCCTTTTGATTGTGGTATTCGAGTTGTATACATTGCTGACAAGGACAGGTTCAACGATATTAATGTTGCAGGGCTTAATGGGGCGTTTAGACAGTATAATTCAAACAATCTTAATGGATTCAAAGCGGATCATGCGACAGGTTTTGACTACAAATGGCAAGACTGGACTGGCAAGAAACTCATCAAGCAAAAGAAACATACACTACACGGCTACCAAGCAAGATCATTCTTCCACCTTCCAGATAAAGGGCATTTTTATGTACTTAACACTGAGAGTCTTGCTACTATTTACCACTTCCCAGGTCAGGTAGCGAAGACACCGAGTCTTAGTAGAATTAATGCGAAGAAGGCTGAAGCACCGGCAAATCTTCCAATTTAATATTCATTTTCAGTATATGGACGAGCAACCCATAGTTCCTTTACAGGAGGTAGTAGTAACACAAAGAACAAATCAAAAAATAATCACTCCAATACTCTTATTTACTGGGATTGTTTTTTTAATTCTTTTCGTTTTGGTTTTTCTTTTGCCACCATTTAGTCTTAAATCTGAAAGCGGTGTTTATATTAATATTAAAAAGGGTATGAGTGCGAGACAAGTCTCAAATATTCTAAGAGATAATGACATAATCACATCATCATCTGGATTAGTATCTGTTTTGTATTTATTTCAGGACCATAACAACATTATTCCTGGTATATATTATTTTAAACATCCTTCAAATATTTTTGAAATTGAGAGAAGGATTGTCAGTGCTGACTATGGTATTGATGCAAAGAAGATTACTTTTCCTGAAGGTTTTACGAATCTGCAGTTTGCAAATCGTCTAGAAGCAAACCTACCTGGCTTTGATAGGGTGTCATTTATAAATCTCGCCTCTACGAGCGAAGGATATCTGTATCCTGAAACATATTTCTTTTTGCCTAGCGATAACGAAACTCTGATCTACAACAAATTACGTGAGACCTTTGATGAAGAGACAAAAAATCTAGAAAATGATTTTGCAAAAAGCAAAAATTCAAAACAGGATATTGTGATTATGGCTTCAATCCTTGAACGAGAAGTGAAGTCAAAAGAAGACAAGCAAATTGTAAGCGGGATACTCTGGAATCGACTTAGAATAGGTATGCCTCTTCAGGTAGATGCGACGCTTGCATATGAGAGAGATAAAGATTCTTATACATTGACCACCACAGATCTCCGTACTGATTCCCCATATAATACCTATACTAGAAGAGGTTTACCTCCTACAGCCATATCAAACCCAGGCCACGACTCAATCTTTGCAGCCCTGAACCCAATCCAGAATCAGTATATTTATTTTCTTACTGACAGAGCGGGTAAAGTGTATTATGCCAGAACATACGCAGAGCACCTGAAGAATAAAGCAAAGTATATATAAAAAAGTCCCTCCTTTCGAAAGGGACTTACCTGCGCGACACATAAATGACGGCTGAGATTATCGCCGCTCTTAAAATAAACCACCAGAAAGAGCTCATAACTACTCAAAAATACTCCTTTCAAAATAAAAAAGCAAGAGGGAACTCTTGCTGAAGCTAACCACTCTTGTGGTTTCTTGGATTGATCCTTGAGATCATGTATAGCAGCACGATAATTGTCAGGATTCCAAGGGGAATATACACCCATGGAGGAAGAGATGCGAGGAACAGGGTTTTCATACATAAATAAGTATGCATATAAAACAATAAAAAATCAACAAAAAACCTAGCACGCGCAGTGCTAGGACTTGGAGCGGTAGTGGTGGTACATAGGTATCGCAAATACCAAGACGACTAACGCTATTCTGAGGGCCCAGGCCATAGAAGGGTTCGTTTCTGACCAGGACACGTCAACTGCAAGGAGGTTAAAGAGCGTATTCATACAATGTAATTATACATAACTAATCTGGTTTTCTATAGTATTCACACATTTGATATTTTGATGTATTGTGTAATTGTGAAAAGAAATCAAAAACAAAAAAAGAATCTGGCAGACAGACCAACAGTTTTTGTTGGTCTGTCTGGAGGTGTTGATTCATCTGTATCTGCGTATCTGCTGCAAAAGGCAGGATATAATGTTGTGGGAGCATTTATCAAAATCTGGCAGCCAGAATTCGCTGAGACATGTACCTGGAAAGAAGACCGACGAAGTGCTATGAGAGTTGCAGCACATTTGAATATTCCATTTGTTACAATTGATCTGTCTGATGAATATAAGAAGGGGGTGATTGATTATATGATACGAGAATATAGAGAAGGGCGAACACCGAATCCAGATGTGATGTGTAATCGAGAGATAAAGTTTAAGGCTTTTTTAAATAAAGCAATTGAACTCGGTGCGGATAAAATTGCGACAGGGCATTATGCAAGAATAAATCAAAAATCAAAAATCAAAAATCAAAAAGATAATTCAAAAGTAAAAACTGAAAATCAAAAATTCGAACTGCTTAAAGCGGTGGATGAAGCGAAGGAACAATCATACTTTTTGTGGACACTTGGACAAAACGAACTTTCAAAGACATTACTACCTATTGGTCATTTACCAAAAAAAGAAGTCCGAAAGATTGCTGAGAAGGCAGGGCTACACACATTTGAAAAGAGAGACAGTCAGGGACTTTGCTTTATTGGTAAAGTAGATTTCAAAGATTTCCTCAAAGAATTTATCCCATCTAAAAAAGGGCATGTACTCAATACAGAAGGTAAGGTGATTGGATATCACGATGGTGCGTCATTTCTTACTATTGGAGAGCGACATGGATTTACTATTACAGAAAAGAGCACAGATGATACGGCTCTCTATGTGGTAGACAAGGATATCAATAAAAATACAGTCACTGTAGCTTCAAAGACTAACGAATCTTTGAATAGTAATCTCTCAAATACATTTGTACTTAAAGATACAAACTGGATAAGTGGTGATCCAGAAAAAGATAAGACATATGATGCACAGGTCAGGTATCATCAAGACTACCAAAAGTGTACAATAGAGATATTAAACAACGATGAAGCAAAAATAGTATTCAAAAATCCTCAGACAGGTGCGAAGGGTCAATCGGTAGTTGTATATTATGGTGAGGTATGTTTGGGGGGAGGAATTATAAATTAGGCAAAAGCTATTTGCTGAAAGATTTAATAAAAAAACAAAATGAATCCAGAATTGGTACCAAAGATAATACCCCTGGAAACAGGTGATTCTCAAACAGAAGAGAAAAAGCTTTTTACACTAAGAGATATTGAGGGTAAATCGCAATTCGAGACAGTTGAAAAAATTGGAAGACTGGGAGATTTTTTGAGAGAAAAAGACCCACGGATCGTTGGTGTGAGTGTTGTTGGATCTACTGTGAAGGGTTATGCATTACCAGAGAGTGAGAGGGTATCTGATGTTGATATTATCTTGATATTTAGAAGCAGCGAGAGCATCAAAGATGATATCAGTTATAATGTACAATACAGATACATTCCAGAATTCGAAAAAGACAATGATATTAGTATACATTTAATTGCAGAGACAGATGTAAATAATATAGACAGAATGCATACCCAGTTCGAGCCTGGATTTTACTTGCGCGGGTTATTCTATCCATTCTTTGGGGACCGTGCAGAGTATATCAAGTATATAAATGAGATTAAGAATATACTTGCTCCGTTATCAATAGCTGAAAAGAGGCACTGGGCCACAAGCCTGTCAAGAAATCTTGTATTTCCAGATTCAGGCACAAAGGCAAGAGAAAGATTAGGTGTTGATGAAGAAGAATATTTGAGAACAAGAACAAGTCAATTCGAAAAATATCTTACAAAATTATTTTTTGAAGATGAATTTTAAACAAAAAGTTCTTGATATTGTTGCCAAGATTCCAAAGGGAAGTCTTATGACCTACAAAGGTGTAGCTATAAAAGCTGGGAACCCTAACGCTTCTCGAGCGGTGGGTACTATTATGGCGGGCAATAAGGACAAAAATATTCCTTGTCACCGAGTGATTCGAAGTGATGGAAAAATAGGGGAATATAATGGACTTCAAGGTAAAAGCAAAAGAGAGATTCTCAAAAAAGAGGGTGCAATAAGGTAGCTAATATATTTTTTATAAATAAACTTTTTAGAGATAATTGCCTTTCTCATATGTTGTGGTAGTCTATTTGTGGTGTAATTGTTACTTGAACAACTCAACCTCAATACCCTATGAACAGCAGATTGAAAAAAACAACCACTTTGATTCGTTTGGATAGTGATTTTTTGCCATATTGCCCCCGAGTCATTGGTTTCAAAACCTCGTTTTTGCCAAAAATGGCAAGTAAAAAGAATGGTCTTCCGCGATACGGACACATTCTGAGAATGGTTGCTCGCAGAGATTCAGTGAGGTCTACGAAGATTTCTGTTTACCTGGAATTTGATTTCTCGTATTTGGATACTGGTTACAATATGATTAGACAAGTTCGGTCTGTCAGGTTGTGCCAGATTAATCTGAAAAACTTGCCTACGGTGAAGCTGCGGCTCGTCAATCTGATTCCTGTAAATTCAGAAGATCCACTAAACACACATATAGCGAATGCAATCATAAGGTCTTCAAAAAAATGGGAGTTTAATAAAACCAAGCACGGTCTCTGGATTTCGACGGTGATACTTGGGCGTACAAGGAAATGTTTTATCCTGGATCGTCCATTTTGAGAAGTTTTTTGCGCCTTTCGAGGTGCATTTTTATTATAAACTAGACCTTCGAACTTGTTGATACGTTAGCTTTTCAGGTTTATCTATATACTATATACTACATACCACATACAAATTTTATGACCACAAACGAAGTCCGAAAGAAATATCTTGATTTTTATGCTAAAAACGGGCACAAAATAGTGCCGTCGGCGCGACTCGTGCCTGAAAACGATCCTACGACACTATTTACAGGATCTGGGATGCAACCTATGGTGCCGTATCTTCTAGGAGAGAAACATCCAGAAGGCAATCGAATTACAGACTCACAAAAGTCATTTAGAGCAGGAGATATCGATGATATTGGAGACAATCGTCACACCACATTTTTTGAGATGCTCGGTAACTGGTCACTTGGAGACTATTTCAAAAGAGAGCAAATCCCTTGGATGTTTACATTCCTTATCGATGAATTAAAACTCGATCCAAACAAAATCTACGTCACGACTTTTATTGGTGATGAAAAAAACAGTATTCCAAAAGACACAGAGGCAGGCGCACTTTGGCGAGAGTTGTTTGCAAGCAAAGGCATTGATGCAAAAGAAGTAGAAATCGGAAGCGAAGAAAATGGATACAAAATGGGTATGCAGGGTGGCCGGATATTCTACTACGATGTAAAGAAAAATTGGTGGTCACGAGCAGGTGTGCCGGACAATATGCCAAGCAATGAACCTGGTGGACCAGACTCAGAGATGTTTTATGAATTTACTGATGTAGAACACGATTCTAAGTATGGTGAACACTGCCATCCAAACTGTGACTGTGGACGATTTATGGAAATCGGCAACAATGTGTTTATGGAGTACAAGAAAAACACAGATGGTACATTCTCAAAACTCCCACAAAAAAATATTGATTTCGGTGGTGGACTCGAGCGAATTGTGGCTGCGACGATGAATACTCACGATGTGTTCAAGATTGATACACTTCGGGGTATAGTCAGTGCTCTCGAATCTCTCTCAGATAAATCATATAATGATGCTAAATTCACTCCGACATTTCGAGTGATTGCAGATCATATTCGAGCATCGGTATTTTTGATTGGTGATGGTGTGACTCCATCTAACACAGAGCAGGGATATTTCGTCCGACGACTACTTCGACGTGCTATCAGATTCTGGGATAAACTCGGAATTCAAAACGAGGGTATCTATGCGCTTGTAGCTCCACTTCTCGAATTCTACAAAGACGCATATCCAGAAACTTTTGCGAAAAAGGATTTTGTTGCAGATGAAATAAAGAAAGAAGAGGAGAAGTTTAGGTTAACTCTTGCTGAGGGGTTGAAAATGTTTAACAAAGCAAAAGACTTGATATATAACGAGGTGGCCGTTACTTACGAGGAGATGGGTTTTAATGAAAAAATTCTACCTTCAAATTTAGTTTTTGATTTGTATCAATCCTATGGAATGCCAATAGAACTCATTGAAGAAATTGCTCGTGAACAGAAAATTGCAATCAAAAAAACTGAAGTTTTAGAATTAATTAAGAAACACAAAGACCTCTCTCGAGCCAGCTCAGAACAAAAGTTCAAAGGAGGACTAGGGGATACAAGCGACAAATCTCTTCAATACCACACAGCAACACACCTCCTCCAGCAGGCGCTTCGAGATGTGTTGGGGCCTGAGATAGGGCAGAAAGGTTCAAGTATCACTCCAGAGAGACTTCGATTCGACTTCTCATACAATGGCAAGATGACAGATGAGGAGAAAAAACGGGTGGAAGATATAGTAAATCAAAAAATCGCACAAGCTCTTCCTGTGCAAGTTGTTTCATTGCCAAAGGAAGAGGCTGTAAAGACTGGTGCAATACATTTCTTTGGTGAGAAATATCCTGATACGGTAACAGTGTACTTCATTGGTAGTACTGTTGCAGATGCATATTCAAAGGAATTCTGTGGAGGACCACACGTCAAAAACACAAGTGAACTCAAAGGGACATTCAAGATTCAAAAAGAAGAAGCTGTGTCTCAAGGAGTGAGAAGAATAAAGGCGGTTCTAGAGTAACTCAAAACTCAAAAGTCAGAAGTCAAAGTTTTAAATCAAAATTAAAAGTAAAATATCGCACCAAAGGTGCGGTATTTTACTTTTTACTTTAATTTTTACCTTTTGATTTTTGATTTTTGAGTTATAATATGAGATATGTTTTCTTTCCTTAAGCATTCAAACAAGAATAAATCATTCGCAGTTTTTTGTATTGATTCTGCATCAGTCACCCTCACAGTGATTGAGAAAACTTTGGATAGCAAGCAACGAATATTGTATGTCACTAGGGTGTCAATTGATATGCCAGACCAGATAGATATGGATAAAATTCTCCGAAATCTAAAAGTATCTATAGATAAAATATTGAATGGTTCGAAAAAAAATAATCTCACTAATCTCATCAAACCAGACACTGAAATTATTATCCTGGTAGGATCTCCATGGCATATTGGGTGGGGCGATACTGTGAAGGTGGAGAAGGATAAAGCGTTTAGGGTCACACAAGAACTCATTGATGAATCAATCAAAGAGTCATTTAATCATACTCACCCAGACCTTTCTATAACCAATATTAACCTAATGAGCACGAGGTTAAATGGATATGAGATGAAAAAGGTTGTTGGCATGAAAACAAAATCACTTGAACTTAAGTTATATCTAAGTACGAGGCCAAAAATATTTGTCGATACAGTTCGAGCTGTGATTGAGAGAGAATTTCCTCATACTAAAATTGAGTTTTGTTCATATAATATCGCAGTTTACGATGCAATCTATAACACCATGAAAAAGAAGGACTGTCTTATGGTAATCCCAGAAATAGAGACAACTACTCTTATACTCATCAAGTCTGGTGTTCTACAGAATGAAGCATCTGTCCCGTTTGGAGCTACCAAACTTGCACGAACACTTTTTGGTGCAAAATCATCAGGAATCAAAGAGTCGCTAATAAAAACAAGAAGGTTTGTTGAGGGAAATCTCGATATACCAGAAATCGAGACTGTAAAGACACAATTAAACGCAGCTAAAGACAATTTTCTCAATCAGTTTAGAGATGTTGTATGGAAAATGAGTGACACTCTGGTGCTTCCGAGTGATATTTTTGTTGTCGGCAGGAATCTTTCGACGCATTTTGTTTATGAGTGGTTAAACTCCGATGAGTACATCAAACATACTTTTACAATTGATGATTTCAAGGTATCAAATCTGCGCGGAAGTGATATTATCTCTGATCCAAAGTTCAATGGTATGTTCCATCATAAGTCAGTGCCACTTGCGGTTGCATTGTCTACACAGATTGTTGCGAGTAAATAGGTTCTTTCTTGCATTCTCCACACTTTTTTCTTGTTAAAAATAATTTTAGAGTTAAAATTACAGTTATATGAAAAGTCCATTTCAAGATATCATTCCTCAAGAAAAAAGATCTATCAGAAATATCTCTATTGGTGAGATAAAATCTAAGGAAAAAGACGAACCCATTCCAGTATCACACACACCTAGTGATACAAAGCACAAAAAACGAAGAGTCAGTAAGGACGATGCTCCACTAGATAAAAATATAGTCTTTAAAGGGAGAAAAAAAATGAATCTTTCGAGAATAATTTTGTGGTCTATCTCAGCTTTTTGTGTGACAGGAGCTTTCCTTACTCTCACACATTTTTTGAGTGCAGCATCAGTCACTGTTGAGACTAAGTCTTGGCAAGCTAACTTACCATCAAAAATCCCTCTTACTCTTCAACCTCAGAAGGGTCAGGTAGAATACTCTACTGTAATACTTTCTGATACAATCTCTGATACCCTGAGAGCTACTGGTGAGAAGGATGTCTCTACAAAAGCGTCTGGTTCACTGATTGTTTATAACAACCTTGACTCGAATCCTCAAAAACTGGTCGCGGGCACCAGATTTCAATCCTCAAAAGGATTGATCTATAAACTAGACAAGACGATCACTGTCCCAGGTGTTAAGAAAGTCTCAGGAAAAATAACACCAGGAAGTGTGGTTGTTAGTGTAACTGCGGATAACCCTGGCAAAGATTATAATATTGAGCTAGACGATTTTAGCATTCCTGGCTTTAAAGGTGGTTCAAAATATGAAAAGATTTATGCACGATCAAAAACACCTATGACTGGAGGAGCATCAGGAAAAGTTGCTACAGTAGACGAAAAGGACTTAAATCAAAAAGTTGCTGAATTAAAAGCAAAACTTGACTTAAAAATAAAAGAAAAGACAACTAGAGAAATACCAGCCAACCAAATAATTTTTGATAATCTATCTACGACTGACTATGTTGTATCAAGTCCAAAATTTCAGGATTCAAAGGCTCTGGTCCAAGTAACCGAAAATAAAAAAATATATCTCATCAATGCTAACTCACTAGCTGAATATCTTATATCACCTCAAGGTGCAAATGTTTCGCCACTCGATGAATTTGAGTTTAACTTGCAGAATGCAACAGCGACATTTGGAACCTCAACATCTGATGTATCCTCGGTTGTCTTTGGTGGTAAGGTGGCTATTAAATCTAAGTTGAATATTGATAAGTTTAAGTCCAGTTTGGTTGGAGTCGACAAAAGTGAGGTGCCTAGTATTACTTCTAAATATCCTGCGATTTCAAAGATTACTACTGAGATAGACCCTTTTTGGAAGTCTAAATTTCCTTTGGATGTGAGTAAAATTGTGGTCGACATAAATTAAAACAAAACAGGCTTGATAAATAATTATATATAATATATAATAGCTTTTACCTGATGGAGAACAAGAAAAACATTGAAACAAAAGTTGGATATGTCGTTGAGGCATTGCCTAATACAATGTTTAAAGTTGAGCTCGAGAATAAGGATATTATTCTCGCTTATCTTTCGGGAAAGATGCGTCTAAATCGTATCCGGGTACTCATTGGAGACAGGGTAGAGATGGAGATGGATCCTTACGGAGGAAAGGCTAGAATCATCAGACGAAATTAATACCAGGTATTATACTAGAGCCCATTTGACTCTGGAGCTCAGATGTATTATACTATTTTTTATATTTATTTATGCGAGTAAAAGCTTCAGTAAAGAAAATTTGTGCAAAATGTATGACCGTTCGACGAAACGGTGCTGTACGGATTGTTTGCAAGTCTGTAAAGAAGCATAACCAAAGACAAGGCTAATATGAGACTACTAGGTATAACAATTCCAGATAACAAGAGATTAGAAATTTCACTTACAGCTATTTATGGTATTGGGCGACCACTCGCACATACTATTCTAAAGGAGGCTGGTATTGATTTTGGTAAGCAGGCTAAAGACCTCGACACTACAGAGGAGAACAAAATCCGAACACTTATCGAGGGGTATAAACTCGAAGGAGAGCTCAAACGAGATGTTTCTGCAAATATCAAACGACTGAAGGATATCAAATGCTACCGAGGAACTCGACACGCTAAGCGACTTCCGGCTCGAGGCCAGCGTACAAAAACAAATTCACGAACTCTAAAGGGTGTGAAGAAGACTATGGGATCAGGACGAAAGAAAGCTGAAAAGAAATAATCATAAATAATAATTAACTACAATGGGTAAAAAGAGAATTGTTACAACTGAAGGAAAGGGTGGTGACTCAAAGTCATCTGGATCTTCTATTTCTAAAAAGCGAGCAGACGTGGGTATTTTGAATATTCAGTCAACATACAACAACACTAAGGTTGTGCTTACAGACGTAAAGGGTAATACACTTGCTTGGGGTTCATGTGGTAACTCGGGATTCAAAGGAGCAAAGAAAGGTACACCATTCGCAGCCGCAAAGGTAGGAGAAACTCTCGGTATGAAAGCACTTGCTATGGGTATGCGACAGATTTCAGTTGTAGTTAATGGCGTGGGAGCGGGTCGTGAATCAGCAATCCGTGGTTTTATTTCTAAGGGAAACTTTGAGATTTCTTCAATCAAAGATGTTACTCCAATTCCACACAATGGTCCTAAGCCACCTAAGCCACGACGAGTATAATCGTTTGAATAATATATAGAATATAAAGCAAATTTAATAAAGAAATAATATGATAACTGGACCAAAATACAAACTAGCACGACGACTCGGAGCACCTGTGTTCGAAAAAACACAGACTCAGAAGTTTAATCTCTCAAAAGAAAAGAAAACAGCTAAGTTTTCAAAGCAGAAGAGTGCATATGGTGTGCAGCTCAATGAGAAGCAGAAAGCTCGTTTGACTTATGGTATTTCTGAAAAACAGTTCAAGAATTATGTTAACAAGATTCTTGCAAAGAAGTCTACTGATCCTCAGAATGCACTTTTCGAGGTTCTCGAAACTCGACTTGATAACGTTGTTGCGAAGGCTGGTTTTGCTCGAACACGACGAGAGGCTCGACAGATGGTGTCTCACGGTCACATCACGGTAAACGGCAAGAAGGTAAACATTCCATCATTTGTTGTTGAGGAAAAAGATGTCGTCGCTGTAAAGAAAGGTAGTGACGAGCGAGGTGCCATGGCAGCCTTTGCGGAACGGTTCAAGGATATTACACTCCCAGCATGGCTTTCTTATGACAAGAATACAAAGGGCGTAACAAAAGTTGGAGTACCGAAATACACTCCTGGTGAGCATATGTTTGATTTAGCACAAATCATTGAATATTACCGAAGATAGTTTCATTTTTAAAAAATTATTATTCGCTTATTTTTAAAATTATGGCTGACACAACAATAGTATTGCCTTCAAAACCAAAGATTATCAAAGAAGATGGTAACAAAGGATGTTACGAAATCGATGGTCTTTACCCTGGCTACGGTCACACTCTTGGTAACTCTCTTCGACGAGTTATTCTTTCTTCTCTTGAAGGTGCAGCTGTAACTTCAATAAAAATCAAAGGTGTTGGACATGAATTTTCAGCACTTGAAGGTGTAAAGGATGATGTTATTATGACAATCCTCAACATCAAGAAGCTCCGATTCCACCTTCTTACAGATGAAGCTCAGACTTTGAAGCTTTCTGTAAAAGGTCCTGCTACTGTTACAGGTGCGGACATCAAGCTCCCAGCACAGGTTGAAATAATGAACCCTGAGCAGTACATCAACGAAGTAACAGACAAGAACACTACTCTCGAAATCGAAATGACAGTTGAGAAGGGTCTTGGATATATGTCAAAAGAGATGATTCAGAAGGAGCGAGTTGATATCGGTACTATTGCTCTCGATGCTATCTTCTCTCCTGCACGTCGAGTAAGTTACGAAGTAGAGAATATGCGAGTTGGTAACAGAACAGATTTCAACCGACTTACAATTAACATTGAGACTGATGGAAGTATCACTCCACACGCAGCCCTCGAGAAATCAATCCAGATTATGATCTCACAACTTAAATCTATTGTTGGATTTAAGGAAGAGGAAGTGATCGACCGAGTTGAAGAAAAAGCTAGTAAAGCAGCCGAGGTTTCAGTTGACAAAGATGCAATTGACGATATCCTAAAGACTCGTGTAGAATCACTCGACCTCTCACAGCGAACAACTAATGCTCTTATTAACGCAAACATCCGAACACTCGGAGGACTTGCACGAAAGAAGGAGAAGGATCTCCTCGAAATCGAAGGCATGGGGGCAAAGGGTATCAGCGAAGTAAAGAAAGTATTAAAGGAATATGATATTGAACTTAAGTAATTAAACTTATATGAGACACAGCAGCAAAGTAAAAAAATTCAACAGATCAAGAAGCGCACGAATAGGACTTATGAAGTCTTTGGCTGTATCTTTTTTTGATAAAGAAAGAATCATAACAACAGAAGCAAAAGCAAAAGCACTCCGACCATATGTTGAGAAGCTCATTACTTCTGCAAAAGCTGAGACAGTTGCTGGTACACGATTTATCATTTCAAAGATTGGTGACAACGTAGGAAGTCGGAAACTCAGAAAGGAGATCGGACCACGATTCAAGGATCAGAATGGTGGATACACACGAATTATGAAGATGCCAAAACGAGCAAAAGATGCGAGTCCAATGGCAACAATCGAATTGGTAAAGTAATTTAAATAAATATATGCATACAATAGACGCAACAAATGAAAAACTAGGAAGAATCGCAGCAAAGGCGGCAAAGCTTCTTATTGGTAAAGACAAAACTAGTTTTGTTAAGAACGCTATTGTAGGCGACAAAGTAAAGATTGTTAACGCTTCAAAGATGAGTATCACAGAAAAGAAAGTGAAGACTGATACTCATGTTCGATACTCTGGATACCCAGGAGGTCTCACAAAAGAAACTTTTGATAAGGTGATTGCAAAGAAAGGATACGGAGAACTTTTGAAAAAGGCTATCTCAGGTATGCTTCCAAAGAACAAACTTCGAACAAAGTTTATGCTTAATCTTACAATTACAGAATAATTATAAATACAATGACTACAAAAGACGCAAAATACATCGAAGCTGTAGGACGAAGAAAAACTTCAATCGCACGAGTTCGAATCACTCCTGGAGCAAAATCTACTTTCACTATAAATGATAAATCTGTATCAGATTTTATCAAAGTAAAAGAACTCCAGCAGATTGCTACAGAACCTCTCGAACAAGAAGGTGTAGATACAAAATTCCACGTTACTGTGCGGGTTACGGGTGGAGGTATCGCATCCCAAGCTGATGCTATCAGACTTGGACTCGCACGAGCTATCATCGATCACAAGGCAGAGCTCCGAGGAACAATGAAGAAAGCAGGATTCCTCAAGCGAGATCCACGAGTTAAAGAACGACGAAAATTCGGTCTCAAGAAAGCTCGAAAGGCACCGCAGTGGTCAAAGAGATAGGTCAAAAATCAGAACTCAAAAATCAAAATTTAAAGTCAAAAATAAAAAGTACCCAAAAGGGTGCTTTTTATTAACTTTATACTTTTTAGTTACAATTTTGACCTTTGACTTTTAACCTTTGACCTTGAATTATGTTATAATTGACACCCCAATAAAAATAAATAAAATATAAACACTATGAATGACGATACTCAAAAAGATGATGTAATAATTGAAGAAACTCCTGAAGCTAAGGTGGCAGATAGTCATGATGATGTTGAATATACTGATGACAACCTGGCGGATACAGTCAAGAAACTCAAAGAAAAGATTAAAACCCTTGAGGCTGAGAAGCAGGAATATCTTACAGGGTGGCAGCGAACAAAAGCAGACTATGTAAATGCTAAAAAAGAAGATGAAAAAGCTCGAGGTGAGCTCGTCAAATACGCAAATATGAATTTTGTAGAGGAGCTCCTTCCAGCACTCGATGCGTTTGATATGGCAATGGCAAACCGTGATGCATGGGAAAAAGTAGATAAAAACTGGCGAGCAGGTATCGAATATATTTATGGACAGATTATCGGAACACTAGGCAAGTTTGGTGTGACTCAGGAAAATCCGTTAGGACAAAAAGTAGATCCCTTGAAGCATAATCCAATGGGAACAGTGGCTACAGAAGATAAATCAAAAGAGGGAATCGTGGCCGAGGTAATTCAGAAAGGATATATGATGAATGGAAAGGAGATTCGTCCAGCTGGAGTAAAGGTTTTTGAATAAACCAAACTCCAACCTTGTTACTGTATATTTGTAAATCATGTTAGCGGAGTTATGAGTTTTGGATTGCAATAAAAAAGCCGACAAGTTTTAAATTGTCGACTACCTCTCAATTATGATCTTGACCCCGCGTTCATCTCTAAGTAACGCAACCTCATCATCTTTGATTGTATCCAGATCGAAAATGTTCCGTACAATTGGTCCTCGTGGCATTTCTGCAGCCATTGAGTTAACAAGTTCGGAATTTGCGTTGCTAGGGAATAACGGTCCACGTCTGTCGTAAATCAGTCCCCCGGTCTGTCTACCCATTCCGAACCCTTTGATTCTATAGATGGTAACCCAACCGTCTAAAATTGAGTCCTCTTTATCACCTGTATCCTCCAAGATGATCCATTCTTGATGTTTTTTCATAAGATTTTGTTCCGTTTCCTTGGCAATTTAATCATAATATATTGATATTGCAAAGTGGGTAAGAAATAGGTAAAATACACACATGTTAACAACTACGCGAAAACAAATAGTTGAAAAAGTTATCGCTAAAGACGGTGTGCTTTTTCGTGTTTGGTTCGCGGTATCTAATGAAAACGGTAGAATTGTTGCAACTCCTGTTAAGGCTGTACAGCTCGGTAGTGTTGAAGATCACGAAGTCAAAATCGCACTTCCAACTCTCAAGGTTAAAGATATCTGTAACTTTACCCCAGTTAAGTCTTTTGTAGATAAAATCATTTCTCCGTATTCTTCACTTATTTTTGTAAACGGATCAAAACCTCGAGCTCCAACTCTCTAAAGTAATCAAGTAACAAGTATTCAAGTTTCCAAGGAAATTTAGAATGCTTTTAATTGTTGCTCATTTAATTACTTATTACTAATTACTCATTACTTAACTATTAAATATTATGTCAAAAATAATTGGTATTGACCTTGGAACTACAAACTCTGCTGTTGCAATCATGGAAGCGGGTAGTCCAAAGGTATTAGAAAACGCAGAGGGTGCACGAACTACTCCATCTATTGTTGCGGAATCAAAAACAGGTGAAAGACTTGCAGGACTTCTCGCAAAACGACAAGGAGTTACAAACCCTAAAAACACAATCTATCAAATCAAGCGATTCATTGGTCACAACTTCGATGAAGAAGCGGTTCAGAAAGATAAAGCTGCCGTACCTTATGAAGTCATGAAGTCTTCAAATGGTGGAATCGAAGTAAAAATGGGTACAAAGAACTACAGACCAGAAGAAATCTCAGCTCAATTCCTGCAAAAACTCAAAGCGGATGCAGAGGCTCGACTTGGTGAAAAAGTAACAGAAGCAGTAATCACTGTGCCTGCATACTTTAACGATGCGCAGCGACAAGCTACAAAAGACGCAGGTAAAATAGCAGGTCTCGATGTAAAAAGAATTATCAATGAGCCAACAGCAGCCGCTCTCGCATACGGATTCAATAAAAAGAAAGACGAAAAGATTGTGGTATTCGACTTTGGAGGTGGAACATTTGATATCTCAGTTCTCGAAGTGGGAGATGATGTTGTGGAGGTAAAATCTACTGACGGGGATGCACACTTGGGAGGTAAAGATATCGATCAAAAAATTATTGGATACATCGCAGATGAATTCAAAAAAGAGAGTGGTATCGATGTTCGAAACGACGCTCTCGCTCTCCAGCGACTAGATGAAGCTGCAGAAAAAGCAAAAATCGAACTTTCAACAGCGATGCAGACTGAGATCAATATTCCATTCATTACTTCAGATGCATCAGGTCCACGACACCTCATCCTCACACTCACACGAGCAAAACTCGAGGAGCTCACACAGGAATTTATTGATCGAGCAATGACTATCACAAAACGAGCAATGGAAGCTTCACCGTTTAAGGTAGCTGACATTAACGAAGTAATTCTCGTTGGAGGACAGACTCGAATGCCTGCACTCCAGAAAGCGGTAAAGGAATTCTTCAACAAGGAGCCTAACATTACTGTAAATCCAGATGAAGTGGTAGCACTCGGTGCTGCAATCCAGGGAGGAATCCTCGCAGGAGATGTGAAAGATGTTTTGCTTCTTGATGTTATCCCACTCTCACTTGGTATTGAGACAATGGGTAATGTTGCAACAAAACTCATCGAGAAAAACACAACTATTCCAACATCAAAATCACAGGTGTTCTCAACTGCAGCTGACAATCAAACATCAGTAGAGATCCATATTGTTCAGGGTGAACGAGCAATGGCAAAGGACAACAAATCTCTCGGTAAATTCATCCTTGATGGTATTCCACCAGCACCTCGAGGTATCCCACAGGTAGAAGTAACATTCGATGTTGATGCAAACGGAATCCTCAATGTAAAGGCGAAGGACAAAACTTCTGGCAAAGAACAGTCTATCCGAATAGAGGCATCATCAGGTCTTTCAAAAGAAGATATCGAAAAGATGCAGAAAGATGCAGAAATGCACGCAGAAGAAGACAAGAAAAATCGAGAAATGGTAGAAGTGAAGAACATTGCAGAACAGACTATCTACACAGCAGAAAAATCTCTAAAGGATAATGGAGACAAAATCTCTGCAGAGCTTAAGGCAAGTGTGGAGGCAAAAATTGCAGCAGCAAAGACTGCAAAAGATGGTACAGACCACGACGCACTGAAGATTGCTACAGAAGAACTAGGTACAGAGCTTTCAAAGATTGGTGAAGAGATGGCAAAAGCAAATCAGGCAAACGGAACAAATGAAGCTCCAAAGACTGATACACCACCTGCACAGGATGCAGAAGTGAAAGAAGAGAATAAGTAAAGTCAAAGTTCAAAAGCCAAAATGCAAAACTTAAACTCAAAATTTAAAACTGATTTAAAACAAAGAACCTTTAATTTGAGTTTAGAAGTAATTGACTTAATGAATTTGTTACCACAAAAACGTGCCGGTTGGGTGATTGGAGATCAATTACTTAGGTCCTCAACCTCGATCGGCGCGAATATTGTGGAGGCAAAAGCATCCTCATCTCGTTTGGAATTTAAAAAATTTTATGAGATAGCTCTTAAAAGCGCGAACGAAAGTATTTATTGGCTAAGATTATTAAAAGAATCAAAAATGGTTGCGGAAGCTAAAATTGAGAAACTAATTTCTGAAACAGACGAAATATCACGAATGATCGCATCGAGTGTAATGAGTCTAAAGAAAATTAAGTTTTAGCTTTTTACTTTAAATTCTGACTTTTGATTTATAACTTTTGACTTATTATGAGTAAAAACTACTACGAAATTCTTGGAGTCGACAAAAACGCCTCTCAAGATGAAATAAAAAAAGCTTTCCGAAAGGTGGCCCACAAATACCATCCTGATAAAGGGACAGGTAACGAAGCAAAATTCAAAGAGGCGAGTGAAGCCTATAGTGTTTTGTCTGATGAAAAGAAACGTCAGCAATACGATACTTACGGAAGTGCCGGACCTGGTATGGGGGGCGGAGCAGGAGGATTCAACCCTGGAGATTTTGACTTCAGTGGATTTGGAGGTGCCGAAGGATTCGATTTTGGTGATATCTTTGGAGATATTTTTGGTGGTGGCCGTCGACAACAACAAAAAAGAGGACGAGATATTTCAATTGATATTGAGCTCGATTTTAAAGATTCAATCTTTGGTACGACAAGAAAAGTATTGGTCTCAAAGGCCTCTACCTGCTCAAGTTGTAAAGGCACTGGTGCAGAAAAGGGTACAGATACTATTACTTGTACGAAATGTGGAGGCAAGGGACATATCAAAGAAGCTCGAAATACATTCTTTGGTCAGTTTATGACGGACACTGTTTGCAGTGAATGTAAAGGTGAGGGATGGATTCCAAAAACAAAATGTAAAGAGTGTAAGGGAGCAGGTGTTCGACACGAGCAAGAGGAAATCCATATCGAAGTCCCAGCAGGAATTGAGAATGGTGAGATGATTAGATTCCCAGGCAAAGGTGAAGCTGTAAGTGGTGGAGTGACAGGAGATCTCTATGTCAAAGTCCGGGTCAAGAAACACAATCTCTTCCGAAAAGAAGGTTCAAATCTTTATGCAGATATAGATATCAAACTAACTGACGCACTCCTTGGTAGTGAATACAGCCTTGAGACACTCGAAGGTAAACTCATTGTCAAAATCCCAGAAGGAATACAATCAGGTGAAGTTCTCCGAATCAAAGGCAAAGGAGTACCATATTCAAAGGGTGCACGAGGAGATATTTATCTCACAATCAAAATAGATATTCCAAAACGACTTTCTCGTGAGGCAAGAAAACTCGCAGAAGATCTCAAAAAAGCAGGCTACTAAGCCTGCTTTTTAAATATGGAAATTATAGCGATATTATTTAAAAATGATATTATACTGATATGCATTGGTTTAGTGTAGCCCTCGGGGCACCGCTCGTATGGAGTCTTGTCAATCACTGTGTCAAGATTATTCTTCAGC
>CAZKPS010000008.1:0-30205 GCA_964554765.1 uncultured Candidatus Saccharibacteria bacterium
TTATTCTCGATCGTAAAATCGTAGATTTCTTTATAGAGTTCATCACTTGTCATTTCGAATCGTGAGCGACCTTCCTTTTCGAGTTTCTTCTCGTATACGATTTGTGTTTCAAATCCTGCGTGGTCAGCACCAGGTACCCAGAGTGCTTTTTTACCCTGCATTCGTGCGAATCTGATGAATATGTCTTGGAGTGTGATGGTGAGTCCATGACCTGCGTGAAGACGACCGTTTGCGTTCGGAGGAGGCATAATAATCGTGTAGGGCTCTGCATCCTTGTCTGTAATACCTTTATTTATACAAATATCAGGATTAAAAAGACCACTTTCTTCCCAGAGTTTGTAGATTCGTCCTTCAGTTCCCTGAGGGTTATATGGTTTTAAGAATTTGTTGTCCATTGAGGGCATTTTAGCAGGAAAATACTATATTTAAAAGGTCTAAAATACGAGCATTTACCCGCTCACTAAATTTTGATTTTAATGAATTTTAAAATTTAGTGTTCGGGTTTTTATTGCTTTTTTTCAAAAAAAGACTATAACTGTGGTATGAAACTTTGTCCTTTGTTCCCGACATACATGTCGAAGCTGAAAGTGGGAGATAGATTTAAATTTACCCCTACTTCTGCGGTTACATATTTATTTTTCCATCCACAGGCATCGGTCGCAGATTTTGAATTTACCTTACTTCGAGTTTTATACTTACAACAATATGTGTTTATCGCTGATTTGGGTAATATTCATAGATTTGCACTCCCAAGGATTGATTATGATTATGAAGTCGTCATTCTCCACGAGGTGGTCTAGATTTCTAGACCACTTTTTTAGAGACTCAAATGTCCCTCGGCTCTAATGTTTTTTTGACTTACTATTTTTTTCTTTTTATAGATATTTAAATATCCAGCAATCCCAATCATAATTGCGTTATCGGTCGAGAGGGACTTATCTGGGATGTAAAGATTAATATTTAAATCTTCCGCAAGTGTTTCCAGATTAGTTCGAAGATACTTGTTAGCACTCACACCTCCTCCAACAATGAGGGTTTTGACTCCGTAATGTTCAACTGCCTTCTTGGTCTTATGTACGAGCACTTCAATACACGCATCTTCAAATTCTTTTGCTATTTCTGTTTTTATTTCTGGTGTCATTTCTTTAATATCTTGAACCATATAAAGAACAGCGGTTTTAAGTCCCGAAAATGAAAAATCAAAATCTTTTGTATACATCATTGGTCTTGGTAATGTGTATTTGTCTTCCTTGAAACTTGAAACTTGAGACTTGAAACTTAAATTTCTAAATTCATCTGCCAATTTAGAAATTTGCGGTCCTCCTGGATAGGGAAGTCCAAGTATTCTCGCTACTTTATCGAACGCTTCGCCCACAGCATCATCTTTGGTTTGACCTATTACTTTATATTTACCCCAATCTTTGACGAGTACGAGCTCAGTGTGTCCACCACTCACTAGAAGTGAGAGAGCGGGGAATGTTACTGAATCTGCATTCAACTTTTGATTTTTGATTTTTGATTTTTGATTTTCGCTTCGGTTCAGTAAAACGGAAGTAATATGTCCTTCCATGTGATTGACTCCAATCATTGGAATACCCCAGAGTTCACTTAATGCTTTTGCGAAACTGATACCTACCCAAAGTGCCGGCTCCAGTCCCGGACCTTTGGTTACTGCAATGAGATCAATTTTCGGAGCCTTGATGTCTAAAATATGATTTGTAATATGTTCAAGAAGTTCTGGTTCACGAACGAGTATCTCTTTCAGTTTGTCTACTTTGAGACTTGAGACTTGAGACTTGGATACTTCAAAAGAATTTGATTCCTTCAAAACTTTAATTGCAAGTGGAATCAAATTCTTTTGATGTTCTCTCCGCGCGAGATTAGGGAAGACGCCTCCGTATTCTTCATGGAGTTTTGCTTGAGAAGCGAGCGAATCGGCCAAAACCTCTATTTTATTTTTTGAAATAGAGAGAAGGGAAATAGCGGTCTCGTCGCAACTGGTCTCGATAGATAAAATTCTCATACAGTAGTTTTACCAGAAACCAACAAAAAAAGCGAGGTCGAATGATGTTTCCGACCTCGCAGATACTACCAATGCAGGGTGAGCTGGGCATTCAATATTCCTACTGTTTGTCGAGAGATTATGGCCGTTAGACCTGCCTCGAGATGCCAGTGTTTTGTCAGGGCGTAGTCAATCTTTAACGAGTTGGTAAGAACAAAGCCAGGCTTTGCCTTCATAAACCCATCATCCCATCCCACCGAGGGTGTATAAATGATTTTGGTATCACCTACGGTTGAGTGAATGTTGAGACCAGCAATCGTCCAGATGACACCGTCCTCGATATGCTTCGACTTTTCTCTTTGTGTGAGAAAGATTTGAGCACCCACAAAGGGGCTTATACTCAGATTCCTTCTCAACTCTTTCGAATCGAGTCCGATTACGAGTCCAATACGCCAAAAATCATCGAGTACTGACGACCCCATATGAATTGAGTGGTCGTAGGTAAGAGACAGGTCAAATCTGAATTGACCGAATAGCTTTCGATTGATGCCGATGCCGATATCTGTCTCATTCTCGCTACCGTGAGTGTGATGTTGATCGAATCCTCCTCGGGCGAGACCCTCGAGATAGATACCTGATTCGTGGTGCCAGAGATGGATTCCAAAGTATCCAATCGAATGGTTATACATCTTGACTCCGTTTGGCTGGACGTGTTTGTTGGCAACGCCTACAAACGTTTTTGCAGACCAGATGTGGTCCTCAGAGATGGTACCTTGAGGGGCATCATTTGCATTGGTTGTTGTGATGTTGCAGAGGGCTGCAAGAATTAGAAGTGTGGTTCTCATCGTGGTGGTGGTTCGGTGTGTTCTTGTTCTCTGCGTACCACTCTATATGTAGTAGTTCATCGCAGTATTCAAAGCAGGATCAATTTATCCCTCTCTGTATTATTGCGATGTACCACTATGTAAATGTACATAACTCTTACTATTATAAATTTAAATATATATAAGTCAATGGGCCGTTATGGTTCAGTACCTTTACATCATGTGGTGGTGCAGTAACTGGTTGAATGTGCCTAACGATATATTGACTTTATAAATAAAAAGTGTTATTATATATATTATTGTGTTCATTAAAAAACGTTTTTGAGATTAGCGGGGAGACTTCAATACGAAAGCTTTTTGTAGTTTGCCTGCTAACCTCAAATACATATACATGAAAACTGCATCCACCATCCTCTCACTCCTTGTCACATTCACACTGTCCAGCTTGGCGCAGCAACTTGATCCAAAACCTCACCATGATGTTATCGGTAATTTGAGCGTCAATGGGGAAGTCACGCAGTCAGTTTTGGCTGAATGGACTCCCTACACCTTCGAACTGCCGGTTCCAAAAGAAGCTCTGAACACGACTAATGGTTTCGACATCGGATTCGCCGTTGTCTCTTCTGTTATGGAGCAGATGGTGGCACTCGACTCGGTTAGGTTTACTACCTGCCGATACAGTGTTTACCATCTTGATGTTTCAACAGGGGTGGAAACTCCTGTGCTCCGTTCTAATGGGACTCCAATGATCAACATTGATGTCGTGAAGTTTGCGGACGAGACGACTTTAGAAACACCGACATTCTTTACTACATCATTCTTCGCATACAATCCTCTACTTGGAACAACCAATAGCACGAATGACGCATCAATCAGTGTACCGATACAAAATGTCGGCGCCATCTTCAGCACAAGGTATAAGTTCACATGGGGTTCCACTCCTGATTTTACTCGACCACTCCTCAATCAGGGTTATGTGGTTCATTTCGACATTCGTTTTATTTCAACACATCTCGGAGTTGAGTATCCAGAAGTGAAGCTCAAGACAGGCCAGAATGGTGACATTCGATTTGTCTATAAAGTGGTGGACATGCAAATGCCCGAGCTAGAGAATATTCAATTCATCTACGATCCATTACCTTTTTCAGGAAACCCAAATCTGCACACAGAAGGACTTCAGCTCACGATGAGCAGTCCTTATCTGGAGTATTTTAAACTTCAGAGGTCAGCAGACCTGCAAAATTGGACAGACTGGAGTTTTAGCGGTGAAGGAGATGGTTGGGTTGGTCCTTTTGACGTGCCGACGGGGCTAGGTGGTTTTTATTCAAACACTTATCGGTGGACATTATTTGATCGGGACTATCCTGATGAGCGCCGGAGGCCTCAGAAGGAATTCTATCGAATGGTGTGGACTGGCAAGAAGGGTGTCTGGAAAATCGCTACCTATCCTTGATGTAGAATCATGAAATGAGTGTAATCACTCCGGCTCAGTGACGCATCACTGTTTGCCACCTGACTCAAGCGTTGTCTTGGGAGGTGGTTTTTTAATTTTTTTTGGGCTATAAGATTTGGATTGCTTTTGTCATAAAATCAAAAACAAAAATAGACGCTTTTCGCGTCCATTTTTACAAATTTTTGAACCTTCTCGAGATAGGACCTTTTGGTTCATTACCCAGTAAGGTTTATTCCTTAGTTTTCATACTAACATATCAACCCTTCTCGTGTGACTACTTAATGGTTGAAATGAATAACCTCGAGCAGATGATCTTTTGGAATGTATACTAAGTATTTTGCAATGGATGGATTTTGGTTATTTTCTGATACTAAAACTTTATTTCCTGTTGTATTTAAGCGGCTATAACAATTACTCATTTGAATATCCTTAATCATAAAAGAACTGTAACCATATTGTGATAGTGTATTTTCTAATTCCAAGATTTGATTATCAGTTACAGCAAAAGAAAATGACGGATATGGAGACCAAAAGCCACATTGATTATTGGATTGTACAGGAGTGGCTCCGTCAGGAAGCTTTATATTAAATTGTGATGTAAACGATATTAATTCCTCCTGGGCGTTGAAGGGTTTTGTAATATATTTATATATGAAAAACAACATTAGGATTCCTAAAATAACTGATATAAAGATTGAATATTTTAGGATTTTTGAGTGCATGGTCATCTTGATTTATTTCTGAAATTTGCAATCGACAAGATCGGCACCCTTATCCTCTTGAAAAGATATATTTAGATTGTCCATATGCTTAATTCTCTCCACAAGTGAGCAACCAGGCACTTCAACGGAAATCTCATTCGACGAATTCCACTTTAACTTAATTTGTGACGGAGAGGCTTTATCAACAGAAAAAAGTAATTTTTTAAATAGAGAATTATCTTCATACAGATAAATATTGTTGTAAAGGGAGGTTGTCGCTCCACCGTCATATGTTACCAAATCTAAGCATAGTTTGTTATCAAGCGAACAAATCATTAAACTGTTATTTGGTCTTTGAAAGATATATAAACTCAAACAAATTATAATAAAAATTATAAAATTAATTATTATATGGATTTTACTTAATTTGGTTTTATCAGTATTGTTCTTCATACCTACAATATGTTCCGTATTCTAATGGAATTACGCTACTCGTGCTATCAGTACACTATCGATTATACCACAGGGAAGTTCGACCCTTACAGGGTCAGTACCCTGATCGGAGATTTTGTTTCTTTATCAGTCTAAAATCTGCTCAATCAGGCTTCGATTCCCCGATGCAAAGCGCCCCGGCTTTGCTTAGGGTCAAAAATATGAAAAACCACCAGAATATTCTGGTGGTTTTTCATATTTTTGACCCTACGGGGAATCGAACCCCGCTTCTCACATTGAAAACGTGATGTCCTAACCGATAGACGATAGGGCCATATATATTCTATTTTCAAACCTGTTCGATTCCTCGAATCGGTCACTAGTATTTTTCTGCTGAAAAATCTCGCGACCCCGTCTCATTCACCTTTGTTCATTCCGACTCTGGATTGCTCCAAGTCTTCGCAACCCAGCCCCGTACTCACATTGAAAACGTGATGTCCTAACCGATAGACTATAGGGCCATACATAGGCTTTCGCCAAATGTGGATAGTAATATAACATTTTTTCTGGATTTGGCAAAATTTTGTAGACCCCTTAATTGTGTGGTAAAGTATTGAAATACAGGGGCGGTTAGCTCAGTTGGTAGAGCGCAACATTGACGTTGTTGATGCCGTGGGTTCGAGTCCCTCACCGCCCACAGAAATAATTCAATTTTATACTTAATTCAAGTTTTGTCTTAGGATTGTCTAACTATTTGAGATAATCTGTATGTCACTTTGCCTTCGGTATTAAATACCCAGGTATCTTTGTATCTCAATTTGATAGGTGTTCCGTCATTAATACCTTCAAGGCTGCCAGTAACTGTAATACTATTCCCGTCATTTTGTACTGATTCGGTGTTGTGTATACCAGTTAATTTTCTCTCATTGTTGTAGAAATTTTTGAAAGCACCCAATCCATCTATTTTTAAATGACCATTGTTCTCGAGTCCATCTCTTTCATACACAATATTATCATCACACATATCAAATAGTGTTTCGAATTGACCTCTATCAATCTCATTGTAGATATTTATTATCTTTTGCTCTAGATTATGTGGTGACTCAATACTGAACTCAGACATGATTATGCTTCACGAATTACTTTGTATGTAGATAATTATAGATATCTTCAAGGGCTTTGACTGCATCACCTGCAGCGATGTTGTTCTGGTGGTAGAGTCCGTCAGTACAGTCTCCGGCTGCCCAGATGCCTTCTGTTGAACTTTTTTGTGTTCGAGGGTCCACTATTACCTGTCCTTGTGGATTTCTTTCTACCACTCCTGCTGCATATTGTGTATTTGCGATAAGTCCGATTTCGACAAAGATTCCTCCAGCTTCTAACTTCTTGAGTTCTCCTGATATTGCGTCCTTGTAGACAAATCCATTTACAAATTTATCTCCTGTTACTTCTATTGATTCTGCATTTTTGATTGCGGTGACGTTTGGCTTTGCGAGAACTTTTTCTACTGTGACTGGATCTGCACGAAATGTGTCACCCCGGTTGATAATTGTTACAGACTTACAATATGCTGCGAGCTGGGCAGTTGTCTCGAATGCAGCATTACCTCCTCCAATAACAATCACATCCTGACCATCATAGAGTGGTCCATCACAGGTGGCACAGTAAGTGAGTCCTTTGTGTTCAAAGATATCGGCTCCTTTTGCATCGAGTTTTCTTCTGATACTTCCTGATACAATGAGTGCTGTTTTTGTGGTAAACTTTTCTCCTTTCTCTGTCTCGACTTCAAAGCCATTTTCAATTTTTTGAAGTGTTTTTACTTTGTCTCCTGTTTTTATTTCCACACTTTCACCTGCATACGCACGGAGGTGTGCCTCCATGTTTTTAGCAAAGTCAGATCCTGAGATAGCGATGGTGCCGATCCAGTTTTCAATCTTTTCTGATACGACACTCTGGCTTTCAAAAGAGTAGGTGAGTAGCAGTGTCTTAATTCTTTTTCGTGCAGCATAGACTCCTGCTGACACTCCTGCAGGACCGCCTCCGATGATTATTAGTTCGTATTGTGTGTTGTTCATAGTCGTATAATTTTACTTTAATTTACAATCTATGTAAATCAGTTAGAGTCAAAGGTCAAAAGGCAGAAGTCAAAATTAGTAACTAAAATACAACATCGAATGATGCTGTATTTTAGTTTTAAATTCTAACTTTAAGTTCTAATTTTTGAGTTTTGATTTTTGACTTTTGATTTTTGACTTATTTCAGTTTACTTCTTCTTAGAAACGCTGGTACTGAGCCCCAGTCATCTTCGTCTTCATCAGCTTTTGGTGTAGGTGCTGATGCTGGTGTCTCTGACACCTTGCTTGGCATCTCTACTTTCGGCTCTTTTGATTCTGATGGTGTAACACTGTTAAATATCTTGCCGTCAAAAAGAGATTTCTTTGGTGCTTCACTAGGGAATCCTGCAGCAACTACTGTTACTCGTACTTCACCTTTTTTGAGTTTTTCGTCGTGTACTGTACCGAAAATAATTTTTGCGTTTGGATCTACTGAATCTGTGATGAGTTTTGCTGCATCTTGGATTTCAAACATTGTAAGATCATCACCTCCTGCGATAGAGAAGAGTACACCCTTTGCTCCTGTGATTGAAACATCAAGCAGAGGGGAATTAACTGCAGCCCGAGCTGCGTCTACGGCTCTGTTATCTCCTGTAGCTGTTCCGATACCCATAAGTGCACTTCCAGCGTTCTCGAGAACTGCTCGAATATCAGCGAAGTCGATGTTACCGATGACTCCTGGAGTTGTAATGAGGTCTGAAATACCTTCTACTGCTTGTTTCAAAATCTCATCACACATTGTGAATGCTTGTCGTGCAGTGGTGTCTTTTGATACGGTTGCAAGAAGTCTGTCGTTAGGAATGATGATAATCGCATCTACTGCTTTTCGGAGTTCATCAATACCTTGTTCTGCAAGACGAACTCGCTGCTGACCCTCAAATGAGAATGGTCGAGTTACAACACCGATTGTAAGAGTGCCGAGTTCTTTTGCTGTCTTTGCAACAACAGGTGATGCTCCTGTACCTGTCCCTCCTCCTTCACCTCCCGCGATGAATACCATATCTGCACCTTTGATTGCTTCTTGGATTTCTTCTTTTGTTTCTTCTGCCGCTCGTTTACCGATTTCAGGATTCATTCCTGCACCGAGACCTTTTGTAAGATTTTTACCGATGTGTATTTTCTTTCGAGCAAGAGAGTTGTGGAGATCTTGAGCATCTGTGTTTACAGAAATAAAATCAACACCTTTTACTTTGGCATTAATCATGTGATTGAGCGCGTTCTTTCCTGATCCTCCGATTCCGATTACTTTTATTCGTGCGAATGTTTCTACTTCTGGTTTTATTTGTGCCATATAAAGGTTTTTGATTAATTTTGAGTCTGGTCCGACTTATTTCCTATGGCGTTATCATAGCAAACAAAGGCTAAAAACAATAGTGTTGACACTATGATGCTCTTGTTTCCAAATCCAGCTTTGTTTTACAAAGGTTTTTAGGAAAAATGGGTCGAAACTACGGTAAAATTCGTTTTATAAGTTTGCCGAGTTTTTTGAGGGTTCTCATAAATCCATTTCGTGCAGTTTTGATGAATGTACCACCGAAATCGAATTCTCCGCTAGATTCTCCACCTCTTTCAATCCCAATCATTCCAAGACCATAGGCAATAGACCATGTCGCATCATTGAGTGGGAATCTTGTTTCCTCGGTAAATTTTATACCAATCTTTTTTGCTGGGAGTTTTAATTTATCTTTTACAAGTTCTTCGATGTAAACACTCTGGGCTCCACCACCTGTGATTAGAATTCCTGCTGGTAGAAGTCCATTCTTTCCAATCTTTTTTAGAGATGTATGAACAAAATCTGTGGTATCTTCAAGGCGCGCCTTTACCACTTCCTCTAATTTTCTTCGAGGGTAAGGGAGACTTTCTGGGCGAGAGACTTTTATTCGTTCTGCTTCTTCAAGAGAAACTTTAAATCCGAGTGCAAGATCATTTGTGATGTCTCGACTTCCAAGTGGTGATACCTCGACAGAGATAGGTGCTCCGTTTTCAAAAACAACAAGTGATACTGATTCTGAACCTATGGTGAGGAGTCCACATCCCGCAATTTGCTGCGATTTTGTGAGTAATGTGATGCTTCCTGCAATAGGGGATGCAACAATATCTTCGATTCCGATACCTGCAAGACGTGCTGTTTCAAGAAGACTGTTTAGGTGTTGTGATAGTGCGGTGATGAAAATTGCTTTTATTTCAAGGGTAGTCCCTACCATGCCTTGAGGCTTACCAAAAATCTGCTTACCATCAATTTTAAATCCGAGCGGTATCGCGTGAAGGACTTCTCGGTTTCTGGTGATTTCACTAGGTAATTCGTTTTGACAAAGCTCTAGTGCCTGCTCAATATCACTAGAACTTATTACTACTTCTCTTGTACCAAGATTAATCGAAGATGTAATGGTAAATCCTTCTAATCCTGCACATCCAATCCCAAAATATGCTTTTTCTATTTTGTAACCAGAAGTCTTCTGGGCTTCATGTATTGCACGACGGAGACTCTTAGCGGCATCTTCGGGGCTCACAATGTATCCGTGACGGAGTCCATCTGATTCTGCATATCCAACACCAATCACACGAGGTTTTGATTTATCTTCTTTCAGTGATTCAACAACAACTACTTTTATAGTAGCGCTTCCGATATCTATTCCTACTGAAATTTTTTGAGACATGTATCCTGTAAAGTTTTATCCATCTTTTGTTGTGCAATGAGGATAAAATATTTTAATGTAATTATTATAACAAACTAATGTGCGAAATACCCATATTGAAAATTATAACTGTACGACAATGGATAAAATTTTTTAGGATGAATCATAGAAATCCTAAAAAATTTAAAGGGGAAGCCTAAATTTTAAATTTTTTACGGAATTTCTCTTCTACTTTATCCATTTTACTACCATGTTCGAATCCTTTCAAATGTACAAGCCCGTGTATAAATAGAAAATAAAGAAAATTTATCTTTTCTCTCCCGTACTCTTTTGATTTTTGATCTGCTTTTTGTTTGCAGATGAATATTTCTCCTGAAGCTTTAGTGATAGGGAAGCTTAGGATATCGGTGGCGTAGTCTTTGTCTCTGTAAGTGAGATTTAATTTTTGCATTTCTTTAGCTCCAATAAAAACAACCGAAAGCTCGTACTTTTTGCCAAGTATTGCATCTTTCATGTTACTAAATATTGCCTCATCGATTCCGATTGAAGTGGCTTTTGTCTTGTATATGATGCTTGTTTCCATGCTGTGGATTATATGGTATTACGGTTGCACCTGCAAATGTAAAAGTCCTATAAATATTTAATTTATAGGACTTTTACATTTAGATTATTTTTTTCGTTTCTTTGGAAGAAGAGAAATCTTGCCAAGCTTTAGAAGTTTTTCTCTCTCGGCTCGTCTTTTGAGGACTTCGAGAGTCTTTTTCTTGCTTACATAGTGTGATCGAGCTCTTTCCTCGTATCGGATTCCTCGAACTCGCTTCACAATACCGCTTTCTTGCACTCGTTTTGTGAATCGTCTAATAAGACTTACGTTGTTTTCTGTTGCGTTTTTATCTACTGCTACGTTTGTTGACATAGGGGGTATATTACCACAAGTCCTCAAACTCTGCAAATGTTATGTGATACGGGTTTATAGTTTTGTAGATAAAAAAGAACCCGCCAGTAGGACGACGGGTTCTGAGTAGAAACAGGTGAATAACCGAGATGTTTTGGTCAAGTCAATTTTTGCCTCTTTTTCTTCGGAATCGAGGTTACGACCGTTCGAGATCTTTTGCCGGCACGGGAGCACTTGTTCCGAAGGCAAAGCCAGGCAATATATGCACCTGCGGAGATGCCTGATATTCCGAAATGGGACGCGATGTCTCTGATTTGTCGTGGTGTTTTGCAAAACACCATTATCATCTGACGTTTATTATCCAGGTCTGCAGAGCTAAATTTGTTTGAGGGTGACATTTAAGGGAAGATTTGGGGTTTCTTCTGACAGTTTTGAGCCATGGTAATGATAAGGTACCGGTTGGTTTTTGTAAATGATTAATCAATTTATCGCAACACCTCGATGGAGTACGAGCACTACTCTTTGTCTAAAGCAGGCAGGAAATACAAATTCAAAATACACCGCAGCTACGCCGCGGTGCATTTTATTTGGTTATTAGTTACTTGGATACTAGCTCACTTATCTTAGCCCCTTGAGGTGAGATATCAAGAGGTCTATTTCTACAGTGTCCTGTGACCGGGTAATCATATGTCGGACCACTACGGTGTTCTCGATAGCCTCTTTTTGACCCATCATAATGATGTAGGGGATGTTTAGTTTTTCGGCTTGAGTGAGTTGGACTGAGAGTTTGTCCTTTGAGAGAGATTGATGGACAGGTATCTTGGCTTTACGGAGGGATTCGATAATAGGGAGACTCTTTTTCTTTGCGGTATCACCAAACTGGATAAAGTAAAATTTTGGTTGCTCCTCTTTTTTGATTTTTGTATTTATTTTCTGTATGTAGTGAGGGTGGATATGAAGCGTAACACCGATGGCAGGGACATCCTTTTTGCCCCACACCTTTTTGGAGAGTCCATTGTATCTCTCTCCAATTGCAAACACTTCCTTCTGGCTTTTGATCTCAAAGATGGTTTCTGAACAATAGCTTCGGCTTCCGATGAGCTTGTGATTTATTTCGTAGGGGATGTTAAGTGATTCGAGGTATTCTAATACTTCTTTAAAGTGTGTACGACTTGTGTCAGAGAGATATGACATTGGCTTTGGAGCATTCTCTACAAATTCTGCCACCTTTGATCCTTTGAGATTGAATAGATTAAATACATCTTTTTTTACTTCTGCTCTGTATTCAGAAGGGAGTTTGTTAATCTCTTTCTTTGCATAATTGTTGAGCTCTTTTGCAAAACGAGCCATAGATTCTTTGTCTCCGATTGAGTTAATCTCTATAAACATATCCTCTCCAGGATAACGGTCCTTGAGTATTACAAAAGCTGTCTCGATAATCATCGCCTCTGCGATTGGCTTTGATGTACCGATGATTTCTAGATTGAATGTTTTGTTGTCGGTGTCTCGTTTGAGATGAGGATTACCTTTTATGGGACCAATATAATAGCCAAGGAGTGGTATTGCAATATTAGACCATTTTTTGTCGATATAGTTTCTAACGAGAGAAATCTTTTCTTCGAGGTATCCTGTGAACCGGTCACAGTCATCTGTCCATGGTTTTACGATTGCAAGATGAGATTCGCTGAATTTTTTTGCACCAGAGAGGTCTGGTTTTTCGATCTGTATTTCTGGAAGTTCAACGAATCCAAAGTGTTTTGCCGTGTACTCAGCCATTTCGAATTCTGGGGATGTTTGCGCAGCCCCTTTGTGAGATTGTTTTTCCTTTCCTTTTTTTTCTTTAGAAGATTTCTTTGAAGTTTGTTTCATTTTTTGTTTAGTTGATTCTGTCTTTGATTTAGAACTTTTTTTCATTGTTTTTTCTTAAATCGTAAATCATAGATCTTACTTCTGTTCCGCCTTACCCGGCATATAATCAAAACTACTTAATGGAAAGAGTCGAAGTATTGCTCTACCACTTATATGGTCAATCGAAAGTGGTCCCCAGTTTCGAGAGTCAGAGCTAACAGAACGGTTATCTCCCATTACAAAGTAGCTTTTGCTATCGAGTGTTACTGTTACAGCATTATCTCTTTCTGATGAAACGTATGGTTCACTCAGTCTAAATCCATCTGGGTGCTCAGAGTTTTTGATCGTTACTCCGTTATTATCTACGATTACTGTTTCACCTGGAAGACCTATAACTCGTTTAATAAAATATGTACTATCTGAAAAAGGAGGTTTAAATACGACAACATCATCTCGCTTTGGTGATCCTAATTTGTATGAGAGTTTATCAACAATAAGGTAGTCCCCATCCTTAAAGGTAGGGAACATAGATGTCTGTCGGACGATAAAAGGAGATGCTACAAAATATTTTATAGGTAATGCTATGAGGAGTGCAATAATAAATGCTTCAACGAGGTCTTTAAGTGTACTTTTTTTCTTTTGTTGTTCCATTGGTGTCACAATGATATTATATATATGAGGATTGACGCAAGGCAATAAAGATTTCTTAATGAAATCTTTAAGTATCCAAGTCACAAGTAAACAAGTTTTCAATTTTAATTTGCATTTTCATTGACCACTTGTTACTTGATTAATTGTTAACTTAATTTATATGGGCTACATAATAGTGGGACTCGGGAATCCAGAAAAAGAATACGAACACACCCGACATAATGCAGGTATGATAATTCTTGATCAATTTGCAAAGAAAAATGAAGGAACAGAATGGAAAAAAGATAATACAAGAGACGCGCTAATTTCAAAGGTTGAAGTTGAAGGAGAAAAGGTGATTCTTGTAAAACCGCAGACATTTATGAATAAGTCTGGGATTAGTGTTAAAGACCTTCAGGGTAGTCCAAAGAAACTTGAAAAACTCATCGTGATTCAAGATGATCTTGATTTACCTTTGGGAAGTATGAAGATTGTGTTTAATCGAGGAAGTGGAGGGCACAAGGGAATTGAGTCTATTGTTCGAAGTGTAAAGAGTGAAGCATTCGTTCGGGTGCGAATTGGAATCTGTCCTACGACTCCTACAGGCAAAATGAAAAAGCCAAACCATGAGAAGATGCTTGACTTCATCGTAGGAGAATTCAAAAAACCAGAATTGGATGAGATAAAAAAGGTGGGGAAGAAAGTGTGTGAAGTGATCGAATCAATTGTTATTGATGGATTACAAAAGACAATGACAAATTTTAATTAGGAAAAAACATCCAAACACTAAAATTTTGATTAAATTTGGTGTTGTGTGATTAATAAAGTACAAACAAAATATATGGAAGGACAGGATCTGTGGACAGCTATAAATACGATTGAATATCCATCAACATATGAAGATATTTTTGAAAATATTAGTCTATTGAAAACTGAGCTCGCAGAATTAAGAGATAAATTGATTCTATTTCAAGGTATGTTGAAAAGAGATCGGAAATCTGAACTATCAAAAAGTGACGGTGAATTTGTACAAAGAACAATTTCAGATTTAGAGTTGCTTATTAAGACGAAAGAAACAATGCTCTCTGTTTACGAGAATCGATTGAGACTGGTAGAAGGTAAAATGGCTGGATAAAACAAAACAGCGGCGCCCAAAGGCGCCGCTGTTTTGTAGTACTTGTCTCCTTGTTACTTGGATACTTGAAACTTTGCTTACTCCTTCTTCGCTCCGAATACCAAAGCCATTTTCTGTTCCTTTGGATCGAATAGAGAAATCTTGAATGGGTAGCTCTTACCAAGCTCGAGTTTTTCTCGAAGCTTTTCTTCACTACCGAATTCACTGATGTGTACGAGTCCTGCGACACCTTCTTCGATAGATGCGAGCGCACCGTGTCTGTTGAATTTGATTACAACACCTTGTACTGTGTCATCCTTCTTGTATTTCTTTGCAGCTTCTGTCCAAGGGTTATCCTTCAAAGCTTTAACAGAGAGAGAGATCTTTCCGTCTTTAACTTCGATAACTTTTACCTTGATTTTGTCTCCAACTTTGAAGAACGCTCGTGGATCTTCTACGAGACCCCAATCGATTTCTGAAATATGGATGAGTCCTTCGAGACCGTCTTCGATTTTTACGAATGCTCCGAAGTCTACGATACCAGTAACTTCACCGTCTACAACATCGCCGACAACATATTTGCCAACAATCTTTTCTCGGTTTTCACCACCTTGTACTTTTTCAGAGAAGATGAGCTTGCCGTCTTTTGGAGTTGCTCCGATGATTGCTACAGAGAGCTTACCACCTACGAGTTTCTTCAACTCTTCGAGGATTCGGTCTTTGTCACCATCCATTACTCGTGGATAGTGCTCACTCTTAAGCTGAGATGCCGGGAGGAATCCCTGAACACCTTGCCAGTTAATGAGAAGTCCGCCTTTGTTTGCTTCGAGTACTGTAACTTCAAAGATTTTCTTTTCTTTCATTGCTTTTTCAGCATCAGACCAGATAGCAGCTTGCTTTGCCTCTTTGAGAGAAAGCTCAACATAACCATCTTCGTTTGAAAGATCTACTACTTTTGCAGCGACAGTGTCACCGATGTTTATCTTTCGGAGTACATCTCGAACAGCTATGAACTCTCGTCCGTAGATGATACCTGTTCCATAAGGGAAGAGGTCGATGTGTACAACACCTTTACCAATACTAATAACTGGACCTTCTACCAAATCTCCAACTCCTGGTGGAGTCATAGAGTCAGCGATGATTTTGAGGTGAACAGGATTTTCCTTTTTCGCCTCGGCAATCAATGCTTCTGCTTCTTTTGTTGCTTTCGCCATAAATTAATTGTTTTTGCAAAGTTTCGTCTGAATTGCGTCATAGCCATTACAGAGACGAGATTACTTTTGCGTTACTTTATAATAGGGGACATTATACATTAAAGAGCCTTAAAGTCAAAATCTTGGAGCTAGAAAGTTACTATAAAATAAGGGTTTTTGCATTAGGACATCCGACATTCTCAATCAGTTTTTAAATATTGACAATTTTATCAAATGTGCTTTAATTATTAAAGATTTTTGTACGTTAACAGTGACTGAGCAGTATTTCGCTTTGGCAGAGAGGGTTTTGAGGAATTTTCTCTGCCCGAGCGAAAACCTATGTTGGGGAAATAGCAGAGGCAAAAAACATTTTCTCCATGAAAACCGACAAAAAAAATGAAAGTAATCCCTATACACCCATGCAACCCTCGTGGGAAGAAAAGGGTCATCCTTGGTACAAGAGCGTAGCCACTGTACCGATGCTCTTTATTGCAGGCTGTATCATAACAGTTCTGGTGGTGATGTCTGCGGAGGGCTGGTGGAAGCTCTGGAGGTTTCTTCAGGGTATGTGGTAGCTTCTCTCTGTCTTGTCACTCTATCTTACACCGCATTGCTTCATTGAAGCGTGCGGTTTTTATTTTATCTGTACACTAACTTTATTACCGTATTGTTATTGTTTTTTAGAAAACACAGACAGTCCGATTTGTATACATTGAGGATTTATCAATTTTGCTACCAAAACATAAGCGACTATAGTAATAGTTATTGTAATGATGAACTCCTTTTTTAAATATGCTACAATGACATGGAATTGATTCATGTTACATGAATCATGATTCATGAATCTTCTACTCATTACTCATCACTCACAACTTTCTACTAAAATCTATGATTTTAACTTACCACGGGGGACAATTTATCAAAGCTCAGTCAGGTGACACTATTGTTGCAGTCAATCCGATTTCAAAATCTTCAAAACTCAAATCGACAAAATTTGGTGCAGATGTGGGACTCATTTCTATGGCTTCTCCCGATTTTAATGGTGTTGATGAAATATCTTTTGGCGAGAAAAAACCATTTATTGCAAAAGGTCCTGGTGAATACGAAGTCAAAGATATTTTTATCAAAGGGTTTGGTAGTGAGGGAGTCAACGGCAAGGATAGAATGATTAACACTATATATAGTGTATCTTTTGACGGTATTAATCTTTGTTTTCTCGGTGCACTCTCAAATGAAGATCTCACTGATGAAGCGACGGAGTCTCTTACAGATATTGATATTCTCTTTGTGCCTGTAGGGGGCGACACACTCGCGCCTGCAAAAGCATACAAGCTCGCAGTCAAACTCGAGCCAAAACTCATTATTCCACTCGGTGATGAGGCAGATGTAAAGCTTTTTGTAAAAGAGGGTTCAAACGCTTCTCCAGAAAAACTCGACAAGCTAACACTCAAAAGAAAAGATCTTGATGGAAAAGAAGGGGAAATCGTCATATTAAATTCCTAAATTATCCAAGTAACAAAGCTTCAAGTATTCAAACGAAATCCAGAAACTAATTAATAACTTGTGACTTGAATAATTGTCACTTGAATACTTAAAATTTTTTATGCTTAAGAAATTACGTAGCTTGTCTCCAGAGTCTAAACGAAAAGTGGTCTTGGCGTTTGCCGGATTTCTTACTTTTTTTGTTTTTACGTTCTGGATATTTAATTTTTTTGGAATTTTTATTATCACTATCGATAATGCAGCAACAAAAAGTGCTAGTGCCTACAGTGCTTTTGAACAAAATGTTGAAAAAGTATATAATACGGTGACAAAAATAATTCCAAAAGATATTTTAAGTCATACAAACAAGAACACAGAAATCCCAGCAGAGATATCTACAACAACAGAAAGTATATAGTATATTGTATGTTGTATATAGTATAAAATTCAAAACATTAAAATAATCACATGAAAGAGAAGCCTAAACCACAAAGAACAGAAGAAGAGAAGGCGCAAGCGCTCGCGCTCTCTATCGTGCCACGATCACTCGTCACAGAGATGCGAGAGAGCTACATCGACTATGCGATGTCTGTGATTACAGACCGAGCACTTCCTGATGTACGAGATGGTATGAAGCCAGTGCAGAGACGAATTCTTTATACAATGCATGAGCTTGGACTCAATCCTGGAGGAAAGACTCGAAAGAGTGCAAAGATTATTGGAGACGTAACTGGTAACTATCACCCACACGGTACTGCGGCTGCGTACGGTGCGCTCGTAACACTCGTTCAGGATTTTACAATGCGATATCCTCTTGCGATCGGACAAGGAAACTGGGGTAGTGTTGATGGTGATCCGCCAGCAGCGGACAGATATACTGAAGCAAAGATGTCAAAAATCACTGTTGAAATGCTTCGTGATATTGAGAAAGATTCAGTAGACTTCCGACCAAACTACGAAAACACTCGACGTGAGCCCGAGGTTCTTCCTGCTGCGGCGCCAAACCTTATTCTTAATGGAACATTGGGTATTGCGGTGGGTATGGCGACAAATATTCCTCCACATAATCTTGGTGAAATTATTGATGCACTACATTTTCTTATTGATAACAAAGATGCGACAACAGAAGATCTTCTTCAGTTTGTAAAAGGTCCTGACTTTCCAACTGCTGGAATTATTTTCGGCAAAAAAGAAATGCTTCACGCATATACACAAGGACGAGGAGGAATTCTTTGTCGAGGAGAAGCGGAGATCATAGAAGACAAGGCAGGGTATCCGATAATCATCATCACAAGCATTCCGTATCGAGTGAACAAATCTGAGTTCATTATGTCTATTGCAGACCTTGTACGAGACAAAAAACTTGAAGGCATCAAAGACCTTCGAGATGAATCTACAGAAGATGTTCGAATTGTGATTGAACTCAAAAAGGGAAGCTATCCAGAACAAGTATTGAACTTCCTCTACAAACATACTCGACTCGAAGAAACATTCCATATGAATATGGTGGCTCTTGTTGATGGAATGCCGCAGACTCTGTCACTCAAATCAATCCTTGAAGAATTCGTAAAGCACCGAAAGATTGTTATCACACGACGAACACAGTTTGATTTGAACAAGGCACTCGATCGAGAGCATATTCTTGAAGGTCTCAAAAAAGCACTTGATGCTATCGATGCAATCATCAAACTTATACGTGCTTCAAAGACTGTGGACGATGCTCGAAAAGGGCTTATGGATAAGTTTAAATTCTCTGAGAGACAAGCTATTGCAATCCTCGAACTTCGACTCCAGAAGCTTGCGAGCCTCGAGAGACTAAAGATTGAAGAAGAGCTCGACGCAATTCGAAATCTTATCAAGGATTTGAGAGATATTCTCGAAAATCCAAAACGAATCCCAAAGATCATTAAAGAAGAGCTTGGAAACATCAAAGAAAAATATGCAGACGAGAGACGAACAAAAGTAGTTGCTCATAATGCAAAAACATTCTCAGTAGAGGATCTCATCCCTGATGAAGAGTCAGTACTCGTATATACAGCAGGCGGATATATCAAGCGAACTGATCCAGAAGAGTACCGAAAACAAAAACGAGGTGGTGTAGGTGTTGTTGATCTCGATACAAAAGAAGAAGACTTCATCACACATCTTGTGACCACAAATACTCACAGTGATCTACTCTTCTTTACTGACAAAGGTAAGGCATATCAAATCAAGATGTATGATATTCCAGAAGGCAAGCGAGCTACAAAAGGCAAATCAATTATGAACTTCCTCTCACTTCAAAATGATGAGAAGGTGACATCAATTCTTCCAATGCCAAAAGATGTGAAGAAAGGGGACGGTCTCTCACTGTTCCTTATCACAAAACAAGGGACAGGAAAGAAAGTGTCTGCAGAAAGCTTTAAAGATGTAAGACGAAGTGGAATTATTGCAATCACCCTTGATAAAGGTGACGAACTCTCATCAGCACTCTTTGTAGAAAAAGGTGATGAAGTGGTCTGTGTTTCATCTGATGGGCAGTCTATTCGATTCAAAGAAGATGAGATTCGAGAAATGGGACGGTCTGCGGGTGGTGTGAGGGCGATGAGAATCGATAAAGGTGAGATTGTGGTTGGTGCAGATGCGGTAAAGAGCGGGCTCAAAGATGCAGAGATGCTTGTAATCTCAAGTAATGGATATGGAAAGAAAACAGTAATGAAAGAATTCAAAACTCAAGGACGAGGAGGATCAGGGGTAAAAGCAATCAAAGTAACAGCGAAAACAGGAAATCTTATCTCGGCTCGAGTAGTAACTCCCGAGACAGAAGAGCTCGTAGCAATCTCAAAGAAAAGTCAGGTGATTCGATGTGAACTCAAAGAAATTCCGACACTTGGACGAGATACACAGGGGGTACGAATTATGAAACTCCGGGAAGGAGATAGTCTCGCTTCCGTGATAGCACTCTAGCGAGAAAATCCGAAGCACGAAATCCGAAATTCGAAACAAATTCAAACGTTTAAAAAAATTTAAATTTAAAAATTAATTATTGTTTCGGATTTCGATATTCGAATTTCGAATTTAAAAACCATGTTTTCAAACCCAGAAAAAAATTTAATTCAACTCGGTGTATCTGATGGGATGTTTGTTGCTGATTTTGGGGCAGGGAATGGGTATTATGCAATGCTCTTTGCTGAGAGAGTTGGAGAAACTGGACGAGTGTATTGTATTGATATTCAGAGTGATTTACTAAATAAAATTCTTAAAGAATCTGAAGAAAGATACATCTCGAATATTGAAGTGATAACCAGTGATATAGAAAAAGAAAAAGGTTCGACTCTAACTGAAAAATCTGTTGATGTGGTGCTGATTGCAAACACTTTTTTCCAGATTGATCATAAAGACAGTGTGGCAAAAGAGGTTTATCGAATACTTAAGGTAAAAGGGCGACTTATGTTTATTGAGTGGTCGGATTCGTTTGCTGGCATCGGACCGCACAGAGATCATGTAATAAAAAAGGACGATGCGAGAAAAATTTTTGAGGAAAACGGATTTGTGTTTGATCGCGAAATAGATGCTGGAGAGCATCATTATGGTTTAGTGTTCAGAAAATAAGTCAAGACTCAAAAATTAAAAATAAAATTAAAAATTCAAAAACTTAATGAGGAGGAAAGCAAAGCTTTCCTCCTCATTAATTTTAAATTTTGAGTTATACTTTTAATCTTTGACTTTTGACTTTTGACTTTCTATAATTATAAATGTGAAAACTAATGCTACTCAAATAGTAATTCTTGGAATTTTTATTCTTTTTCTTGTTGCAGGAGTTATTATCTTTGCCAAATTCAGTACTGGTCCGAATTCAAGTGCAGATCTGCCACAAGTCGAGATCTGGGGGACAGTACCTGAGGGGGCGATTTCAAATGCTCTTGATATAGTAAGTAATCAAAAAATTGCCAATGTTAATATTTCATACAAAGAAATACCTGCAGATACATTTGAGCAAACTTTGATAGAGTCTTTGGCTGATGGATATGGCCCAGACGCAGTACTTCTACCTAATACACTACTTCTAAAAAATCAAAGAAAATTTACTATTATCGGTACGAATGTTCTTTCTCTTCGGGCATTTAGAGATACGTTTGTTGAAGGGGCTGAACCACTTATGACTTCAGATGGAACCTACGGAGTCCCATTGCTTATTGATCCGTTGGTGATGTATTGGAACAGGAATATTCTTACTTCAAAGAACGTTGCTCGTCCACCAAAGACATGGGAGGAGGTCTTGTCGCTCGCTGATATTTTAACAGAGAGAAGGGATGACAGGAGTATTCTCAAGAGTACTGTCGCTATGGGTGACTACAGTAATGTAAAATATTCAAAGGATATACTATTGGCGCTTACTATGCAGGCGGGTGGATCATTTATAGGTAGGGATGAAAGAGGTAAGGCCATTAATCTACTTGAAGGTGATTCGATAAATGCATTGACACCATTTAGTACATCTTTAACATTTTTCACACAGTTTTCTAACCCTCTAAAGTCTGTCTACTCATGGAATAGATCGCTACCTGATTCAAAAAAGGCCTTCATTAATGGTGATCTCGCATTTTATTTTGGACATGTGAGTGATGCTCTGGATATACGTGCAAAGAATCCAAATCTTAATTTTGATATAGCTCCACTTCCACAACCAAAAAGCTCTTCAGTAAATATAACCACAGGCACAATGTATAGTCTCTCTATTCTCTCTGCATCAAAATACCAACAAGCAGCGTTCGATAATATTTCTGCACTTACGAGTGCACCTGTGGCGAGTCTCATTTCCTCAGCTACTGGTCTACCTCCTGTGAGAAGAGATTTGTTAAGCGAATTGCCTGGTACTTCATTTGGAGATATTTATTGGCAGAGTGCGCTTTGGGCAAAAACCTGGCTAGACCCAGATCCCGCTAAAACATCTCTGATTTTTGCACAAGGGGTCGATGATATTGTCACAGGTAAATCAAAAGCATCTGATTCAGCAAGACTTATCAGTCAGCAGGTAGGTGAATTATTGAGATAATATGAAATTCAAAATTCATAAGTCAAAATTAAAGAGTTTACTCAAGACAGGATTCATTTCTCTTGGAATAATGTTTGTATCTATTTCTCTACCTGTATTTGTGAATGCTGAGGCTGGTGACCCTGCGACAGATCCTAATTTTCAGCTAGTGTCGACTGATTGTGGGCAGTCTGTACCATCGACTGATCCAGCGGGAAATCCTACTTTCAAAATAAACAGAGAGTGCGGTTGGGGGGATCTCATTGTTCTGCTTAATAGAATTTTACAATACATAATATTTATTTCTGCTTCTATTGCTGTGCTCATGTTTGTGTATGCAGGGTTCCTTTATCTCACTGCGTTTGGTGAGATGGGTAAAGTTGAGCAGGCTCACAGAATTTTTAGTAGCACAATAACTGGGATCGTGCTTATTTTGATCGCTTGGTTGATTGTTGCAACCTTGTTGAAAGTTCTTGAGATTTCACCCGAGTTTACCATTCTTGAAGACAATGCTGGTACTAGTCGTCCTACTCCATTACCGACTGACGGTAGTGTTATTAATACTATTCCAGACAATGCGGTATGATTATTAGATATGAGATATAATTAAACCACTATGGAAATCAATCTTCAAAAAATACTTGTAAATGTTTTTGTGTTTCTTTCTATTATGTTCATAATGTTTGGGTCCTATGTTTATGGTGCTGATATTGCTCCTAGTGATTCAGGGCATATTCCTAATCCATTAGGTAGAAATGCAAGTCTCACTGGTTTTTTTAATTCAATTGTCAGTGTTTGTATTCAACTCGGTACTATTGTTTCTGTACTCGCTATTATGTACGGAGGATTTCTCTATGTGACTGCACAAGGCGATGCTGAAGCAATAGGTAAAGCATACAAAACAATAACATGGGCACTCGTAGGTACTGCAATACTTCTTGGTGCAAGAACAATAATGCTCACTGTTACAGGTACAGTCAAAGATTTGAGTACGGGTATTAATTAATAGATAATGAGTAATTAATAATTTATGAATCCCGTTAGAAATGCGAACCATTTACCAAATTTAAATTTGTTAAAGAACATGAATGCAAAGCGTAAAAATTTATTAGAAGCAATTACTAATCTTTTCTAAACGGGATGAAAAAAATACTACAAACAACTCTCATAATAGCTTTTGTATATTCTATTGCTAGTACTTCTTATGCAGCATCCGTGATTACTGATGTTAATAAATTTGGTAATTCTTCTGCAGGGTCAGTCCAACCATCATTTATGCAAGGAAATGGGCTAGGTGATGCACCGCAGACCCTAAGATCAACAATAAATCCTTCTGATATTGCTCAACCTGTCACTGCTTCGAACAGCTCTTGTCGTATACCTGTTGATATTGGGTCATTGTTTAATTATGTTCTTTGTCTTCTTGATAGTGCGGTCGTTCCGTTTCTTATTGGTCTTGGTCTCGTCCTCTTCCTTGTTGGTGTGTTGAAGTTTGTGAGTGCAGGGGACAACGAGGAGGCAAGACAAGGTGGTCGAAATATGATGATGTTTGGAATTGTCTCACTTTTTGTAATGGTCTCTATTTGGGGATTTGTGAATATTTTGTCCCGATCGTTCTTCGGAACTGATTCAGAGATTCAGAGCCTTCCTAGGAAATCACCTACGGTATTTAAGCAATAGTATGAACCCTGTTCGAAAATTTGAGCAAGTATACAGTCTAGATTATTACAAAGTGTAAATGTACAATAGTTATATATTAAAATTTAGTAATTGATAATATTTTCAAACGGGATGAAATATATATATTTGTTGATAATAAGTTTTGTTCCTGAATTGGTGTTTGCTGAGAATGTAACTCCAGAAACCGCAAACCAAATATTTACAGGTTTTTCTATTGGTAATCTAGAAGGACTAATTCCTGTATTGATTTTGGTAGGGGTTGTTACATTTATTACTGGGATTCTCCGATTTCTTAATGCTGGCGATGATGCAGAAAAGAGGTCTGCAGGAAGAAAAATTATGATCTATGGAATTATTGTGCTTTTCGTTATGGTATCTATCTGGGGATTTGTTAACATTCTCACACAGTCATTTTTTGGTCAGAATTTCGGAATACCTAATTATCTACCTAAACTTCAAAGATAAATGAATAAATACTATCTATTAGTTGCGCCACTTCTTGTATTTATAAGCACTGCAGTCGCATATGCAGACGATAACTCAATGTTTAGTAGTACTATTCCTACTGCACCAAAAAACTTCAGTGAACTTGCTTGTATTGTCATCAAACTAGCGCTTGATTTTATACCTTATCTTGTGGTGATTGCGGTAGGAGCGTTTATACAAGGTCTCATCGGTTATGTAAGTCACGGAGATGATAGTGAAAAGATGAGTGAGGGTCGTAAAATGATGGTGTACGGTATTCTCGGGTTTTTCTTTATGGTTTCTATCTGGGGGATGTTGGGGTTATTTACAAATAGCTTTGGTCTACAGTTGGTTATACCACAGTTCAATAGCGGAGGTTCTGATTTTTCTGCTAGCTGTTCGGCATAAACAGGTGTCGATAATTACACTTATTTATAAAAGACAAATACTGATTCTGTATTTTGTTTGTCTCAGAGTTTTCCACCTGGCTATTGCAAAGCGTAATCAATCGAGGGTATAATTAGAAACAAGTTAAATATTAATAATTAACAAATTAATTTATGAATTTGGATTTCTCAAGTATTGGTTCAAGTCTTACATCGATTACTAATTTTATGAACAGTTTGATCCCGTTGATTATTTCAATAGGACTCATCCTGTTCCTTATTGGTATTGTACAGTTTGTTACTGCGGGAGGAGACGAGGAGAAGCGAGCGGCTGCGCGAGGTATGATTATCTTTGGTATTATCGCACTCTTTGTGATGGTATCTGTTTGGGGATTTGTCAATATTCTCTCAAAAACATTCTTCCAGAACGGTGGAACAAACACTATTGCTCCTGATTACATTCCAAAAGCTATAGGCCCTGGTTCAGGTGCGGTTGGACGATAATTATGAATAGCGGTCTTGCTGCATCAGCTGTCGCGGATAGATTGATACAGAACATAAGTGCGGTTATTGTTAATCCTCTTATTGTTGTTATGTTTACATTCGCACTTGTGGCTTTCCTTTGGGGAGTAAGAGCATATATTACTGGAGCTGATAATCCTGAGGTAAGAGCAAAGGGAGCAAATGGAATACTCTGGGGGGTAATAGGTATGGCTCTTATGTTCATGGCATTCACAATAGTAAAAATATCTATTAATACTTTTGGACTCGGACAAGATTCGCAGACTCAGGAAGATATAAAAAAAGTACTGAGACCCACGAGATAAAACAAAACAACACCTGAGAAGGTGTTGTTTTGTTTAATAAGACTCGGTCACAAATAATTTATTTGCTGTCGCAAATCGCCCCCTTACAGGAGCAGATCACTCATAAATTTCTGCTGAAATTTTGATCGACCACGACTCGCGCCATCGCGCTCCGTCTTTCGAGTCTCCTCTCCAGCTGGCGGAGAACTCGAACCTTACAGGTTCAGTACCCCGATTGGAAATTTTGATTCGTTATCACTCTCAAAATCTGCTCAATCGGGCTTCGAGTCTCCTCACGAAAGTGCGTTTAGTACAGGAGACTCGGTCACAAGTATTTTTCTACTGAAAAATCTTGTGACCCCGCCTCGCGCCGTCGCGCTCCGTCTTTCGAGTCTCCTCTCCAGCACAAACAAAAACCAAAAAGTCTTTAGGACTTTCTGGATTTTGTGTTTTATGTGCTGGAGAGGAGACTCGAACTCCTAACCCTTGCGGGACTAGTTCCTAAGACTAGCGCGTATACCAATTCCGCCACTCCAGCAATTCATACATAATATATTATTTTGTGATTTAATCAATTTTTACTAGTGTTTATTTGCAAGAACCGCCCTTGCGGAGCTCCGCAAGGGCGGTTCTTGCAGGGATTGACAAAATCAACTAATTATTGATAATTAAATTTAATTATGAAACACATACACAAATACTCATTATTTATAGCGTTCTTGGTCGTATTTTACCCATTTTTAAGCGTAAATGCGGCTGTTACACCTACGTTTGCTCTTGCAAACGGGAATAATAGTATTGTCTCAATAAGTGTGAATGCAGATCCTAATGCATCTGTAATACTCTATTATTACCCAAATAATGCGTCAAACACTTCTTCTACAAGTATCGGTACAACTGATGGTTCTGGAAATTTGAACACAACTTTGAATGCATACAACTATAATATCCAACCTGGTTCATCCGTCTATATCGTGGTTAATGGTCAGCAGTCACAGACAAGAACTTGGCCTTACTACAATAACGGCAACAATGGAGGAAATGTGTACCTTAGTCAAAACAACATCACTATAAACTCACTCGGTAATGCGAGTGTGTATGTAAATGGTGGAAGTGGTAACGGATACTATATTTCTTCAAACTCAAACCCTTCTGCTGTCTCTGCTTATGTCAGTGGAAATACAGTAAATCTTTCTGCTAATACATCTGGAGGTTCATCAACAATTCTTGTGTGCTCCAACTCATCTGGCTATGGGTGTGCAACGCTCTATGTGACGGTAGGTAATTATAATAGCAATAATGGTAATCAAGTAAGTCTGAATCCAAGCAATGTGTCACTCGGTGTAGGACAGAGCGCAAATGTGTCAGTATACGGTGGAAACAATTATTATTACCTTTCAAGTGGTGGAAATTCTTATATCGTTAACGCAAGTGTGAATGGAAATACTATCAATCTCTATGGAAGAAACCCTGGTGGAGAAACATTGGTAATTTGTTCATCAAATATGAGTTCTGGAAACAACTACAATTACAATAGTTGTGCAAATCTCTATGTGACAGTGGCAGGCGGTAATTATTACTACGGAAATAATACGACGACATATTACAGTACTCCATCTGTAGGTACTAGTGCATCTGGAGTATATCTAAGTCAGATCCCATATACTGGAGTAGCAGAGAATCTTAAGATGATTTTCTTTATCCTTGGGATGATGATCTGGAGTGGATTTATGGCATATATGTTTATGGTAAAGAAGGGTATGCTACAGCCTGCAGGGCACCAAAAGATATCTATGAAGGAGAGAATTGAAGAATTTAAGAAGGAGAATTTGAGAAGGAAGATAAATTAAAAGTTACCAAACAAAAGCATTAAGATCGTCTCTTAAGGTTTTTAGATTGATTAAATATTTACATTATTATGGTAATGTGCTTTTATTGTAGTGGTTAGCTTCAAAGACAACACCAACCCTCACATATATATGGAACGACCAGAACTTAGAGAGAAGTTACTCAAAAAAACTCAAGAAGGCCCTGTCGACCAATGGGTCAACAGGATGGGCCTTGTCGCAAAAGCGCTCGGTCTCGATCTGGCAGATATTTGCTGGCAAGGATCACCTCGGATTGTTGCTGATGGAGTTGCGCAGTATGCGATTAATAAAGGTAAGGGAAAGGAATTGTTTGAAATGTGCTCATTATAATATACAGTTCTGGTCTGTAAAAAACCAGTTTTTATATTAGTATTATTATCAAGTGTTTGCTTGGACAGTAGGAGTTTCGACCTCGACTAAACTTTTGCTGTCGCAAAAGTTTGTCTGCACCACAAGAGTACTTCTTGTTTTCTAATTCTTACTTCATAAGAAAACAATGTCGATCACCAGCTCGTATTTTTCTCTACTGAGAAAGATATACTCCGGCGTTCAAATCCTACTCAGAAGTGCGTTTAACATCTTTTTTGAATAAATCCAGTAGGACCGCGAGTACGCTTTTCGACCTCGAAAAATTCTGCTACCCGCAGAATTTTTCTGGTCACCGGTTTTCGCTTTGCTTGCTACTGCAAGCTCAATGCGAAAACCGTTCGAATCCTACACGCAGGCAAAACCATTTGCCTGCTTGGACGCACAGAAATACAAAATCCCGTAAGAATTTCTTACGGGATTTTGTATTTCTGTGCGTCCAGTAGGATTCGAACCTACGACCGTCTCCTTAAGAGGGAGCTGCTCTACCAACTGAGCTATGGACGCATTACCTATATTTAGTATCTTAGAAATATACCAGAAAATAGAGAAAAGTCTAATCCGCTAATTCGTGAAATATAGTATAATTAGTTCAATGATTTTGTTAAAAGAGACAGATATATTCGAAGTATTAGAGCCTCAGGAGGTTGGACTTTTTCCTCTTACTCAAACGGTTGTCTATGGAATGATTCAGAAACGGGTAGGGAGAAAGGCAAAATACTTCAAAATCTTCAACGATTTGAATCTTGTTGGATCTATACTTATTGTTGAATATCCTCTGTTTGGAAATCTTGCCTATTGGTATGCACCATATGGTCCGGTGCTAAATCATGTCTCAAGCACAGTCATTTCAGAAATAAAAACTGAGATTAAAAAAATAGCTACAAAAAATAATGTTGCGTTTGTAAGATTTGATTTTAGTTTTGAGACAAAAGAAAGTGAGAGTCTTTTAAAGAAATTTTTTTTGAAATCGCCACTCTCTTCTACTATTGGTGCATACTTCCAACCAAGAGAAGAGTGGTACACACACATAGATAAAAGTCCTGAAGACATACTAACCGCAATGCACTCTAAGACTCGATACTCAGTACGTCTCGCTGAGAAAAAAGGCGTTACAGTAGATATTGCAACGACCAATCTTAGCGAGAAGCTTTCAGTTTTTTTGGATTTAATGAGAAGGACTGCGTCACGAAATGGCTTTTCACTTCATAATGACGACTATTACAAATCTTATTTTGAAGAAATACAAAAAACAGGTAAAGGATTTTTGGTGGAGGCAGTATTTGATAATGAAGTGCTTGTAAGTCATTTTGTGGTTGTGGTAGGAGATGTGGCTCATTATGTATTTGGGGCATCTTCAGATAGCAACAAGGAGCTCTGTGCGCCATATCTAGCTCATTTCAAGGCGATGCTCAAGGCAAAGGAACTAGGTCTAAAGTATTATAATTTTGGAGCAGTATCTCTCGGTCAACAAAACGAGAAATGGCAAGGATTAAGTCAGTTTAAGCAAAAGTTCGGTGGAGAAGTATTTAACCATCCTCCACTTTATGATTTGACACTAAAACCATTTTGGTATTATTTATATATTGCACGTAAATTATTTAAAAAATATATTTAGTCATGAATCCCGTTCGAAAATTGGAGCAAGTAGACGGTCTAGATTATTACAGAGCGTAAATGTACAATAGTAATATCAATAATTAATAACCGCTAATATTTTGAACGGGATGAAATCAAAACTCAAGAAAATTCTTCCAGAAAAGGTGTTCGAAATCTACCATTTTCTCACTGCGCTTTTTGCATCTTTTGTATATCGTTTTCCGTCCAAAAAGATGATTGTTATAGGGGTGACAGGGACTAAAGGTAAAACTTCAGCCATCAACTTTATGTGGTCTGCCCTCAATCAGAATGGTATCAAAACAGGTGTGATTACGACTGCTAATGTGCGAATAGGTGATGATGAACTCATCAATCCATTTCATATGACAATGCCAGGTAGATTTGTGATACAGAAATTTCTTCGAAAAATGGTAAGCGAAGGATGTGAGTGTGCGATAGTTGAGACGACATCACAAGGGATTGCACAGTTTCGCCATATCGGGATTGATTATGATATTGCAGTATTTACGAATCTAACTCCAGAGCATATCGATGCCCATAAAACGTTCGATAATTATCGAATGATGAAAGGTAAGCTCTTTGCAACACTCGAAAAATCAAAGAAGAAACTATTTAGAGGAAAAATATTTCCAAAAACTATTATTGAGTTGAATTTTCTTCTAATCGCTTTATTTTA
>CAZKPS010000008.1:30215-31227 GCA_964554765.1 uncultured Candidatus Saccharibacteria bacterium
AGTGAATATGCACCATATTTTCTCTCTTTTACTGCAGACCAGAAAGAGTCTTTCAGTATTGAGCTTGAAAGCCAAAACAAGTTAAAAAATATTATTACGAACGAGAATGGGGTGGATTTTGAACTACACAATCATAGTTACTCTATTTCTATCCCTGGAGTGTTTAATGTCTATAATGTGCTTCCTGCAATTATTGTCGGAAAGCTCTTTGGTGTTGGACACGAGAGAATCAAAACAGCAATAAAACATTTGAGCATCATCCCTGGACGAATGGAAGAAATAAAAGAAGGTCAAAATTTTAGAGTGTTTGTGGACTATGCCCACGAAAAACAGAGTATGACTTATGCAGTGGAGACTGCAAATACGCTTAAACACAAAAGTGGTAAATCAATTATTCTTTTAGGAGCTGAAGGGGGTGGGAGAGACAAGGGTAAGAGAAGCGCTATGGGAGAGATAGTAGGTAAATCCGCTGATATGGTGGTCGTATCGAATGTTGATCCATATGATGATGATCCAACTCCAATCGTTGAAGATATTGCTATTGTGGCAGAATCAAATGGTAAGATTCGAGGACAAAATCTCTTTGTGATTGAAGATAGACGAGAGGGGATTCGAAAATGTTTTGAGATTGCACAGAAGGGGGATGTGGTGATTATTACAGGTAAAGGTGCAGAACAATCAATGATTATTGGAGATGTGTCTATTCCCTGGGATGACAGAGAGGTGGTGAGGGAGGAGTTGGGGAAGATAATAATTAAATAAAAAATATGGACGATAAAGAGTTGGCATATATACAGATTGTTTTAGGGCTTATCCTTATTATTGATTTAATAAATCTTATACATCATTGGTAGGATAATGTTATTTATATTTCATCAATATAAATAAAAAAATTATGTCCTGCATGTGTAGTAAAAATTTAAAATTAAAATATCTCGAACCTTACAGGAGCAGTACCCCGATTGGATAATTTGTTTCGTTCCTCACAAATTATGCTCAATCGGGTTTCGAG
>CAZKPS010000009.1:0-2778 GCA_964554765.1 uncultured Candidatus Saccharibacteria bacterium
GACACTTTCCTTGAATTACACAAACGAGGTTGTTTTGTGATGCTTTCAAATTCAGATGCAAAGTTTATTAATGAAATTTATTCTGGGCACAAAGGTATCAGAATTACAAAAGTAGAAGCTGGTAGAGCAATAAATTCAAAAGGGGATAAGAGAGGGAAGATTAAAGAGGTATTAATAACTAATTATTAAATAATATATGCCAGTTCTAGGAGGTAAAGGGGGAGGTAATACAATTACAGGATTAAGATTTGAAAAGAAAACAGATATTCTCAGTCTTTTGAAATCCAAAAAAGATTATAAGGTACTTAAAAATGTTGTTTTCTATCAGGACAAAGAGGTTGCAAAAAGTTTCAAGAAAAATGCTCTTTATAAATTTTTGGAAACCCAAGGTGTAAATTACAAAACTATACTTTCAAAAAAACTACTTCCAGATGAGGCTCTTTATGTGATCATCAATAATACACTTTTTGTAATTGAGATGAAGTTTCAAAGAGTTGCCGGATCTGTCGATGAAAAGCTTCAGACTTGTGATTTTAAAAGAAAGCAGTATGCACGACTCATGGCACCGCTCAATATTGAGGTTGAATACATTTACATTTTAAGTGATTGGTTTAGAAAAGCTGAATATAAAGATGTCTTAGATTATATAATATCAGTAGGATGTCAGTACTATTTTGAGTATTTACCATTGCAAAAGTTAGGTTTACCAGTTCCAACTTCAGAATAAATGAAAAAATTCTACGAAACAAAAGAGTATACGTTTTCTGGTTTGATTAGTTCTTATAAGAAAATTTTAATACCTAATTTTCAAAGATCCTACAAATGGGGGAGTAAGCAAATCACAGATTTTTTTTCCTCAATTGAGTCAAATGACCCTGGTTACTTTATTGGGAATATCGTTTGTGTTATTGGTGAGAAAAAAAATGATTTCAGATTAACCATTGTTGATGGTCAACAACGTATAACCACAATTACACTATTACTGATTGCACTAAGAGATTATGCAAAGGAAATATCAGTAGACTCAAAAGGCAATTCTGATGCGGCGGTAGAATGGATTTCTGAATTTTTAAAAGATAGAGACAAAAAAGAAAGACAAGATTTTTATATACTAAAAGCAAGAAAGAAAAGTTACAATGATGTCTTAACTGACTTAATAGAAAATTCTTTCAGTGATAAAAAATATGATAAAGCTCAATTAATTTATCTGAGATCATACCGAAATTTAAAAAGCTTAATCGCAGATAAGGTTGGTAATGATTTTTCGAAATTGGAAGACTTTACAAACAAGGTTCTTGACTTAGAAGTTATAGCTATTGTTTTAAATTCTGATAAAGATGTTTTTAATGCATTTGATGGTTTAAATTCAAAAGGTTTAGGTCTGTCAACGTCGGACCAGGTAAAAAATTATTTGTTCAGTCACGCAGAAAGATTAAATATATTAGATGAGGTGGAACAAAAATGGACAGAAATGGAAAATGATTTTGAGAAATCAAACCCCGATCTAATTACCAAATTTTTAAGGCATTTATGGATTGCAGACAATAAATATATTTCTGGGAAGGATTTATATGAGCAGCTCAAAAAAGATATCGATAGTAAAAAAACAACTAAGTCACTACTAGCGCATTGTGATTATGTTTTAGAGTACTCAAAATTTTATCTCGGTCTTAAATATAAGGCATTTGCACATTATTTAGATGATATTGACGAATCAGCACGTACCACCCTTTTAAATTTCAGATTTTTGGACAATCAACAGGTATTTGAAATATTGTTGGCATTGTATAAAAAATACAAAAGCGACAAGCAGTTCCGGCCTAAGTTTTTTAGAGACATATCACAAATACTTTGGAATTTTTGTATTAGAACAAAATTTTTAATTGTAAGTCCTTCTAAATACGAAAGAAACTTTGCTGATTACTGCAAGCTTATAAAAGTGACACCTGCCAATGATTTAATAAATAAGTCAAAGACTTTCTTTGAGTATCTCAGAAAACTAACAAAGGACAGGGAGGTGTTTATTGAGGCGCTCACAGAAGATCTTACCTATACCAGTGATTCTGTTTTAACTGAATTTCTACTTAAAATTATTATTGAACAAAATGAAAAAAATACCATTACCTTAACTGAAAAATCTATTGAACATATTCTTCCTCAGGAACCCAAGGAATGGGGATTAACGAAAAGAGATATTAAAGATTATGTACACAGTATAGGAAATTTGACGTTACTTCATCCCCATGATAATCAAAAGGCAAAAAACAAGAAAATTCAAGCAAAATGTAGTGAAATATATGAAAAATCACATTTTAAATTTAATAAAGATATATCTTTAAAATATAAGGATATATTTGCAATTGATTTTAAAGAGGCTATAAAGCAAAGGGGGCAAGATGTTGCTGAGCAGATATATTCGATAACCAAGATTTAATGAAAGAATTAAAACTCCACCCAGAATCATTTGAGATGGAATGCACATCTGTGTGGGCTTTTCCTCGGCGCGGTAATTGGGCAACTCATACTTCTGATTGGCGAGGCAACTGGGCACCAGAGGTTGTTCGTAATCTAATACTACGATACTCAACTGAAGGTGAACATTTGCTCGATTGCATGATTGGCGGAGGTACTACTGCTATTGAAGCCAAGATCCTTAATCGTCACATCACATGTGTTGATGTTAACAAAGAAGCACTCGAACGCACAAAGAGAGTTTTAAATTTTAAAGTGGAAAACAAATCAAAACAGAGACTAGTTAAAGGTGACGCTCGGAATATG
>CAZKPS010000009.1:2788-27925 GCA_964554765.1 uncultured Candidatus Saccharibacteria bacterium
ACTCACACATCCTCCGTATGCAGATATTATTAAATACAGCGATGGAATACTCGAAGATCTTTCCCAGATTCACGATATTGAAAAATTTGTCGATGAAATAGGAAAAGTGGCAAAAGAAATACATAGAGTATTAAAACCTGGTAAGTACTGCGCGATACTCATTGGTGATACACGTCGTAACAAAATGTACCAACCTCTGGCATTCAAGACGATGCAAAAATTCTTGGATGTTGGATTTCAACTCAAAGAAGACATAATCAAGAGGCAGTTTAATTGCAAGGCTACAGGCTTTTGGGTAAAGAAATCACAAGAAGCAAATTTCTTACTCATTATGCACGAACATTTATTCATTTTTCAGAAGAATCATTAAAAATTAATTTGGTTATTCATGCAAAGATACGAAAAGCAAATAATAACTGAGATTTTTGTTCAAAACAGTCTAATAGATTATCTTAAAATGAATGGCTGGAGCAAGTCGCTCAAAAGTGCCGAGCTTTGGGAACAGGGTGTGGACATTAAAGTGTGTAACAACAAATTTTCGAGATATTGGCTCATAGAAGCAAAAGGAGACCCTTCAGTAAATGTGAAGAATCCGTCAGGTAGCATGAGTAGCAGCTTTAATTCTGCACTAGGTCAAATCATAACAAGAATGCATACTGAGGGAGCTCGCGGATACAAGTACAGGTATAAATATGGAGTTGCATTTCCATTGTCATTCAAAAAAATGGTGCTCAAAAAAATTCCATATGATGTCATGGATAAATTAAACTTATATTTATTCTTTATTACAAACACAGGAGATGTGGAAATAATTGATTGGAAGAAATTAAAAAACATCAAATGAATGCAAACTCAAAAACCGAATACGGTCGTCCTACAACAGAAAAAGCTACATTTCTCATCCGATGTCGGGCGGTGATTGTGTGTGGAGACAAGATACTCGCAGTCAAACATTTTGAAGGTGCGACATATTATGCACTCCCAGGTGGCCGAATGGAAAAGGGCGAGAGTCCACTCGAATGTATGAAGAGGGAAGTTAAAGAGGAATTGAATGTAGAGATACAGAATCCAGAACTTAAATACATCTACCAATGGAAAGGTGAGGGAGATGAGGAAAATCTTGAATTTGTCTTCATTGTTAAAGATGAACTTAAAGAATCTGATATTGATGTGAGAAGTGGTTCTCATGCATTTGAGATATTTGAGGCCCGTTGGGTCGGCAGAAACGAAGAGGCGAATTATACACTCTATCCGAATGCAGTAATAAAGGATTTCCGAGAGAATAATTTTGAATTTAGCGGAGTGAAATTCGTGAGAGAGTAGTATATTTGTGATAGGATGTAGATATGGCTTCAAAACTTAACCCCAAAGGAATCCTTACAGGTTCAATTATTATTCTCCTATAACAAATTAAATATGATTGATCAAGAAAAAATCCAAGAATGGGTTCGAATATATCTAAAACATATCCAAGAAGTATCTTTGGAACACCATGTTGAAAAAGAAGAGGGATATAAGTTCCTATCTATCAACACTTTTCTTCAGCACTTTAACCTCGCGGATCCCGATCTTGTAGGTATGCTGGGGCGTGCAATATTCCCAAACAATCTAGTTGTGGGTGCAATGTATTGGCCTCGCAAGATGCTACTTATATATGCTGAGGAGTATCCTAACGAAACTAGAGAAGCTCTCCAGTATCTATACGATGAATCACTTAACTTGTATGATCGCATCACTAGAACGGCAGAATCATTCAAAATGATAAACGATAAAAGAAACACAAAACTCGGAACGGCTGCAAATTCATATATCGGACTTCGATTTATAAGTTTATTGCTTGGATTTAGATATCCTGATAAATGTAATGCACTTAAGCCAGTGGAGTGGAAGTCCTTCGCTCGATTTATTGACCCTGGATTTACAATACCGAACCATACAACAGCAGGTGAGCAATACAAACTCTATGAGCCATATATCGAAGCTTTACGACTACATATCAAGGACAGGGAGGACATGAGGATTATAAAGGAAGCTTTGACTCGAGGACTATCTTTTGACGATTCTGAGAGTCGCTGGATGACTCAGGATGTCATATATGTAACATCTAGAGTACTTGGTGAGGAGAAGTCGAATCAGAGACAGGTTGTAGTACCAACCCCTCAAAATGATGAAGTTGTATCTGATGTTACAACAGATGAGGAGGATGGAACAGGATTTATGCCTCTAGAAAAATATCTTGAGGAGTACATAATGAAAAATTGGGACATAGTGGACTTTGGAGAAAAACTAACGATTTATAGAGATGAAGACGGCACACCAGGACAACAATATGTTACCGATGTTGGTATTATCGACATTCTCGCTAGGGATGCACAGGAAAATTTTGTTGTGATAGAACTCAAACGTGCAGAATCAAATTATCACACTGTAGGGCAAGTGCTGAACTATATGACATGGGTAGAAGAAAATCTCGTAGTAGGTAATGAAAAAGTAAGAGGAATGATAGTTGTGGGTAAGGCAGACAATACCCTAAAGTCTGCATTGAGACAGGTGGCAGATAAGGTGATATTGAAAGAATATAAAATCAAGTTAATACTCAATAACTCAAAATAATCATCATGAAATCATACAAATCAATATCTGAATATATAAAAGGGGAGAAGGGTGAGGTAAAAGAGAAACTTGAGGAGATGCTCGCACTTTCTCGTAAACTAGTACCGAAGAGCGAGGAGACTATTCGCTATGGGATACCTACGATTCGCCTGAATGACAGCAATCTTTTTCACTTCGCATCTATGAAGGGACATTTTGGATTCTATCCCACTTCGAGTGGAGTGAAGGCATTTGAAACGGAACTCCAGAAGCTAAAGCTCAGCTACTCTAAGGGGTGTATTAGACTACCGTATGATAAGCCTCTCCCAATCGCGCTCTTAAAGAAGATAATCATGTTCAGACTAAAAGAGTTAAAAAATAATAAATAATACTATTTGACTATATATTTCATAAGGATATAATCCCACACGGAGGACATCCACTATGAACATTCACGTCAAAGACCTACTAATCGGGATTGCTGTCGCAACAGTGATTATTCTCATCGGCATTTACATCCTGAAATGCATCCTGAGCGACAAAAAAGTCAGGAATGAAATCGGTGAAGGAGAAAAGGAGAGAAAAAAAATCCATGAGGCAATCAAGTTTTTTGATAGACTACCTCAAGTTGAAATGACACAGACAGAATTCGATTCATTACCCGAATCCACTGAGATCAATCGAATGACCTGCGAGCTGGATACAAGGTTCAGGTACCCGCCACATCCTGGGCTCGAACATTTCAAAATCATCGGAGTGGTTGTCGATGCATACAATGCTCTTGAGAGTCAGTGCGGAGGATGGGCGCTGAGTATGCCGACCGAGCCTGGCTCAGGTCAACGATTTACGAACAGGTATTGTGTCAGAATCACAATCTAACAGGATCTCCGTATTTGCGGGGGTTCTTTTTTGTTATATTATTACCCTGTGAAATCCTATGTCATCAAATCCAAAGTATGGCTCTATCCTGGTGCGGGAGGATGGCATTTCGTAAATCTCGATAAAAATATGTCTGCAATAATCCGCACCAAACATCCAAAGGGATTTGTAAAGATAAGAGCAAAAGTAGGAAGGACTGAGTGGGACACCTCACTCTTCCCACACAAAGAGTCCGAATGCTATCTTCTTTCCATCAAGTCACAGATTCGCAAGAAGGAAGATATCTGGGAGGGGGATAGTATTAAAGTGTCTTTCGTATTGTTGTAATTTTTTATAGATTATTTACTACTTGACTATTCATTACTTATCTACCTATGCTTATCGACTGCAGAACCAAAGAAGAATTCAACGAAGGGCACCGTGAGGGTGCTATCAATATTCCTGTAGAGGGTATTATGAGAGGGGAGTTAGGGGTACTCGAGAATATTCCAAAAGACACAGAGATTAATTGCTATTGTGCATCAGGAGCTCGATCAAGTATTGCTAAGCAGATCCTCGTTTCAAAAGGCTACATCAATGTCCACAACCTTGGAGGATTTTAATGATATAATTACTACGCAAATTATTATTAATTATTTTAATATGTTCAAAAAATATTTAGCAGAATTTATTGGCACATTCGCACTCGCTATCACTGTGCTTGTGGCACTCGCTGATACTCGAGCACTTCCTTTGAGTATCCCTGTAATCGCAGGACTCGTAGTAGGACTTTTTGTTTATACTATTGGTGCAATCTCGGGTACGCATTTGAACCCGTCTGTGACTCTCGGACTCTACTCAGTAAAGAAGATCTCGCTCTATGATGCAATGAATTATATTATTGCTCAAATACTAGGAGCATCCTTTGCAATATTTGTCGCATATATGTACGACATATCAAGTCCTATAAGTCCTGATGAACCAAGTCTCTCAATATTTGTCGCAGAGATGATCGGTGCGTTTATCCTCAACTTTGGTATTGCATCCATTGTGTACGGCAAAGTATCAGATGTAGCATCAGGGATTGTCATCGGTGGATCACTCACACTCGGTATCATTGTCGCATCACTACTCGGTGCAAACGGAATATTGAATCCTGCTGTAGCACTCGCACTCAATTCGCTCACACTACTCTATATCCTCGCACCCATCGCAGGATCTATCGGAGCGTATCATGCATACAAATATCTAGTCAGTAGTCGGTAGTTTATAGTTGATAGTGAATCTAAAACGCACGGCACCGTAGGTGCCGTGCATTTTCCATAGACCAATAAATTAAACTAAATACTCATTTTTCGTGATATAATCCAGTAATGACAAAAACTCGAGATCCACTCACACATACAGAAACTGACGATCAATTCACGAGTACAAAGCTCAACTGGCTTCGTGCTGCGGTGCTCGGTGCAAACGATGGTATTGTATCCGTCGCATCAGTGATTGTGGGTGTCGCGGGCGCATCTATTTCAAAAGGATATATATTGACTGCTGGAGTGGCCGCGCTCGTCGCTGGAGCGCTCTCAATGGCTATGGGAGAATATGTATCAGTCAGTACTCAACGAGATACCGAGAAGGCTTTACTCGAAAAAGAAAAAATGGAGCTCGAGACAATGCCCGACGAAGAACTCGAGGAACTCGTGCGGATTTATGAGGCAAAGGGTCTCGAGAGGAATACTGCGGAAATGGTAGCAAAAGAACTCACCGCAAAAGACGCATTCAGAGCACACGTGGATGCAGAATTACATATTGATCCAAACGAACTCACTGACCCATTCCACGCTGCATATGCATCAGGACTCGCATTCTTTAGTGGTGCAATCATCCCCATCATCGCAGTACTTCTCGCACCTATTGAATATATAGTATATGTAACATTTGCTTCTGTTGTAGTCGCACTTGTTATCACAGGTATGCTTAGTGCGAACGCAGGTGGAGCAAGTAAGAGAAAAGCAACACTGCGTGTTGTTGTAGGAGGACTTCTCGCAATGTTTATCACATTTGTTGTAGGAAATATTTTTGGTATTGCGGGAATTTAATTAATTATTTATTTCGAACGGGATGAAAATCACATCTGCAGTATTTATGAGAGGAGTAAAGGGAGATAATCCTATGTTGGACGATGGTGTGCCTCAGGTGGCCTTTATAGGGCGTTCTAACGCAGGCAAATCATCTCTTATCAACTCTTTTACAGGGGTTAAAGACCTCGCTCGAACGAGTGCTACACCAGGGCGAACTCAAGAATTAAATATTTTTAAAATCAACAATTCACATTATTTTGTCGACCTTCCAGGATATGGATTTGCCAAGACAACGTTTGAAGCTTGGCAAAAATTAAACAAGCTTATTTATTGGTATCTCTTTCAATCAAAACACAATCCAAAAGTAGTGGTCATAATCGATGCAAATGTCGGACCAACGCTCGATGATCTAGGAATGATCAAATTCCTCGAGGAGCACGGACGAGATATCGTGATAGTCGCGAACAAAATAGATAAAATCAAACCATCAGAATATCAGAAAAAAATAAAAAAAATTCACGAACAAATAATTGGACACAAAATCATTCCATATTCATCAAAAACAAAGGAGGGGATGGGGGAATTGTCACATGAAATATTAGGAAGAAGATAAATTCTGATATAATAAACCGAATGAAAGAATACATCGCACTCATCGCAGCAATACTTGCCGTCATTGGTAACGTCCCATACCTTATAGATATTTTTAAGCGTCGAGTGAGACCTCATCCATACACCTGGTTTATCTGGACCATAGTATCTGGAGTTACCTTCTTCGGGCAACTCGCAGGAGGTGCTGGAGTGGGCGCTATACCTACAGCAGCATCAGAAATATTTACAGTCATTATATTCCTCTTCTCTCTTCAATATGGATTTAAAAATATTGTAAAAAGTGATACATATTTTCTTATCGCCGCACTCTTGGGCCTCATCCCTTGGGCCATCACAAAAGACCCTACAGCATCAGTCGTGATTGTAGTGCTCATTGATGTTGTCGCGTTTATGCCTACTATCCGCAAGACAAGTAAACATCCACATAGTGAGACACCGCTCCTTTATAGTATGAATGTACTTCGACATTTTCTCGCACTTTTTGCTCTCGAGGCGATTAATATCGCGACAACATTCCACTCTATTATGATGATTATTACAAACAGTATTATGACTTATCTCATCGTCCGAAAGAGAAAATAATTTAAAGTATTCAGGTTAAATACTAATTCTATGAATACAGAAATCCCCGTAACAATAAAAATAGGTAGAAATCTTTTTGGAGTACGTATACATATCTTGCCAGAAACACCGGAGGTAGTACTCACTCGGGGCAAACTCACGCCAGAAAAGATTGCACTCAGATTTCTTGAATCAAAAAGAAAATGGATTGAGACTCACACACAGAGACTCTCAAAAATAAATCCGATACTCCGCACAACTCACACTAAAAAAGAAATAAAAGTGTTTAGCGAGAACGCAGATAAACTTGTGCACACAAAGCTTGAATATTTTAATCAACACTATAACCTCGAATATAAAAAGATATCAATTAAAAATCAAAAAACAAAATGGGGCAGCTGTTCGAGTTCAAAAAACCTAAGCTTTAACTACAAAATAATACTTCTTCCACCTCTACTTCAGGATTATCTCGTGGTGCACGAACTCTGCCATCTTAAGGAGATGAATCACGGAACTAGGTTTTGGAATCTGGTAGAAGAAAAAATACCTAATGCAAAGGTGCTGAGTAAAAAATTGAGAATCGGAGATTTCTAACCACAAGATTGTAATAAATTCTACGGCCGTGGAATTTATTACAAAGTATTTATATTATTTTTTCGCTACTTCTTTTACCCGGAGGCCCCACTCGTTTGCTTCTGGAAGTCTCTCACGGCGTGCCAAAGTGAATTGATAGAATGCAAAAATCCAAGTAACAAATACAGAAACAAACTTGTAATATACCCAGGCTGACGGGGTAAGTATCTGTCTCGCTATTTCATTACTAATAGCTAAAAGCATGAAAAACGTTGCCCATCTAATGGTGAGGATTTTCCAGCCTTTTTCAGTCATAGCAAAGAAATCACCAAACAATACCTTGAGATATGAACGATTAAAGAGAATGCCGATAAATATCGTTAGTCCAAATGAGAGCGCATAGAGAGTATCTTTGATGATAATAAAGAATGGATTGCCTGTGATAATAGTGATGACACCAAACATCAATATTCCAAAAGTAGCGATGAGTCCGAATTTTGGAATTCTCTTTTCTATATACCAAGAGAATGTGAGAGAGATTATAGATACAATAATGAGAGCTATGAGACCTGTCATAAAGCCGTAGATTTCAGAAGCAAAAATAAACGCAGTAATAGGTGCAAACTCAGATACACCGTTCGCAAAAAGCTCGATTTTTGTCATAATATAATAACTATATCATATGAGTTATTTTGTATATATCCTCGAATGTGCGGATAAGACACTGTATACCGGTACAACCAATAATCTCGAAAAGAGAATCATTTCGCACAACACCTCAAAGACTGGTGCCAAATACACACGAGGAAGACGCCCTGTGGTATTAAAATATTTTGAAGATTGTGGAACAAAAAGTGTCGCACTAAAGAGGGAAGCGGGGATTAAGAAAATGACCAGATTTGAGAAGCTAAAATTATTTAAATAAAAACCCCATCAATACCGAAGTAGAGAAGGGGGGTGCGGAGAGGACGAGTTGATACTAGCTCTTCAGCCGGGCACGCAACCTCTTTGCGTGATGAGCAAAAAAAACTCGAGAAATTTTCGGCGGCAAGTTTCTTGCCCTCATCGCGATCGATTTCGTCAGCAAGACGGGTAAGAATCACAAATAGCCTAGTACTTGATTCGAAGTCTGTCGAACCAACTTTTGAAATCCGGTCAAACTCGTCAGCGATGAATCCGACCACCAGGTCTTTTTCAGTTTTTTCGCGTTCAAGAATCTCTCGTCGAATCATCGACCCTTCCTCGATTTGAAGGATAGACATTTGTCCACTCTTGACCTCCAAAAGAAAAGCTTCAAACAGTTCCTTTGCCGACATTTCAAACGTGCGTTCTGGTTTCATAGTGTTCTCTGGTTGAGATTTTGATGCCTACTCAAGTTTAAGAGCAAAACACATCTGAGGTGGAATATATCACACAAAATATAAAAATCAATCAAAACCCTATCAAAATAAAGGTTTTTGTGTTATATTCCAAACCTATGGCAAAAGCAGACAGTATCATATCTTTTGAGAAAACTTCGTTTGAATACGGGGTTAATAAGCCAATTTTGGACTCTGTAGACTTCACAATCCGTCGAGGTACCAAAACTACCATCATGGGACAAAACGGTGCTGGTAAAAGTACAATATTCAAACTCATTACTCGTGAATTCACTCCAGAAAGCGGCAAAATCAATATCGCAGAAAGACTCACAATAGCTATCTCACGACAGGTTATCCCAAGAGACAAACTCGATCTTACAGTGCGAGAATTTTTTGAAAAATGTTTTAAACAAAAAGTATATGATATTGATCCGCGAATCGACGAGGTGCTCGAAGCGGTCAATCTCAAAGGCCACGAGAAAGTCCACGACAGACTCATTAAATCTTTTTCTGGTGGCCAACAAGCTCGAATGCTTCTCGCATCAGCTCTCATTCAAAATCCAGATCTACTACTTCTTGATGAGCCGACCAACAACCTCGACAAAGCAGGTATTGAGCATCTCACAAAGTTTTTGAAGGAATATCGTAAAACTGTAATCGTGATTTCTCACGATGCGGATTTCCTAAACGCATTTACCGATGGGGTGCTGTATCTCGATATCTACACTCGCAAAGTCGAACAATATCCTGGTAACTATTTTGACGTACAACGAGACATCGAAGCTCGAATGGAGCGAGAAAATCGTAAAAACGCTCAGCTCGCAAAAGAAATCCAGGACAACAAAGATAAAGCCAACTTCTTCGCCAACAAAGGAGGTCAGATGCGACTCGTGGCAAAGCGTATGCGAGACAAAGCAGAAGAACTAGAAGAAGAAAAAGTAGATGTGCGAAAAGAAGATAAAACTATCAGACCATTTACTATTCCACCAGAGCCAGACCTATCTGGAGATATCATATCCATCACAGCATACAGTGTATTAGGCAAAAATCATAAACCAGTCCAAAAACAGACTAATATGACACTCCGAAAAGGTAATCATCTACTCCTTCGAGGTCCAAACGGTATCGGCAAAAGCACACTCCTTGAATCAATTGCTCACAACAAGGCATCGGGTGTAACAATAAAACCTGGAACAAGAATTGGATACTACAAACAAGATTTCTCAATGCTTGATTTCAACGCAACAGTGTTCAACTGTCTTATGTCTGCAATGGACAAAAAAGATGAACAGATTATGAGGGGAGTCGCAGCGGGATTTTTACTCACAGGAGAGATAATGAAAACATATGTAGGGAATTTGTCCGAGGGTCAAAAGGGACTTGTCGCATTCGCGAGACTCTGCCTCGAGAAGCCAGGGCTCCTTATCCTCGATGAGCCTACCAACCACATCAACTTCCGACATCTTCCAATTATCGCAGAAGCTCTCAATAAGTTTGAAGGTGCGATGATTATGGTATCTCACGTACCAGAATTCGTATCAAAAATCAAAATCGACAAAATTTTGGATTTGGAGAAATAAGTCTTATAATTTAAGGATATGTCACCCGAATCACATGAATCTAGAAATCAGGATTTTGAATCGTTGCTCGATAAACCTTCTTTAACAAAGGAAGAACAAGCTCTTTTGGAAATGGAAATGATTTTGGCAAGTATGAATGTACCTGAAACATTTCTACCTGCATCAAGAATAAGTTTATTTAATTTTCTTATTGTAAATCCATATAATACAAGCGAGGAGTTTAAAGAGAGACTAGATAGGGAATTAAAAAAACTTTATAAATATGCAAATAAAGAGATCTTGTATAGTCAAAACAAAAAAATACCCCCTATAGGAATAGAACTTGAAATTCCTTCAGAATGTTTAAGTGACTCAACAATAGATGTTAATAAACTAGGCGATCTGGGTATACCAAATGGTCCAGAAGCAAATCACTATGCAGAATTATGGGAAATAAGAAATTCACCAACATTTTCTGCATCAACACAATCAAAAATTCTAGAGGAATTGAGAAAAACAAATTTAGTTGGCTCTGAAGAAAACTTATCAATGCATATTAATTTAGGAATCCCGGCCGACATTGATAAAAAAAATGGTAATAATATATACAAAACAACCAGTACTAGCACATTTATTGATGCATCAACACTAGCTTTTGTGTCTCCCGAAAGATTATCAAACAGAAAAAGTCTTGGAGTCTACACAGTAAAAAATACAAGTATAGAAAATATAAGTGATAGAAAAAATCAATTTAGGCTTGAACTAAGAACACATGAGTTTAATGATTATACTGCTTACCGAGCAATGAATGATATTCAACTAGTTTCCGTATGTTATTTTGAATACATAAGAAGTATTACAGACAATAATGTAAACGAAAAACTGATTACTTGTTGGCAAAAACTAAATACAGAATTTAAAGAAATAGTAGATAGATACCGACTACCCAATGACGAACTTGGAGCTTTTGATACAGATTATAAAAAACTAAAAAAGATACTCTGGGATAAGCCAGATATTCAAAAAGAAGTTAGGTTTGTTTATAGTGAGTGTGCAAGAGAAGTCAAAGCAATACTATTTCCAAACCAAGATTTTGATGCTGAAGAATAAAACAGGGAAGTTGGTTCCCTATTTTTAGGGGAAATTTTTGAAACATAATCCCACCTATAAAATAAAAAGTGTCCAAAACAATTTTGCTTTGAACACCATAATCTACTCTGACTCGCACTTTTATTTCCTGTTGCGACGTTTGCGGTTGAGCGGACAGTACCTAAGATCACACACGGCGATCCAGAATTTCCACACTTCGCCATGCGAGCGTCGTGAGTACTTCGGAGGTCGATTGTGCACCCGATGAAGCCCCACAATCACCCTGGTTACAAGACACTGCGCAAGATCTCGACACTTGTTGAACTCAGCCGATTTTTCATGATCGGCAAACAGGTTGGGATTGTTGTGAGCAAGGAACCATTTCTTGATAGCTGCGAGCAACTCCATTCCATTACGGAGTGCAAGCTCTGCGGTCTCAGAATTGAGAACGTCTCGCACGCGTCGTGTAGTAAGAATGACCATCATTGTGGAAAGATGCGTAACAGCATCAGGTGTTGTTGTGGATGTGCTCATATGGGTGTAAATAAGAAGGACAACTATCAATCAGTAGTATAGTTACTTTAAGACTTTAATCAATAGCAAATAAAATAGGGAAGCGAGTTCCATATTTTTAGGGTAAATTTTTGAGACCTCATTTTAGACGAAATTTAGGGTCAAATGTAGAGATAGGGGTATACAATGATATGCCTCAGGAATCCTACAAAAACCGATCTATCTACATAAACTATCAAAGACCCGGGCTCTGGACCGGTTTTAAAATAAGGGTTTAGGGGAAGTGGTTTCCTCTATACTTATTACCCAAAAGATATATTGTGCGACATAGTGTCGTATTTTATATACCGCTATAAAGCGGCTAAAATCTCCTACCCCCTCTTTCTAAACCAGTTAATTTTTTACCCGAATCTTCACACCCGATTTCCTGGCTAGTAATAATTTTTCAAGGTTCTTACTACTAAGTATAAACATACTTAAATATATAGCAAGTGGATTTTGTCCAGTTCCGCTTAGTCCTGAACTATGGCCTAGAAGGCCCTTTATTCTTCTTTGAAGGAGCATAGCGCTCTAGAATCCCTTTTATGGTCTTTCTATCACGCCCGAACAACTTCCCTAGCGTGTTGGTGTTATAGAGATCCTGGTCTGTCTCAAATAAGGTTACAATCGCTTTATTACGCAATGATTCAACCTTACCTCGACCTCCCTTAGGTTTTGGGATATTCGTTTTGGTCATGTTAATGACAATTTACCACGAAACTCCCACATTTACAAAGTAAGGTTAGGCCATTTGATATGGTGAATAGCTATTGATTAAGGGTTCAGTATGCTTTCCAGTGAATCTTAGTCCCACAAATTTATTTACCACATCAAGTGATTCTTCTTTGCTAAATCTGAGATATTGCATTCCAGCTCGAGGATTATTATCTGAGTGACCAAGGATCAATCCTATAAACTTCAAACTCGCACCTTTCTTGACCAACTCATGAGCTCCGCCATGCCTTAATGCATGACATGATATTTCTTTGGTCACACCGGCTTTTTCTCGAGCAATCTTTAACCATCGCTCAATACTTCGAGTGTTCATTCTTTGGACCGTACCTCCCTTTTCATTTGCGAATAATGCCTCGTGTTGAATATATGCTTGTCGTTTCGCTATATATTTTAGTAGGAGTTGATGTGTCTCAGGAGACCACATAATCCACCTCTTTTTATAATTCTTCTTTCCAATGATTTCAGTGTAGGTATTTTGCGACGTGATGTCGGAAATATTTAGCTCGACCAGCTCACTAACACGAATCATTGATTCCCACATTAATTTGATTGCTATTAAACGCATCAAATCACTGTACGAATTCTCATTAAGAGTTGCACACATTTTAGCCACCTCCTCAGGAGTCGCTACTGGCATCACCGGTGCTTGGAATCGTGGATTACGAATTAAGAATGGGTGAACTGTTGTTATCCGTAGGGCTTCCTGCCACTTGTAAAAGTTTTTTATCACGTTGTTGTGGTTCGCAATGTTTCCGTCATTGTATTTCAATTTAAGCGACGCTCGGAATTGCGAGATATCCTCGAGTGTGATGTCGAGTGTATCTTTGTTACCCACATTGTCGTAGAAATGCTCCAGGTAAGGTCGGTAGACTTTCGCTGCTGTTCTAGTCTCCGATGCTTTCCAGTGCAAATATTTTTCTATTGCATCTCGAAGTAACATAAGGTTTATATATTTTGTTTAATAGACCAAAGTCATCGCTTGGGTTCGGGGCGTGTGGTTGCTTTCCGAGAGCAACAACCGCAATACTCCCACAATTTACGAACGAAAGAAGGCGCTTTGATCTAAATCAACGCCTATTGTGGGCTTTCCCTCGACGGGACAAGAGGCCATGGTTAATAATGCTTTTCTGTGCCTTGACCTCCCTCCCCCACGTTGGCACGTACTTAGGGGAGCTTGGTTAGGTCGGATTATACTCCCACATTATTATAAATGCAAATGATGTAAATAAAGGACATTGTGGATAAACTCCCACATTATTTACCAACAAACCTATTTCTTTTATTTTCCTTGTGTATAATGACAAATTTTTTAAACGAGAGCTTCCCTTTATTGGCAAGAAGTTTGTTTAGACTTTTATCATTTATATAGTGTTTTTACTTCAGCATTTTTACAAGCTTACCTTTTTCTATAAAAAAACTTTTCTTTTCGCTATCAATAATGGAGTCTCCCTTCGGAGTACTTATAGTCAGCGGATTTACCTTCTCTCCATTTTTATACATAGCATATTGAAGGTGGGGACCAGTTGATATACCTGTTGATCCGACATATCCAATCGTATCCCCTTGTTCCACAGTCGCACCATATTTTACACTGCTTGCAATCTTTGAAAGATGAGCATACTGTGTTTTATAGCCTCCACCATGCTGTATTTCTACAGTTGTACCTAATCCTCCTTTGGATGTAGCATAGACCACATCGCCTTTTGCTGTTGCAACCACAGGCGTTCCTGCTGACGCCGCATAATCTATAGCAAAATGAGTTTCAACTTTTCTTGTTACAGGGTTTACCCTGTAATCTGCATAGCCGGAGCTAATATATGAATAGCTCAGGGGAGATTTAACAAATTGCCTTGCAAGCGATATGCCGTTCACATCATAAAATTCATCTTTGTATCTAAAAGCCTGATATTCTTTTCCTGAATTTGTGAATTGGGCAGCAAGCAACCTTCCTGCTCCTGCAGATTCACCATTCAATGTTCGTTTTTCATAAACAATAGAGAATGAATCGCCTTCGCGGATATCGGTCGCAAAATCAATATCCCATGAAAAAACATCGGCGAGCCTAAGAATGGTTTTATCCTCTACACCAGCGTTCTTTGCTGCTAAAAAGAGCGAATCGGCTACTGTCCCTTTCGCAGTTACAACCTCGACTTGGTAAGGAATATTTTCCTCAGTAGCTTTGAAGATATCGTCTTCCTTTTTAACATGAATAACGCTGTCGCTATTAAGAGGATACTCCATCGCAGCAAAAGCCTCGTTTACAAACACAAGCTTCAGAATCTTTCCGGCATTAATCTTGGTGAAATCAAAAACCTGGCTTGAAGAAGCAATGATTGCGAGAGCCTCATCGTAAGGAACGCCCATTCTATTCATGACTTCGGCGAATGTGTCGCCTGATTCAACTTTGTATTCTTTAATCTGGCCTTCTGGCAGATCGCTTACAGGCTTGGCTGATAAAACTTCTGGCCTTACTTCGTTTTTGTCTCCAGAAGCCCTAAGACTTGTGGCAAGTATCGGAATTGATAAGGCCATAACGCCCAGCAACCCGAACAGTAAAATTTTCCGCATAGATGTATATTTTAGCGCAAAAGCAGATCTATTTCAATAGCCAAGAAACCCTTACTTCTAGGCCCTAAACAGCTTTAAGCCATTCAAAATAACAAGGATTGCAACACCTGTATCGGCTGCTATGGCAATACCCAAATTCGAAATACCGAATACGGCAAGCACCACGAAAGCTACTTTTGCCAGAAGTGCTGCGGTGACATTCTGTTTAACTGTTCTTAACGCTCTTTTACTTAATTCGACGGTCTGAGGAATATTCAATATGTTGTCATTCATAAGAGCGATATCAGCCGTTTCGATGGCCACATCTGATCCTTTGGCTCCCATAGCAATACCAACGTTTGAAAGCGCGAGAGACGGAGCATCGTTGACCCCATCGCCAACCATGGCAACCGCACTATGCTTGTCTTTAAGCATCTGAATCTTTTTCACTTTCTCATCCGGCAGCAGCGAGCCGTAGGCTTCTCCGATTCCCAGACTTTTGGCAACATATGAAGCCGTGTGCTGGTTGTCTCCGGTAAGCATTACTGTCTGAACTCCAAGAGCATTGAGCCGTTCAATTGTTTCCTTTGCCTCACTGCGAATTTTATCGGCAATTGCCAGAGCTCCCATGACCTGCTTTCCTTCACTTACAAGAACCACTGTTTTCCCCTCCTGTTCAAGCTTTTCAGTTTTCTCGAGTATCTCTTTGGTAGAGACCCCGTGAGCATCCATAAGCTTCAAATTCCCGACGCAGTGTTCAAGATCATCACAGACCATGCATGTTGCCTTGCCCCCTTTGCCCGAAATATTTTGATAGTTCTCCATGGTATGGGGGTTGATGCCTTTTTCCTTGGCAAAAGCTAGGATGCTCTTTGAGAGAGGGTGTGACGAGAATTGCTCAACACCGGCAGCATCTTCAAGCACATCTTTTTCGGTAAAGCCATTAAACGCAATAACATCGGAAATATATGGCTCGCCTAATGTCAGAGTTCCTGTTTTATCGAAAGCAATTGCTTTCACATTTTTCAATTCCTCAAGATGCTTGCCTCCTTTAATAAGTACTCCTCTCTTTGAGGCTCCGCCGATCGCTGAAGTAATCGCTACGGGAGTGGAGATGACGAGAGCGCATGGACAAGCTATAACAAGAAGAATGATTGCCCGGTTTAGCCAAACAGAGAATGGGTCACCTGTTATAATGGGAACTACTGTTGCAATAATAAATGCCATCACAACAACTGTGGGAGTATAGTATTTTGCAAAACGATCAATAAATTCCTGGGTTGGAGCCTTAGCTTTCTGTGCCTGCTCCACCAGCGCGATAATTTTTGAAAAAGTCGAATTTTTGCTTTCCTTGGTGACCTCAATTTCCAGATAGCCGTTCTCATTAAGCGTTCCAGCAAAAACAGTGTCTCCCTCCCGCTTGTCTTTTGGAATGGATTCGCCGGTAATAGTCGCTTCGTTTACTGCTGATAGCCCTTTCTTAACTTTTCCGTCGAGTGGGATGAGCTCGCCTGGGCGCACTGATATAACTTGTCCAACCTTTACTTTATCCACAGCGATTTCTTCGCCTCCTAACAGCGCAGCGGTCTGCGGGGATTTATGAAGCAGAGCCTGAAGTGCGCTTCGTGATCTATTTATCCCATATTCCTCAAAAGCCTCTGCAAGCGAGAAAAAGAAAATGACGGCAGCTGCTTCAGGCAGCTCGCCAAGGTACATTGCGCCGAGCGATGCAATCACCACAAGAAAATCAATATTTAAAAATTTCTGCCTTGAAAGACCTCTCCATGCGCCTTTTACTACATAAATGCCCCCAGAGAATATGGCAAGGTAATAGATTGCAGTGACTATAGATTCGCTCACCGGAAGAAAACTCATTATAAAACCTAGGACCACAAAAATTCCAGCGGCCCCGGTAAGCGGTTTTTTCCAGTTTATCTTTACTATTGTCACTGAAGACTTTACTTCGGGTTCACAATGATCGCAGGTATTATTTTTTTCGGAATTGGAGGACATAGTTTATTTCTTTTTAGTTGCCCCCTTTAACTTTTTCCAAAACACTTTGTGTATAGACATCGTGTCACTTAAATGTTTTTCGACCAAGTCTTTCACGTCTCCTCCTGCCTCACTGAATATATCTTTGTGAATGCGAACTTCTTCTTTTGCGTGATCTTTTAATGCTTTAAGTATAAGTTTAATGTTCATAGACATTGTTTATTAATTTCTAATAAGTTTTGATAGTTAAAAATCAAATAATTCCCCGAGCATTCCTTTTTTTCGATGTTTCATACCTCCGTTCTTATCGTAATATTTATGATTAGAATATGAATCATCATGCCCGTTTTGTATGCTTGGATTACTTTTCTCAATTATCTTATCGAGTTCTCCGCGATCAAGCCATATGCCACGACATTTCGGACAATAGTCAATCTCAATCCCTTGTCGTTCTGTCATTTGTAAATTTATTTCATCTATTGGACATTTCATATTGATATTAGTTATTTTTAATAATTTACGTAGTATTTAATTTTCGCACTTGCTGTGAGATCAGAGATCCACTTCTGCGCCTCCTGTTGGAATTTTTGCTGTTTGAGCTGTTCGCTTATCTGCTTCCTGAAATCTTCCATTTTCACGTCCTTTGGAGGAGTAGCTTTTGAATCTTTGATATAGGTATCTACTTCCGCATTGGTCACTGCTACTTTATTGGCAAGTAATTTTTCAAGCTTCTTCTGAATAGTGATCTGTTCTCGAAGCTTTTCCTCGGTCATACCTTGCTGTGCAAGTGCGGCCTCAAGCGTTCCGCCCTGGCTGGCGACCTGTGCCTCAATCTTTTTTATTTCCTCATCAATCTCTGCCGGAGTTACGCTTACGTTCTGCTTCTTAAGCTCAGTCTCAATAAGCTTCTTGTCAATAATAGCCTCAAGTGCCTGTTTGCCCCCTTGCTTTTCAAGCTCTTTGATGACCGTCAAACGACTGATCAGACTCCCGTTGACTGTTGCCGCAACAAAGATGCCTTTGACAAAGAACAGGGCAACGAGAATAAGAATGCCTGCCACTCCAATCGCAATTACAAGCGGCTTGGGCTTCTTAAATTTAAGATTTACGTAAGCTGGCTTATTCTCCTCTCGATCATGGTTACTTTCTGGTGTTGTATTTTCCATAGATATTAAATTATTTTAATTTACTAATTATTGCCTTTGGTCGCTTCAGAAATTGCTGATTGTATCAATGCTTTGAAGTCTTCATAACCACGAGGGTTATTGATTTTCTTCCCACCTAGGAAAAATGTGGGCGTGCCGGTAATGTTAAGTTTTTGTCCAGCATCCCGGTCTCGTTCTATACGATCCTTCAATTCCTGCGATGCGATATCTTTGCTGTACCTATCCATATCAAGTCCGATTTGCTGGGCATAGTTTTCAAAGATTTTGGGATCGGGTGCTTGTTTTTCTCCCCAGTCCCTCTGGTTTTCAAAGACAATATTGTGCATCTCCCAGAATTTTCCTTGTCTACCAGCGGCTTCTACCGCGAGCGCAGACGTCATGCTATTTTTATGTCCCGGAAGTGGAAAGTATCTTACGATAAATTTCACTTCATCTTTATATTCTTCAGATAAGCGTTTTATTACAGGATAGTATGCTCCGCAGGCCTCACACTCAAAATCAAGATATTCGACAAGTGTAACAGGGGCGTCTTTATTGCCCTTAACCCAATCATCAGATACTACTGAAAGAATCTCGTTGGTCGGGGTTACTGGCCTACTTGATCCATACCATAAAATTCCACCTATTGATCCTGCAATTATAAGTAGTGTCACAAGTCGTTTTGTCCATTTCTTAACCATTATTGAGCGTTGTTGCGCCTGTTCGTCTCTAGCTTTCTCTTGCCGACGTAATTCTTTCCTCTCTCTTTTTGTTGGCATTCGGGTATTCTCAGTATTTAGTTCATTCGATTCCATGATATTTTCTATAAGTATTAGTTAGTAAGTTTTTCCGGTCCGACTGCCCGGTCATACCTTCTGCCGTCGAACATAATCGTCGGTATTTTTATTGTTTTAATTGTGTTCTCTACGATGTCTTTCTGTTGAGCCAAGCTTTCTCGTACAATATCCGAGTTGGCAGTTTGCTGTATTTTGATCAGATCTTCTTTTGAATATCCAATTTCTGTTAGCCACGAAAGTATCACATCTTCCGCCTCCTTTCCAGTATAAATTGTATTGAATTTAATTTGGTAGTCGATGTTGTCGCTGTCTTTTCCAGTAAATATTCTTTCCAGAATCTGCCAGTCTGCTGGCGTATCTATGGTAGACAGAGGGTGACGCTTTACCGCCTCTAAGTACGATGCAATCATTTTTGAATGAGGAAAACGATATCCATTAGTCTGTTTCTTATCGGGTATCGGATACACCAAATAGGTGAGATTATACCTATCAGCAAAACCTGTGTCCTTGATATTGCCAAATAATTTGGCGCAAAATTTACAGCTCGGATCTATTATCTCAAGCGCAACAGTTTTGCTGGAATCATAAGGTTTGTAGTAGGTGTTGGATTCAGAAACAAATTCATTCGGGTTCCATTCTTTAAATCGATTTGGAATCATTGTGATTGTTTCTCCCAGAGTAAGAACACCATCTTTCGCCCACATAAGCACTTGCCCTTCTTTAACGGACAGCCAGAATCCAGGCTTTCCTGATGTGACACCACACGCCTCTCCAGCCAATGAACATGATTCGGCGTTATTTGGATTGCATGTGTCGTAGACCAAGAGATTGAGTCCGCTGTTCAGCACGATAAGAAGACTCCATACACTTAGAATCACAAAAACTGAAGCAAAGACCCCGATCCAGCGGTCAAGAAACCTAGCGAGACGTGGTTTAGTGATGATGAATCTTCCCAGTAGTTTAGCTTTTGCTTCTTCCTGAAAATTAATATCGCATGGTCTGAAGGTCATTTTTCGAAGCGTGCACTTCCAAGCCTTTTTCGCCAAAGACCTGTAGCTGGCTGAAAAAATTCCCAAGATCGCGAAAATAATAAATGCTGCAATGCAAAACATATTATAAGTTAGTCATGATAGTTTGTAAGGTTTTTACGAATAAGTCGACTTGCTCCTTCGTGTTGTTAAGTCCAAGGGATACCCGTACCAGTGGTGGGTATTTCTTCAAGTTCTTCAGGTAATAGTGGCAACAGAAATATCCGCTTCGAACCATGATATTTTGTGCGGATAGAAAAATCGCTAAACGGTGAGCATCAATCTTGTCGGAGTAAAAGCTCACGATAGGACTAGGAGAACTATTAATGAGCTTCAATTCTGGAATCTTTGAGAGTTCATCAAAAAGAAACTGTGCAAGTTCCTCTTGGTAAATACTCGCATGGATGCCTTTCGGCTTGTAGTTCTTGAGCCAGTCAATCGAAGTGCAGAGGCCGACAATTCCGGCAAAATCCTGAAGGCCGATTTCAAGCCTGCTACTCAAATCATCTGGATCGGATATTAGAGAGTAGGTTTTTGCCTCCACATCTTCCACCATTCCTCCGCCGATGAATCCGATATCGAGAACTTTAAGAAGAGATTTCTTGATGACTATTATTCCAAGACTAGGTCCATACATTTTGTGGCCGGAAAAGAACAAAGCGTCAAAGTCACTTTCACAGATAATTTTTTGATTGTGGCTCACGCCTTGGGCGGCATCAACAAGAACTATCCCTCCCGACTCATGAACAGTCTTAGCAATATCTTTTAGATTAATTAACTCGCGACCGTCTATATTGGACATGCTGTTTAGAACCACGATTGCTCCGGACAGACCATCCTTCTCGTACACCAGTGATCCGTCTACTGAACGCTGAAGCACGGTGCGCGGAACATTCAATCTCTTTGCGACAGTCATTGTTGGTAAGAACACCGAGTTATGTTCAATGTCGGAAGTTACAATTTGCTTGAACTTTGGTGGTAATTGAGTGAGTACCAAATTCAGACCATAAGTGGTGTTAAGAGTGAATGCCACTGCATATTCGGAAGGTGCCTTACCTACAAATGACAGCACTTTTTTTCTTGTTTCTCGTATTTTTTCATCCAATTTTATACCCCAGTCGTACTTAACGCGTCCTCCACACGAATTATATTCGTGGTAATACTCATCTATTGCATCGATGACTTGTTGAGGTCGCAATGTCTGACAGGCTGAATCGAGATAGACGGTTTTTTCGTCTAAATAGGTGAGGTCAGATATTTTTTTATTATCAGTTGATGTTTGCATAATTATTTTTCTTGCAAAGCTTGCTCAATGAGTGCTTTAACTGAAGTGTAAGGTTGTGCACCTGATAGTGGATATTTCTTGTCGTTTGATCCTACGACAATGCTCCACGGTGTGCCGTTGCCTCCGGTTGCTTGAGCATTCTGCACATGCTCCTCAATTTTTTTTGCGTATCTACCGCTCGTGAGACATTCATTGAATTTGGTTGTATCTAGACCAACGTATTGAGCGATTTTTGGCAGTTCGGCTGGGTCTAACCCATTGTTTGCCGGAGTAACTTCCATAAGCCTGTCCAAGTATGACCAGAACTTATCATTGCCCCCGATCTCCGCGGCACACTCTGTAGCTTCCGATTCTTTTCGTGCTTTTGAGTGCAATTGATCTAGAGGAAAATGTCTATAAACCCAAGCGACTTTGCCGTCTTTCCCTTCGATATCCATGACCTGCTTCATGGTGTCGTGAAAACGCTTGCAGAACGGACATTCCGTATCCGAGTATTCCACAATTTTTACAGGAGCGTTAGGATTGCCACGTATATGATCCTTCGACGTTATCGGCGCCATCTTTTCGAGGTCGCCAGTTTGTTGTTGTGCAACTTGGGGCTGTTGCGGAATATTAGCTGTAGTTGGAGTTTTCCCACCGCTGTAGATTACTGCGCCAGCAATGATGACTCCGGCAATAACCACAGCTATGGGCATTGCCAGTGTATTTTTTTGAGTTGTTTGATTGTTTTCTTCCATAGTGATATAAAATTACATTAATAAATCAACATCGAAAAATCGATGCGGAATTTAGAAGCTACTTATCACTAGAAAAGTTTTGGATTTAAAATGCCTCTCGAAAAAGCTTCCTTGAGAGGATTGAATATAGGAACCCTATTTAAATAAAAAGGATTTACGTACTTCTCAATTCGAGGTTTCTTAAATAAATAAGGCGTATTCAAAAATCTTAATGCTAGCAAAACAAGGAGAGAGAGGATCACGGAGAGGATGGATAGAGTATCTTTTGCAGGAAGTGTCGTGAACATACTCTGCCATTCCTGAATATGCTCCATTGGATTCAGTTGGCAGATCACTATTGAATGACCGCTGAATGGACAGTTTGCCTTCCCGTTCATCATACTCATATCCATGCTCATCTGTGAAAGACCAAAAAGGAAAATCCACACTATGGGAATGAGGATAAAGAGTTTTGCAATTTTCTGTAAGACATCAATAAACATATGGTATATATTTTATCAGAATTTGTAGCTAAAGTAAATTAAGTGTTCAGTTAAATGTGTTTAGTGGGTTCGTCAACAACTTTCTTTATTATGAATTTTTAGATATAATCTCCAACATGCGGACAAATGCGTACATTGATGCTTCAAATCTTTTTTACGGAGGCAAAAAATCCCTAGGTTGGAGTATTGATTATAAAAAACTACATGACTATTTGGAGGAGAAGTACCAAGTTTCTCAGGTCTATTTTTTCGGTGGTGTTGAAATACACAAATTCCCTTTTGATTATCTAGCTAGTGAGACAGTTCCAATTAAAGACCTTGAAAAATATCTTGTTGATTTAATTAAAGAAAAAGGTGACAAACTGACCGAAGCTGAATTGAAGCTATTGGACCGACATTTGAAGCGTGTTCGTTTTTATATCAAGATTGAAAAGTTTGGTTACAATCTTATTTTGAAACCCGTAAAAACTTTTTACGATGCAGAAGGTTTGCCTATCAGAAAGGCAAACTGTGATGTTGATATGGCATTTTATTTAATGCGTGATAGGAATTCTTTTGAACGAACACTGATCCTTTCTGGTGATGGAGATTTTCTTCCTGTATTAAAATTCTTGAAAGAAAACAAAAAAGAAGTACTCGTTCTTGCTCGTGCAAATCGTACAGCTCGAGAAATGAAAAGATTTGCTGGTGATAAATTCCTAGATTTTGAATATCTTCGTGAACGCTTGAAAAGAACCGATATTGGAGATGACCTATAACCTATAACAGAGAAAGGCACCCATTTAGGATGCCTTTCAGGTCTGATATAACTAGTATAGCAGGTCTTAGTTTCTAGTCAATAGTTATCCACAGTCCGTTTATTTACCGGCAAAAGGCTGAGTATTATCGCCCTTATTTGAGAAATAGAAGGAAGATGCTGCTATCGCCAAAATCATAAATTGATCTACTGGCAACTTCCCTATTATGAACCCAGCACATGCGGTAATTGTTAACAAAACGAAGACGGTTTTTGATGCTGATTGAAAGATTTGCATAATTTTATAATTGATTAAGTAAGCTAATAATTTGAGTCTTGATTGCATCCTTATTTGGGGTCACTGATGCAAATAATCGCTTGAGTAGTTCCGTTCGGACTTTCTCGGGCTTTTCTTTGTAGTCTGAAATATCTCCGTGAATAATTATATTTTTCTCATCGAGAACAAATGATGTATCAGGATTATTTTCAAAAGATTTCACAAGTTCAGTTAGTGCTTGATACTGCCATTCGGTTATATCATTTTCATTCGGTTCGACTGTACCGTCCTGATCTACGTCATACCCTGCGGCAAGTTCAATACCTATTGTGTATTGATTCGGATTTACCCATGAACCGTCAAGATTCTTTCTCATGACTCTTTTTGCTCGGTCGTTTGGGTTACTTATTATCCCTGCGTGCCATGCAATGTCAGTTATTTTCACTAGCTGAGTGATTTCACCTTCATTTCTACCAATAACAAAATGTGACGAAGACCTGTTCGGTCTGTTTGCATTTGAGAGCCAACTTACAGCTCCGTTATAAGCTCCGAGTGTAAAATGCAGGACAACAACACCTTTCTTTGTGGGACCAGGTGTGTAGTTTGGTGTTTGTAAAAATTGTATATTCATAAATTACTTAATCATTAAGTTAATAATCCCAGTGATTAATCCTGCAATGGAAGCCGAAGAAACAATCCAGAAAAACTTCATTATCCATTCTTGGTTTGTCTTCACGACAGCAAGACTCTCCTGAATGTGACTCAGATGATTTTCTTTGATTTCTTTTATTTGATTTTCGATTGTTTCGATTCGCTTTTCCATAAGTTTTTAAATGAAGGACGTTTGCACTGTTTTGTTTAATATGGATACATAGAGTGCATGTACTACGTCGTTTTACTATGTATCCTGCTTTTTATATTCGTATTCATTGGCGGTGCTTTGCTCGGCTTGGTTGGTATTGTAGTCGGAGCTATTCTTGCTTTCATGGTGACTGCTGGTTTAGCTGTTCTGCTGGCGTACTTAGGAATTGGTTAATTGCCTTTGTACCTTGCGAGTTTAGGATCTGAACCCAATACTTCGCAGCGTTAAGCGAGCCTATTTCCGTTAATTTTTCGGCTAGTTTAGCTTTCTGTACGGCTTGTAGCGTGTTGAACCACGTACTGTTGAGCATCGATGTCAGACCGACAGCGATACTTCCACCCGTAAGCGATCCGAGGACAGTTCCTGCAGGACCAGCAACAAATGTTCCGGCTGTACCACCTGCTGTAGCACCACTACTTCCTACAATTGTGTTGAACCACGAGATAAGTGGTCGAGCTTCTCTACGCTTTGCAGTCTCATCAAGAACATCAAATAGTTTCGAGTTCAAACTGTAGACTTTATTTATTTTTTCGTAGTCGGGATTATTTGTGTTAAGCAAATCTCTTATCGCACCGTCAATTTTTCTAACTTGTGAAAGTGTATTGTTGTCATCAACTGTCTTGATACTCTTTCTTGTCTCGTACACAACATTTCCATAATCCTGTGCGAGTTCACGAAG
>CAZKPS010000010.1:0-24180 GCA_964554765.1 uncultured Candidatus Saccharibacteria bacterium
TATATAGATCGTTTATGTAGTCGAAAGTATGCACATTTTCAAATTTAGAAAATTTATCGGGATTTTTTGTTATGTGAATATAGTTTGTAGATTTATCCTGTAAATAAACCCTATACATTATATCATCTATTTTTAATTTATAGTTAACAATTCTGAATCAACTGAAGGATCTCGAACGGGATTCAGACCCATAAAATACTTGAATTATATTCTTTCTCTATCTACAAATGCAGTAAGACTTGGACCTGTTTTTGCCACCAACACACCATCTGCATCCACAAAACCTAAAGACCGTGCGAGTTCAGGATTTATTTTTGCCTTAAGATTCAAGTATGAAAACTCCATCTCACTGAGTTCGCTTGTAAGTGAGCTTATTTGTCTCTCACCCTGTTGTCGCTCGAGGGTATTGTACACAGTACTTCCAACAAGACCTATGTATGCCAAGACAAGCACACCGAGTACACCTGTAAGTACACAGATTTGTTTTTGGTATTTGAATTGTGATGGCATCTTTGTCATATATTAAAGTTGTGAGTTATGAGTAATAAGTTATTTGTTATAAGTTACTTTGTCTTTTCAATGATTCGAAGCTTTGCACTTCTTGCTCGGGGATTGTTTTTGAGTTCATCTTCCCCTGCGATAATCGGTTTTTTGTTTATTAAAATCGCTTTTTCTTCTATCACCTTTCCTTTTGCCCACTGTTTGACTATCCTATCTTCGGTACTGTGAAATGATATGACCGTAATTCTCCCACCCACCTTTACTCTTTCGAATGCTTTTTCCAACCCTTCTTTTATTGCCCCAAACTCATCATTGACTGCGATGCGGATTGCTTGAAAGGTTTTTGTGGCGGGATGTATCTTTTTGTTTCTGGTAAATCCCGGCACCGCGTTCCACACTATTTCGCGTAACTGCACCGTAGTCTTAATTGGTTCAATCTGTCTTGCTTCGACTATTGCTCTTGCAATTCTTCCTGAGAATTGTTCTTCTCCGAAGCCCTTGAGAATATCTCGAATCGATTGCTCACTCCATTCGTTGACTACTGTTTCTGCCGTTAGATCTGTCTCTTCTGCGTTATAAGACATCTGGAGCGGTTCATCCCTTTGAAAGGTAAACCCTCTCCCCGACACCTCTATCTGATCAGAACTCCAACCAAGGTCAAACATAAAGCCATCTACCTCATTTACTTTTGCTTTATCCAAGACCTTTTCTAGATTCCTAAAGTTTGATTTGAATATCTCTACCCTGTCTCCAAATTTAATAAGTCTCTCTTTCGCCTTTTTGATAGCACTACTATCAGCATCGATGCCGATAACTCTCGCCTCTGGATAATTCTCGAGAACATATTCTGTATGTCCCCCTGTATTGAGTGTACAATCAACGATAATTGCCGAAGATTTAATATTTAAACCCTCTACCATTTCTTTTAAAAGAACACTCTTGTGTATGTGGTGCATAAGTCAGAACTAAAAAGTAAAAAAGCAAAATTCTAATTCAAAAGTTAAAAGTTTAGAGTGTCCGTATCTCAAGTTTTGAATTTTTACTTTCATTTTTGACTTTTTAGTTTACACTTTTGACTTACTTCTAAAACGCTCCTGTCTGACTTAACTTCTCTGCCAATACATCAGCCTCGACAACAACCTTCTTCTTGTAATCCGCCCACTTCTTGTCATTCCACATTTCAATTCTCTTGTGAACTCCTACGAAGACACCTTTGTCTTTGATTGTGGCAAACTCACGGAGATATTCTGGAATAAGCACTCGTCCAAGTGAATCCACTTCAAGCTCTACCGCTCCACCGAACATAAATCGGTTGAAACCTCGTGTATCAGCCCGAAGAGAATCCATCTTTCCCATCTCTTCAGAAATCTTTTCCCATTCTTTTGAAGGATAGAGAGAAAGACACCCCTCGAGACCATATGTCGCGATAAGCTTTTTGCCAATCTCTTTCCTAAATTTTGATGGAAGAGAGATTCGGTTTTTGTCGTCTATCGTGTGTGTGTATTCGCCTATTAACATATGTTGTAAGTGTGATATGGATGTTCAATTGATGAGTTTCAAAAGACAGGTCGATTTTAAAACATACAAAATTTTAAAAATATCCTTTGAAACTCATACAATTTACTTCATACCACTTCATCCCACTTATGTACCACATTATACCACTTTATAGCAGAATCAACACAAAGTTTTCCACATTTTTTGAGTAAAAATAAAGCAGAATACAAAAAAAATTTTGGTCAAGAGAATACAAAAAATATCAAGCAATTGCTTGATATTTTTACTATAAAAAAACCAACCTCATCAAGGTCGGTGTAGTACTCTTAGTGGCTCCAGATCAGAGAAATCGTACAGGGAAAGGTTCCTTCGTAAGATTGTCCTCTAGTGATATACCTATTCTCTGCGCCACAACCGTTAATTTGTCAGATTGACCCAGCTGTTGAGCGTATGGTCTCACTCTCAGAAAGTCTCTCTCGCACATCACAAGTTTCAGAACCTCATCAAGAAAACTTTGCCCTTCGGTAGCTGGAATCTGGATAACACTGCTACCGTTGAGGCAAGCACATAGTTGTCCGAATATGCGATCAAAGTCTGTGGAATCCAATAAGACAGGTTGTATCATAAATAACAGGGGGGTTGTTAAACTACGATTAGATTACTCCTTTCCTCTCAAAAGTCAAAATGCTTGGCGACCTTTGGTCGCCAAGCATTTTGACTTTTATTAAAAAGATCACAAGCTTCCAAGCCCTAAGCTTCTAAGCTGTTCCCTTTTGGCTTCATAAGTGGGAAAATCTGAGCTTCACGAATCGGCACATCAAGGAGGAAACTAAAAAGTCTTTCTGATACTCCAAATCCAAATGTTGGTGGCATACCATGTTCGAGAGCTTCTACGTATTCAAAGTCTGCCATCTGAGCCTCATCATCACCTGCATCTCGCATACCCTGCTGCTCCATAAATCTCTCTTTTTGATCGACAGGATCGTTGAGCTCACTAAATCCTTTACCCATTTCACTTCCAGCAAGAATCACCTGAAATCGCTCTACAACTCGAGTATCATTATCTTTTCGTTTTGCGAGTGGTTCAAGATACACAGGAACATTGACGAGAAATCCTGGCCCTGCAAGCTGTTTTCGAATTGATTTCCAAAGAAGATCAACCCCTCGTGCTCTGTTGATTTCTTTTGGATCAAAAGCGACACCTGCATCTTTTAGTTTATTTATGAGAATATCATTTGAGATAGATTCATCGAGTGGATCAATTCCAAATTTATCATTTATGAGTTTACAAAAATCATACATTTCCCATTCTTTTGCAAAATCAACTTCATGTCCGCGTATAGTAAAGGTTGTTGTACCGAATACTTCGTTTGCGATTTTACGGTAGAGTTCTTTTGTCATCTCCATACCGATATTGTAGTCTGCATATGCCATATAGTACTCAAGCTGAGTATAATCTTGTGCGTGCTCCGGAGAAATACCTTCATTTCTAAATATTCTTCCTATTTCAAATGTTCGCGGAAGTCCTGCAACCATAAGCCTCTTTTGCCAAAGCTCACCACAAGAAATCCGAAGATATACATCAATATCGAGCGCGTTGTGATGTGTCGCAAATGGTCGCGCATCTGCACCACCTGTAGTGTTTTCAAGTGCCGGAGTATCAACTTCGATAAAACCTCTTTCAAGAAGATACGAACGGATTACGTTCCAGAATTTTGATTTCTTCACAAATCGTTCATGAAGGTCATTGTTCATAAGAATGTCTAAATATCTTTTTCTGAGTTTTTCATCCTCGTTTTGAAGTCCGTTCCATTTTTCTGGAAGTGGAAGTAGCGACTTTGAAAGAATATTCCACCCTGATACCTGGACCGTCTTTTGACCTGTTCGAGTGAGAAATACAGGACCTGTAATTTCAACAAAGTCTCCAATATCAACCGTATCTCCAAAGAGTGTGAATGCATCGATGTTTGCATCATCTTTTTTGAAGAGCCCTTGGAACCGTCCTGTACCATCATAGAGATCAAAAAAGATGAGGGCACCTTGACCACGAAGTGACATCACTCGTCCAGCAATCGTAATAGGAGTATTATCTGTCACAAGAGAATCAAAGGCTTCTGTCGCCTCAAGAGCGGTATGAGTACGAACTGACTTTGCAGGATATGGATTAATCCCGTTTTCTTTGAGTTTATTTAATTTGTCCAATCGGACTTGTCGGATATCTTCTAGAGCCATATGGTTTAAAATATGAATATAGAGGTTAGTATATAGTATATGGAAGGAATTACAAAATGAGCGGCGCCGTAGGCGCCGCTCATTTTTCTATATACTAGATTCAATATTCTCTATTCGATTTATTTAACCTCCATTATTTCGTAACTCGCTTTGCCCTTCGGTGTTGCAATATCAAACTTGTCACCCTTTTTCTTGCCCATTATTGCAAGACCAATCGGTGAGTGATTTGAAATCTTACCTTTCAAAATATCTGCTTCTTCTGATCCCACCACTTGATATGTTTTAGATTCTTTGTCTCCTAACTTTTTAACAACAACGGTTGAGCCAATAGTCACTGTACCTCCATGATGAGCATGCATTACAACAGCGTTTTTCAAAATATTTTCAATCTTGCTTACTCGCTCTTCAACTTCTGCCTGCATCTCTCGTGCTTCTTGATATTCTGCATTTTCTGAAAGATCACCCATTGATTTCGCATACTCCAAACTATCAGCCACCTCTCGTCGCTTTACCTTTTTCAAATTATCTAGCTCCGCTTCCAATTCAGCTAATTTTTCTTTTGTGAGATACTCTTTTTCGTCTGACATAAGGTTTTTATGTGTTATTGACAATGTTTAAAATACGTAGCAATTATAGCATTTTAGGGGTTAAAAGTAAAGAAACGCTCCAGGTCATTGAGCTAAAAACTGAATACTCTACATAATATTATTTAGTAAGATTATTGTTCTGTGCCCACCCCAGTGCGTCCGACATTGCACGCATAGCACTTACTTTGTATGTGGTAGGTCCATTCTCAAGTACAAGGGCAAATGCATATTTTGGATTCTCATATGGAAAAAATCCTTCTACCCAAGAGTTTACTCTCTTTTTTGCACTACCAAGTTCGGCAGTTCCTGTTTTTGCTGCAGCATTCAATCCTCCAATATTTAATGCTATTGCAGTCCCATCTGTTACCGCCTGCCTCATACCCTCTTTGACAATTTTGTAATTTTTCTTATCGATACCATTTATAGTAGTGACATAACCTTGCTCGCCTTTGATAATAACAGGTTCTACTATACTACCCTCGGTCGCGATACCGGATACAGCTCTTACGATTTGAAGAGGTGTCACCTGGAACCCATACTGACCAATCGCTGTATGGTATGTGTTTCCAATTCTCCAATCTTCACCATTAAATGTTTTCTTTTTCCATTCTGGTGTTGGTATGGTACCTGTAGGACCATCAAAAAAACCAGAAGTAGAAACACCAAAAAGAAATTTGGAAACGTATTCATCTATTTTCGTAATCCCTAGTCCTTTTTGGCCTTCAAATCCTCCCCCTGTAATATAAAAATATACGTCAGATGACACCGCAATTGCTTTTCTCATATCTACATAACCATGATCCTTCCAGTCTTTAAATACCGTTGGTTTTGATGGGTCATAAGGGTTTGGGAGAGAGATAAATCCGTGTGTAAATATGTTTTGTAGTGGGTCTATGATTTTTTCTTGCAGAATACCGAGTGCCACAAATGGCTTCACAATAGAACCTGGCGCGTAAAGACCTGATGTCACCCTATCAAGAAAAGGTTGCTTTTTACTTTTTAGATACTCAGCAATCTTTGTTTTATCCTTCGCATCCGTCATCACATTACTATCGTAGTCAGGATACGAAGCTGTCGCTAATATCTCACCCGTGTGCACATCCATAATCACGCCAGCACCGCCAGTGAAGCCTGAGTTTTCTACTGCAGATGCAATCTGCCTATATAGTTCGGCATTAATTACTGAATCGATTGAAAGAGTTATTTTTTCACCATTCTGCGGTGGCTCAAGTGTACTCTGACTTTCTATATTACCCTTTACACTTACCTCTGTAAGCTTTGCTCCGTTTATTCCGGCAAGTCGAGCATTGAGATACTTTTCGAGTCCGTCTTGACCGACAATAGAATAACTATAAAAGTGACCCTTTGCGTCCTGACCGGGATATTTTACATATCCAAGGAGGTGTGAAAGTCCATTACCTGATAAATAAACTCTCTTATCAAATTCACTACCGTCCTTCTCCTCATTCCAAGCAATGTGTATATCGTTTCTATCTGTGATAATACCTCTATGTGCGAATATGACTTCCTTTTTCAGATTGTTGTTTGTTGCCTTTGTACCATAATAATCAGCATGTATTACCTGAAGATAAAGTGCTCGATAAACAAAAAGTATAGAAAGTGCTAAAAAAATATATTTTACGAATCCTAAAGAGACTTTGGAAATAGGGGTTTCTATTCTCCCTTCGAACTGATCACGGTTAAATGAAGGAAGGTTTGATGAATCAAGAAATATTTCATCAGGATTAACACCTGATTTATTTTTAAACTGCCTTCTTTTAAATCTACGAAAAAATCGATGAAACATATAAAGTCTCGTATTAAGAGTAACTCGAAGCAAAATTCCGTGAAAAACCTAAAGTTTTAGATATGGTTTTGTCAGAAGAATAATACCATACAAAAGGGTAGCCAAGATAACGAAGATATGATTAGACAAAAAACCCTCGTTTAGACCAAACAATAAATCAAACAAGAATCCATAAACTATCAACTCAATAAAATCAAAGAAAAAACTTATGGCAATAAGAAAAAAGACAGTCAGATAGAAAGGCAGTAAAAATAAACTAAGTAGAGCTATAATATTAGCAAACACTCTCTTCATTATTTTTCTATAAGAACACTTGTAATCTGACTTGGATTTATAGGGAGAGTAAAAAGCAACCTCTTAAACCCTTCATCTTGTTTGTCTTCGATTGACTTTATAACACCAAAAATTTTTGTAGATATCGAAGGTAGGACAAGAGCATCACCAAGTTTGACCGTGACACCTTGTGGTACAAGAACCTCGAATACACCACCACCAACACCTTTTGCATCTATTTTTATCTTTGATCCAGACATAACACCACTAAAAACATTTCCTGGCGACGAAAATAGTTCAATCTTAGCAAACATGTCGCCAACATCTACAACCTTCCCAATAATCAAGTTGCCGTAATACACCTTATCCCCAATTGCAACACCATTAACACTTCCAACATCGACAATAAACGTATCGAATGGTGTCTCAGCTGGGCCCGATTTAATTATTGCTAAAATACTTTTAGACTTTTGAATTGTTTTGGTTGATGTAGAACCATCTCTTCTACCTAAAAGGAATTTTAGGTTTGCATTTTCGTCTGCAAGGATATTGCGATCAATATTTTGTGCTGTGAGACTCATCAGCTGTTCTCGCAAAGAATTATTTTCCTGAAGTATCTCGTGATTTGTACGGAGACCACCCGGAATAAAAAAACTGAGCACGCCACCAACACCATTACCCATATAGACAACCGTGTTTATAATGACATTTCTCGCAACAATCCCTAAGACAAGAGACAAAAAGAGAACAATAACAATCTTCTTTAGTGGATTTCTATTTCTTCTCTTAGTTGCGTGTAAAAGGTAGCTCATCTTCGTTTTTGATTAGTGCATCTTGATATGCATCAATATCATTTAGAATTATACCAGTTCCTCGAACAACTGCAGTAAGAGGATCTTCGGCTACATGCACAGGAATCTTTAATACCTCCTCAAGAAGCTCCTTCATTCCACGAATAAGCGCTCCACCTCCCGCAAGATGAAGACCTCGGTGCATAATATCTGAGATAACTTCAGGTGGTGTGATTTCGATCACTTCTTTGATTGACTCTATAAGAGAATTAATCGACCCTGCTATAGCTTCACGAACATCTGACTCTGTGATCACCACTTCTCGCGGAAGTCCTGTGATAAGGTCACGTCCTCTGACTGCCATCTCCGCACCAGTATCTGTCTCAGAGACACTTCCAATATTTATTTTTATATCCTCAGCAGTTTTTTCACCAATAAGAATTTTTAATTCATTTTTTAAGAATTGAGTGATGTCATTGTTCAGTTTATCACCTGCAATTTTGACATTACGTGAATGTACAACACCTCCAAGCGAGATAATAGCAATATCAGTAGTCCCTCCACCAATATCCACTATCATATTACCCACAGGGTCATTGATAGGAATACCAATACCAATAGCTGCTGCCATAGGCTCTTCAACGATATGTACTTCCCGTGCACCAGCATTGACTGTCGCATCTCGAACAGCACGTCTCTCTACGTTTGTGATACCTGACGGCACACCTACAACAACTCGAGGCCCTAACATTTTTTTGTTGTCTCCTTCTGCACGATTGATGAGATACGACATCATTTCTTCAGTCACTTCAAAATCAGATATGACACCATCCACAATAGGACGAACAGCGACAATGTGTCCAGGAGTCTTACCAAGCATATCTTTTGCCTGACTACCCACCGCGACCACCTGCCCTGTCTTTTGGTTAAGAGCTACTACCGATGGCTCACGTACCACAATACCCTTACCTTCTACGTAGACAAGTGTGTTTGCAGTACCGAGATCAATCCCGATGTCGTTTGAAAATGATTCTTTTATTTTTTCAAGAAATTTGAATGCCATTTTGTTTTTTATTTATTACTTCCCCACTTATCTACTTACTATTTCCATCATTTCTACCTTACTCTTACCTGATGTCTCACCAGTGATTCTGTTTGTGTATTCAAGCTGACCTTTTTCTTCTGTTTTTTTACTTATAACAATTCGATGTGGAATACCGATAAGATCTGCATCTGCAAATTTCTCTCCTGCTCGAGCGTCTCTGTCATCAAACAATACTTCGATTCCTTTTGAAGTTAATTCTTCGTAGAGTACCACCGCCTTTTTCTTCAGTTCTTCGTCTCCTTGAGAGAGCTCTATGAGATGAACTTTGAATGGTGAGACAGATTCTGGCCAAACCATGCCTTTGTCGGTGCCGTAGACCTCAACAATTGTTCCCATAAGTCGCCCAATACCGATACCATAGCTTCCCATAAATACTGGTTTTGATTCGCCTTTCTCATCTACATATGTAAGACCCAGTGGTTCTGAAAATCGGGTTCCGAGTGTGAAAATATTACCCACTTCAACCGTTTTCTTTTCAACAAGACTTTCTTTATTATATCCAACCTCCTTCAGGACTTCATCAGTATACACTTCTTTGTTTATTGCAAAGTTTTTCTCTTTATCTGCATAAATTATGTCCTCTCCAGCATCTGTTTCAGTCTGGAACTCATGAGAAAACTTAGCAAATACTCCACCAGATGCAAAAGTAAAATAAGTTTTTGAAGCAAGTCCCACTCTTTCAAATACTTTTAGATATGCATCTGTTGCTTGTTTATAGAATCTATCGTGCTCCTCTTTATTTTTTGAAAATGAATAAAGATCCTTCATCAAAAATTCTCTTGCTCTCATTATTCCACTTTTTGCACGAGTTTCATTTCTGAATTTTGTCTGAAACTGATATGTGTATTTTGGCAAATCCTTGTAAGACCTAATATGGTCTCGCATAACATCTGTCAGAGGCTCCTCATGAGTAAACCCAAGCCCTAGCTCGGTATCATTTTTAAGCTTTGTTTTAAACCAGTTATCAACCTTAGCATCATCCCAGCGATCAGTTTTTTCCCAGATTTCTTTTGATTGAAGTGATGCGAGAGAAATTTCCTGTCCTCCAATATTATTCATTTCCTCTCGAACTATTTGTTCAATCTTTTTCATAACTCGAAGCCCAAGCGGGAGTATTGAATAAACTCCTGCCATATCTTTGTGAATGAATCCAGAACGAATCAGAATCTCAGCATTTTTTGCCACCTCATCTTTTGGAGCCTCAAATCGTGTTTTTGTAAAAAGTTGTGATTGTCGCATTGATAGATTGTAGCATAACTATATGTATTTTTATATTTTAAAATAATTGACATTATATATAAATAATGTTATTATATAATTCTATGCACCTTCAAGACCTCGATCTCCTCGCCCAAGCAATCGAATCTCGTGAAAGAGTATTCGGGACACACGGCTATTTCCTTTCATTCAAAGCCACCAGAAGTCAACTGGAAAAAACGCCCAACCTGATCCGAATAGCTATTGCATTGTACATGCCAAATCTCTGTCAGTCTGCAGGAATTGAAGCCCCACCAATGGACCAATTTATGACCTATGCACGCGAATTGGTTGTTCATCTCGCCGAGAGGTGGGACATCAAACTCGATTCTCATTGGTTCAACGAAGAACTTTGATCCGTCGAGCAGGACCGCATCCACCAGCAACAACAACTGGTGGATGTTTTTATTTAAAATAGTTTAGCAATATCGGACACAGTCACCGTGAGCATAAGAATCATTAGAAGTCCGAATCCAACGAGATTTAAAGTATTTGCTACAACTGGTTTTATAGGTCGTCTAATTATCGCTTCTATAGCAACAAAAAGTAATCGCCCTCCATCAAGTGCCGGAAACGGCAAAAGATTGATAACTGCAAGGTTAATAGAGATGACCGCGATAAATGAGAACAATGTTGCAAGCCCGAACTCTCGAGCCTGATTGAGATATCCTGCAATCCCTATTGGTCCAGATACATCATGGAGATTGGCACTTAATATAAATGCACTACCAAAGAAATTAAGCGTACCCACCATAGTAGCATTGAACATATGGTATGTTGCTTTCGCTCCTTCATAAAATGCAGAGAAAAATGGCAATTTCACATTCTCAATATCTGCCATCTGCACACCTATCAAATACTGACCCTTGTCCCCTGTTTTTGCGCTTACTGTTGTTGTCGCTTTTACGTCACCACGAATATATGAAACGACAAGTGGAGCACCTTTCGATTCTGCAACCACCCCCTTTATTTTCTCCGCACTAATTTTTGTATTTGTATTTTGGATTTTATCTTTTTGATTTTCACCTTCCCAGGTATCAGCTACTGCTGTGATTTTTGATTTTTGATCTAATTCTATACCTGTTATCAAATCCCCTGATTTAAGTCCCGCTTCGAATGCGGCAGAATCCTTGAGCACATCGGTCACAAATACATAACTACCTGATGACACATTAGAAGCCTGTGGTGCACCAATCATAAAACTGAGAGAGAGTAAAACCCAAGCAAAAAGAATATTCATAGCGATTCCTGCTATGAGTATCACAGCTTGAATATGTCGAGGTTTATTAATAAAACTCCTTTTTTTATCTGGTCCATCTACAGATTCTTCATCAGGGTTTTCTCCAAAAATTTTGACATACCCACCAAAAGGAATGAGATTTATCGCATAGGTGGTCTCTCCATATTTTTTGGCATATATTCTCGGTGGAAACCCAATAGCGAATTCATCAACTCGTACACCCGATTTCTTTGCCACAGCAAAATGTCCGAGTTCGTGAACGAAGACGAGGATAGAGATAACGATGATTAAAGTTATGAAGCTCATATATTATTAAGTCAAAAGTTAAAAGTCAGAAGTCAAAATTATAATTCAAAATTAAAAAGTTTTAAATTCTTACTTTCATTTTCACTTTCTCAGGTATTCGCTACTGCTTTGAGTTTTGATTTTTGACTTTTGATTTATCTCTAGTTCATAATTTCTTCCTCCTTTTTGACTGCAAGAGCTTCGAGTTTGCTTGTACCTTCTTGAATGAGTTTGTCTACCTCTGTCTTTGCACGAGCCACCTCATCTTCACTCATTTCACTCTCTTTCTTTTTGTTGTTTAGGTCATCGTTTACTCGGTTTCGCTCTTGTCGTAGTGTCACCTTCGCATCTTCAAGTTTACTCTTGGCGATTTTTACAAAGTTGCCTCTAGATTCTGTTGTAAGTGGAGGAAACGATACTCGAATACCCTTATCATCCACAGATACTGAAAGCCCTGTGTTTGAGATAAGAATAGCTTTTTCGATAGCTTTAATATTTGAAGAGTCCCAAGGGGCGATTCGAAGTGTTCGAGGGTCTTCGATAGCAACATTGGCTACCTGGTTGACTGGCATTTGTGATCCGTATACATCAACAAATACACCATCAAGCATTGCAGGTGTCGCTCGTCCTGTCCTAATCTGACTAAATTCCTTCGCGAGCCATTCTTCTGCGTCTTTTATTTTTTGTTTGAAATCTGTGAAGTTATACATGACAAGTAGTAAGTACTAAATAATATGTAATATAATACGATATAATTATAGACCAAAATGAGGGTAAATACAAAAAACCATCTCGAGGAATCGAGACGGTACGAGATAGAATTTATCCTGAAGGCACTTATCCGACAGCAACAACACTACTATTATCAAACGAGGAATCTATCCAAACACTCTTACCATCCCAAGAGTCGCCGAAACGCTTAAGGCAGTACACACAGTCCTTGCCACCCACTCGCTCCTTTGCATTAATAAAGACAATCAATCTGATCTTCTTGCTCTTCGGCAAAAGGTGTTGATTATCTCCCTGCTTATAGTATTGATACTCTTTTTCGCCGAGAATTCTTTTTCCATCTGCTTTGGCGAGACATCTCGCCCGCTTCCTAAAAGCCTTCCCGGGGATAATTCTTTTACCCTTGGTGGGTGCCACAAATTCGAGTTTACCCAGCACTCGAACCACCTTCTTTTTGATGAGAATATTTTTGAATTCTCTCCACCCCTTGATTCGCCCTTCTATAATTGCCTCGGTCAGGACCGGCAAGCAGCTGTAGAGTAATGCGAAGTGTACCGGGTTCAATTTGGATTTCGGTCGATGTGTTTTCATAGCATGAAGTTGCTTCTGACCGTGAGGTCAGCATTGTTGTGTACCGTAGGACAGAAGTATCACCACAGATTTTGATCATCAAAAATGATTGTCAAAATCTGTGGTGATACTCTCGCTTTTTTAAAGAGCTATTTTAAGTGAATTAAACCACAATCTTGCAGATTTAAAAAGCATGTCGTATCCCCCCCTCCTTTAAGATAAGGGAGGACTGGGGAGGGATCTGAATTAAATCATATCCCCTCTTAGTCTCCCTTTATCTTAAAGGGAGAAGAAATTCAAAATATTTAATACCAAAATACCTAATACTTAATACTTAGAGTACGAGCACCACACTCTCCAAAAGAAGCTTTGTGGAAGAAGACTTGTCTTCCAGGTAGTCAAGTGCTTTCAAAGTTGCTTTGAGTGCCACGAGATTATCCCCATTTTCTCCTTTCTTGACCCTCTGTAGAAGAAAAGAATGTATACCAAGGAGAAAGTGTTTGATTTCTTGCTTGCTTCCGTCATCCTTGGACTCTTTAACTATTCTTTCGATTTCTTTCATTTTTTCTCCCACAGACTTTTTCATAAAGCTTTCAACATTTACTATCTCAATTTCCTTTTCACTTTTTATGATTGAAAGTCTCGAACGAAGTGTTGGTAGAAGCCCATCTGCGGTATACGTATTGATTATAAATTTTAACTGAGGACTTGGATCTTCAAAAATTTTGAGAAATGCATTCTGCGCCTCATTAGTGATTGATTCAAAATTAAAGACAATTATTTTCTTTTCATCTTTAACTGGAGCACCGAGTGACACCTCTATCACATTTCGTGCGTCTTCAATTCCGAATTTTTGGTATGAGAGAAAAAATATGTCTGGATTACCGTCGATATTAAATCCACTCTCTACAAGACCAGATTTAATTAACTCCAAAGAAGCTATAGGTTCCCCTTCGACGAGAATTGCGTGATGATGATTTAAAATATTTTTTAACATAAAAATAATTCAGAGTTCAAAAGTCAAAATTCAAAATTGTAAGTAAAAATTAAGAAGTGATTATTTTAGTTTTTAATTTTTACTTTAATTTTCACCTTCTCAGGTATTCGCTACTGCTTTAAGTTTTGCTTTTTGATTTGAGTTATCTCTTCGAGATAACCGTCTTCTTGTATGTCTCTAGGTGCTCAAGTGCAATTCCTGTCCCTTTTGCCACACAGTACAACGCCTCATCTGCAAGCCGCGCTTTAACACCTGTTCGTCTAAATACAAGCTCTGGAAGATTACGAAGCTGTGAGGATCCTCCTGTCATAGTAATCCCCTGGTCAATAATATCTGATGCGAGTTCCGGTGGAGTCTCTTGCAAAACATCTTTGACTGCCTGGATCATCTCTCGAAGTTCTTTTCCTATTGCTCTTACAATTTCATTGGTCTTTACCTCGACTGATCGTGGAAGTCCCGAGAGACAATCTCGTCCTTTGACCGACATTGAGAGCTCTTCTTCCATTGGTACCGCAGAACCTACTGCGATCTTGATATCCTCAGCAGTTTTGTCTCCCACCATAAGATTGTAGTGCTTTTTCATATAGTCTACGATTCCTGCATCGATTCTGTTGCCAGCACATTTGACCGATGTGGATGCCACAATTCCTCCAAGAGAAATCACCGCTACATCTGTCGTACCTCCACCCACATCCACAATCATATGTCCTAGCGGCTCTTGAATAGAGATTCCTGCACCGATAGCAGCAAGGATTGGCTCCTTCACTACGAAGGCATTTTTTGCTCCGGCTTTTACTGCAGCCTCTATCACCGCCCGTCGTTCTGTCGAAGTCACCCCTGCAGGAACAGAGATCATTACCTCAGGTCGAATAAAATTCCACTTGCCGAGAGCTTTTGAAATATAATATCGAAGCATCGCCTCAGTCACACGATAGTCAGCAATCACCCCATCCTTCATTGGTCGATACGCGATAATATTGTCTGGTGTTTTCCCTATCATTTCTTTCGCTTCAAGTCCCACCGCGAGTATTTTGTTTTCACTCTCTGATACTGCCACAACTGATGGCTCGTTAAGCACTATTCCTCGTCCAGGTACAAACACAAGCGTATTCGCCGTACCCAAATCGATCCCTAGTTTTCTAGTAAAAAATGACATACTTTAGATTCGTTTAATATTTACACCAATAGATTGAAGTTTTTTATCAATCTCCTCATATCCTCTATCTATGTAGTATACATTATGAATTCGTGATTCACCTTTACCTACAATTCCCGCAATCACAAATGCGAGCCCTGCCCGAAGATCAGGGCCATAAAGCTCTCGCCCCTTGAGGACTGTAGGACCTTTTACTATCACTCGATGTGCATCTAACATTCTGATATTTGCACCCATTGATACAAGATCGTTTGTAAATCCAAGTCTATTTTCAAAAATAGTTTCAAAAACGAGTGACTCACCGTCTACTTGAGTCTGATATACGAGACTTGGCGCCTGGAGATCTGTCGGAAATCCTGGGTATTCGTGAGTCTTGATATTAAAACTATTTAGTTTTTTATTTTGAATCTTCCCATTACCTTTTATATGCAAATAATCTTTTCCTACAATAATAGGCACACCGGACGCGATAAGTTCAAATGTCAGAGCTTCGAGATGTTTTGGTTCACAGTTAGTTATCTTCAAATCATCTGCGCAAAGCGCTCCAAGAACAAGAAAACTACCAGCTTCGATTCTGTCTGGAACAACACTCCAAGAAAAACCTCGAGTACTCAAAAGTTTTTCTCCACCCTCAATAAACACTGTCGAAGTTCCCATCCCTTTGATCTTTGCCCCGTGAGAAATCAAAAATTCTGCAAGATCTACAATCTCTGGTTCTGTTGCTGCGTTTTTGATTATTGTTGTACCTTTTGCCAAAACTGCCGCCATCATAAATGCTTCTGTCGCTGTCACACTTGGAGTTCGAAGAAAAAGTTCTGCACCCTTGAGTCCATTTTTTGCTTCAATAACATAAAGCGAATCCTTCTCAGTAACTTTTGCACCCATTGCTTTGTATCCATCAAGAAAAATATCGATAGGACGCGCACCAATAACGCATCCACCAGGATGCGGGAACGAAACTTTTTTAAACCGAGCAAGCATTGGACCTGTAAGAATAATCGATGCTCGAAGTTTCTTTGCAATTTCTTCGTCAATGTTTTTTCCTACAGCTTTTGACGCATTGAGAATATACTGACCCTTTTTTTCTCTCACCACACTGACACCTACCTTGCCAAGAATCTCTGACATCCGAAGACAGTCCTCAATATCAGGAATATTACTAAATTTTACATCGTCATTAAAAAGTATTGCAGAGACAAAGAGAGGAAGTACCGCATTTTTCGCTCCACCAATAGAAACCTCACCTTTAAGCGTTTTTTTGCCAGCAAGTCCTTTTATAACAAATACTTCATCTTTCATAGGTATATATAGTATAGCTTTTGAGTAAAAAGGACAAATTTTTGAGAAAATAAAAAACGCTTCCACAAAGTGAAAGCATTGGAAACATTTAAAGAGCATTACCCGGCAATCTCATTTAGATCCCTGAAGGTAAGACCGTAAACGAGGTCATGAGACTGCGAGCCCCTCCTGAATGCAGGCAGACAAAAAAGCTCTTGACGTTGTCTTTTCATTCCTTTCGCCTTCCGCTTAGCGACAGGAAGCGACATCAGAAAGTCTTCGAGCTTCTTGATAAGTTCAGTGTCTTCTTTTACCCGAAGAGGTTCTTTCAGGATAAATACCGTGCCATTTTGCCCACCAGATCCTAATCCGATTGCGGTAGGAATAGTAGTAAACATCACCTTAAGTTCAGATTTTTTCATGGTAAAAAACAGGTTGTTCAAGATTATTCTACATAAAAATCCCCCTTACACAAGTACAAGAGGTGCCTCAAATTTTGCTATACTGTTGCCATGAGACTCCTATCCATAGTCCCCATAGCCCGAGGTATCCGTAAGGAGACTCTTACATATTTTTCAACGAAAGACATCGCCCCAGGGTCCCTTGTAACTATTCCACTTCGCAAAAAGGAGGTGCCTGGTATTGTGCTCGAATCTCTCGATGCTATGCAGAACAAATCGGCGATAAAGGAAATGCGGTTTAATATTAAAAAGATTCTTGATTTTGATAACAAGGTTGCTCTCCCAGAATTTTTGATGACTGCTTCGGCACAAATCGCCAATATATCTGCTACAAGTATCGGGAGTGTAATTGCTGCTCTTGTACCTAAAATCTGTTTTGAGAATCCTAAAACATATTTCAAAAGAATCGATACTGCAACAGTAAGAAAAGAAACAGGAAGCGAGATACTCGCAATTCAGCTTCACAACGAAGCACGAATGGATACATATCGAAGCCTCATCAGAGAATCGTTCGCGAAGAAAAAATCTATCGTAATCATCTGCCCCACATCCGAAAGAGTGACCGAAATGCAAGACCTTTTATCGAAAGGAATCGCTGATTACACAGTAAGTCTCACTAACGGGAACTCAAAGAAAAATATTGAAGTATTTGTATCACGAATTGGGACACATGCACATCCAGAGCTTTTCATCGGTACCTCACATATTCTCTCACTTCTAAATCACACTATCGGCACCATAATAATAGAAGAAGAGTCATCCCCTTTTTATAAAAGTAAAAAGAGGCCATTTCTTGATACAAGAATATCTGCAAAAGAAATCTCAAAAGAGCTGGGGGCTCGGCTTATTTATGGTGACAGACTTCTTAGTATCCAAACACTTGCCGAGCTACGAGAAGGTAGGATAGTAGAATACGCACGAATCGAAAAAAGAACAGTACGAAAAATTCAGACTCTCATAGTCGATATGAAACCAAAAGAAGGTGAAAAGAAAAAATTCGAAATCCTCAGTTCCGACCTACGTGAGATGATCGAGTATAGTATCAAATCCAAAAAGAAGGTACTTATATACGCCACAAGACGAGGTGTCGCCACTCAGACTGTCTGTAATGATTGTGGCACCACAATACTCTGTGATGTTTGTGAGAGTCCTTTTGTACTTCATACTCTGCGAGAGAAGAGGATATTTATATGTCACCACTGTGGTAAAAGTAGAGATGCAAATGAGAACTGTAAGGTATGCCACAGCTGGAACCTAGTACCACTCGGCATTGGTATTGAAAAAATAGAAGAAGAAATCAAATCAATCGAAGGGGCAAAAGTAACAAGAATTGATAGTGATAACTCCAAAACAGCAAAAGACATAAAAAACAAAATAAAATCATTTTATGATAGTGACGATGTGCTCGTCACTACTGATTTGGGAGTACGATATCTACAAGACTCCTCGGTAGATTTTTCAGCAATCATATCGCTCGATAGTCTACTATCACTTCCTGATTTTCGAACCAATGAGAGAATTATGCATATCATCCTAGACCTCAAATCGAAAACAAAAGAGATGATAATGATTCAAGCAAGAAATCTAAAGCACCAGATAATAGAACAAGCTCTCTCTGGGGATCTCGAAGGGTTTGTGACAGAAGAAATCGACGCGAGAAAAATGTTTGGTTATGCACCATTCAAACACATAATCAAACTATCTATTGAAGGTAAAAAAAATCAGATTAGAGACGAAGCAGAGAAAATAATTAGACAATTAAAACAATACAATCCCACAGTATTCCCAGCATTTATCAAGTCGAGAAACAAAAATATCATTCTCAATATAATTCTAAAGCTTGATAAGAATGAGTGGCCAAAACCCGAGCTCCTTGAAACCCTCCTTGCTTTTCCACCGAATGTGAAAATAGATGCGAGCCCAGCAAGTTTGCTTTAGCAAACTCGCGTGAATATCGAATATTGTAGATAGAATATAGGATTAAATACAAAATACACCGCGGCTACGTCGCGGTGTATTTTCCATATACCATATTCAGTATTCTATATTTCCACTCTTCTGTAGCCCCTCAGGAAATCAATATAATTCATCTCTTTCTTCCCTTCAGGAATTACTTTTTTTATTTCAAACTTACCATCCACAAAATCAGCATCTGTGATTTTGACTCGCATCTGCCGGCCGTCGTGTTCAATAAAGAAATATGTCCCAGGCCAGTCCTCATAAGCTCGCACCTTGAGCAGGTTTTTGTATCCATCCGCATCTAAATCCACGAGCCCATCACTTTTTTTGATTATCTCACAATATGTTGCCTTGGAATGATCTTGTTCAACTGGGGTTATGCTTCCACCAATCCATTTTATGAGTGTCTCTGCAAGTAATTCACCACCTTCATTTGAAAGTGTTTGATATAGCTCTGCTTTTTTTGGAATCCAATTATTTATTTTGATTTCCCTCTCTGCGAGTATCGGACCATGATCCATCTCACGATCTAGAAGCATCACAGTAACCCCAACAGAATCCTTCATATCATTTAGAATCGTAGACTCAATCGGTGATGGTCCACGAAGTTTTGGGAGAAGAGATGGATGTAAGTTCAAAATACCTTTTGGAAAGAGGTTGAGTATTGATTCTGGAATTATTTTGCCATACGAGACAAGCACACCTGCTGTTGCATTATATCCTTCGAGTTCTTTCAAGAATTCTTCGGTCCTTATTTTGATAGGAGTTGAAACAGGAATATTATTCTCAATAGCCCAGACTTTGACTGGTGACGGAGTGAGCGTAAGGTGTCGCCCCTGAGGTTTGTCTGGCTGTGTCACAACAAGCACAGGTAAAAGACCCTTTTCCTTTAAAGACTCAAGAGATATGACAGAAATCGGTGAACTACCGAAGAAGATAAAATTAATTTTATTATTCATTACTATTTTTTATTATTGACACACAGTTTTTCTGGTCAAATTCTCTAACACCTATTTGCCTAAACGCCATTCCATTATCATCATTCACATCTTGTATCAGTCCACCATTTTTTGAAATAGTATCTAAGTCACCAACCAAGATTACCGATGTACTTCTTTTTTCTGGTGATATTTCCCTTCTCAACCCCCTCTTTGTTTCAAACAAATCAGTAGTCCAGTAGTATTCGGGTTTTGGTTCATTGGATGGCTGAGTAACCCTGAATACCAACACTTTACTTGGATCAATTTTTAGTTCTTTTAAATAATCTAATTGGATTAAATAACCCTCTTCAACCCTTCTCTGTCTTCCATCAGCATGAGAACCTTCTGTTAGAATTATCTCTTTGCCCAATAACCCCTCTTTTTCTTTCGAAGGCGCCTTGTTACGCTCAAGAGTGATAATGCCATCAAATTTTGATGAGTTTTGGAGATATGACAACAGAGCATCCTCACTATCTTTTATCGAAGATGGGAGTGAATTAAAGAATGCAGAATCCTTAAAATATTCAGCAATTTTGACATCTATTTCTATACCTTCTTCTGCAGATCGTGATACCAACCAATTAATCTTTTCTTCTGCAACAGCATCATCATGATCTTCATCAAATCTTATATTTAATAATGGATTATTATCTTTATCCATAATTTATTTATTTTTTGGTGGTAGGTCTACCACATCTTTTGCTTTATCTATAAAAAGCACACCATCGAGATGATCTGTCTCGTGCTGAAATATCTGTGCCAAGAGCCCTGATGCACCACGCTTAAACTTGTTACCATTTTCATCATATGCTTCGATCGATGCTTTTGTTGATCGTTTTACTTTTCCGTAGAGATATCGCACAGAAAGACACCCTTCGTCCATATCTTCTTTATCTTTTGAGAGTTTGGTTATTACAGGGTTTATAAACACGATATCGGGTGCAATAGGTTTACTTTTGTTTTCCTCATAATCACCGTTTCCAATATCAAATGCTCGTCCAGACACCACAAAAATCCGAAACTCCTCTCCTATCTGAGGTGCGGCAATAGCCACCCCGTCATCTTGTGAAAGAAGGGCTTTTTTCATATCCATTATAACTTTCTTGATTTTCTTACTTGCTATCTCGTGAATTGGCACTTCTTTTGCCTTTTCACGAAGGGCTTTATGACCATTTTGGACTATTGCTACCATATTCCACAGTATAAAGGAAAAAATAGGAATTATAAAGCGCGGCACCTACGGTGCCGCGCTATTTTAAATTTCATTCTACATTCTATATTCTATATTCAATATTCAATATTCTACTTCCCTACTTCGTATTCTTCTTTATTATCGCCTTGATTTTCTGCTTACCTTTTCTCAACATATCTCGTCCTTTTTTGTTTGCTTTTGTGACCTCGGCTACAATCTCATCCTTTACAGTGTCAATTGATTTATACAGATCATCAGTCGTCGCTTCTGCACGGAATTTATGATCTCCATACTGGAGGTTTATTTCTACTCGAAAGACATTACCCTTGTGATGATGGTGCGTTGTACGCCCTAGTTCAATTCTTGCAATAGCATCTTCGGCTTTCTTTACAAACTTTTCTATCCCCCTTACTTTTTTTTCTAGATACTCTCCTATCGCATCTGTCATTTCCATTCCTGTAGATTTTATATGTCTTTTTATCATAATTAATTACACAATTAAATTAATAATCCGACAGACATATTATATCACTATTTCAGATTTGATTGTCGCAATGATTTGAGATAGTATCCTGTCTATGTTCTTTCTCCACAAACACAAGCGAGTATGGTCTATCTCAATGTCCCACAAGGATGTCTCAAATAATCAGAAATACAAGAATGTGAAGGTTGTTGATTTCCCATCACTTGCACAGTTGCTTGATCACAATCGAGATAAAATCAGTGCTACCCTTGGGGTCTTCACGACAGTATTAAATCTGAAAGATGTTCAAAAACAAAAGCTTCTGAGTTCTCATGGGTTGGAGGCATTCATCCGTAGTGAAACATTTTATACTGAGGCTGTTACAGAGGAAAAGACGGATTTTCTGAGATACCTTGAGGAAGTGGAAAGTAGAGACAAAATGGTTTATCTCTCTGCACTCATAGTGATGATCAAAGAGACACTAGAGTCACGATAGTGACTCTTTTTTATATCAAAGAATCCTGTCCGCCTATAATTTCAATATGTTTATTTTGAGTCGTATGACCTTTGATTATTCTGACACTTCTCGCTTCTGGGAATCTCTCCTTTATTATTTCCATTACTCTCATATTTGCCTCTCCTCTTTTTGCTTCTGCTCTGATATAGAGTTCAAATTTACCTGACTTTAATTCCTTGAGCTCCTCTTTACGACTTTTAGGAAATACTTTGAGGCGGATTAGCATATAGTGATAATAATAACACAGGCGCGACTACTGATAGATAATCTGCTAAAATTACCCTATGGATACACCCATTGTAAGCAGCGGCACCGTACACAAAACTCCAATAGATATTCGTAATGTTATAACTTCAAGCGATAAAATATTTCACATATGGGAAGACATAACCCCCCTTGCACGAAACGAGTGGATCTGTTGGATAACTTCAGCCAAAAAAGATGAGACTCGAGAAAAAAGAATCAAGGTGATGCAAGACAAGATGAACAAAGGTATGCGGAGACCTTGTTGCTGGGCCGGCTGTCCACATCGCTAAATCAAAAAAATTATTACTGATACTGAATATAGCTTGGTGATGGTGTCACCTTGAGTACCTGTGCAGGCGTTAATATTTTGGTCCCTGGATTTCTAAAATCGTTTTTAAAGAAAAGTTTGAATCCAGTAAATTGAATTGGCTCTGGATAGACAAACGATTTATATGTCTGAATCTTATGAGCTTCTCCTCCCCACCCATCCATCACATGAACCATCTGCACTTCTGGCAAAGTTTTGATATTTTCTGAGTGAGTCACCATCCGCTGTGTAAATCGATAAAAAGTCAGCACTTTTGGAGGAAGTTTCTTTTCTTTTACAATCCCTGCAAGAAAATCTGCAGCAAAGTTAATATCACTCGCATCAAATGTCCCTATGACACTTCCCGGCTTATCTCCAAATTTCATCGAAAATTCTGGATCAATACCGAGATGAACGTTCGATAATTCTAAATATTTTTTAAGAAGTGGCAATTCTTTTTGGAGAGTTGATTTGCCCACCTGAACATCGAGAAACACGAGTGCGTTCATACTTTCTGCCATTTTTAATACTTTTTCAATCTCACTATCTGGCATTCGAGCACGATATGTACCATCAGATTGAGCACTTCCTTGTGCCACCACGGCAATATAGTGCAGCGCAGGCACCACAGGAGTATATGGATCAGCAGCTTCCCACTCTGCCACCTTTTCTTTTAATTTATTTAATACCGTAGTCTCATCATGCTCACCGAGCACACCCATCTTTTTTGAATAGAGATTTCCATAAAAGGCGACAATTCTTTTGAATGGGAGTATCGCACCAGGATTTGGATGCGCAGCATTTTTCGCAGGCCACATAGAATTATCCCATCCGAGCCATACACTTGTATTGATATGTCTTGACTTTGGTTTTGGTAGCTTTTTTGTTGTTGTCGCATTTTTTGTTGTGGTTGTTGCAGTCGATGTAGCAAGATCAGGATTAGGTATGAGCACAAAAGGAGTACCTGTCGCACTAGAGAGGATTAGCTTATGAGCAAGATAAAGCATACGCTCATCATAATCTTTGATATCTAAAGTAGCAGGAATTGATGATTTAGAAGTCGATGTTGATACATCACTATCAGCAAACACTTTTTTTACTGATGGCACGAAACTCGAGAATGTACCATAAAAAATATAAAAGATAAAAACAAAAGTGACAAAAAGTACTCCAACACGAATCATACTTAATCGCGTCTCTTTTTTTGGACTTGGTTCAGGAGTAAGATTTTTTTTCTCAACTTTTTTAAATCGTATATCATCCATATAAAAAGATTATATCATGTTATTAGAGATTTGAATTTATCTTTTAAATCACTTTAAAAATCCTCCCCACTGTCTTCCAAGTACGAGTAGTGATATCTTTTCCGTATTTTTTCTCCATGTCTGTCATAAAATTAGGTGTCTTTCCTTCATTTAATTTTATCACGGTACACAATTCTTTTTTTCTGTCTTTGAAAAAAGTTACCACGAGATAGTTTGGCTTTTTATCCTCAATATTTTTGAATGGATTTTTCTTTACCAATCTCTCCAACTCTTCCCGATTTCGCACAATCACAGATCGTTTAAACCCGAGCATCTTCTCCATTATATTTTCAAGATCTGTTTCAAGTTTTGCTACATCCTTTGAATCGCTTTGAAATACAACATTTCCGCTCGCAATGACTGGTGTAACATTATTGAGTTTAAGTATCTCAAATGCAGACTTAAGACTTGCCCCCTTCATATTTGGATTGGTAGGCATAATGCCA
>CAZKPS010000011.1:0-8027 GCA_964554765.1 uncultured Candidatus Saccharibacteria bacterium
AGGTATGCAGTCGAGACAGAATATTTATCCTTCAGATATATTCGAAATTTATTCCAATCTATTTTCCAGCCCAGAAGTTTTATACCTCTATAGGTGTTTTGTGTATCTATGAAGGCAAAATTATTTTTGGAGATTTTGTTCATACTTAAATTATATCACACAAAACAGCCTCAGAATCTGCGAAGCAAATTCTGAGGTATTAATTTTTAATCTTTGATTTACTATTTTGAGTTACTTGAGATCTGTCTCATCCTCAATCTCCCCTACGAGTTCCTCGAGAATATCTTCGAGTGTGATAAGTCCTACAATATCTTTTGGATTTTTGTGTTTGTGGACGAGGCACATATGGTTCTGCTTTTTGTTCATTGCTCGGAAGGCTCGATCGAGTTGCATATTCTCATCTATTCTCTGTATTGGCGAAACGAAGTCTGAAAGTGGTTTATCTCGATCTCTGGAATTGAGAGCTTTCATCACACGATTTATGTGAATGTATCCAATGATGTTGTGATTGTTGTTGATATAGACTGGATATCGTGAATGCTCGGTCTTTGAGACATAGTGTGCAATCTGGTCTACTGGCACCTCACCGTTTACAAAGTGAATGCGTGGCTCGGCTGTCATAATCTCACCTACTGTGATGTCATTGAATTTAAAAATCTTTTCAATCAGCATGTGCTCGTCGTATCCTATACCTCCCTTCTCTACACTCATACGAGACATAATGAGTACTTCATCTTCGGTAATATGTCCGTGGATTTTGCTATGGCCGCGACCTATCTTTTTACTTATTACATTGAGTGCATATGATATAGGAGTAAAAAGTACTACAAAAAAATACAAAGGATATGCGAGGTATTGTGCTACTCGGATATTGTTGTTGTATGCAAATGATTTTGGGATTATCTCTCCTACGAGAAGTATGATGATGGTAGTCACTCCTGCAATAATACCGATAGCAAGAGAACTAAATCTGCTCTCTGTGACTGCTGTGATGTATGCTCCAGCGCCCAGGTTTGCAACTGTGCTCCCAATGAGTACGGTGACGAGGAGTTTTTCTGGATTGTTTTTGAGTGTTTCTATTATTCCCGCATTAAATGAACGCTGCTTTTTCATCAGGCGGATTCGTGATGTGTGTAGACTGAAAAATGCTGTCTCAGATGCTGCAAAAAATGCGACCAAAAATACAAAGAGAAAGAATATTGCGATTTCCATATTGTTCGTTAATTATAACACAGAAGCAATCCTAGTTCTCATAGAGCATTCTCGCTATTCGTAGCTCATCATATGAATACTTGCCCCCTAGTTTTTCAAATACTGGCTTCAGTGGACTTGTACCCAGCTTGTCAAAAACCTTGTGTACGATTTTTGATTTTTTGATTGTGTTTTTGTCACAAGATCTTTTGATTTCTTCTAGCGTTATTTTTTCTTCATCTTTTAAATCCTCAATATGTTGAAGTATTGTACCGAGCACCATTCCTCTGGCTATTGCGATTTCTCGGAACGATTTGCCAGCATTAAATAGTTTTAATGTTTCTTCGTGAGTCGTTGTTTTAATTGATTTGTTGGTCGAAATATCTATTTCTTTTTTCTCGAGTTTGCCACCTGAGCTTAAAATAAAATTATGATGCATCTTGGTGAGCTCATCTTTTTCGAGTGCACCGAATTTTGTCTCTGCTTCAAGAGAGCTTTCTCGAAAATATTGATCTCTGTCGATAATTGTCGGATGTACTTTGAACGCTATCTGATTCCAGCCCAAAATATGGAGCCCCCCGAGGTTTTTGACTCGTGACAGGGCTACATAGCCCTGTCCGTACTCAAACGATAGTGAGAGGTCCATTATAGCCTTATCTAAGGTCATTCCCTGGCTTTTGTGGACTGTGATAGCCCATGCGAGGCGAAGCGGTAGCTGAGTGATCTGCGCTTTTATTTTGCCGTCTTCCTCGATACTCCACTCCATCGGCATTACAGTGATTTTGCGCCCTGTGACTGTCTCAACTATTGGGTTTGACGTGAGTGGATCAAAACCAATAACGGTTGCAAGTGTTCCGTTTACATAATTCTCCTGCGAATTGTTTTTTGTGAACATTACTGTTGCCCCGATCTTTAAGACAAGATGTTCTGGGGAGAGACAACTTTTTTTGAGTGAAGCGACGAGCAGGTCACGACCCTTTGATGTCATAACAAATGTTTGTGCTGGTGCATCTATTTTTGCAAGTTCGCTTGCATTTATTTTGTCTACATCAACATTGTGTGGGAAAAGTTTGGTAATATTTTCGGGCATTGTATCTCGTGTGATGAGTCTGTCACCGAGAGTCTCAAGATGGTCTTCATTGAATTCATCTCGTCTGATTGCATCAAGAATTCCTAAATATGTCCTATCATCTTGTCGGAACTGTGAGTCGAGATAGCATGTGATAAATCGCGCGTCTTTCCATGCCATTGATTCAAATGCGAATTGTTCTCTCGTGGCACGTGAGACTGGTGGGAGCTGAAAAAAGTCGCCCACACAAACTATCTGAATGCCGCCGAATGATTCGCTTGAGCCTTTGATCACTCGGCATACCATATCCACCATCGCAAACGTTCGCGCAGAGAGCATTGATATCTCATCGATAATGAGAACTTTTGTTTTATTTATTCTACTGTAGAGTGTTTTGTTTTGTGAGAGGTGGTCGAGGTCGAATTCGGTCAATGTGTCTTTGATCCCGATTCCCGCCCAAGAGTGTATCGTCATCCCGTGGATATGCGTTGCTGCTATACCTGTAGAGGCTGTGATAGCAGGCTCTATAGAGTGTTCACGGAGATATTTTACAAAGCTATTGATAGTATATGTCTTACCTGCCCCAGGCTCTCCCGTGAGGAATATATTGGCACCGGTCTTCAAGATATCCAGAGCTTCATTTTGTGTCATAGACTGAATTATAACTCAAAAAGCAAGAATCAAGAATAAATTGAATTTATATGTTTATTTTTGAGTTTTGATTTCTAATTTTTGATTTAGATTTGTACATAAAGATCTTGATTGAATCCTCCTACACCGACAAATTTAAGTGACGGGTCTTTTTTGAGAATCTTCTCATATGGCAGACAGTTAAAACATCCCGCCTCACCTCTCGGGCATTTGAATACATTTTTGGCACGAGCATCTGCGACCTTGCGAGCCACTTCGAGAACATCATGTTCTGCTTGTTTTGCATCTGGGAGCTCTTTTTCTACTATTTTGTCACTTTCGAGATACCAGTAGCTCGCTTTTGTCACAGGACGTTTCTGCAGTGCATTACAAAGTAAGAGATAAATCGGAAGCTGTAGTGACGAATCAGACTCTTCTTTTTTGCCTGTTTTAAAATCTACGATATGAAGTGAATCAGTCTCTGGGAGATATTCTATCCAGTCTACAAGCCCGTTTAAAATAATATTATTATCTTCATCAATAAGAAAATTTGGATTCATTGTCTCTCTTTTGAGTTTGATTATTTTGTTACCGAGGAATTTTGGGTCTTTTATCACATTTTTGATCATTGTGAGTCCCCTGTCTTTGAATTCTTTTTCTTCTTCAGGGGTTTTGAATCCTCCACGAATACCTGTCACTTTGCTCCAAGCATTTTCAAAATCTGCAAGCAGGTCACGCCTGAGTCTATCTTCTGCTTTGTAATCTCCTAGTCCTTCAAGTACTTCGTGTACCGCAACTCCGAGTGACATATGCGGAGAAACTATCGACATTTTGTTGCGAGTCTCTGGGCTTTTGTACATATTGTGGAGATAGTAGAGTCGTGGGCATTTAAGAAAATCTCCCATCGATGAATGAGACACCCAAACGGCGCTATATTTGTCTCTTGGAGCGTTTGCCATAAATTAGTGCTTAAGGCCTGTGATAAAATCACGAGCGGTAGAAATAAGTTCCTTGAGGAAATCAAGAAGAAGGAGAATTATTTCCCACACTGATTTGAAGAAAGCTGTAGTGATAGCCCAAAGATCCTGACCCACCTGACTATCTGCAATATCCTTTAGAGATATTCCGAAAAAATACTTGAGAAGCGCAAGTGCGATAATAATAAGTATAATAGCTTTTATAAAACCTCTGTCTCTTTGATGATTCATAGTAAGTGTATTTTAACTTAAAAAGTATAAACCTCAAAATGTTTTTGTGGTAAATATAATCTACTAGACTATGATTTTCTTAGATATCTTAGTAGGACACCACTTCATTGCATTCCATTATTTCATTTGCTGATGCTCGGGTTGATTTATACCAATACCCCGTAGCGTTTGTAAGCTTCCAAGGCTTGAGGACTGTATCCTTGTATCTATTTTGAAAATTCATAATTTGAACTTTTGTTTTACTGTCGTAGATTGCATTTGATGAATCAAGTTGTCCTTGAGGGTTCAAAATATTAAGAAAGCTTTTTATTTTCTTTATATCTTGAGATTCGTCTCCTTGTTTGTGGTATTCGGTAAAATATGGACATCCGTAAGTTGATGCGCATACCATTGCATTAATTTTTGCTAAGGTTGTTCTATACACATTTCCTGTTGGTTTTTTGAGTCCCCATGGATAGAGTATATGTTTTGCGTACAATACTTGGAAATCTTCAACAGCTCGTTTTGTTTGTAAATCATAGACACCACCCACCTCAAGATTTGCATTGTTGTATTTATTAAGAAAGTCCTGAAGCTTCTTCACTTCATCTGCTTGGTTGTTCTGTCCATATCCCATAAGTGAGGTAAGATATGGTGTACATACCTTATCATCCTTTTCAGGTAGTGTGATTTTGTCTTTTATTGTATCTAAAACACTAGGCTTCATAGGTATAGAGATATTACTCTTAGGTGCTGACACAATCTCAGCAGACCTTGCCCTAAGTGCAGAAACTACGAATATGTTTGATCCAGAGGATGTGGTAGGTATTACTACTGTGGGTGGAATATCTGCTGAATCAGAAATCGACACAAATAATGGCTCTGATGAATAGGAGGTATTTCCTGCAACATCTTTATATGCAGCTACAAAACTATGTGTTGTTTGGGTGAGACGAGGTGCTGTATATGTGTAAGCTGATGATGTACAGGATAATTCAACAGGAATATCACCATCTATACTCAACAAAACCAGTTCCCCACTAGTACATGATCCAGAAATTGTTGGTGTGATATCACTTGTGTAATTATCAGAGTGGGATGTCCCACTGTCAGAAGAAGTGTCAAGGTCAGGTATGGTTGGAGTTGATCCAGAGTATTCGGAATCTAGTATGATTACCAGCGCAGGTGTTGATGTGCTTGATGTATTTCCGTTCGCGGAGGTTACCACATTTACAACATTGTATGTTCCAGCTGTAAGTATTGGTGTTGTAATCGTAATAGAACTGCCTGAGCATGTTCCGCTTTCGATTAGTGTTGATGAGTTATAGAGCGATACAGTTTCACCTGAGAGACATTGAACTATGAAGCTTGGGGTAAGGTCATTGGTAATATTATCACTATTAGAGATACCTGTATCACTTGATGAATCTAATTGGGGTGTGTGAGCGGTAGGTCTAACACCGTCAACAACAATATCTGAGGTGTCATCAATATTGTCTGCAGGGACTGAAAACGATGTAACTGTAGAACCCAATGTATCAACTACACTGGCTGAAGAAATACTACTCACCAAAAGATCACTTGTTGAATCATTCTCACTAACTGTATAAACACCCGTTAAGGATGTGGAGGTAGCAGAAGTTGTCAAGGTGACAGAGCTACCGGTGTTGAGAGTAATATTCATTGTTGAACCAGGTCTCACCGGCTCACTAAGTATTGCTGCTATGTCAACCGTCTGACCTATTTTGTAGGTATTGTTAGAAGATATTGAAACAAATCGGCTCAATGATGGTAGTGTAGACTTCGTAATACGAGCAATATTGCCAGCAGAAATACCATCGTATGTAGTGAATGACCCAGCAATGATCAATCTCCCGAGAGAATCAATATAAGAGCTATATGTCTTACTCACAGCTCTGTTGTTGTAGCTTGAATCAACACCACTTCTATTTATTATGAGTGTCGCATAGATAGGAGCGGTTAGGCTCGGTACGGTGAGTCCAGGCCAAGAGAAATTTGATGACAACGCACTGGTAGAGAAACTCATTAGGAAGCGCCCGTCACCTAGATAATTTAATAAAATAATTTTGGTTCCGTCGGCGGGATTTCCTGTATTATATGATGAATCTGCAGTCGATCCATCTGAAGATATTTTTAAAAGCACTGTATTTACTGGGTTTCCATTGAATGTAGCCCCTTGGTACGTAGAGTTTGTGGATAGAAATATGTCATTTGTATCCCTGTCTTCGTACATTTCAAGTCCCAATGTTGATGCTGAAAAATTCGTTGTATTAGCGCTAAAAGTCATATCTCGAGACCCATCATTATTGAGTCTAAAAAATTGGCCCGTAGTAGTACCGTTTGTGGAATCGTGAAAACCTAAAGTTGCAGGATTGGAAAAGAGCATGTACTTACCAGACTCCAGAAGCAGAAGTCTAGTCCTGCCAGGTATAGTACCTAGTCCATTGCCTCCACTGAGAAAAGAGCTGTCCAATGCACCGTTTGATGTTAGTCTGATTATGTATCTATGCGACGGTGTAGACCCATTATATGTATAACTATTCGAATGTATAGTAAGAACGATTCTGTCCTGGCCATCAATAATGATTGAGCAAATCTCTGGAACTGATAATGTGCAGGTCGATATACCTGAACTAAAACCTGCTCCTCCAGAGTTAAATGTTGTGTCAAGAGAACCATCGGCATTTAAACGTGCAATTCTTCCGACGGTTACGGTACCAGATGAGGTATTATATGAAGTGAATGAACCAAAAATAATTATTTTCCCGTCAGATTGAAAATCCATAAATGTAATTGCTGAGTTCGCCCCTGTTCCACCTGAGTTAAATGTTGTATCGAGTGTACCGTCAGCATTTAATCGTGCGATTCTGCCTACATTTGTGGTACCTGATGAAGTGTTATATGTTGAGAATGCTCCCGCAATAATGTACTTACCTGTTGATGCTTGGTATTTTATTGAGTAGATTGCTGAGTTCGCCCCTGTTCCACCTGAGTTAAATGTTGTATCGAGTGTACCGTCTATATTTAAAATGCTCGACTGATCTGTATTAAAACCTATCGTGATTGAAGGAGATGCACCTGAGGTGTTACCTGCTAAATCTTTCTGCTTATAGTATATTGTTTTCGCTCCATAAGTTATTGCTGTTGAAGCTTGTAGTGTAACTGTTGAACCTGTACAGCTTGCTGATCCCATAATTGCATTATTTACATATAAATCGACAGTATTACCTGAGTCACAAGAGACAGAAAATTTGGGATAGCTATCAGATGTTTGGTTATCTGTCGAAGATGTACCTGTATCTGACACTGACAACAAGTCAGGTGCACTTATCGGTGTTGAAGGTGCGAATGAATCGATAGTTATTGTAAGAGATGTTGATGTTGCAGAAATTGATGCACCCGATGTTTGAGTAGCATTCAAAACATAATTACCGTCAGATAATGTCCCGAATGTATAGCTATAGAGTCCAGAGGTGCAGGTACCCGATGAGACCTCTATGTTATTTGAGTACAATTTTACTGTGGCACCACTTACACAGGATATCTCTACTTCAGGTGTGGTCACAGAAGTAATATTATCGTTATCGATGTTTGTATCAGAAGCAGTAACAAGGTCTGGTTGACCAGTATTCGCTGTGACATATCCTGACAAAGAAAAAACCGTAGGGCTGTATTCATTGAATCCAGAAAGCGAATCCATGGCATTGTTTATTTGTGACACGAATGAACCGTAGTAAGTACCAGATATAGTATATGTATGCAATGAGGCTAAAATAGGTGTATTATCGATGAGAAAAAACATAGGGTTACCTGAATCGCCTGGTACAGTAGGATGTGAGAACGGTGTCCTGAGTGCCGACTCTGCTGTAGTGTAAACTCCATGATCTAACTCCAAATCAGAAACGCGAGAGATAAGGTGAACTGAAGCC
>CAZKPS010000011.1:8037-21782 GCA_964554765.1 uncultured Candidatus Saccharibacteria bacterium
GAATATTATATTGATAGACATTGGTGCCTAGAGTGCCATCATAACCTGGTATACCAATACGAGATATAATATCCGACATTGTAGGCGGCAAATCATAATAAGCAATGCCAGATGGTACTGCAGAATCCAAAATACCGATGGTAATATCGTTACCTAGGTTTGTAAGATTGGTAAGGGTTCGTGTTACTATCGTATTATCATTTTTGACGAATACAACAGTAGAACCTATTGGAATCGCATAGTGACTCGCCATTACCAAATGACGAGGGGAAATGAGTGTACCCGCAAACAGATAATTACCAGAACTATTCCATGCCGCTATACCTGTCCAATCAATATCTGTACCTTGGTTTGTCCAAACACCAGTGTTTCTCTGCCAGATCCCAGTACTTGATGCTCGGGTGGTAAAAACAGGTAAAGAAGCTGCCGCAGATGAGATTACAGAAACTCTATCATCAACTTCGGAACCCATTTCAGTTAGAAGTGTACTCGCACTTACGTTCGATGAGGATAGAACACAGATGATATATAGAAATAAAATCAGGTAGATTTTATTTCTACTCTTTTTCTTAAAAGAATTGTTATTTCTCATTTTCTTATGTTATCAAAAATAAAAATTCGCGCAATAAAAAATCAATTTATGGTAGATAAAGTAATGGATCTAGGAATGCCTGTGGTGTACCGATAGGTATGGTGACACCATTGCATGCTGTTGCTGTAGGTATTTGAGTGACACGCAAACCTTCGGTCGCGAGAACAGTAAGGTGGAGATGTGGTCCTGTGACATATCCTGTCCTGCCACTATATCCAATCACATCGCCTGTAACGACGGTGTCATCTGGTTTAACACTGATTGATGAAAGGTGTGCATATAATGTCGATAGACCATTGTTGTGATTAATGAGAATCCATTTGCCGTAAGAATAGCAACCCTTCTTGAGATCTGTGTTGCCTGTAGCCGTAACTTTACCTGAGAGTGATGCCATAACCCGTGTTCCATCGGATGCACGGAAATCAACACCATTATGCGTACCTGATGCATATAGCCTTCCAGAGGAAGATGTTTTTCCGAATTGTTGAGTCAGAGATATTTTATCAAGAGGCCACGAGAGTACTCCAGATTTTCTTGAAGGTAGTTTACTTGGATCAATGGCGATTTTTAATTCTGATTCAAATTTAAAAAGATCTTTTTCAAAGGCTTCCTTGAGCGCTTGTTTTTCTTTGAGTATTGCTTGGTATGTCGATTCTTGATTTTTTGTTTCTGTGAGCACTTTGTCTTTTTGCTTTGCTGTATCTGCCACAGCTTTCTGTTGCGAAGAAAGTTCAGACTGAAGTTTCTTTAGTTCACTTTTCTTTGCTTCTTGATCTTTTTTTTGTCCTCCAAGCATAATATCGAGTGCACTGAGACTGCGTATTTCGTTCCTTAGTTTATTACTTATTTGTTCAGTTTGCTCAATATATTTTGACGCTTCTGTAATACTATCTGAACCGAGAAAATTCTCTAGCACACTTACACTCTCAACATCTCTCATCTCAATAAGTGCAGACGCTATAGTATCTCTCTTTTTGTTTATGTTTTCTTCGGTAATCCTGATTTGATCGGATAAGGAAGTGATGGTCTTTGTAGTTTTGTCGAGGTTTTTGTTTGTAAGTTTTAGTTCCGTTTCCAACTTCTTTTTTGAGGTGTTGAGTGCATTTAGTTCATTCTTGAGGCTTGCTGCTTGTTCAGCTGTCTTGTTCAGACTTGTAGAGTAAATTCTAATCTCCTCTTGCAGTTTCTGAATCTGAGCAGATGTTGAATCTATTTTATTTTGTAAATCCTGTGCCAGGTCTGCATGTGCAATATTACTCAAAAGTGGGATTGTTACATAAAAACAAACACCTACAAGAGTATAGAAAGAAGTCTTATTTATTTTTTTATAGAGATGATGCATTGATAAGTCGACGAATAGTTTCGTTCTTACCAATTATACCAGAAATCTGAAATGGGTCTGGGGATTTGTCGCGTCCAGAAAGTGCTATACGCATTGCCCAGAGCACAATCCCTCTACCTTTTTCTGTTGCATAATCCCAGATTGCTGTTTTGACAGATTCTGATGTGAAATTATTTTCGTCGAGACTACTTAGAAGTTCAATAATTTTTTTCATATGGAGACCTACGTCCTCGAGCGAAAGAGGCACACTTTTTCTCATTTTTTCGTTGCAGATAAGCATGTTCTTGTCATACATAGGAGCGTCAAAAAAGAATTCGAGTTCTCCGTCATTTATCATTGTATCTATATCAAGCCATTTTGTGATTCTATCGGTAATAACAGGGATGAGTTTTGGTACTATACTTTGATCTGAATATTTTTTTGAGAGGCGATCTGCAATCTCTTTTGCGACAACAGATTGATCAAGAAGCTTGATGTGCTCTTTGTTGATCCAATCGAGTTTACCAGCATCGAAAATTGCTGGACTTTTCTGTACTTTGTTAAGAGAAAACTTCTCGATGAGTTCTTTTCGAGTGAATATCTCCTGATCTCCGCCTGGATTCCACCCGAGGAGCGATATCATGTTGAGAACCGCGTCCGGCAAGTATGTTTTATCGAGATACTCTCGTACAGGTAGAGCTCCGTTTCTTTTGCCAAGTTTCTTTTTGTTCTCTGCACTAAGAATTGTTGGGAGATGTCCAAATTCTGGAATAGGAGCACCAAGTGCTTCAAAGATAATAATCTGTCTTGGTGTCGAAGTCACATGGTCTTCACCTCGAAGTACGTGAGTAATACCCATCAACCAATCATCTACAACTACAGTAAAATGGTAGAGTGGGTCGTCAATAGATCGCGCAATAATAAAATCAAAATTACCATTCTCATCCTTAAATGAGTCTGATGAAATAGTGATCTCCCCCTTAATCAAATCTTTCCAAATAATATCCCTCTTCGGATTTTTGATTCTGATAAGTTTACCTGTACCTGCCTGATTTTCCTCAGCTTCATAGGCAACACCTCTATCAATAAGTCTATTAAGCTCTCTTTTGTAAATATCCTTTCTCTGTGATTGATAGTACGGACCTTCATCAAAATCCATCCCCATTCTTTTGAGGAGGTCAAGCTGAAGTAGGTCTGAGCCTGGCTTATTACGAGCAATGTCAGTGTCCTCAAATCGCATAACAATTTCACCATTATTCCCTTTTGCAAAAAGATAGTTAAATACGAATGTTCTGATATTACCGAAATGCCACTCACCTGTCGGAGATGGAGGAAATCTGACTTTTATCTTCTTGTCTATCATAGTACCTACAATATACCAAAAAAACCTTGTTTTTACTACTGAAGAGCTGCATCCGATAGATGCAGCTCAAATTACTTATTATTCATTACTTCCCTCTCTTATTTCTCATGCTCAATACCCAGATTGACTACCGCTTCAGCTATCTTATACGCTGCGTCAGTCTTGGCAAATGACCTTGCGGCAGTTTTCATCTTTTCGATTCTGTCTGGATTCGCAATTATGTCGTTTATTTCCGTGTTCAAAATTTCAGGAGTAAGATTGTTCTCATCTATCACTATCGCTGCGCCACTTCTTGCATAATTATAGGAGTTTTTTCTCTGATGATCACCGTTACTATCGGTGATTGGGATTATTATTGATGGAATACCCCATGCTGCAATTTCAAATATCGTTGATCCCCCACGAGTAATAATTATATCGGAGACCCCCGCAATCATTCTGAGTGAGAGCTCGTTTAAATAGTCATATGGATGATACCGATCCTTTACTTTTGAATTCTCAAGTGTCACTTTTGCAGTCGACTCCACCTCACCAAAATTAAGCTTTCCTGTTTGGTGAATGATTTGATATTTTGTCACTAATTCTGGTAGCGCAGAAAGCAGGGTGTCGTTAATTCTTTTTGCGCCAAGCGACCCACCCAACACCGTGATAACAGGAACACCTGGCTCAAGCTTCATATATTCCATTGCGCCTTCGTGGATAGGTGTGACTATCTCTCGTCGCAGAGGATTTCCAGTCCAAGCAACTTTCTTCTCATCGAAGTACTCACCTGCCTCAGCATATGAGAGTGCGATTTTTGTCGCGTATTTACCGGCAAGCTTGTTTGCACGACCTGGAACACTGTCATTTTCATGTATGATTATTGGAATTCGAAGTATGTGCGCCGCAAATACTACTGGTAAACTCATAAAACCACCCTTGCTCACAACAACATCAGGATAAATACTAAACATCTTGAAAAAAGTTTCCACAAATCCGTAGCAACTAATAACAATATCGATGAAATTTTGAATTGAAAAATACCTCCTTATTTTTCCAACATGAATCTTCTGAAATTCAATTTCATTATCAAAAAGCACCCCAGCGTTATATGGAGACGGCGCCAAATAGTATATTTTTACTTGTAAGAGATTTCTTTCTTTTACTATATCTCTAATACCCTGTGTTATCGCAATCAGTGGATAAAAGTGTCCTCCTGATCCACCGCCAGCCAATACTATTTTCATTCCGTTCGAAATAGGAAGCGCTTATCGCGTCCTAAATAGTTTATTAAATTTGTAATTATACTTTTTTCGACACATTGTATATTTTTTATAAGCACTTCCGTCTGTATTTAAATTGATTCAGCTTATTGTGTTATTCTATTAATACCATATTATCACACTTTAATAAATTGAAGAATTTCGAACGGGATTCATTTCCTTTTGAAATTAAATTTGTTTTTGCCTTCGTGACATATTGAGTATGATTCCTACTTCTGCCAACGCAATAAGCATAGCAGTACCACCCTGACTAATAAAAATCAAAGGAGTACCTGTTAGGGGTATTATTGCGAGCATGGCAGCAATATTTAGGAAAGAACCTGCAATTATGAGCATAACAATCCCTACAACAACAAGCTTACTAAAATCATCGCTAGTTTTAGAGGCAATTTTCAGTCCTCTTAATGCAAAGAAGAGAAAGAGTGAAATAATGAGAATACCGCCAATAATTCCAAACTCTTCACCCGCAACTGCAAATATTGAATCTCCGATCGGTTCAGGTAGAAAACTGAATTTTTGACTGCTTTGACCAAACCCTTTACCCAGCACACCCCCTGTTCCGATTGCTATGAGTGACTGCTGTATTTGATACCCAGAAGTGAGTGAGTTTTGACTAGGATTAATAAATGTCATTATTCTACTCAGCACATATGGCCTTACTGCCACGATACAAGCGAATCCAACAACTGCAATCAAAAAGAGGATGACCAAATGTTTTGTGCGTGCTCCAGCAACATAATACATACTAAAACCTGCAAGCGCTGTCATAAAAAAAGTGTCATTATCTGGCTCAGTTAGAATAAGTGCGCCCACAATACCAGTTATAATTATAAACGGCACGAGTCCATACTTAAACTCTTTGATTTTAGTCTTATATTTTGTAAACACTGCAGCGAGATAGAATACATATCCTATTTTTAGTAGCTCTGATGGCTGAAGATTAAATCCGAAAATATTGATCCAACGTGTGGCCCCGCCATGACTCCATCCAATATGGGGTACAAAGACAAGAGAAGTAAGAATACAAGTAAAAATGAAAATGACGAGAGAATATTTTCTCCAAAATTTGAAAGGTATTCTCGATGTAATAATGCAAGCTATTGTCCCTAAGCCTAATCCAAATACTATTTGGTTTAGAGCTACCGTAACAAACTTGCTCTCACTACGTACCAACAACCCTAAAGAAGCTGAACTAAAGACAAAAAAACCTGCAGTGAGCAATGAAATAATGCTAATTAAAAATGGTTTATCAATACGTCTCTGCATTTTATATAAAAAATGTAATCTATCCCAAAAGTGCAATACAAAATCCTATAACACCAAAAATCAACGATATAATCCAGTATCTCATTGTTACCTTGTACGCTGGCCACCCCAATGCCTCAAAATGATGATGAATAGGTGCGACAAGGAAAACCTTTTTTCCGTTTCTAAACTTTTTTGAGCCGAGCTGAATAATATCTGACAAAGTTGTTATGATAAGAGGAATCGCCACAATCGGAAGCACCAGTATACCGTGACCACCACCGAGTGTGTCGGTCATAAATGCAACAACGGTGAGTGTCATCGTGAGGGCCATTGTGCCTGTCTCAGACATATAAAAACGCGCAGGAGGAATGTTAAACCATAAAAATGCCAAAATACCTCCTGCAACAACAGCACAAAAAGCAGCTAAGTTGATTTGGTTTTGAACAAAAGCGATCCCTGCGTAGGATGAGAAAAATACAGCAAATACTCCACCCGCAAGTCCGTCAATACCGTCAATCACTCCACCTGAATAAATAAAGAGCATTACAAGCGCAAAGAAAGGTATGAACAAGGCACCCATTTCGAGACTGTTTCCAAATGGTAGCGCTACACTTGTTATATCTAACTTGTCATAGAACCACAGACCACACAGGACTCCTACGAGTGTCACAATACCAAGTCTCTTTCTCAGTGACATCCCACCAGCCAAATATCCTCTGGTCCCAAATACCTCCATCAGATCATCAATCATGCCTACAATTGCTCCTATAATCAGGGTTGCAAGTGGAATCCAAGTCTGACTTCTACTTATAAAATCAAGCTTTATTGTCGCATCTGTTGGAACTATTTTCGAAACAATCCAGAGTGATAGTGCTGTAGTAAGAACACTGATCCAAATAACCGTACCACCAAGTCTAGGAGTTCCGACTTCTTTTTCTTTGTGTAGCTCATTGAAAATAGAAGCGTCTCTCCCATCAGTAGTAACTTTACCTGATTTTTTTTTCCAAAGTTTGTATTTATATAGAAAATGCGTAATAGTAGGAGTAATAGCAATACCAATAAAGAAAGAAAGTGTTGAGGGTCCAAATACTTTTATTATATTTTCAATCATAAATGTTATTTATTGTCTTGTTCGAAACGATTTGATTATTACGTTGCTTATAGAGAGTGCGTCCACAAACCTGCCCTCCTCAGTAGAACCCAAAATAGTGACAAAAATCAAATGATTTAGGCCGACATCCATTACAAAAACCAGATTACCTCCTGCAATATCTGTTAGACCCGTCTTTGATCCCAAAAGGCCTACAATCTGCTCTGCGACAATATTTGTATTTCGAGCATAGTGAATTGTACCATTTTTAGAGTAGATATTGAAGTCTTTTAGAGATGTCTTACTTATAATATCGTAATCTGAAAAATAAATATTCTGGAACATACTCTGAACATTTTCAGCGGAGCCAAGCGAACCTGGTGTTACATTATCAATATCTAAACCAGTAGTATTTCTAAATCTCGTTTCAAAAAGATCCATCTTTTGTGCTTCTTTGTTCATGCAATCAATGATTTTACCCTCTCCACCGGCATAATCAGATAAGAGATCAGTCCCAATATTTGATGAAGTAATTAAGGTATATATTGCCAAATCTTTTACTTTCCATACTTCGGTCTCACCGGTAGAACTTGCTGTGTCATTGTAGGAATAAACACTGTCAGGAATGACAATATCCATATCTCTATCGAGAGACTTGAGTGCACAATGAGTAGACATGAGTTTTGTGATTGATGCTAAAGGGAGAGGGGTTCTAGCATTTTTCTCGAAAAGGACTCTGTTTTCTGCTAAGTCATAGATATACACCGCCTTTGATCTGAGGTCTAGACTAGATAATTCTTTTCTAACACTCTTATTGACAACTGAGTTATAGACCTTATCAGTATTTATGAGCAAGATAAAACATAAAAAAAGGAATACCAAAACATAGGCAACAATAAGTATAAAATGCTTAAATTCTATTTGTTTAAAATGCTTCATTGTCCAACTTATTAAAGAACGTATGGATTATCTATTCTATATCCAGAACATCATCTCCTTTCTCTTCTGATTCAGAGACTACTGGCTGGCTCTTGAATGAGTCTAACTTCTCTTTTACTTCACTTAGACCAGGTATTTCTCCGACACTGGACACACCGAGGAAAGTAAGAGCTTCAAATGTAGGACTGTATAAATAGACTCTACTATCCGTTTCACTCACGGTCTTTTGGATAAGTCCTCGCACCTCGAGATGCCTGATGCTGAATTGTGAATTCACACCCCTAATGTAATCAATCTCACTTCTCTTGATTGGAGACATATAGAGAATGATAGAGAGCGTCTCAAGGGTTGCTTTTGAGAGTTCTTTTGAAAGCTCTTCACGAGTGAGGTCTTCTATTATTTTTGATGCAAATGGATGTGTACCGAGCATCACCTCGTCATTATTTCTAACAAGTACAATACCTCTGTTTTGGAGAAGTGATTCAAGACGGACTAGTGCAGTTGAAATTTCCTCTGACGAAACCTTACAAAGTTCTGAAAGTTTTTTTACACTCACAGGTTCCCCTTTCCAAAAAAGGATCGCTTCTATTAACTGATCTAAGTTATTGTAATCCATTTACCCTGTAAAGTTTTATCTATTAAAAAAGTTATTTATATTCTACTACATTTTGCTTGCCCAAGCACTAAATTTGTAATCGAATTTTGTGTAGGGTCGAACCAACTTTTTCTTGTTATGCAATATGAGCCGTGACTTAATATCGTTAGTACATCCTATGTATAAATCGTTATCTTCCTTACTTTGCAAAATATAGACATATTGCATAACGATAGATAAAATTTTTTAGGGTGAATTTTATTTTAGCATTTTATTTGATACTTGCTACTTGAAACTTGTTTACTTAATAATGTGGTACACCAAGTGACTCTGTCGTCTCCATTTTAATATCATCAAAATGATTGTCTTGGATTACATCCATAATCCCCTGCTTTACAAGCTCGAGCATAGCAAGGAAACTCACAATGACTTCTACCTTTTGTTCTTTTGTTTCAACTTTATGCCCGGCGAAGCTTTTAAAACTCATCGAGAGCCCTGACTGGATTTTCTTTGTGAGTTTATCCATCATTTCCTCCAGTGACATTACCTTTTGCACAAGTGCCTTTTTGAGTTCCACCTTTTTAGGTAGTCGATTAATAATATTATCAAGAGAAAGTCTCACTGCATCGAGAGTAATGCTTTTGTGAGGCGAAAAAACAACTGTCTTTATACTGCCTGCCTCTTTTGCAAAGATAATATTTTTTCCAAAATGTTTCTTGATACTCTCACTTCCCTCACGAATCACCTGAAGAATTTTTAGCCTCATCTCGAGATCATCTACACTCATCTGCTCCTCATCTGTCAATGGAATAGACGGGAGGAGTGAACGAGATTTGATAAGTAGAAGAGTAGAGGCGACAAGAACGAATTCTGCTCGTGAAGAAATATCAGTCGAAGGCATCACTTCTACATATTTAATATATTCATCAGTCACCTGTGCAAGCGAAATATCGTTGATGGTGAGCTTTCTCTTCTCAACCAAAGTCAAAAGGAGGTCGAGAGGACCTTCAAATACTTCTGTTTTTATTTTGAACTCAATATCACTCATACCATGAATTATATCAGAGTTTCATCTCGAGACCCATCACGATTTCTGGACTGAAGTATTTTGAGGTATTGAATAGAATCTGGTGATATTGCCACATCCGATAGTTCGTGTTTTGGTAGGTCGTGTGATGTAAATCCATATTCTGATAATAAGAATCTCTCAGCCAATTCAAGTGAATCCTTCTTAGCATCACCATCGACGGTACCTTGCTCATACTTATTAAGTAAGTATGATCTTGCAATAATTCTGAGTCTCATGTACTCAAATTGATTGAGATCTAGTTCCCAAAGTTTTTTTATTGTCTCCTGGGTAGCTCGACTCAAGGTGTCGATTTCTGTTTCAAGTGCTTTATCAAGAGAACCAAATTTTGGACCCACTTCCATCTATTTAACTTTATTTATTGAAATTCCCAACTCAATAAGTTGTTCTGCTGATACCGTGCTTGGTGCGTCCATCATAAAGTCCTTACCCTCTCCTGTTTTTGGAAATGCGATAACCTCTCTGATACTTGCTTCGTTATGGAGAAGCATCATAAGCCTGTCCATTCCCCACGCAATACCACCATGTGGAGGTGTACCAAATCTGAATGCTTGGAGCATATGACCAAACTTACTATTGATTTCTTCCTCAGAATATCCGAGTATTTCGAACACTTTTTTGAGCATTTCTGGCTTGTGATTTCGTATACTACCACCCCCGATTTCAAATCCGTTAAGTACGATGTCGTATTGTGAAGCAATAATCTCACCGATATTTTCTTTATTCATTAGATCGTTGTGATGTTCCTTCTTGCATCCAGAAAATGGGTTGTGTGTAAATGTCCATCCGCCTTTATCGTTCTTTTCAAACATTGGGAAATCCACTACCCAGCAAAATGCAAGAAGGTTTGGATCTTCTTTGTTTTCTCGAATATCCGGCCTATCAATACCATATTTTGACATTGCCTCTGCATAAGGAATTCGAGGGAACGGAATCTGTTGAATCTTTTTCTCTGGATAGAGTGTTGTTACGATTTTTATAAGAAGAGACTCCATCATATTGATAATATCCTCCTCCTCAATAAAGCTCATCTCAACATCGAGCTGAGTAAACTCTGGCTGTCTGTCACCTCGAGTGTCTTCGTCTCGCATACACTTTGCGAACTGGAAATATTTTTCCATTCCTGCTGTCATAAGAAGCTGTTTGTACTGCTGTGGTGACTGTGGGAGTGCATAGAAGTGTCCCTTTTCGAGTCGTGATGGAACAAGATAGTCTCGTGCACCTTCTGGAGTAGATTTTGTGAGAATCGGAGTTTCGACTTCTGTAAAGTTATTGTCTCGGAAATAGTTTCGAACAAGTGAAAACACTTCACTTCTCATTCGAAATATTTTTTGCATTCTTGCACTTCTAAGGTCTACATATCTGTATTTCATTCGCACTTCCTCACCTACTTCTCGAGTATCATTGCCAATATCAAATGGCAATGTGTCAGCCTCGTTTAAAACTGTGATTTCTAGAACTTCGAGTTCGATGTTACCGTTTTGTTTATCTGCTTGTCTGTTCTTTTCTGGACGCTCGTTTACTTTACCTTTGACTTCTACTACCCATTCAGGTCGAGTTTTTTCAGCAACTTCTTTTGCAGATGATCCTGGGAGTACAACACCCTGAACCTTACCAGTCATATCTCGAAAATCAAAGAAAACAAGCTTACCCTGATCTCGTCTAATGTCGATCCAGCCTTTAATGGTGACTTCCTCACCTTTTTTTAATTCTAAATCCTTTATGTATGTTCTTTGCATGTTGTTTTTTCCCGCATTCCTTCCCATCTTAAGATAAGAGGGGTGCCCGGAGAACGGGATGATATGATTTATTTTAATAAATGAAAAACCGCCCCTAAAAATCCAAATAAATGAATTTTCAGGGGCGATTTTCGACTAAACTTTCGTCGTCAAAGCGCGGTGCCACCCTGCCTTATATCTTTATCGTCTTCTATCCTCACCGGTCGTCAGTCGGGTCAATGGAATAATATAATTATGCAATATCAGGGGTCTAAATGCAAATGCATCGAAACCAAAGGTTTCGATGCATTTTACTTGGATACTTGCCAATTTGCTACTTGATTACTTCTACAAAACTCCTATCTTCTCCTTCACTTCCGCCAGTTTCTTGTTCGCTACCTCTCTCGCCCTTTCTCCACCTTCTTTTATAACTTGTCTTATGTAGTCAGTGTCTTCTGCAATAAGCCGTCGCTTGTCTCGAAGTGGTTTTATAAATGATTTTACATCCTCGATGAGTTTTTCTTTGAGAATCTTGTATTTACCTTTGTTTTCTTCATAAATAACTTTGAGGTCTTCTTCACTTCTAAAGAGTTTGTGAATTGCATAAACATTTGTAGGTATATCACTGCTTGAGTCAGTCACAATAGACATACAGAGTTTTTCAATCTCTGCATCTTCTGCAAAAAGTGGAATATAATTGTTGTAACTCTTACTCATTTTTCTCCCATCGATACCAGGTACCACTGCCACATTTTCGACAATTACTTCTTTTGGGAGTTTGAATGTTTCCCCAAAGATATGATTAAATTTTTCTGCGATATCTCGTGCATATTCGACGTGCTGTTTCTGATCCTGTCCTACAGGTACAACATCTGGACCATAAAGAAGGATATCTGCAGCCATAAGAACAGGATAGTTAAATGTACCTACATTTATTTCTTTATCCTTTGCCTCTGCGTCCTTGAAAGCGTGTGCTCGCATAAGAAACGGCATAGTAATGATAGTATCAAATATCCAAGTGAGCTCAGTGTGCGCTGCAACATCAGATTGCTTAAATATCACCACCTTCTTTGGATCAAGTCCTATCGCGAGATAGTCAATCACCATATTCCATACAAGATCTCGCATCTCCGCAGCATTCTGAATAAAGTTGAGAGTATGATAATCCGCCACCATCACAAAAGATTCGTGGTCATTGGCCATATCTACCCACTGCTTCATTGCACCAAAATAATTGCCGATATGTGTTCGGCCTGTAGGTTTAATACCCGAAAGAAGTCGTTTTTTTATCATAAGTATATTCTAGCAAAGAAGCTACCTACTGTCAGCTATTAGGAATATACCGCACCCAGGGTGCGGTATTTTCCTAATAATTTCCTTACTAACTAACCAGCTTACAAACTCATAACCTTCTTCTATTCTCCTAATTCCCTATCCACCTCTGCTATTTTTGCCTCAAGTTTCTGATTGAACTCATTTTTATCCTTATTTAGCGCATCAAGCTCGATAATGAATGTTGATCCCTGACCTTTGCCTGGTGATTCTGCCCAGATTCTACCCCTATGTGCCTCTACCATTTTCTTTGCCACATAAAGACCTAATCCAGTACCAGAAATATTTGTTTTAGATGCATCAGGAGCACGTGTGAATCGATCAAAAAGTTTTGGAATCACATTTGCTTCGATACCAACGCCACTATCTTTTATAATAATTTTTATCTTATCCTTATCATCTCTATGTACTGCCAATTCTATCCACCCCTTTGGTGTGTATTTGATAGAGTTATCAATGAGGTTAGATATTACTTGTTTTATCTTTCCTTCATCACCATGAATCATCAAATCCTTGTCTGCATCCACATCTGCCCTGAGATCAAGTCCAGAAATCTTGATGTTTGGTTTCATCTCATTCACTACTTGATCTGCAATTTTACGCAGATCGAAGTCTGAAAAGTCATACTTCATTCGTCCCTGATCCATACGAGACACATCGAGATAATCGCCCACAAGCACCACAAGTGACTGCGAAGATTTAAAGATGGTCTCCACACCAGATTTAATAGCTGCAGTGAGTTCCCCAAAATCCCCCTCGAGCATCATAGAGGCATACCCTTTGATAGATGTAAGTGGACCTCGAAGCTGGTGGGATGCGAGCGAAATGAATTCTGTCTTCTGTTGATCCTGTTCCTTCAAGTGTGAGTTGGCATCAACCAGATTCTTGTTGAGTGCTTCGATTTTGATTCGATCTGCATTCTCTTTTCGAATATTCTTACCTAAAATAAACACGATTATGAAAGAAATCACGAGTGTAAAAGTGTTCAAAATAGTATCTGTAGCACCGTTAAGGAAGAAATATTCAGATCCTACAAGTGGAACAAGTATCCACGCGAGGAGCATTTGATTGAAATACTTGAGCTCAAACACATCATATCTATTAATTGCAAACACCATAAACATAATGAATATTGGAAGCGAGAACATTCCATAGAGCTGAATTTCATAAAACTGAGTCACACTCGATAGGTATCCAG
>CAZKPS010000011.1:21792-23462 GCA_964554765.1 uncultured Candidatus Saccharibacteria bacterium
AAATCCTATCATTGCAACAGTCACAATAGTAAAGCTTTTGCGATCTACTACAACAAACTTTCTCCTCCACTCAACAACTCCTACTATAATAATGGTAAGGATAACTATAATTTCAACAAGAAATCTGTAGTATGTAAGATAAACATTCTCGTAAGATTCACACTGAGATTGATTGAAACCCAAAATACTTTGACCAGTAAGGGTAAGATATAGAGGGTATAGAGTGAGACTTGTGATTATGAGCTTGTACTTGTTTGATATGTCTCTTCCGTTGATAAACACAAAATAAAAATAAGCCGCGCCAAGAAACATACAAACATCAAAGTAGTCCGATGGAGCCCACAGCATATTAACTAGAAAATAATTATTACTACCCCAGATTCCCCAATCACTGACTAACCATATACTTATATATGCTACAAAAATAAAGAATGATAAGTTCAAGACTTTTCTGTCTTTAACCAAAATATAAATACCCATTGCGAGAAGAATACCTGTTGGTAACAAGTGAGAGTATGAAGAAATTGTTCTATATGCGTTTGTTGTGGCAAAACAAGTATTGAGAATTTCCATCACTATATTTTACATTTATTTTCTTTAAACCACAATTGTGTTTTTGGATTTTGACACAACCAAAACTCTTCTCCTTCAATCTCTGTAGGAGATAGAGTTACTATAATTGGTTTGATCTTAAAATATCTTCTAATGAACATCAGAGTTGGAAGAAATACATTTTTAGAAAATTCATACTCATCACCATGACTTAATATAAAATTTTCAAATAAAATACCATTTGAAATAAATAGAGCAACAAAATACTTATAATAAGCATCGGCCTTACCCCCAGCACCGAGAAACCAATTAGATGCATCAAAAAAAATTTCTTTTTTAGTGTGGTTATAATTTAAATCAAATAAGCTTCGATGAAAATCAGTGAGTTTCTCATCGCATAAGGTCTGTACGTCTTTTATTTTCTTTCCGTTATACTTATTAAAATCAATTATGGTTTTGTAATTTATTTTTGCACCACCTTTCTTTCCTACACCTTCATAAAAAGCTAACTTACCCAAATACAGCTTCCACTCATTATTAGAAGTAAACTTGTCATCATAGTACTCAAGAAAAAGAGGCTTCATACCTACCCCATCAGCAATAATAAGAAAACGTGACACCTCAATATTGGGAGTTGCCACTTGTCTGAAGAGTGTGAGTCGTGGCTCATCTCTAAATGGCTCAGGTATTCCTACATCCTTAAAATACTCTGCCACTTTCTCTTGAAGCTCTTTATCATTTCTCCGTTTTTCGAGCTCCACCATCGCCTCCTCTATAGTAGGAAAATATACATATTCATCAAACTTCTCTCTGTTATTTACCAAGCTATCTATAAACTCACTTTCATCATTAATATCTGTCATATCGTATATACACTATCTTATTAATCTTTAACTGTATCAGAGCATACATCATTCTCTGATTCCCCACACACTATTTCAATACAGGATCCCTTATCAGCCTTGCACCTGTTTGAACAATTATCAATTTCACCACACTCTGAAAATACAGATCCTGAAAGTGTGAATTGTCTATAATCAGATAGATTATTTGGAGGACACTCATCAGTCTCACAGTCTCTATGAAAACATATTTCAGTAGTTGGGTCACAAGAGACT
>CAZKPS010000012.1:0-20204 GCA_964554765.1 uncultured Candidatus Saccharibacteria bacterium
GTTTATTTGTAATCTTTACGGTAAATGATTTTTAGGTTCTAAATTCTTCCTCTTCGTTTGGTATTGTTAAGTCAAGATTTATATAATCCTCTGCTATTTTTTTGAAAAACAGGATAATATTTTTGACGGAGAAATGCATTCTTGTAACGGATACCAAACGAAGAGTGGGAATAACTAATTACGAATAACCAAAAACTATAAAAAATATCATACCTTTAGGTATGATATTTTTTATAGGTCATAGGTTATTTGTTGTATGTTTTTTGTTAAACTGTTACTTCACTCACGAATTCTTCTGTGTCTGGAGTAATATCAATTACTCGCTCGAGCTCGTCTATAGTACTTATTCCATTTAATACTTTTTGGATACCATCTTCCTGAAGATTTAGGATATTTTGGTGATCTGCAGCTTTTGCTATTTCTCGGTCACTTGGGTTTTCATATACAACTTGCTCAACTGCCTTGTCGATGACAATAGCTTCGTATACTGCTACTCGTCCTTTGTATCCTGTCCCATTACAGAGTTCACATCCGTCTTTTGTAGCTTCAAACACTTCAACCTCTTGAAGTACTGTTTCTCCTTTTCGTCTTATGTTTGCACTATGGTATGCAATTATTTTCTTTTTGTCTTCTGGGATTGGTACACGTTTTGCACACCCTGTACACACCTTTCGAATAAGTCGCTGAGCAATAGAGACACTAATACCCGATGTGAGAATCTTTGGATTGATACCAAGGTCGATAAGTCGTGTGAATGCTCCCGCGGCATTATTGGTGTGGAGTGTAGAGAACACCAAGTGTCCTGTGAGTGATGCGTGCATCGCAATCTCTGCTGTTTCTGCATCTCGGATTTCTCCCACAAGAATCACGTCAGGGTCCTGTCGCAAAGTCGATCGGAGTCCCGCTGCGAATGTATAACCTTTTTCAGCTTCCACCTGAGTCTGTACAATTCCTTCGAGGTGGTACTCAATAGGGTCTTCGATAGTGATCACTTTTACTCCTGGTTCATAAACTTTTCGTACGAAGGCATAGAGAGTGGTTGTTTTACCTGATCCTGTAGGTCCTGTAGTGAGGATGAGGCCAGATGGTTTTGACATCTCGTGAGTAAAAATCTTTAGAAGTTTTTCTGGAATTCCTAATTCCTCGAGAGGGGTAGAGATTGAGTCTGGATTCAAAACTCGCATCACAATTGATTCGCCATATGCACCAGGGAGAATAGATGTTCGGATCTCAATCTCTGCTTTTTCGAGCTTTACACTGAATCGCCCGTCTTGAGCATTTTCTTTAATATTAAGTTTTAGATTTGAGAGAAGTTTTATACGTGAAATGAGAAGTTCGTATGTCTCATTATCAAAATTAATGATATCTACAAGTACACCATCAAGTCGATATCGAAGTCGAGTAATCTTTTCCTCTGGTTCGATGTGGATATCAGATGCTCCAAGTGAGATAGCACCCGCCATAATAATTCCGATGATTTTTGATACACGATATACTCGTTTTACAGCGATTGTGTCATCAACTAGTTTTTGAATATCTGCAATTGTTTTTACTTTTGAACTTAAGTCTTGGATTTCATCACTTGATATATCGAGTGATCCAGCTTTTGTAGCCATAGCAAACGAGAGGTCTTTGTATCGATCCCATGCTTTCTCGAGACTAGCGAGAGACACCATATATACATTTACTCGGTACTCTTTCTCCTCAAGTTCTTTTATGAGTTTTTTTACATCTTCCTTATTTGGAGATTGGACGGCGATGGAGAGGATTTTACCCACCATCTTGAATGTGGCACATTTTGTAGCTCGAGCTCGATCTTCCGGGATGAGTCGGAGCGCATCGGTGTTTATGGTGATTCCTGAGAGATCGACATATTCAACGCCATATTTTCTAGAAAGTATCTGAGCAAGCTCCTCCTCCTCTTTTTTTCGGAGGGACTCGATTTGCGAACCTTGTTTGTCTTCATCGAATATTATTGTCATAGTTGTATTATATAGTATAACTATTAGTATGAAAATAATTTCAAAGTCTTTTGAGGATACAAAACAGTTTGCAAGCGATATTATTTATACCCTTGCTAAAAAAACTTCAACACGAGCAACAGTAATTGACCTAAAGGGGGATTTGGGGGCAGGAAAGACCACTCTTGTGCAGATGTTAGGGCGAGAGCTCGGAGTAACTGAGACAATCCAGAGTCCGACGTTTGTGTTAATGAAGATCTACAATATTCAACATCCAATATTCAAGCGTTTGGTTCATATTGATGCATACAGAATAGATGATATTGATGAGGCCAAGATCCTCAAACTCGAAGAGGTGTTTGCCGACCCAACAAATCTTGTTTGCATCGAATGGGCGGAGAAAATAAAGGAGATAATGCCAAAAGATGCTGTTGAGATAGCGTGTACGCTCCTTTCAAATGACGAGCATCAGTATGAAGTAAAGGTATAGACCTGCATAAGATTCTTTCTCCTTTTTCTGCTAAAATAGGGTAATGGTGAAAGATGCTAAAAAGACTTTGGTACTCCTCGATGTGCACGCGATAATTCATCGTGCATATCACGCTCTCCCTGACTTTGCTTCAAGTAAGGGTGAACCGACAGGTGCCCTCTATGGCCTCTGTCTCATGCTTTTCAAACTCATTGAGGATTTTAAGTCTGACTATATAGCAGCATGTTTTGACCTACCGAAGCCTACCTACAGACATCTCGCATATGATGGATACAAAGCTGGGCGAAAGAAGACTGATGATGAACTCGTCTCGCAACTCATTCGGTCTCGAGAAGTGTTTAGAGCTTTTTCAATCCCTGAATATGACAAAGAAGGATTCGAAGCTGATGATATGCTCGGTACTATTGTAGAACAAATGAAGGATGAGAAGGATATTGAGATAATTATTGCTTCAGGAGATATGGATACAATGCAACTCATTAATGGTGAAAGAGTAAAGGTGTTTACTCTTCGAAAGGGGGTGAAGGATACTGTGACTTACGGCGAGAAAGAAGTAGTGGAGCGATTTGGATTTAAGCCAATCCAGCTTACAGACTACAAAGGACTCCGAGGTGATACATCGGACAATATTATTGGGATTAAAGGCATTGGAGAAAAAACTGCGACAACTCTCATCCAGACTTTTGGAACGATTGAAAATATGTATGAGAAGATTGAAGCTGGGAAAAAAGATGAATTCAAAAAGATAGGAGTGACAGACCGGATCTATGAGCTCCTCGCCGACAACAAAGACGAGGCGGTATTTTCAAAAATGCTCGCGACGATTCGTCGTGATGCACCGATTGATTTTAAACTCCCGGAGACTACTTGGCGAGAACATATCGAGATCGAAAAGGTCAAGAATATGTTGAAAATACTAGATTTTAGGAGTCTTGTACCAAAAGTTGATGTTGTGTTTGGTGGAGGAAATAGTGATGCTAAAGAAAACGAAAAAGATTCTAAAAAAGAAATCAAAACAATCGAACATAATTTAAGTGATGAAGAAATTGAGAAGTTAAAAATCGCAACATTTGTTCTTAATTCTACAATCAGCAATCCAGAACTTTCTGATGTGCTCGCATATTCTGAAAACGAAGATGCCGAAGAAGCGAAAAAAAATATTCTAAAAGAAATCAAAAACAAAGGACTCGAATATGTATATGAGAAGATTGAGCTTCCGCTCATCCCGATAATTAAAAAAATGCACGATGTAGGTGTTGCTATCGATGCAGAGTATTTGAAAAATCTTTCAAAGGAATATCATAAAGAACTCGACAAAATAGACAAGAAAATTTATGACCTCGCAGGTCATGAATTCAATATTGATTCTCCAAAACAACTGGGTGTTGTACTTTATGAAGAGTTAAACCTCGTGGGTAAGAATATGAAAAAGACTGCTGGAGGTGCCAAGTCAACAAAAGAAAGTGAACTTGAAAAATTGAAAGACCTTCATCCGATAGTACCACTCATAATGGAACATCGAGAGCTCGCAAAACTTCTTGGTACTTATATTGATGTCATTCCAACACTTCTTGATGATAATGGGCGACTCCATCCAACATTTATTCAAACGGGGGCAGCAACAGGGCGAATGGCGTCAAAGGATCCTGGAGTGCAGAATATTCCTGTAAAGACTGAGATGGGGCGAGCTATTCGAAATGCATTCGTCGCAGAAAAAGGATTCAAACTTTGTGCATTCGACTACTCACAGATAGAGCTTCGAATCGCCGCGATACTTTCTGAAGACCAAAAACTTCAAGAGATTTTCAAAAGTGGAGAGGATGTTCACGCGGGAGTAGCGTCACAGGTCTTCGGGGTGTCGATAGGAGAGGTGACTAAGGATATGCGACGAAAGGCCAAGGTGATTAACTTCGGTATTCTCTATGGAATGGGAGTCAATGCTTTAAAGACTAATCTTGGAAGCACTCGAGAAGAAGCTCAGAGATTCTATGATGACTACTTTAAAACATTCTCGACTTTGGCAGAATATCTCGAAAATACCAAGAAAGAGGCTGCCAAAAATGGCTTTGTGACAACAATGTATGGGAGAAGACGATATTTTGAAGGTATCAAATCCCATCTTCCATTTATTCGAGCGGCAGCAGAGCGAATGGCTATCAATGCACCGATTCAGGGAACACAAGCAGATATTGTGAAGCTCGCGATGACTGAGATTGATCGAATATATGGAGATGATACAGATGTGAGACTTCTTCTTCAGATTCACGACGAACTCATTTATGAAATCAAAGAAAGTAAAGTGAAAGAAGTTTCAGAGAAAATAAAATCAGTAATGGAGAATATAATGGATCAAAAGATGACAAAAGGTGTACCGATTGTGGCAAATGCGAGTTGTGGTGAAAACTGGGGAGAAATGAAGTAGTGGGTCAATATTTTCATGGCGCACTCATCAAATGTTTTCTTTGATGATATCTTGCGTAAATTTAGTTTTATTGTACTATTCCAGTGTTAGATCTTGTTCCTCAATAAAATAAAAAGACAAACATGAAACTCAGAATCGTATCAGTCCATGAGAGTGTTGATGAAATTTGCCCCCAAGATGAATTTGTTCGAAGAGCCAGGGCCTTATCTCAAGGTAAGGCGGATCAAGATCTTTTTGCGTCAGCATTGAAGCGGCCAGATCTTGATTCGATACCAAAGACAGTCAAGGTTGATGGGCGTGATGTTGAAATCAAAAACATTGCGTTCGTCGATGCCCATTTCGACGGTTGGGATGCTAATGATCCTCAAAATATCAGGTTCTTGTATCATGGGGGCGATAAGTTGTATGAAAATCGCCCTTGGGGACTTGAATCTTGCGATTCTTCTTGGGTTGTCGTCACTGGATTAGAATCCTAATATCTACCCGTCAAACTTGGTTTGACGGCTTTTTATATTTAACTTTTAATGTGCCTCTAATGTTATAATACCCCTATGATATTTTTTTACTACGGGACAGACAGAGAAAAGATTCAAAAGACTGCACGAGCGACTTTTGAAGCATTGCAAAAGAAGAAGCCGGATGCGAGCTTTGTTACTTTCGGTGTGGAAAATCTTGATGATCAAACACTTCAAGAAATAACTGCATCCCAAGGTCTTTTTGAACGAAAGGTTGTGGCAAAGATTGCTGACATTCTGGATGACAAAGAAAAAGGGGAAATGATACAGAAATTCCTGAAAGAAATGAAAGCAACTGAAAACATTATTGTCTGGTCAGAAGGTGAGGTAAACAAAGCACCACTCGAGAAAATAAAAAAGTATGCAGAAAAAGTAGAAGAGTTCGGCGTAAAACAAAAAGCCGAAAAGAAATTCTCTAGTATTTTCAAAATGACAGATGCGATAGGGGACAAAGACAAAAAGAATGCGTGGGCATTACTTCGTAACGAGCTCGATCAAGGGACAGCAGATGAAGAAATTCACGGAACAATATTTTGGCAAATGAAATCAATCCTTCTTGCAAAGAAAACAAAAAGTGCTGATGAAGTAGGGCTCAATCCATATGTATATGGAAAAGCAAAATCATTTTCTCGAAACTGGGAAGAGGGAGAATTAAATACTGCTATTTCTACTCTTGTTGATATGTATCACAAGGCACACCGAGGGGAAGTAGACTTTGAGGTAGAGTTGGAGAGGTGGGTGCTTAAGATTTAAAAATAATTCATATATCTATGTTTACAGACATTGGTTTGATACTAATATCGATTTGCCTTTCATTATTTGGTAGCTATAAATATATTTATGACACAATCAAAGGCAACACAAGACCAAATAGGGTTTCGCAAGGTTTATGGGCTCTTATCCCATTTATTGGAGTCGGAGCTGCATTGTCTTCTGGTGCAGGAGTTTTAACTACTGTTAGAACTTTTATGGCTGGTCTTGTCCCTCTAGTAATTTTTATTGCTTCTTTTGTGAATAAGACTGGATATTGGAAAACTACAAAATTTGACTACCTCTGCGGATCAATTTCCTTATTTGCTTTACTTCTGTGGGTTGCTATTGATCTTCCTGTTTATGCTATTCTGGTGGCGGTGCTTGCCGATTTATTTGCTGCCATCCCAACTATCAAGAAATCTTGGACAAATCCTGAAAGTGAGACTGGGATGGCATATTTAATGGGGTTATTTAGTGTAATTGTAATCATTCCTACAATCAAAGTATTTGATATTCAAAATACAGCGTTTCAGATTTATCTAGCATCCGTAAATATTATATTAATATTTTGTATTTATAGAGGGAGGTTTTTTAAATAAATTCACTTAGGTCATGGATAAGATATCGAACCCTACAGGTTCAGTACCCCGATTGGAGATTTTGTTTCGCCAAAAGCTGGCTCACAAAATCTGCTCAATCGGGCTTCGATTCCTACACGAAAGAGTCCAGTAGGAAATCTCGCCCACAGCGCGTGACTTTCAGGTTTTGTTCCTTATGGGTCACAAAACATAGAAAGTCTTTCGATTCCTAGCGTAAGTAGAATATCGAACCTTACAGGTTCAGTACACCTTTTAGTGATTTTGTTTCGTCCCTCACAAAATCAGCTCAAAAGGTTTTCGATTCCTACACGAAAGTCCCCCGGACTTTCTTGGACGCACAAAAATACAAAAAACCACAAGAATTTTCTTGTGGTTTTTTGTATTTTTGTGCGTCCAGTAGGAATCGAACCTACGACCGTCTCCTTAAAAGGGAGCTGCTCTACCGACTGAGCTATGGACGCAATACGTGAAAATATATCAGAAAATCAAAAAAAGTCCATAAGAACTTACTCATTCGCCAAATTTCTAAATAGTTTCAAGGTAGGATTCATAGACGTATTTAGATATACATTGGAGAATCGTGCCAAGAAAATATGACGAAATTTGGCGAACCTATCGGGCGAGTAAAACAGTGTTTATTTTTACGAGTGAGAAGTTCTTATTTAAATCATCAAATCAATTGCATAGTATCCTGCTCCAGAGATAAAGAGGGAAAGCATTATTGTCCCTAAGAGTATATAGACATTGAGGTCTCTTTCGATCGTGGCTGTACCACTCTTTTGTATAAGGAGTCCTACGAGACAAATAATAAAGAATATAAGTGCGACAAGTTGAGTCATAAATCCCATCAGAATCATTACACCTCCGAGGAGTTCTACAATACTTATCGCGTATGCGAAAAATGTGATTGGTTTGAAATGTATATCTTTGAAAAAGGTGAGTTTGTCCTGCCACTCTGAAGTAAGTCCTCTATATCCAAAGTAGACGAAATACGATCCCCCAACTATTCTGAGAATAAAGGGTACGAGAAGACTCCAGCTAAGGAGGTATGGAAATATGCTTTGCATACTCAAATTATACCACCTTGAATAATTCTGTCACAATAGACCGTTTTACCTCGTTTGGTGTATGATTAACCTGTGTTTTCTTAGAAACTAATCACTAATATTATGAACAACACAGATCGTATCGCAGCATCGGTCGAATCATTAAGAAAATCTACCGGAGTTTTGAGTACTATTGCTCAAGATGGGGCTATTGATTCTGCTGTTGTCTATTTTACTCTCGACAAGAATCTTAATCTTTATTTTTTTGCTCGTGCAAATAGTAGAAAAAGTCAAAATATTGTAAACAATAGTCTTGTTTCGTTTACTGCATATTCAGAGGAGACAATGCAGACTTTTCAACTCCGAGGTGATGCATCTCTCATCGAAGATCCTGCGGAACAAAGTGTCGCTTTCGAAAATCTTTTAAAAATCGCAAATGAGGCAAGCAAAGGTCATCCACCAATCACTCAGATGATGCAAAGTGAAATCAATGTCTTCAAGATGATTCCACTTTGGGCACGGTTCAGTGATTTTAGTATCTCTAATGATGGCAAGAAGTTTGAAGAACTAAACACTGAAGAATCTTTTGGTACTCGACCATAATATGAAAAGATCTGTTTTTGTTGTTATTGATAATCTTCGAAGTAATCACAATGTGGGTTCGATTTTTCGAACTGCTGACGCGCTAGGGATTTCAAAAATATATCTCTGTGGTACTACTCCGACACCTGTAGATAAATACGGGAGACCTGTGGGGGAGATTGCAAAGACCGCACTTGGTGCAGAGAAAAGTATTCCGTGGGAATATGCGAAGACCACAACTGGAGTAATCAAAAAATTAAAGAAGAATGGGGTGGAGATAGTAGCAATCGAGCAATCTAAAAATTCACTCGATTATAAAAGAGTAAAACCAAAAGGAGCTGTGGCTTTCATTTTAGGTAACGAAGTGGACGGGGTAAGTAAAAATGTTTTGAAGCTTTGTGATGTTGTGGCTGAGATACCTATGCGAGGGGAGCTTGCCCGTAATCGTTCGTCAGATGATATTGGGAAGGAGTCACTTAATGTGACAGTAGCTGCTGGAGTAGCATTATTTAGGATTTTAGATTTATGATGTAAGAATTAAGAATAAATGAAAAATGCACCGCGCCTACGGCGCGGTGCATTTTTCATAAATCTTAAATCATACTTCTTATATCTTCTTTTACTTATTCATTCCCAATTCTTTGAGGAATTCTTGAAGTTCATTACCTGTAATTCTTCTTACTGCATTTTCTTTGAGAGTTCCTAGTTTGATATTCATTATTCGGACTCGAGTAAGATCTTTTACTTGGTTTTTGAGCGCCTCTACCATTCGTCGTACCTGTCGTTTCTTACCTTCAGTGATAGTGACACTGAATCTTTTTTGTCCCATAAGTGTGACTAGGCAGGGTTTTGTTTTATAGGTCACTTTTGAATATTCTTCCTTGATCACCACTCCCTTTTCGAGAGCATTCGCAAATGCCTCATCTATTTTTCTTTCGGTCTCTACTATATATTCTTTTTCGTGATTCTCTTCAGGGTTTAGGAGCTTACCTGTGATTCGTCCATCGTTTGTTAGGATGATGAGTCCATGCGAATCCTTGTCGAGTCGCCCAAGCGGGAAGACTTTGGCTCCCTGTGTCTGTCCTTTAATGAGTTTGGCAATATCTAAGTCGTCACCCTTTGCGGAGTGGGTGAGGACGTTTCGGGGTTTGTTGTATGCAAAGTAGAGGTGTCCAATTTCTTTTGAATCTTTTTTAACTGTGACTTTATCTGTGGGTCCCACATCATCACCGAGCTGTGCTATCTTGCTATTGATCATTACTCTTTTGGCTTTGATCATTTCATCTGCTTTACGGCGAGACGCAATATTTTGGTCTGCGAGGTATTTGTTTATTCTCATATCGACAAATATAGCACAAACTTGCAATTTTGCATTTTTGAGGTAGTGTTTGAACCAGTAAATCCTATGCACACACGCCCTCCTACACACAGAAGAAGACCCCGGCAGAGAATCATTAAGGTGAAGAAAAGTGGCTCACTTCGAAAGTCGAGATTTTCCCAAAAAAAAGGTTTGTCGAGCACCAAAACTACACCTGTTTTCAGACTCACTTTTTTCTGGGGTTCACTCAACACTCACCCCTTCCAAATCAAAAAAATCAGGCGCAGGAAAGGAATGCCGAAAGTCTCGAGGTCAATGTTTCTGTTTAATATGATTACGATACCACTCGATCGATTTTGTATCGAGTCCGTACTCAGAAAAAAACGAAACAAGGGTTTCCATGAGATGATTGTTCGATGTTTGTCGACAGGAAGACGTTGGATTTTCCGTGCAACATCTTTCAGTCCAAAGAATCTTATCCAGGCAACAAAACTTTCTGGATGGGAGATTGCTTCTAAATAATCTGACCTGCGTCTTGGCGCAGGTTTTTTATTTTTGGTGTCTATTGCAAAAATGTGCGCTTCTTGCACCTACCACTTTTCTCTGTATCATACCTTTGCATCCCCGCTTTTCGCATTTACTTCCTGTCTTTCTGTACGCTTTATGTTCTGCTTGAAATTTACCTCGTTCACCTAGAATATTTCGATAGTCACTCATTGAGTCACCGCCAAAATCAATTCCTTTACGGAGTGTCTCTTGGGTAGCTTTAAACATTAGTTTGAATTCTTTGTCGGTAATATCTTTGACCTGCCGCTCTGGATGAATACTGGCTCGCCAGAGTATTTCGTCTGAATAAATGTTGCCAATACCAACCACTATTTTAGGATCGAGGAGTACTGTTTTGATTTTACCATTAGGTATTTTCTGTAGTCTTTGTCTCAATATCTCTTTTGTAAAATTTGGATCTAGTGGCTCAGGTCCTAAATCTTTCAAATGAAGTGTATTTTCGATTTCTTCTTTTGGAATATAAGTCACTTTTGCAAATTTGCGCATATCTGAGAGTGCGAGATGTTTGCCATTTGATAGAGCGAAAATAAGTCTGATGTGTCTGTTGAAAGGGTCTGCAAGCGGTGAATTTTTATCAACTGGTCCCCATTCACCTTTTGATTTACTTTGAGACTTGTTACTTGAAACTTGATGACTTTGCTTTTTGGTGTACTCACCGAAAAGCAGATGCCCAGTCATCTTGAGATGAACAAGGATAATATCACTATTGTCTAACTGAATTAGAATATTTTTTGCCCTTCGTTTTGCTTCTATTATCTTTCTACCTACAACTTGTTTTTTGAAATAGGTAAAGAATTTTGGATCTTTGATGTGATCTTTGCCTGTGTGAAATCCGCTCATGTTGCTGTAATTGGTCCAGACATCAGAAATGGTAAGACCTTTAAGATAGGTGTTTATTCCATTAACTGTGGTTTGGACTTCAGGGAGTTCGGGCATTTATCCTAAAAAATTTTAACTTTTAAAAAAGTTGGTCAAATTATATTTCTATCTTTACATAAAAACCTTATTTGACCAACTTTTTCTTGTTATGCAATTTAAGGATAAAAGTAATTTGTCTAAAATTTGTAAACAAAATAGGCACATCATTTTCATGCCATTTTTACTCAAATTGCATAAAGACAGCTAAAACTTTAGAGGATGAATAGTCTAAAGTGTCGAATATTTCTCTGGGTTTTGGAAGATATCGAATAGGGTATCTACTTTATCTTGAATTATGAATTCATCGATGAAGTCTGGCTTGTGGAAGAATACTCTTTGTTTTGTGAGAGTAATGAGTTCATCGAATGTTACTTCTTTTGGATGTGTCTTTTCTCCAGCATCCAGATGTTTGCCCTCTGTCTTAACATAATTTTTTGCAACAAAGATATAAATATTTGAGTGAGTATCTATGTTTTTTTGCTCAGCATGTACCAAATAAAAATCTTTGAATACCATTCCTGTTTCTTCAAGGAGTTCTCTTTGTGCTGCATCAAAAATATCTTCATCATCGTTAATACCCCCTGCAACAAACGAATCACTAGCACGGCCCCAGTGTGGCTGTTCCTCCTCGATGATGACTACTTTTTCGTCTATAACTGGATATACAATAACAGTATCGAATCTTTTAATGGATTCATATATTTTAACACTCTCATCAAATTGCTTTTGCTCCCATTGATATATTTCATATCTTTCACCATGGAAAACTTTTCTAGCATGAGGGGGAAGGGGGTGGTGATTGTTCGGTTTTGGTCGGTTCATATATCCTAGAAAATTTTAGATGTTAAAAAAGTTGGAAATTATTGACAAGTTTATTACTTTGGTTTGTTTATGAGACTTGGCTCTGTGTTGAAAGTTATAGACCGACAAATTTTTTCTTGTTATGCGATATTAAGCAACTTGGGGTATTTTTAACATATTATATAAAGAAATGATAATGACTCTATTTTTTACCCAGACAATATTGCATAACGACAGCTAAAACTTTAGAGGATGAATCTATTTATTCAAAATCTTCAATGCCTGTTTAATTTTTTCCTGTGTTGTACCTCCTTCGATTTCCTTGAGAGCTTTACGTGCGTCGTTCTGGCTGTATCCCAGAGATTGGAGAGCCTCAATGACATCAATATCTCCTGACTCGTTGGGAGCATTGTCTTCGAGATCAAACTTACCTTTGAGTTCGAGGACTATTTTATCAGCATTCTTTTTGCCGATACCTGATACTTTTGTAAGGTGACTTGTGTCACCGGATGAGACTGCTTTTTTGAGAGCGCCTATCGTGGTCACATTGAGAATCCCTAATGCTGTTCGTGGTCCTATACCTGAAATACCGATAAGAAGCTCAAAGAAATCCAGCTCTTCTTTGGTGCTAAACCCAAAAAGATCCTCGCTATCTTCTCTCACTGCATGGTGAATCCAGAGTGACTTTTCTTGGCCTGTATGGCCATTTAGTACAGTCTCAGTCGTAGCGTATATCTTATAGCCTACACCCGAAACATCGAGGACGATGTATTTGTCAAAAGTATCAAGGATTGTACCTTTTAGGTGAATTAGCATAAGGCTAAGTATACAAGTATCAAGTATCAAGTATCAAGTATGGACTAGTAAATCTGTGTTTAATACATAATACTCCATACTCTATACAGATATTGATGTTTTTTGACCCTTGTGCTATATTACACCAATGCCAATTACATCATCAGCTAAAAAAGCACACCGAGCTTCTAAAAGAAAGCACGTGTACAATCTCCGAAGAAAGAAGGGGATAGATACTGTAGTTCATGAGATCAAGAAATTGGTCCGAGAGAATAAGAAAGCAGAGGCAGTGAAACTGCTCCCAAAGGCCTACAAAGCATTTGATAAAGCTGCAAAACTTAACTCAATCAACAAGAACACAGCATCACGAAAGAAATCAAGGCTTTCAAAACTTATAAAAAACTCAAAGTAAGATAAAACAAAACCCGCGGAAGCGGGTTTTGTTTTTTTATTGTATCACTTTTGAGAGGAATTTTTCGTTACACGAACAGTATTCTGATTGGATAATTTATTTCGTTAACACTCATAAATTATACTCAATCAGGCTTTGATTCCTGTACCCAAACTCTCTCAGTGTTTGCTTAAAATGCATCCCTTCGGCAGGAATCGAACCTGCATTACAACTTCCGCAAAGTTGCGTCCTATCCATTGAACGACAAAGGGGTGGTTCATAGATTATACTATTATTTTTGAATTGCAATTAAAATGAATGGCCACCTACGGTGGCCATTCATTTATCATTCAAAATACTAAATCCTATATTCAATATTCGGGCAAAACTAGAATCCTAAAAACTCCATAAATCGGAGTGAGATTGGTTCCTCCATTTTTTCTTCTGGTATATAGTCAAGGAGAAAGTCTCGTACTGTTGCAGCGTCAACATAGTCTGTTTCGATTGAGATGACAAGGATAGGATTGATGAGACGGCTGGTTCGGAGTAGAAGCCTTGGGGCATGATATTTACTTTCGAGTATCCAAAAAGATTTAAAATCAATATGAGGATAGAGTTTATTATTAATGAGTAAACCATCTTTGGTCAATTCGTAGTCAAAGAGTTGAGGTGGTCTTCGTGCAATAGAGAGACTAGTTGCACCTGCGAGAAGGATAAACATTGCAAATATTGTGTTGTCATAAATATAGGCAATGACTGCAATAGAAATCACAATAATAGAAACAGCCCAAAACCAGTCGGCTGTCTTTTCTTTATATTCGAATTCATATCCTGACCACAAAATTCGTCCATTCATGCTGGTATTTTATCATAAAACCTTTCCAAAATATCAATATTTGTGTTTATATCTCCAAATCTTTACAATATATGTATGAATACTGATGTTAAACTCGAGCCTTCTTGGAAGCGACATCTAAGTGATGAATTCGTAAAACCGTATTTTACGAAGCTTCGGGAGTTTGTAAAATCAGAATATCTCCACCATAAAGTATTTCCAGAACCAAAAAATATTTTTCGTGCATTCGACCTTTGTCCTTTTGACAAAGTAAAGGTGGTGATTATTGGTCAGGATCCATATCACGGAGTGGGGCAGGCGAACGGACTCTCATTTGCTGTGAGTGAAGATGTCTCAATCCCTCCGTCACTTAAAAATATTTTTAAGGAAATAAAAAGTGATTTAGGTATAGAACCAATTCAAAACGGTGATCTCACCAGATGGGCAAAGCAGGGCGTGCTACTTCTTAATGCGACACTGACTGTGCGGGCGAGTGATCCTGGGTCACATCAAAATCAGGGGTGGGAGGAATTTACTGATGCAGCCATTAGGTCACTATCAGAACATCGAACAGGACTCGTATTTATGCTCTGGGGTAATTACGCCAAGAAAAAGGGTGCACATATAGATAGAAAAAAACATTTTGTGTTAGAGTCAGCTCATCCATCACCATTTTCTGCGACGAGTTTTTTTGGATGTCAGCATTTCAGTCGGACAAATGAATATCTAAAAGGAGAAGGCAAGACGGAGATTGATTGGATGTAGAATAAAAAAAGCACATCTCGAGTGAGTGTGCCTAGGGTTTCCAGCCAATTTCGGTCAAGATGACTCGCGCCTCCCAGGCTTTTTGGAAGGACCCAACATCTGTACCGCTTTGCCGAGGTGGTTCAGTGTCTTTGGGTGTTGGGTTGCATGTGGGGCACGATACGGGTCCACCACAGTTTGAACAGGTGCATTTTTTCATGGAGAAGAAGTGGATTGTTCCGTCCATTAGATTACCTCACTCTATCAATATGTCAAGAAATCCCCAGATTCTTTTGTATTTTCTTGGCTAGTTGGTCCCGCATCCTTGGGGGTTCTTTTTTCAATCCTTCTTTGAGTTTAGTTCCAAACTCTATCATTTTCGGGTCTACACCTTCAGGTGGTTGCATATCTGAAATAACAAAATCACAAAATGCTTTAGCAAGACCACTGTCTCTTAGTGATAATATATCTCCCTGTGTTACATATAGACTTCTTGTACTGATATCTGACATTGCATTCTCAAAAAAACGCGCTCGATAGTCTGCATCTCTTATCTCTTGCATACGCTCTATTTCATCTGTCCATACTTTATTTTGAAAGGCGCTTTTCATTTCTGGCAAAATTTTTGCTTGTAAGCGTTTCCAGTCAATCAAAGTTAGTGTATCTTTATTTGATTCCGCAATTTTTGAACCCTCATCATTTGTTCCAGGGAGGGTATAAAGATCTTTATTATTTGCAATATGTTCTAACACCGCAATATTCTCTAGTGTCTCGTGGAGTACGGCCTTGTCGAAGTCTTCTATGTAGATAATGTTCGGTTTTTGTTTGTCTGCGATATGTCTTGGAAGAGTCATAATTCTACTACCATCCCGTGGCAGATAATCTGTTATGTCACAAGGTGTTTTATCATATCCTAACAAATAAGTTCTCCCTTCTTTTTGTATGATTATGTATGGATGATCGGCAGTGATTGCCATTTGAACATCATGTCCCTCACTCCTGAGTTCAGAACCTAAGAGTATTGCCTTTCCGAGGCAGTTGAGCCCCTCAGATCCATTTCGGACGGCTAGCTTCGGTGTGAATCCCCAGCTCTCATATGTTCCAAGATCGTTTGTAATTGCGAGACTATTTATTTCAGCAAGAGACTTAATTTCACGAGGATCAAATTCTAATTTGACATCATCTATACCTAATTTCTCAAAACTATTCCTAATAGTTTGTTTTACTGATTCTTCCAATGATGATTGAGACATTGGTGTTTCGAGCATTTGTCTTTGGATTTCTCGAGATATTTCTGTTGCTGTTTCTGGGGTTATATCTATCTCAGGATCTTGCAGAAATATGATATCAGAGGCAATCTTCCTCCATGCTTGTTGTTCAATTTCTGTAACAGTTTCTGGTCTTGATAAGAATTCCATAATCAATAGTATATCAAAAAGTTGTTGCTTGAGAGATGAAATATATACCCTACTGTCTCCTGCATAAAAGAGGTGAAACGAAGGATAATTTTATTTAAACTTTTATATTATTTATTATGACTTTTTGAATGTCTTCGAAAGAAATAAAAAAGTATGAGAATGATGTATGCAGTGAGCGACATCATTGGGATAGTGATGTAACCGAATGTGACAAAAAATATTTTTGCGCAGGATGAGCCTTGTGTACTGCATGCACTAAGAAGCCCTGGGTCAAACATCTGTCCGTAATATTGAAAGAGGGCAATAGTAGCACCACAGATTGAGAGTATGAGACTGTAGAGAAATACCATTTCATCTTCTACTTTTTGTACTTTTTCGTTGTAGAGTGCCACTCCAAAAAGAATCACCTGAGGATAGAGAAAGACTCTCTGCCACCAGCAGAGTTCGCACGGATCAAACCCTATAATATTTGAATAGATGAGGCTTGTTGCAAGTCCTGTGAGACTGATGATAAATCCCGCGAGCATTGCGTGTTCAGCTGCTTTTTGTGAGAGATGGTGGAGGATTTGTGCTGGATGTTTGAGAGTGATAAGGAGAAGTGCGAGAGCGGCGAGGATGATTCCGATTTGAGCGAAAATGGTAAACCAAGAAAGTATGAGTGTGATTTGATCTCCGATGGGTGACATAGGGTTATGATAGCATTTTAGGAATAATGAGGCGAGAGTTTCGACCTCGACTAAATTCTGCTGCCCGCAGAATTTGTCTGGTCACCGCCTCGTATTTTTCTCTACTGAGAAAAATATACTCCGGCGTTCGAATCTCGCCGAAAGTGCGTTTAGCACTTTCTCTCCTCCGCAAAATTAAAAAATACCAAGGAATTCCTTGGTATTTTTTAATTTTGCGGGCCACTCGAGTTAAGTACCCACACCTCAAGACCTTGTAAGGGTATTTTAGGATTTCTGAGAGAGGGTAGTGAAGGCACCTGAGTCTAGGGTGGAGGTTTTTGAAATGACACAAATGACACACCTGGTAGGGGGTTTATCGAGATTTGCATAAAAAGATTAATGATGTACCTTGCCAGATAGCAATTTTAATGTTATTTTGATGCTAGAAAATAACCAAGGAGGATTTCAATGACACTGACACTAAAAAAAGCTACCAAGAAATACAACGGGCAGACAGTTCTATATGAGATTGATTTCTCTGCAAGCGAGGGCGATAAAATCGTGATTATCGGCGAAAATGGTTCGGGTAAGTCAACACTCCTTCGTATGCTCACTGCAGACGAAGAGTTGGCCTCTGGAAAAAGATTCGTTGAAAGTCACGCCGACATCGCTTTTGTTTCACAAGAGTTGTCTCAAGAGGTTTTGGAACAGGGGCAGACTGGTGAGGAGTATGTGTATGGTTTTGGGGATGACAAATTGATGCGCAGGGTTAAGAAACTGATTTCTGATTTTGATTTGGGAGAATATGCTTTAAGTTTGCCTTTGGGGTCTCTCAGTGGCGGACAGCAAAAAATCCTTGCACTATCAGTTGCGTTCGCAAGAAACCCTGATTTCATCTTGCTGGATGAACCTGAGAACCATATCGACATATTCGCGAGGCAAGTGCTGATTGAGCTGATGAAAGAATTCCGAGGAGGCCTCGTATTTGTGAGCCATGATCAAGACCTTATTAATGCGGTGACGAACCGAATTGTGGAGGTTGAAAATGAAGGGCTTACAGCATACAAAGGTAACTACGAATTCTACCTGGAGGAGCGTGCTCGTCAAAAAGCAGGGCAAGAGCATACTTGGCAGGTTCATCAAAAGAAGGTTGAGCAACTGGATAAGTTGATCAAAAGAATGAGGCAATGGGTGCAAGTGAACCCTGATCTCGGAGCACAACTTCGGGCAAGAAAGTCTCAACTTAGACAACTTCAAGACAAGGCTCCAGAAAAACCGAAGAAATCAAAGAGAATTGCGATTTCGACCAGCGAGGTCGAGCAGAATCGTGGCAAAAGGATTCTCAAGGTTGAAAGCCTCTCTGTGACCAGAGGGGATCGGAGACTTTTGATGGACACATCATTGAGTCTTTTCTTTGGTCAAAAAGTTGCTATGATTGGCAGAAATGGTAGTGGAAAAACTTCCTTTTTGAAGGCGATATTGGGAGATGTGGCGGTATCAGGAATACTCAAAGTGGGGAACAATGTAAAAGTTGGTTACTTCTCCCAAGAGTCACTTGAAACATTAGACGAGAATAGTTCGGCAGTTGAATTACTGCAAAAGGTGACTCGTGCACCCGAATCGAACACTCGAAGTCTGCTAGCTCGATATCTCATTGATGCCAATCATTGCATGCGTCCGATAAAGACGCTTTCTGGGGGGCAGAAAATGCGCCTCCGGTTTTGTCTGCTCTTTGCTTCTAAACCTGACCTTTTGCTTCTTGATGAGCCAACTAATCATCTTGACCCTGTGACTTGGGACCTGCTTGTGCAGGCACTCAACGAATATCAGGGCACTATGGTTCTTGTTTCCCACGACCGAGTCTTTATTGACCAGGTCGCCAAGGAGCTTTGGATCATTGAGAATGGCTCGATAAGTCAGTTTGCTGGCACGCTAACAAACTACCTTGAAGAAGGTGGTGAATAGCAAAGCGCCTGCGGTGTGAACAACACCGCAGGTATTTTTATTTGACAAAGCCTTCATTATGATGTAGTTTATGTTTGTGAAAAAAACTATTTTTTTGAGTGGTCCCATGAGAGGAGTTCCAAGAGAGGTTTCTCTTGGTTGGAGAAATAATGCTACACAGATTTTGGGACATGATTTCAATGTCATTCATGCTCTTCGTGGAAGGGAAGAGAAAGAAGCTTTTACTGATCCAAAAACCGCGGTCATACGTGACTTGTCTGATATATTGAAATCAGACATTATTTTGGTTGATGATACAATCGAGAACGTAAGCATGATTGGTACCTCTATGGAGGTATTCTTTGCTTTTGAAAATAAAAAACCTGTTATCATATTTGGTCGTGCACATGAAAAGGATTATTGGCTTAACTACCATTCACATTTAAGAGTCGATACTTTAGAAGAGGCATGCGATGTTATAAGAAAGATGTTTATATAATATGAAAATTCCTCTATATAGGCCATATATCGATAAAAAAGAGAAAGATGCGGTATTCAAAATACTAAATAGTGGTAAGCTAGCAAGAGGAAAGGAAGTAGAAAAATTTGAATATAAATTTAAGAAAATTTTAAAAAAGAAGTATGCGGTCGCGGTAAATAGCGGTACTAGCGGTTTACAAGTTGCGGTGAAGGCATTGGGTTGGGGAAAAGGTGACGAAGTTATAACAACTCCTTTTAGTTTTATTGCTTCAGGGAATGCCTTACTACATGAAGGTGTAAAACCAATTTTTGTTGATATTGATTTGAACACTTTAAATATTGATATTAGGAGAATCGAGGAAAAAATATCACCTAGGACTAAAGGTATTATGCTTGTGGACATTTTTGGATTGCCAAATGACACAAAGGAAATAGAATCATTGAAATTGAAATACAATCTAAAAATTATTGAGGATGCTTGTGAGGCGATTGGTCGACCAAAAGATAATTTCCGTGTAGGCAGTGTTGCTGATATCACTGTATTTGGTTTTCATGAGAATAAGCAGATAACAACTTTGGGTGAAGGGGGAATGATTGTTACAGATGATGAAGATATTGCAAGAAGGAGCTGGTCAATAAGAGATCAGGGTCGTTCAACAAAAAAGAATTGGATACAAGGTGCTACATTGGGATTTAATATGAGGATGACTGAGGCCCAGGCTGCTTTTGGGAATGTTCAACTATCAAAATTGAATAGTATTTTAAAGTACAGAAATCATGTTGCGAAAAAATATAATGAATTATTGTGTAGCGTCCCTAATATCATACTCCCTAATATAAAGCAGACCAGGAGTTGGTTTCAGTATTTCATTATTTGTAAAAGTAATGCCCAAAGACAAAGGATTCATAAATTTTTAAAAAACAATGGAGTCGATTCTAGTATCAATTATTTTCCACCCA
>CAZKPS010000013.1:0-242 GCA_964554765.1 uncultured Candidatus Saccharibacteria bacterium
GTATTTACAAGTGCACCTATATGCTCCCGTCCCATCCTCATTACTCTCTTGTATACCAAAAACCTTGGTGCATGAGGTGCAATATTCTTCAATTCCTCTACAGCAATAGCTTGGCCGATAGCAATATCATAAAGTACACCCAGAAGCCCAATCATAATCCCTCCAAAAAGAAGTCCTAAAATATCGATATGCCCTCGTGAATTAAAATTTAGAAAAACAGCCTCATCAGATGAAAGTCCTGT
>CAZKPS010000013.1:252-2643 GCA_964554765.1 uncultured Candidatus Saccharibacteria bacterium
CACTGTCACAATCATCCCTATCACCGCCGATGTTGTCGTCCTATTAAACCCATGAGTAATATATGAGCCAAGAATAATAATGAATGAAGAAACTGCAATACTTACCAGAATTGGAGAATACCCTAGAGTTATCGACGGTAAAAGAATATACAAAATGAGCGCCAGACTACCAATGAGACTAAGTAATCCTCTCACACCCTGAATCCCTCCAATTATAAGCACGAGCACCACAAATAGTAGAGTAAAGAAAATAAGTGTCGGAATACGGTCAGCATCACTTATTACATATGATTCATAACCATCTTCACCACGAATATTGTGATTAAAATAGAGATAATCCCCACTTTTAAATTTATTGTAATCGCTAACAAGATTGAATATTTTACCCTTCTCTTCTCCTTCAGTAACTTTTATTTTTAATGTCTGTTCGAGGGCGGTCGTATCAGTACCTGGAATCTTCTTGTATTCTTCATTTATCACCTCCAGCACAACACCTTTTTCGACAGTGGTTTTATCACCCACAAGGTCAACCGCAGAAGCAAGAGATGGGACACAAAAAGCTAATATAAAAAGTGTAAGTATAATTTTAGGCATTTTTTCTGGCACAGGAATTACAAATACCAAACAATTCAAAAGAATGATCCAGTATTGTCTTGAATTTTTTGGACTTTGTGAGGATTTTGTGAGACAAATCATCAATCTTACAAAAATCAAAATCTTCAAGTACACCACATTTACTACAGACAATGTGATGGTGGTGTTCGTCCAAGAACTCATAAAATACTGCGTCTTTTCTAAGATCAACACGACCAATCACCCCCACCTCGACGAGCGATTCAATCGTTCGATAAATCGTTACCTGGTTGACTGTATTATTTTTGATTTCTCTGCCAATCATTTCGACTGACAAAGGCTTATCTGATTTACCCAAAATCTCTAGTATCAAGACTCTTGCAGGTGTCACCTTGAGCTTTGCTGATTTGAGTGTTTGTGTGATATCTAACATATCGAAAGTATATATTAAATGCAATTTACTTGCAATTACATTTATTAAAGGATATACTCTTACTGATGCAAACGATTTGCATTAAAAATTATAAATAAAATACACATATGGTCATACTTATCAGTATCTGTGCCGCTATATCCACTTTTCTTGGTGGACTCTTGGCACTTCGATTTAAAGATAAATTACATTTAATTCTAGGATTTTCTGCTGGAGCAGTCATCGGTGTGACCTTCTTTGATTTGATACCTGAAGCGCTTGAGCTTACTGAAGAATTTTTTGATGCATCCACTACCCTATCGTTTGTTGTGCTTGGGTTTATCACATATATGATACTTGATAGATACATAATAATTCACTCACATAGTGACGACACTCACTGTAATGCACATCGTGGCAATATGGGAGCAGGTAGTCTCTCGCTACATAGTTTTCTCGATGGTGCAGCGATTGGTCTCGCATTTCAAGTAGGTATTGAAGTTGGAATTATTGTTACAATTGCAGTACTTGTACACGATTTTTCTGATGGGATGAATACCGTTAATATGATCATAAAAAATAAGGGTAGCAAGATAACAGCTCTAAAATGGCTAGTGGTTGACTCTCTTGCACCAGTACTAGGAGTTATTTCTACACTATTCTTCTCACTAAATGAGATGATGCTCGGCACCATCCTATCTCTCTTTGCTGGATTCTTCCTCTATATTGGAGCGAGCGATCTCCTCCCAGAAAGTCATCACGGCCACAATACTGTGTGGACAACGGTTGCAACTATACTTGGTGTAGCTGTGCTATATGGCGCAATAAAATTGGCAGGAATTTAGATAAGTGAAGTATTAAATATAGCAAATGCGTGGCACCTACGGTGCCACGCATTTGCTATATTTAATACTCAAAGTGCTATAATTAAGTACATGAGCAAAAAATCAATCATTTGGATAGGAATGTTTTTAGGAGGTATAGCAGGAGGATATGTTCCACTACTCTGGGGAGAAAGTAGTTTTTCAATGTCTGGAGTTTTCTTCAATGCAATTGGAGCAATAGCTGGTATTTATTTTGGTTATCGAATTTCTGAATAAACATAGTGAAAAACATCTTTATACATATTTTTAGAATTATTATTGCCACAATACTTATTAGTGTTGTGCTGTATTATATCTACCCACGATTTAGACTGGCAATCGATCAAAAGTATGAATGGCTATTCCCTTGCAATCGAGCTATTACATACTCTATTGGTATAGTCGATCCGAAATTTGGGATTTCAACAGATGATTTTCTGAGTGCAGCACAAACAGGTGCTAAAGTATGGCAAAACCTACTCCCAGAAAAACAACTCTTAAAATATACACCTACTCATGGGCAGGTAATCATCAATCTTGTTT
>CAZKPS010000013.1:2653-20196 GCA_964554765.1 uncultured Candidatus Saccharibacteria bacterium
ATTCTCGCCAAGAATCTACTAGTAAGCTAAACAATCTGGGTAATACCATCAATAATAGCAAAACAAACTTTGAAGAGCTGAGATTAAAATATGAAAATCTAAAAACTGTATTTAACCAAGACAAAGCAAAACTTGAAAGTGATATTTCCCAATTAGACGCTGACGAAGCGGAATTCGAAAAAAGAATACAATATTGGAATTCGAAAGGTGGTGCTCCAAAAAATGAATACGATAAGCTCCAGCGAGAGAAGGATGCATTTAATACTAGAGCAAGCATCCTCGAAACAAGACGTGCTAACCTCACAGAGAGAGCTGACATGATTAATTCATTAGGGAGACTACTAAACGAACAAATAGAGAATCTTAATCTCAATGTAGAGAAATACAGAGATAACCAGGAGATACTAGGTGACGAATTTGACCAGGGAGAGTACATACTGAACGAGAGTGGTCGCTCAATAAATATCTATCAGTTTGATAATACCGCAAAGTTAGAAAGAGTGCTTGCACATGAACTAGGTCATGCACTAGGAATGGGTCATAACGATAATCCAAAATCGATTATGTATAAAATAGATCAGGGCACATCACTCACACCCTCAAAGGAGGATATCGATGCATTAAAGTCAGTCTGCAAAATAAGACACTAGTAGATGAAGATCCAAAACAACACAACAATAAGTATTCTGTACACTCCGAATACAGTAAAATCATGCCTCTTTACAAATGAGAGAAAACTTTTGATTGCGAATATAGCGACAACATAAGACACCACAAATCCCAAAAGAAGTGCACTGAGATTATCAATATGAATAAGTGCTTCTTTGTTCTTTAGAATGTCGAGCCCTGATGCTGCACACATGGTAGGCACAGCCAACAGAAACGAAAACTCAGCAATAGCAGTACGACTAATCCCCTGCATCATACCTCCAATAATCGTGGCAGCAGAGCGAGATACACCTGGAATAAATGCTATACACTGACAGAGTCCAATAATTACAGATTGTCTATATGTAATTGTATTTGTCACATCACTTTCTCTCCTCTTGTAATAATACTCAAAAACAATAAGCAACACACCTCCAACAAAAAGAGACCAGAGAACGATTGATTCGTCTCCCAAATATTGCTTAACTTTTTTGTAGGCCAACAAACCGACAATAGCGGTAGGTAGGAATCCAACAAAAACTTTTTTCAACACATCAATATTACATAGAGATTTGAAATACAAAGTCACCACCGCAAGAATAGCACCTAGTTGAATTATTATCTCAAAACTTTTTACAAAATCCGTCTGTTGTAGACGAAGTAATTTCGCACCCAAAACCAAGTGTGCAGTAGAAGATATAGGTAAAAACTCAGTAACACCTTCTATTATTCCCAAGATTGCTGCATCAAATAAATTCATATGGATAAGTATAAAGTAAAAAGGACAAAGTTAAAAGAAATTTGATTCAAATCAATAGTATCCGAGTCCAATAAGATCAACTTTCTACTTTTTACGTTCTACCTTATACTGTATATATGGAACATATATTTGTATCCTTTTTTCAGACACATCTAGACATATTTAGACATTTTGGGTATTTAATAATTTTTATTATTACCTATGTCGAATCCGTACCCCTCTTAGGAATGCTTGTTCCGGGTCAGACAATCATCATCTTGGCTGGCTTCATGGTAAAACTTCATTTCTTTGGATTTTGGCTCTCTGTTTTAGTAGGAACAATAGGTGCGATGTTTGGCGATCTCACAGGTTTTTATTTGGGACATAAATATGGCCATCATTTTACATCAGCGGAAAGAAAATTTTATATTAAAAGAGAGCAATTCGAGAAGACAAGAGCACTTATATCTTCCCACCCATTCACCTCAGTTTTTTTTGGTAGACTACACTCTCTCACACGAACTCTCACACCATTTGCTGCGGGAGCAAGCAACATAGGACTCAAAAAATTTATTGCGATAGACATTCTCGCTTCATTTGTATGGGCATTTCTATCTATATTGATTGGATTTATATTTGGAAAAAGCTTTGAAAAGGCGTCTTCATTCTTGGGCAGTTTTATACTTATAGCGACACTGATCTCGGTATGTATTATGATTGCCGTTCATTATGCCAAAAAGAAAAATATCAAAATCTCCCAGATTAATATTGTAGTATTCATCACTTCAGTCACATCGCTCTATCTTTTTGGACTAATAGCAAACGACCTTGAGACCGGCAGACTATTCAATATTTTAGACCAGAGACTTTATTCTCTTAGATATTTGATAATCTCCGAACCACTTACTATTGTAATGAAGATTTTTACTACACTTGGTGGTTCAATATATATACCATTCCTTACTGTTCTTTATGTTTTCTACCTTGCACGAAAAAATGAATACAAAAACATTTTATTAGTATTAACCACACTCATTTCAGGAATTATTATGGTGCTGATATTAAAATCTTATTACGACAGAATCAGACCACTAGGTATAATTATGGAATCGGGAGGAAGTTTTCCTAGTGGACATATGATGATGTCTATCATATTTGCAATACTCATATCATATCTAAGTCTCAGAAATATTAAATCAATTTTCAAGAAAAATCTCGCCCTTACTCTTGTCTACTTAACATCACTCATTATTGGCTTCTCGAGGGTATACTTGGGTGTCCATTATACATCCGATGTGATAGCGGGACTTTTATTTGGGGTATTTTGGGCCACATTCTGCATAGTGGCATTTAATGGGATTTCGTTTATTATAGACATAGGCAAAAAGAAGCATAGGATACCGCTGCCCTAAAGGCAGAAGAACGAAATCCGAATGTCGAAATTCGAAACAATATTAAAATAATAATAAATAATAAAAAATGGCAAAAGACTATATTCCATCAAAGAAAATATTAGAAAACTACGCAAAAGTCCTCGTAAACTTCGCACTTAACTCAGGCAAAGGGGTTCAAAAAGGTGAGACAGTATATCTCACAGTCAATGAGTATGCCAAACCAATGTATGTTGAACTCTACAAAGCCATCATCAAGAGAGGTGGTAATGTTATCACCAACTATATTCCCGATGACAAAGAAACATATGACAAGGCTAATTCAAATGTCTCACGACTCTTCTACGAACTCGCATCAGACGAACAGATCAAATACTTCCCTGCTAAATATTTGAAAGGTCTCATAGACGAAATAGACCATTCTATCTACATCATCTCAGATACCAACAAGCACGCACTCAAAGGAGTCAACCCAAAAAAGATTATGGAGCGAGGCAAAGCATTCAAACCATATATGAACTGGCGTAATGAGAAGGAGAATCAAGGCAAATTCACATGGACTCTCGCACTCTACGGAACACCAGCAATGGCTAAGGAAGCTCGAATGAGTCTCAAAGAGTACTGGGGTCAAATAATCAAAGCCTGTTTCCTCGACAAGAAAGATCCAATAGCAGAGTGGAAAAAGGTATTCAAAATGGTAGAAAAGGCTCAAGACAAATTAAATTCTATGCCGATTGAAAAACTCCACATCACAGGGCCTGATGCAGATCTCTGGGTAAAGCTCGGTGAAAAGAAAAAGTGGATGGGAGGAAGCGGACGAAATATCCCATCATTTGAAATATTTACTTCACCAGATTGGCGAGGTACTAATGGCTGGATAAGATTCTCAGAGCCACTCTATCGATATGGAAACCTCATCACTGGCATCGAGCTCTGGTTTAAAGATGGTAAGGTCATAAAAAGTAAAGCAACACAGAATGAAAAAGTTCTTAAGGAAATGATCGCCACAGAAAACGCTGACAAAATCGGTGAATACTCACTCACAGATACCCGATTCTCACGAATCACGAAGTTTATGGCAGAAACCCTCTTTGATGAGAACGTCGGTGGCAAATACGGCAACACTCACTTCGCACTTGGTAATGCATATCACGACTGCTACGCTGGAGACCCTGCACAAATGACAGAGGAAGACTGGGAAGAACTCGGATTTAACTCTTCATCAGTTCATACAGATATCGTATCAACAACACCACGAACAGTGACAGCGCATATGAAGGACGGGAGTGAAAAAGTGATTTATAAGGATGGGTATTTTACTTTCTTAAAATAAATCAAAAGTTAGAAATCAAAACTCAAAGCAGTAGCGAATACCTGAGAAGGTGAAAATAAAAGTAAAAAGTCAAAAAATAGTTTTCACGACAATGGGATTTGTTTGTATTGGATCATCATATACATTTTATATCCAAGAAGGGTTTGGAATAATCAGGCAAATACTTCTAATAAATATAGCAATCCTATACTACTTATTCCTAAGCAAAATTAATGTCCTGGACCCAAAAGCAAATTAACCAACATAAACTTACTGGAGAAAAACTGAAAATCATCAAAGATGAATTCAAGAGTTTTCTTTTTGAGAAAATAAAATCGAAAAATGATGTCTTTGAAAAGGATTGTGTTAATTTCATCAAAAAATCTTACAAAAAACACGGGCTTACAAATGACCATAAGAAAGAATTTGCTATTGTTGCATTTGGAAAGAATACAAACCAGGTTCATTACTTCCCTAAAAATAAAGGACTTAAATTAGTTTCCGGAACTTTAATACTCCTTGATATTTGGGCAAGACTAGACCAAAAAATGGCGCCGTATGCGGACACTACATTTATGTTTTATGTTAAATCAAAAAGCAAAACTCAAAACTCAAAATTGAAAGTTAAAAATAAAAAGTTTGAAGAATATAATAAAGTTTGGAAAGTATTAGTGAAATCAAGAGATAACGCAATCAACTACATAAAACGCGAAATCAAAGAAGGACGAGTACCTCGAGGACTTGATATTGACCGAGCAGCACACGATGTCATTGGTGAATCAGGTCTCGCAAGAGGAATCAAACACACCATAGGTCACTCACTTGGATTTGATAGTCCCCATGGCAAACTCCCTGGTATTAACTGGAGAGAATATTCCCTTATCCTTCACAATGTCGGATATACCATAGAGCCTGGAATATACCTAGAGAATTTTGGAATGCGGACAGAATTAGATTTTTATGTGAATAAAAAAAATGAAATGATGATTACGACACCGATACAGAAGGATATTGAAGTCATTAAATAATAATTAGTTAAGTAGTAAATAATCGTGCGGCACCAAAGGTGCCGCACGATTATTTATTACTCATTATTTAATACTTACCTATTACTTATCCCACTCAAATCCGTTACCAAAATGTCCGTACTTTGCAGTCTCACGGAATTGCGGATTTCGAAGTTTCAAGAATTCGATAATTGCTTTTGGTTTCAAATCATATCCTTTGATTTCTTCTTGTGCCCCATCAATATCTACTACCGCCATAAGAGGATCTGCCACACCGATAGCGTATGCAATGTGTACATAGACTTCTTTTGCATTTCGAGCTTTCAAATAATCACATGCAATTCTTCGTGCCATATATGCAGCACTTCGATCTACCTTTGTCGCATCCTTACCAGAAAAACATCCGCCTCCTACAGGGATATTTGGTCCGTAGTTGTCTACAGCCAATTTTCGCCCTGTGAGACCTGTATCTGCTTCAAAACCTCCCATAGTCCACAATCCGTTTGGATTTTGCATCCAGACTTTTTGTAGATCTTCCCATGTGCCATCAAAGTGTGGGAGCACTTCTTCCTGCATACATTTCTCAAGTGTAACATCACTCACATCTCCTGATGTACAAAGTGATGTAAGGACTTTGACCACCTTACCATTGTTTACTGTTACCTGACTTTTACCATCGTGTCGCCCCATAGCCTTTGCAAGTTTTCGTGCGAGCACTACTTCAAGAGGAAGCATTTCTGGTGTCTCATTGCATGCATATCCCACCATAATTCCCTGATCTCCTGCTCCATCCTGATCAACCCCATGACCAATTTCTGGACTCTGTTCTACCACATTCACATTCACTCCAATGTTTCCTGAATTTCCACAGTCTCTGTAGACATCCTGAGCAATCTGCCGCATGTTTACATATGCCGTTGTTGTGAGCTCTCCTGTGATTGAAATAATTCCATGACCTCCCATAGTCTCAATAGCTACTCGACTATACGGATCATCCTTGAGACAAGCGTCTAATATGGCATCTGATATTTGGTCACAGATTTTGTCTGGATGACCTACGGCTACGGCTTCTGCTGTTCTTAACATAAAAATTAGATAATTAATTATTAATAAATAATCATATAAAAAGAGAATCTTTCCCTTAAGGAAAGATTCTCTTTTTATAGAAATATCTTTCCCTGTAAAGGGTTGGAAGCACTTTATTTACAAAAGCTTGTAAACAAGTTGCTGTGCGGATCAATGGGCCAATTCCCTCCCCGCTCTCTTGATACTATTTGATTGTGATACTATTATACCTACATATGGATAAAACTCAAACAGCAAAAAAAGTACTTGTATTTGGGACATTTGACCGTCTTCATCCGGGACATTTTTACTTTTTAGGAGAAGCTAAGAAGCTTGGGGATTTATACATCTCTGTATCGTCTGATGAAAGTGCGAGACAGAGAAAAGGTAGAGATCCAATTCACAATGCAAGAGAAAGAGTAGAGGCACTCAAAAAACTAGACATTGCAGTAAATGTTTCTGAGGGAGACAAAACTCTTAATGAGTGGTCGGTTTTAAAAAGAGTTAATCCTGACATCATCGTACTTGGTCACGATCAGTATGGACTCAAAACAGCACTACAAGATATCCAAAGTAAATTTGGATTTGATATTAGAGTAATGAATAAATATGAAGAATAAGTCAAGAAGTAAAGCAGCAGTGTATACCCGAGAGGGTGAAAATCAAAAATCAAAAAAATGTGTTTATTGCACATTACCTGAAATCAAAGCACGAACAATTGCAGAGAATAAACTTGCATGGGCGTTCCCTACCAATATCCCAATTGTTCCTGGACATATACTTATTTCCCCTAAACGTTGTGTTGCAAAATTTGAAGATTTAACAAAAAAGGAGAATGAAGCTATTTTTGATCTATTAAATAAATTAAAAATCTCACTTAAAAAAACATTCAAAGCTACGGGGTTTAATTTTGCTTGGAATGAGGGTGAACTTGCAGGTCAATCTGTCCCCCCACTTTCATCTCCATGTTTTACCGAGAAAAGAAGGTGACGCAGGTATCACTAAATACGAACCAAGGGAATTCCTCTATCGACCCGGAAGTCGTGAAGTGAGTCCAGAAAAAGAATTATCGAAAATCTCGAAACTTATCAAGAAAAATTTAGACTAATGAATTATCTCGACCCAAAATTTCTTATTGAAGCTCTCGGACTTTTTGGTATATTTGCCATCATCTTTGCCGAATCAGGACTTTTCTTTGGATTCTTTCTTCCTGGAGATTCTCTACTTTTTACAGCGGGATTACTTGTATCCCAAAACCTGCTCTCACTCCCTACTCTACTTGTAGGTGGAATATTATTCGCGATTCTAGGAGATAATGTAGGGTATCTTTTTGGAAAAAAGATTGGGCCAAAAATTTTTACAAAAGAAGATTCACTTTTTTGGAACAAAGATCACATCGAAAAATCTCGAAAATTCTTTGAGAAGTACGGCCCAAAAGCTATTATTCTCGCTCGATTTATGCCTATTATTCGAACATTTACACCAATACTCGCAGGGGTAGGTTTGATGGATTACAGGACATTCCTTCGGTATAATATTATCGGAGGTATTGCATGGGTATGTGGATTAACACTGTTTGGCTATTTCTTTGGCAAGATTATTCCTGACCCGGACAAATATCTTTTACCTGTTATAATTGCGATTGTAATAATCTCAATACTCCCGGGGTTAAAAGAACTAATTAATAGTAAAAAAAGTAATTTATCCTAAAAAATTTTATCTATCGTTATGCAATATGCCTATATTTTGCAGAATAAGGTAGATAATGATTTATATATAGGATGTACTAACGATATTAAGTCACGATTCATATTGCATAACAAGAAAAAAGTTGTTTTGACCCTGCACTAAATCCGACTATAAATTTCGTGCAAGGGCAAGTAAAATAAGATATACTGAGTACCGTCAACTTGTTTAATAGATAAACTTTACAGGATATATGAAAAATTTTATAGCAGAATTTAAAGCGTTCGCAATCAAAGGTAATGCAATTGAGCTCGCAGTCGGTATCGTAGTCGGTACTGCATTTAACAATATCGTTAACTCACTTGTAGGAGATGTGATTATGCCAGCAATAGCGATGGTGTTTGGTCAACCAGACTTTAGTGCAATTGTGCTCGGCTCAATCAAAGTAGGTAATTTTATCAATTCTATAGTTAACTTTACTATAATTGCCCTATCGGTATTTGTCGCTATCAACGCGATGAACAAAGTAATAAGAGTGAAGAAAGAAGAGAAGCAGGGGTAACCAGAATCTTGATTATAGACTAGGATTATTGACTGGTTCAAATTCAAAATGCTCGGCACCGTAGGTGCCGAGCATTTTTTCATTCTAAAATCTATAATCAAAATTCTATAATCTACCCCACTATTCTCCCATCGTCCAAATTCACGATTCTGTCTGTCATCTTGGCATACTCTTCTTCGTGAGTAACCATAATGATAGTCTGACCTTGTTTATTTAATTCTTTGAACAAAGTCATCACTGTCTCCGAAGATGCGTTGTCGAGATTTGCGGTCGGCTCGTCAGCAAAAAGAATCTTTGGCTTGTGAGCAATAGCTCTCGCTACAGATACTCGCTGCTGCTCACCACCAGAGAGTTGACTCGGAAGATTATTTACTCGGTGTCCGAGATTGAACTTTTTGAGGTTTTCTTCGCCGATTTTATAGGCTTCCACCTTGTCCATACCCTGCATAAGAAGTGGTAAAGCAATATTCTCTACTGCTGTCAAATCAGGTAAAAGTGCATAATCTTGAAACACATATCCTAGGTTCTTCAGTCGAAAATTTGTTTTCTCATCTACCGAGAGATTATGCGTATCGACATCATCTATAATTATTTCTCCTGATGTAGGTTCATCGAGCAGTGACATTTGGTAGAGAAACGTTGATTTACCAGCACCACTTCGCCCCATTATCGCAATAAACTCTCCGTCGTTTGCGACAAAATCAAGTCCCTTGAGTACTTTTGTCTCTTTTTCTCCGTCTATATATGTTTTTATTAACCCCTTTATCTTGATCATATTATTTGTTATTCATTACTTATTATTTACTCTAGCGACCTAAAATAGCATCAAGCGTATTTTTTCTCACAATAAGTCTCGCAGGTATATATCCCGCAAGCAGAGTTGCAAGCATGAGTAGTCCAACACGGATCATTGTCCCAGAGAATGTGGCAACGAGTATCCCATCAGAAAATGGGAAATTGAGTGGATGAGCATCAAAGAAAGGAACTAGAAGTCCGTACACTATAATGAGCCCAATACCTGACCCACAGAGCGCATAAAAGACAGATTGAAATATATACGATGTCTCAATAACCTTTCCATCAATACCAATCCCCTTCATTATTCCAATGTATTTTCTTCTTGTGATTGCATTAATAAATATCACAATAAATATTGTTATCGATGCGACCGCAAGTCCAATAGAACCAATGGCATTACCGAGTATTGCAAATGTCGCAACAATATCTTTGAGAAATTTTGGCTGAGCATCTTCAAAAGTCTGTAGTCTTGCGTATTTATCATATCCGAGCTTTGTGAGAACCTCTTTGACTAATTTTGGATCTGTCCCATCCTTTAATTTTACAGCTACCTCATCCACATTTTGATCTTCTCGCCCTATGAGCGACCGAAACTGTTTATCCACCATAAAAACTTTTGCAGATACATCATCTACCTTACTTTTTAGTATTCCTTTGACTGTTACCTCACGTGTAATACCTTTGACAGTTATTCTTATTTTAGCTCCTGGATAAATATTAGTGAGCGCAGTAAATCCAGGCGCCTCTACAGGTGTATATTTTTTTACAAAAAATGATCCAATAAGCACTTGATCATAATCATCAGGTTCGAGAAAGGAACCTTCGATTATAAACTTCGACATATTGGTTAATCTATTTTCAGCAACAGGGTCAATACCAGCGAGATTTACACTTGTCTTCTCTTCATCAGTATCTCGTGCCTTTTGCTTGTAGTTCACCTCAGCACTACCACCTTCGACATATCGTGCAGAGTAATAATCCACTTCTGGCATCGCTCTCAATGTATCAATAATCTCATTACTTTTTTCTATGTATTCCTTTTTATCGAGTTTCGTCACAATAAAATCACTCGTATAATAATTCTTTTGGGCATCAATAGACCCCTGTATAAGACCTACGAGAATACCCGATACGACAACCAGATTGAGAAATGTAAGTACCATAACAGAGATGATGAGCAGGGTTGTCCACTTGTTTGCGCGTCTTACCTGTCTTATTGCTAAAAACCAAGCTATTTTGATTGTCTGGATCATTATGGATTAAGAATTACTCTATCACCTAATGCAAGACCGCTCGTGACTTCTATATTACCCTTACCATCCTTACGTCCAATTGTAATATATGTTTTTAGATCATCGTCTTTGGTTTTCTTTTTTACATACACCTTATCCCCTTCGAATAGGACAACCCTCTCTGGGATTACCACGACATCAGGAATTCTTTCTGTAACAACACTCACATCAGCTGTCATACCTGAAAGTATTCTAGAATCAGGTCTATCAAATGAGAGTTTTATTTTGTAGTTTGATACCCCGTCACGCATAGTTTCAGCAGGATCAACATGAATAATAGTTGTGTCGAATTCTTCTCCGTTATATGCATCCAGACTTGCTTTCGCTTTGTTACCTACCACAACGCCAGAAATATTTACTTCCGGAATGTATGCTTCAATCTGATAATCTTTACTAATTATAGAAGTAACAATTTTATTTTGAGATACCGCTTCACCCACTTTTGCATCCTGAAGTGATACCACCCCATCAAATGGAGCAAAAATAATTGTCTTAGCAATCTGAGCATCGAGGTTACGAACATTTGCTTTAGCCGCCATAACATTCGCTTGCTGGACAGGAATATCTGAGAGTGAGCCGTGAAGCTTATCTTCAAAAGATGCGAGGTCAGCCAAAGCACCATTTACACTTCCTCTCGCAGCACTGATATCTGACTTATATTTATCTATTGTTGTTTGTGTGAGTCCGTTTGATACTTCAAATGAATTTACAGCAAGCGAGACTTCTGATAAGAACTCTTTTACTTTTTGAATGTATGATTTTGCATCCTGAATATTTTTATTTGTGTAATTATCTACCGTAAGATTATTTGCGAATTTCTGAAATGCAACAAGCGAATCCTCAACACTCTTTCTGTCTTCATTTATTTTATATTTGAGTTCTGAATCATTGAAGAAACTATACTTGATTCTCGGAGATCGGTTTTGTCCGTCTGTAAAGAATTGGTCGACTTTGTTTCGAATTGCATCATCAGATGTAGTATATGCATCCACTATTGTATTGATCACCTGTTGTTTATTGATTGATATTTCTGATGAGTCTGAGTTGCCACTCTGAAGCTTGGTGAGTTGTGCCTCCGCAGCCACTAGATCCGCCTCAGCCTTATCTCGTGAAGCCTGTATATCAGAAGAATCGAGAGCGGCAACAAGGTCCCCTTTGCGAACTGTATCACCAACTTTTTTGTACACCACAGCAACTGTACCACCAGTTTCGAACGAGAGATCAACATTCTGTACCGCAACCACTTTTCCAGATACACTCACCACTTTGGTAAACTCACTCTTCTCGATTGTAATCGAGTCATTTTTTTCAGATTTACCAGCGAATAACGAAATTCCAACACTAATAATTATTACCGCTACAAGGACAATCCCTAATTTAGTTTTAAAAAATGATTTTATTTTTTGCATACTAAATATTATATCAAAAGACTTTGCTTTTTACCATTATTTATGATTTAATATTGACTGTCCGCAGAGGCGGATTTTTTGTTTACCCGGCACTAAATTTTGTGCCAAAACATAAACAATACTAGCCTAATATTATGTCTTTTATCAACAAACGTAATAAGATTATAATTTAGTGCTCGGGTTTATCTCGTAGTATCTTTGGTCTAAACCGAACATAGTGCGAGGTAAATCAAGCTTATATTAACTATTATTCATTACTTAACTATTTATTAATCCTATGAACAACACAGAAATAAGAAATATCGCGATTATTGCTCACGTGGACCACGGAAAGACCACTTTGACCGATGCGCTTATGAAGCAGACAGGAGCAAACAGTGAAGGCTCTATGGACTCAAATGCTCTCGAACAAGAACGAGGTATCACCATCTACGCCAAAAACACTTCTATTCGATACAAGGATACAAAGATAAACATTGTAGATACACCAGGACATGCCGACTTCGGTTCAGAGGTAGAACGAGTACTCCGGTCTATCGACTGTGTGCTTCTCGTTGTGGACGCTCAAGAAGGTCCTATGCCTCAAACACGATTCGTACTCAAAAAATCTCTCGAGCTCGGACTCAAACCGATTGTAGTGATAAACAAAATCGACAAGCCAGCGGCAAACCCTGCAAAAGCTCACGATGAAGTACTCGAGCTTTTCCTCGATCTCGGTGCTAACGACGAACAATGTAACTTCCCTACTGTGTATGCTATCGGACGAGAAGGTGTCGCAATAAAAAAACTTGAAGACCCTCGAGTAGACCTCTCTCCACTTCTTGATGTTGTACTTGAACACGTACCAGTTGCAAACACAAAAGACGATGTGCCACTTCGAGCACAGGCGTTCAACCTCGCGTATGACAACTTCCTCGGACGAATGGCGGTATGTCGAATGTATGATGGAACAATCAAAGACGGTCAGACAGTGACAGTAAAGAAACAGTCAGGGGCGACAGGAACAGGACGACTCACAAAACTTTATACATTCGAAGGTATCGCAAAGAAAGAAGTAAAAGAAGCCCACTCTGGAGACATTGTAATGATTGCAGGTATTCCTGATATCTATATCGGAGATACAATCTGTCTCGATGCGACACAAGAATCTCTCCCCGCTATTAACGTGGACGAGCCCACTATCGCCCTCGACTTCCTTGTTAACGATTCACCATTTGCAGGTAAAGAAGGAAAATTCGTAACAACACGACAGATTCGAGACCGACTCGAAAAAGAACTCGAGATTAACGTAGGACTCAAAGTTGATTTTGGAAACAATGAATCATTCAAAGTATATGGACGAGGAGAGCTCCACATTGGAATCCTCCTTGAAAATATGCGACGAGAAGGGTTTGAGGTGCAGGTATCACAACCACAGGTAATAGTTCGAGAAGTAAATGGTAAAAAAGAAGAACCATATGAAGAAGTAACAGTGGATGTACCCACAGAATTCTCTGGTGCAATTATCGAAAAACTCGGTAAGAGGAAAGGTATTATGAGTAACATGAAGCAGGATGGTAACCAGACTCGACTCATATTTGAAATCCCTACTCGAGGACTCTTGGGATATCGAAACCAGTTCGTGATTGATACAAAGGGTGAAGGAATACTCTGTTCACGATTTATCGACTTCCGAGAATATGCAGGTCCGATCGAGAAACGAGAAGTAGGTTCAATGATCTCAATGGAAAATGGCAAGACTCTCGCCTTCGCACTCGACAACCTTCAGCAAAGAGGAACACTCTATCTTGGAGCTGGTACAGAAGTGTATGCAGGACAGGTGATCGGTAACACTTCAAAAGGTGATGAAATGGAAGTAAACCCAACAAAAGGAAAACAGCTTACAAATATGCGAGCATCTGGTTCTGATGGTACAACATACCTCACACCATTTTACGAAGTGGATATCGAGCGAGGACTCGAACTCATCCAAGATGACGAATACCTCGAGATTACTCCAAAGAGTGTTCGAATCCGAAAGAAGTTTTTGACATCTTCTGACCGAGCAAAAGCGAGAAAGAAATAACTCGCTTGGGGTACCAGGCTCAAAGTAGCAAGTATTCAAGTAACAAGTAATCAAATTCAACACGGCACCCGAAGGGTGCCGTGTTTTTTTGTTTTTGACTGTTGCCAATACCATAAAAGTATTGCAAAATAATAATATTATGGTATGATTCAGTCAATCGCTCTTTGAGACTTAGATATTCCCGTCTTTGCCTTTGAGCCCCACTCACACACCAAAAAAACGTCATGAAATTCATTACCCCCCTCGTCACCTCCTCCCTAATCGCCCTCGTCGTGTTTCTGCTTGGACTCAGCACAGGCTACAATACCAACAAGATCCGGTACATCGGAGCAACAACCTATTGCTCCCATACCCACAACAGCAAAACAATCGGGACTAGCGAGCTCACTTTCACAAAACACCCCGTGGAGATTTTTTATTCACAAGGGGATGATACCGGGAGTGAGGTAAAAGAAGAGGTCAATATCTTTACCGCTACCGGTGTGCTCATAAACACTATCGAAACAACCTTCTCGCAGACCAACAAGGTGTTCACAGCCACATCAGGATATACACCACTTCGGTTCCATGCATTTGTGGCTAAAACCGATCAAGGTGTCATCTACTCAAGCACTCTAATGGTCACGCATCCAGACGGTGGATCGATTGAGATGAGTGATAATGAAACTATTCACATCTCAGGCTCTACATCGGTACAAAAGGAGCTACGAGAAGCCGCAAAGCACATCCTCGAAAACCTCTAACCTCATTACACCAACTTCCTTAGCCCAGCGCGGTTAAGAAAGTTTTTTTTAAAAAATATAATATTCTATAAACTATTGACCTGTGACTCTAAACTAAACTGCCCCACTCTCGTCCTTTTTATTGAATATGCAAGCGCAGGTACACCTAATTTAATTCCTAGATTATGTGCAAGTGTTCTCATATATGTCCCACTCGAGCAAGATACCTTTATTTTTACAATCATATATGAGTCCGACCCCTGTAAATTTTTCTCCCACAAATCAATAATCTCTGATTGTCGAAAATCTCCTTTGACTTTTTGAATATTATTTTTTATTTCTCGAAGTAGAGTTTCTGAATCTATTTCTCTTTGCTCCAGCGTTTCGATATCGTAAATCTCCACCCCTTTTGTGGGCATTTCATCTGGCAACTTTCCTCTGTTTGCCAACGTGTGTAATTGAACTCCATCCACAGTCTTTGATGAATATGCAGGATACTCTTGAACAAACCTACCCACAAATGTTTTTAGAATTTCCTCTACTTTTGATTTTTGAATTTCACTTTTGACTTTAGACTTTTGACTTGTGACTTTCCCCAGCACATCATAAGTATCTGTAGAGACTCCGAATAAAATTTCCACCTCGTATTCTTTATCGAGACTCAAATATTTATCCTTGTTCTTACATTCTTCACCTACAAGCACTATCAAAACCCCTTCTGCCATAGGATCAAGTCGCCCTGCATAGGTCATAGGCACCCCGATATATTCAGGATTTGAAACACGAAATCTCTCGATACATTCGAGAGGAGTTTCCCCTATTTCCTTGTTTAATACCAACAGTTTTTCCATATTCAGAGTATACCAAAAATACATATCCTCATCCACTTTAGTTGACTAAAGTACTTTAGTTTGATAAAGTGGCACTATGAACTGGAATAACAAAGAAAATGCAAAACTTATTGAGGCTGTTTTATCCCTCAAATCAAAATCTGATGCTGAGAAGTTTTTTCGTGATCTCTTAACTGAGAGTGAAATTACAGAATTCGCAAAACGTCTAAAAGCTGCTGAAATGCTGTCACAGAATATCCCCTATTCAACTATCGAACGCGAGACTGGTTTTAGTTCAACAACAGTAGCTCGTGTATCAAAATGGCTAAACCAAGGCAAAGGTGGATATAAACTGATTTTAAATAACTTTATGCATCATACAACTTTCCCAAATAAGGAGAGGAATGTTGTTATGCATTAATTTTGTATGAACCCATCCCCCTCCTCGGTTGGAGGGGTTATTTTTTTACCATAAAAACTACAACATACTCACCATGAGAAACGTATATAAAAACAAAACAGGAACCGAGTTAGCAGGAAGCGCAGATGACAACGAAGGAAACTATGCATGGCTTGAGATCGAAGTCGGTCGCCGAGTCCAAGTAGTTTCAAAGCGAATCTCACACTCAGTATGTTGCTGGGTTGAGGTAAAAAAATAATAGAAATAGTTCTTTAGTAGCTCGCTCACACCCTAAAAAAGTGATGAGCGAGCATCCTTTTATAAAATTAATAAGTAAGGTAAAATACATAAATATGAACGAAAAACAAAACAAATTAAGTACAGAACCGTACAAAGGAGTACGAGATTTCTACCCTGAAGATATGGCAATTCAGAACTATATTTTCGATACCTGGAAAAAGGTGGCGAGAGAATTCGGATATGTCGAATACGCGGCCTCAATCCTCGAGCCTGCAGAACTCTACAAATCAAAAGGTCAACGAAATGAAGAAATGGTGAACGAACAGATGTACACATTCATCGACAAAGGTGACCGAGAGGTAGCCCTCCGACCAGAAATGACACCTACACTCGCACGAATGGTGGCTGCCCGGAGAAAAGGTCTCAAACTCCCCCTTCGATGGTTCTCGATCCCTAACTGCTTCCGCTATGAACGATCACAGCGTGGCCGACGACGGGAACACTGGCAGCTTAACTGTGACGTTATGGGTAATAACAAAGACTTTTCTACTATCGATGCCGAAGTTGAGATTATTTCTCTTGCTTACAATATACTCAAAGCATTTGGAGCGAAGGATGAGGATTTTGTAATAAAAATTAATAGTAGAAAATTCTTAAATGAAAGACTGAAAAGAATGGGTGTTCAGGAAGATTCAATAGCTAATGCTGTCCGATTGTTGGACAGAAAGGAAAAAATCACACAAGAAGAATTTGAAGAAGCGTGGTCTAAGTTATCTAATCAAAAGTATGAAGAATTTATATCCATTGAAGAGTTTTCTAATAAATCAATGGAACAATTGACTTCTGTCGTAGAAACCCTTAATAACCAGAAGAATATTTGGAATACAGAAATTGATCCAGCCCTTTCTCGAGGTTTTGATTATTATACAGACACAGTCTTCGAAGTCTTCGATACGAACCCTGAAAATAATAGAGCTCTCTTTGGTGGCGGACGATACGACAACCTCCTTGAGATGTTTGGTGTAGAACCACTTCCGACCGTAGGATTCGGTATGGGTGATGTGACCATGAGAGATTTCCTTGAGACTCACAACTTACTCCCTTCTGATTTAAAGTAGTTAGTATTGTCTTTATTCATAAATCGTAAATCTTATTTCTTAAATCTTTCCCCTATGCGCAAAATTGTATTCGATATTGAAACTCGAAATATATTTGAAGATGTTGGCAAAGCCGATCCAGCCCTCCTCGATATATCACTTGTAGGAGTATATGATTATGAAACTGGTGAATATTCAAGCTACCTCCAAGAAGATTTACCGAAACTCTGGCCTCTTTTTGAAAAAGCAGATCAGATAATCACATTCAACGGAGAACATT
>CAZKPS010000014.1:0-5417 GCA_964554765.1 uncultured Candidatus Saccharibacteria bacterium
GGACTTTCTTGTCTCACGTAATCATACGCCGTTTGTTGGTGTATTTGATTCGGTGACTAATCATATTTATGCTGAAGATTATTTTAAACTCATATACTGTAATGACAGTGAGTTGAGAGATATGCTTAAGACAAAAGACATAAATGAATCTGAATTCGTGGGGGCTATGTTGTGGGTAATAAATAGAAATAGAAAAGTAATAGAGAGAGAAAGGTTTTGGTCACGAGATAATCTAAGTAAAATAAAGGGTCTAGGAAAAAGATGGTCCTATGGTGGTACATATACACTAGATGAATATGGTATTGATCTGACAGAGAGTCAATATGAATTTGATGAGGCGTATCTAAAATCAAAAGAAAAAGTACTATCAAGACTTGAATCTATCCTTACTAGACCACATGGGTCGAATGTAGTGATTATTTCCGATGATGAATCGTCACGTACAGATATTGTGACAATGCTTGCACAGATGATTGGGTACAGTGGTTCCCATGCACACCTACAACACAAGAGGGTTTTTCTCATGGATTCAAATCTAGTTATCCAAAAAAACAATGACAAGGAATCGTTGGAGAGGGAGATCGGTATAATATTGACCGAGGCTGAAAGAGCACAAGATGTTATCTTGATCATACCCGAGCTATCCTCGTTTATAAAAAACGCATCTCAAGTCGGTGTTGATACAAATATGATTTTGTCTCCATACATACATTCTCCCTATGTCCATATTGTTGGGCTAGATTCCAAAGAAAGGTATCATTCTTTTTTGAATCAAAGGAGTTCTATTTCAGAAAATTTTGAGATACTCGATACCGACGAAAATGATAATTCTTCACTTACCACGATGCTCCTGGATGAGATTGAAAAAATAGAAACAAAAACAAAAGTGTTGGTGACTTATCCAGCGGCGGTGGCTATACTTGATTTTGTCAGAAAATCCGAAAAAGAAGGGGATAGGGCGAACAAATCAAAAGTCATGCTTGTTGAATTGGTAGATCTAGCACTACAACAGAATAGGGTTGATGTACAAAAAAAGGATGTATTATTACTGACAGGCGAAGCTCCAATTAGTGGTAAAAAATGATATAATCCCTCTGACTATTTAACGTATGGAGAATCAAGAAAAAAATCAGACAAAAATATATTACGAAACACAGAAAGATAAGTTTTCAGGGAAAAAGACTATGGTGTTTTCAGTGTCTGCCAAGAATCATACGTTAAAACACTTTGTTATGCATTCTATTGTTGCGATAGTTGTCGGTATATCTGTTCCTTACTTTTTTATTGATTTTGGGCTAAAAGTTTATCACAAATTTACTATAGCTTCAGGAAGTGATAGTAATGTGATGTCAGAACAGGGTAATTCTGACGTGGGTGGGGCTAATCAAAAGCCGCAAGGGTCTGATGATTCGTCAAACATTCAAGATGAGATACCGCTTGGTGGTGAGACACCTATCAATCCAGATACAAAGGGACAGTATTATTTTCTCGGACCAAATTATAAGATACCTAAGACAAGCGCTCTTTCTTATGTGGTGGCAGATGTGGATACTGGAGAGATTATTGTCGAGAAAAATCAAGACATTGTGCTACCTATCGCGTCAATCTCAAAGCTCGTGACCACTCTTGTTGCAATGCGGTACATTGATCTTCATAAACCTCTTACAATAACAAAGTCGTCAATCGAGATGTATGGTACATTCGGCGGACTAAGGCTCGGTGAGAAGATACTTGGAAGTGACTTGTTATATCCATTACTTATGGAATCATCAAATGATGCTGCTGAAGTATTTGCAGAGAATTATGGATATGATGAATTTATAAAGCTTATGAACCAAATAGCAAAAGAAATCGGCATGAGTAATTCATCTTTTGTTGAGCCGAGCGGATTATCTGAAAAGAATGTGTCGACTGCTGCTGATCTTCAGAAGCTTGTTCAATACATTACAAAAAAACATCCAGAAATATGGGATATATCACGAGTAAAACAATATTCTATTCTTAATCACTCGTGGGCAAACGGAAGCTATATATCAAGAAAATCTTCATTTATCGGAGGTAAAAATGGTTTTACCTATGAAGCATTTAGTACTACCGCATCATTGTTCGGGCTTGATATTCCTGGAGGTAAGAGGAGAGTGTCTATTACTCTCCTAAAGAGTAATGCACGAGAGAATGATGTTGATTTGTTGCTCAGATTTGTTACTAAATGGGTTGGTTATCTGCCCCAAGGTCAAGAACTCTAATAAGTTCTTTCAAGTATCAGGAAGTCATGTTTAGAATTATATAAAGAATTCTATTGCCCAGCATGTTTTATTAGTGGGCAATAACGTGTTTTTATACATCCCTCTTTTAGGGAAGGTTGAATTCTGATATAATACTTATCATAATGACGATTAACATTTATAAGTCATTTCTATTTTATTTCTCAAAAAAGACTGTACCAGTGGTATTGTTCTTCTTTCTCTCATCTATATTTAATATTTTTTTTCTTCTACCTACAAAACTTAACGCAGCGACCAATGTGAGTAGCTGTATGGATCTTTCATCACCATCAGAAACATATAATTTGACAGGTAATCTGACTGGATCTGCTCCGTGTCTTACTATAAGTGCTTCAGGGATTACTATAAACGGCAATGGGTACACCATAGACAATGGTGTTTACAGTAATAATACTAGTGACAGTGAATTTAATATTACAATCAACAATGCTGTTATTACCGGGGATGTTAATGCAAACGGAGTTGCCTCTGTGAGCTATAGTGCTGGTGGAAATGCGGGAAATATTACTCTTAATAATGTAACAGTTAATGGAAACGTATATGCTGATGGGGGTGCGGGGTTTTCTCCTGGTGGAGAAGGAGAGAGTGGGCATAACGGTGGAAGTGGTGGTGTAATTTCACTTACTGATTCGACTGTGTCAGGCACAGTATCAAGTACTGGAGGTGCAGGAGGTGAAGGGGCTGCAAATAATTCAACTGGTAATGGTGGCAATGGTGGTGTTGGGGGCGCTGGTGGTGAAATCACACTCACTGATTCAACGGTAGATATTCTTTATACTACTGGAGGTAATGGAGGTAATGGAGGTAATGGTCAATCAGGATCAATTGGAGATAATGGGGATGGATATGGAGGAGAGAATGGGTCAGATGGTGTTTTTGATCAGTTTTCATCAGGGATGTCAGGAAGTGATGGGTCAACTGGAGGTCCTGGAGGATCGGGGGGCGGAGGAGGCTCTGGGTATACTGGAGGTAATGGAGGTGGTGGTGGTAATGGAGGAGCGGTATATGTTTACGGCAGTTCAGTTATTACAACGGTTCTCACAACCAACGGAGGAAACGGAGGAAACGGGGGTTCTGGAGGTAGTGGAGGTGATGGAGGTTCTGCTAACGGAGGAAACGGGGGTTCTGGAGGTAGTGGAGCATCTGGAGGAGATTGTTCGTGTGATGGAGGTAATGGAGGTAATGGGGGTAATGGAGGTGGTGGAGGGGTTGGAGGAAATGGTGGTGATGGTGGTTCAGAATCTAATGGGGGAAGCGGTGGTCATGGTGGAGATATCAATTATCAATTAAGCGCATCAATACTGGCTGGACAAAATTATTATGGTGGCTCGGGAGGATCGAAGGGGATTGCTGGCTCTGCTGGTTCTGGTGGTGCAGCAAATGGTGGAGGAGGAGGCAGTGGTGGTGGAGGAGGATCATCAGGTAATTATGGAGGAAATTTCGGCTCAAGTGGCTCAAGTGGCTCAAGTGGCTCAAGTGGTACTTATGGTATGAATGGTAGTAGTGGTATGTCGAATGGTTTTGATGGAATAGGTGGAGATTTAGGTACACTCAATGTGCTTTCTACTAGTGGACCTACAATCACCAATATCACCTCATCAACTTCAAATGGAAGTTACAATACTGGAGATGATATCTCTATTCAAGTTACGTTCAGTGATACTGTCACAGTCACAGGTACTCCTCAACTAACACTCGAGACTGGTGCTACTGACAGAACTGTTAATTACGCCTCAGGATCAGGTACTGATACACTCACATTCATATATACAGTCCAGTCAGGAGATACATCGTCTGATCTTGATTATGTTGCTACAGACTCTCTCTCACTAAGTGGTGGCACTATTAAAGACGGATCAAACAACGACGCAACACTCACACTACCTTCACCTGCTGCGGCAGGATCACTTGGTGCTAACAAAGTGTTGGTGGTGGATACGAGTGCGCCTACAATCTCTGAAAGTGCTTCTATATCGACAGGCACAGATACAACGCCTGATTATACATTTACAAGTAGTGAAGCAGGTACAATATCTTATTCAGGGTCATGCTCAAGTGCTACGATAGCCGCCTTGTCTGGTTCAAACACAATAACTCTCAATATTCTGGCAGTTGGTACATATGCAGATTGTTCAATTACTGTTACAGATACTGCGGGTAATGCAAGCAATACTTTGACTATTACTTCGTTTACGATAAGTGCGAGTGGTTCCGGTTCTGGTTCGGGAGGCGGGAGTACTACTAGTAGTAATGTTGCTAGTAGTATAAGCTCAGGCTCTATTATAAGTATTCAGGCAGCATCTAAAGATAGTGTTACAGTCAAAGAACTGTCTTCGCCTATTCCTACAAAATATAAATTTATAAGAGATGTTCCTTTCTTTGCATCATTTAGCAATGATGTCCGAGAGCTTCAGATATTTCTCAACAAAAATGGATTCTTGATTGCTTCGGTCGGGGCAGGTTCACCTGGTAAGGAGACACGATATTTTGGTCTCGCTACCCGTAGTGCACTTGCTCGATTCCAAAAAGCTCATAACATAACGCCGTCACTCGGTTATTTCGGACCAAAGACTCGAAAATATATCAATAGTCTTTAGTGTACTGAGGGGCAGAATGGATAGTTTTTTCAGACACACTCACCATATGGTGAGTGTGTTATAATTTTCTTGTTAGTTTATTAGTTGTGATGATGTAATTATTATGGAGGAGAAAAGTATGAATATCTCATATGTCCTATTTGGAGCTACGGGAAATCTGGCGCAAATTAAGATTGTACCTGCACTTTGTGCATTATTTGAGAAAAACGAATCTAATACAGATGTAAAAATAATCTCAATCGGAAGGCGAGACTGGGGTGATGATGAATATCGGGATTTCATCAGGCCCTCACTTTCAAAATTTGATGAAAAGGTTGTTGGAGAATTTCTTCTGAACATTTCCTTTATTAATGGGACTTTCGAGGATTCTGTTTTGTACGAAAAAATAAAACTAGAGGTGGAAGGGTGTGATGTGTATTTTCATCTTGCTGTTCTGCCTAGTACATATTCAGATATTATCAAAGGGTTAGGTAAATCAGGCCTCAAAGGTAGACTCCTCATCGAAAAGCCTTTTGGTAATAGTCTCGAGTCAGCA
>CAZKPS010000014.1:5427-7049 GCA_964554765.1 uncultured Candidatus Saccharibacteria bacterium
GATTTAGGCCTTGGCAACACCATTCAATTCAATTATTGCACCCTTTCATCCTCAAAAAAATAAATTAATTCTCATGAAAAAGATATTTTTCGGATTGATCATTATCTTGGTAAAAAAGGTCTACAGGAGATGATTCGAGCAAAGGAAGAAAATAAATTTATTTCAAAATTTAATGCTGAAAGTATTTCGGATATTATATGTAGATCTAGAGAGGTAATAGATATTAATGGGAGAGGTGAATTCTATGATAAGACAGGTGCCTTTCTTGATGTGGGGCAGAATCATATGCTCGAGATCGTAGCTTCGTTATTGATGGACTCTCCGGGTGATATCAATAATAATCGTGCAAAGGTGCTCGAGTCTATTCGGTACACAGAGAGGAGCCTTATTCGGGGACAGTATGAAGGATATTGTGATGAAGTAGGTTCTTTAGAGTCAAAAACAGAAACTTATTTTAGATGCTCATTGCAAAGTGATTTACCTCAGTTTGCTGGGGTATTGATTGCTATTGAAGGTGGCAAGGCTCTCGAAGAAAATAATAAAGTTGAAGGTGTTGTAATACGTTACAATGATGGTACAGAGGATGTATTTAACATAGATACTCCAAAAGGATATAATGCCTACGAGACTGTAATTGATGCAGCAATCAGAAATGACATGACTTATTTTGTGAGCAAGAGAGAGATGTTTGCTTTGTGGAGAGTTGCGGATGAAGTGATATCGCACATGAATGAGGTTCCTCTCGTGTATTACAAAAAAGGTAAAGGACTTGATCTTATTATTTAATTTTAAAGTTATGACAAACACAAAACCTACGGTTACAATTTTTGGATTAGGAAAGATGGGGGCACAGATTGCACGAAGACTTTATAAAAATAAGTTTAAGGTACTCGCTTGGAATCGGGGTGGAGATAAGATAATTGAAATCAAAAAGAGTAAAATATTTGGAACAACAAATCTCGAGGAGGCGATGGTCAAATCACGAGCGGAAAAAAGTGTCTATTGGATAATGCTCCCGCACGACACGGTCGACGAATTTATTTTTGGAGAAAATGGAATTGGAAAGTATTTAAAAAAGGGTGACATTGTGATTGATGGGGGGAACTCTTTTTATAAAGACACTATCGAAAGAGGAAAAAAACTTGCTAAGAGAGGAATCTTTTATTTCGACTCAGGAACATCAGGTGGTGTGTGGGGTGAGAAGAATGGATTCGCGCTTATGGTGGGCGGTCCAAAGGCGAAATGGAAGACAGTTGAGCCGATATTTAAGACTCTTTCATCTGGAGATAATTATGCATACCTGGGTCGCTCTGGGGCTGGGCATTTTACAAAGATGGTGCATAACGGTATTGAATATGGAATGATGGAGGCAATCGGAGAGGGGTATGCGGTACTCGAGGCTTCACCATTCAAGCTCAATCTCAAAGATGTAACACGAGTGTATCAACAAGGATCGGTGGTTCGAAGTTGGCTTATTGATCTCTGTCGAAATATTTTTGAGACTGAGAATATTAAAAAAACCAATGGATTTATAAATGCGACAGGTGAGGGTGCGTGGACAGTAAATGCAGGAAAGGAATTCGGAGTGGATGTACGAGTGATTGAGGACGCACTTAATGTTC
>CAZKPS010000014.1:7059-18194 GCA_964554765.1 uncultured Candidatus Saccharibacteria bacterium
TGTTCGTAAGGAATCGAGTGATCCAAAGAACCAAGACAAGTTTTCAAACAAAATTGTGTCACTACTTCGAAAGCAATTTGGAGGTCACGGAGTAACGAAAAACAAATAGAACTTAATAATTAAATATGTAATATTTTCTACGGCCGTAGAAAATATTACAGACGATAATACAGTAAGGTAATATGCAGTATATAAAATCAGAAAATTACAAAAAAGGTTCAGAGGATTTGGCAAATACAATCATTGCTGAGCTCAAACAGGGTAAAAAAGTGCTATGGTTTCTTACTGGGGGATCTAGTATTCCATCGTGTGTGGAGACTTTGAATATTCTCAAAAATTCTAATCTCAATCTTAAAGATATTACTGTCACATTAACTGATGAGCGACATGGAGAGGTGGGACACCCTGATTCAAGTTGGAAGAAACTCACAGATCAAGGATTTGATTTTGAATCTGTAACTGCGATTCCTGTACTAACTGGTAAAAGTTTTGAGGAGACTTCAAATGAGTTTGAGGTTAATCTCTCGAACGCTTTTGCTAAACATGATGTGATTATTTCTCAGTTTGGTATTGGGTCTGATCTTCATATTGCAGGGATTCTCCCAGAAAGTCCTGCAACAGATGATAATGATCTTGTCTCTAGTTACATTACAGAACCGTTCAAGAGAATTACACTTTCATTTGTAGCAATTCGAAAAATACAAAAGGCATTTGTATTTATCTTTGGAGAATCAAAAAAGGATGTGATTGCAGAACTAAAGGATAGTCGGGCACCTCTTAAAGAAAAACCTGCAAATATCCTAAAGGAAATTCCTGAAGTTTTTGTATATTCTGATCAAATTTAAGAATGATCTTTTAGGAAAATACCGCGCCTTAAGGCGCGGTATTTATGTATTTTCTCTAAAACTAAAATCTAGTAGCTAACAGATAGAAGCTATGTTGTTTCCTGCCACATATCCTGTAGTCCAGCAGAGCTGGAGCGAATATCCTCCGGATGGTCTGTCGATATCCAGAATGTCACCGACAAGGTATAGATTTGGAAATAGTTTTGATTGCATTGTTTTTGTATCTACTTCTTTTAGATCTACTCCGCCTGAAGTGATGATGGCTTTGTCAGTACCAAGGAGTCCTTCGACTTCGCATTTCATATTCTTTGCTGTCTCAATGAGCTTCATTCGTTCTTCTTTTGTAATGCTGTTACATTTTTTGTCAGGATCGATTCCTGCTTTTTCGAGCACTATCGGAGTGAGTGCCCATACAAATAATTCATCGAGAGAGTTTTTAATTTTCTTGTTGTGTTCACGAGTAAAAATTTCTTGGAGTTTGCTATTGAGCATTCCGTGATCGAGTGAGGGTAGAAGATCTAGCGTGATAAATACATCCCCATATGATAGGAGTTCTCCAATACTTTTGCTCATATTGAGAATTGTTGGGCCAGTAATACCAAAATGAGTAAAAAGAATTTTTCCTTTTGATGATTTTTGCTTTTTGTCGAATTGGACTATGGTGATCTTTACTTCAGGGAGCGTAATACCTTGGAGTTGTTTTACCCACGAATCTCTAATTGCAACAGGCACTAGTGAGGCAGAGGGCTCAGTAACTTTGTGACCCAGATTTTTCAGCCATTTGAATCCATCTCCTGTTGATCCTGTTTCAGGTCGTGATTTACCACCTGTGGCAAGTATTATATTTCGAGCGAGGATAACATTGTCTCCCTTGAGTTTTACTCCCGTGATTTTGTCTCCTTCTTTTACAAATCCTTTTACTTCAGAATTATATTGAATTTCGACGCCACTTTTCTTTAATTCTTCGACAAGTGTGTACCAGACAGATTCGGCGCTGTTGCTTTGTGGAAATACTCTTTGGAGAGCTTCAGTTTTTGTAAGCATTCCTCGTGAGTGAAAGAAGTTCATTGTGTCTTTGACTGCAAATTGCGAAAAAGGGGAGTAGAGGTATTGTTCAGCACCTTTGTATTTTGCGAGGATTTTTTTGTTGTCATACTCTTCGTTGGTGACGTTGCATCTGCCACCACCTGTGATGAGGAGCTTTTCTCCGAGACGAGAATTTTTCTCAAGCAAAAGCACCTCAAGATTTTTCTTCTTGGCTTCAATGGCTGACATCATCCCGGCAGGTCCGCCACCGATGACTACAACATCCCAGATTTTATTTTTTTTTAAACTCATTATTTAAATTATACTTTGATTTTGATTATAAAAAACTTCGCCGCACCTAACAGGCTCGTCAGGTGCGGTCGGAAGATTGGGGGGTTACCGGCGTTCAAATTGGAGGGTTTGAGTTTCACCCATAATCTCAAACTGAACAATGTAGATTGCTCCGACTTTCGCCATTGCATCGAGGCATGTTTTAAGCTCATCCATCGTCGGAATCGCTTTGCTCACCAGGTCTGCTTCGGTTGCATCGTTGTTTACTGCGGTAACATCAATTTTCCCGAGACCGGTGATTTCAATCTCAAAAAATTTTTGATTGATTGAACCTGTTTGAAAAACGGGGCACTCGTGCAGACATTGGGAGATGGCTGCTAACATTTCGACGAAGGTTGTGGCCTTGAGTGTTTTGGTGTTCATGATATTAGCTTATTTGTTTTTTTTATCTGCATTGTTTAAGGTATTAGACCCCTAAACAATGCAGATAACCCAATCTTTTAATGAACTTTATCTTTGTAAAATATCATTAAATAATACATCGGTCAATAGGTATCCTTGACAAAATATCTATATAATATATACTGTATTTTAAGTGAATCTCATCCTCATTCTATGAATGTAATTTTGGGAGTCATTTCCAAAGCATTCGAAAGCTTGGTGGCTCGAAATAACATCTATTTCATAGAGCCTAAACAAAGCAAAAGCTGTGAATATATTTCATTTCACAATTTTAATATTTTTGCTTTTCTAATCAGGGTTTAATACCCTTAATTATTTATGTATAACAAAACAGGAGCTCCTAAAGGAGCGGGTTCATCTCGATTTGGTGGACAGCGAAGTTCAGGGCAACGTGGAGGTGGATTTAATTCACAGAGAGCCCCAGCATCTGGAGGTTTTACTCCAAGATCAGGTGGCTTTAGGGGTGGAAGTGAAAACCGAAGTTTCGGTAATCATGGTGGTTATGGACGACCACAAGGCGGAGGATTCCGTGCTGGAAGTCGTGGTGGGTTTGGTGGTGGACGTGGAGGACGAGGAGGATTCCGATCAAAGGGTCCAAGAATTGATGTCTCACGATTCATCAACAAAGCTGTGATAACTGAAGTACAAGAAGTATTCAAACCAGAACACCTCTTTGCTGATTTTAAAATTGAAGAAAAACTAAAGGCAAACGTACTTAAAAAAGGATATACAATCCCGACTCCTATTCAGGACAAAGCTATTCCTCATGTGCTCGAAGGGCGAGATGTTGTGGGTATCGCAAACACTGGAACAGGTAAGACCGCAGCGTTTCTCATCCCACTTATTAACAAAGTGATCAAAGACCCAAAACAGAATTGTCTTATTATGGTACCGACCCGAGAACTCGCGATTCAGATTGATCAGGAACTCAAGGAGCTTACTCCTGGTATGAAGATCTACTCTGTGTGTGCTGTTGGCGGGGCACCTATTAGTCTCCAGATGCGAGACCTCAGGTATCACAACAACTTCATCATTGGAACTCCAGGACGACTCAAAGACCTCGAGCGACGACGAAGTATTAACTTTGGAGAATTCGCAACAGTGGTTCTCGATGAAGCAGATCGAATGCTTGATATGGGATTTATTGCAGATATGAAATATGTGATGGGACTTATGCCAGAAGAGAGACACACGCTCTTTTTCTCTGCGACAATGTCAAAAGATATTGAGGTACTTATCAAGGATTTCTTGAAAAACCCAATTAGTATTTCTGTGAAGACTCGAGACACATCAAAATCAATTGATCAGGATATTGTACGAGTAGAACGAGATCAGAACAAGATAGAGGTACTCCACGATCTTTTGAACGGACAGGATTTTTCAAAGGTGATTATCTTTGGGCGAACAAAGCACGGAGTTGAGAAGCTTGCGAATGCACTTGTAGACAAAGGATTCAAAGCCGAATCTATCCATGGTGACAAAAACCACAGTAGACGGCAACGAGCTCTCAAGGCATTTAAGGATAATAATGTTCAGATTCTTGTAGCAACAGATGTTGCTGCTCGAGGACTTGATATTCCGAATGTATCACATGTTATAAACTACGATATTCCTGAAACCTACGAAGATTATGTACACCGAATCGGACGAACAGGACGAGGGGGGGCGACAGGGAAGGCACTTACTTTTGTTGACTAGTCTTAAAGTTTGAAAGGAACAAAAAAATGCACCGCGCCTTTAGGCGCGGTGCATTTTGCCATATTCTAAATTCAATATTCAATCTTCAGCACTAGTTCTTTTTTTTAATATATTTTTTGATATCTTCAAAAGTTCCTCCTACTTTTTTACCTGGGTTAAATATATTCTGAGGATCGAATATATTTTTGGTCTTTTGGAATACCTCAATCATTTTGTCTCCGAACATTTGTTTCAAATATGGTGTTCGGATAATCCCATCATTGTGTTCCGCAGTAATAGAGCCGTGGTATTCGTGAACAAGATCGTAGACTTTTGTAGAAAGTTCGAGAATAGTGTCTGCAGAGAAAGGAGAGTCGAGATCCATAAGTGGAATGATGTGGAAGTTTCCATTACCTGCGTGTCCGGCGATGGTGTAGGTGAGTTTGTATTCATCGATAAGTGCACGCACTTTCGGTAGGAATTCTGGGAGATGTTCTGGCTTTACTATAATATCATCAATAAACGGAGCTGTTCTTTGGTTGTGTACATGTTTACGGAGCATATTGAAGCTTTCTCGTCGGATTCTCCAGTATTTGTCTGCTTCACCTTCATCTTTTGCAATATGCATTTTATATCCAAAGTGTTTAATCTTGTTTTCGATTGTGATCAGTCTTTCTTTTACTTCTTTTTGGTTTTGACCTGTAACTTCAACGAGCAGAATGAGTTTGGGTACTCCTCGTGTGAGTATCATCATAGCCTCAGGGATAAATTTGAGTCCGAGCTTGATTGCGCCAAAAAATCCTAGTGATTTAAAGAAATCAAAAAAGAATTTTACTGCTAGCTTCATGCTATAATCATCATAAGTTTCCAAACTATCTGGCTTAAAAGGAAGTATCTCGTTTACGATGTTGCTTAGTTGACTAATGTTTGGCATAAACACAGCGAGCAGGTTTGCACATGGTTCAATAGGAGTGAGCTTAAAAGTGATCTCAGTCACAATACCGAGTGTACCCTGACTTCCTACGATAAGCTGGCAGAGATCGAATCCTTCGTTGTCATCAACGACATTCCAAAGATAGTATCCTGCAGAGTTTTTTGATACATCTGGCTTTGCTTCGAATATTTCCTTTCTATTCTCAAGGATGAGATTATAAAGTTGTTTGTATATCCTCCCTTCAAAAGTATCTTCTTTAGTCTTTTGTAGAAGTTCGATATGAGTAAGGGGCTTTATTTCATATTCATTACCATCTACAAAAACAATCTTCAGTTTTTCGATATGGTTTTCTACTTTGCCGTATTTGATTGATTTTTCACCTCCTGCGTTGTTGCCGAGCATACCTCCGACAGCACAAATCTCTTTTGATGCGGTATATGTTGGCATAATTCTACTTTTAGTGAGAGTTGCCTTTTCAAAATCACGATAGTAACACCCAGGCTCTACAATACCGTGAACGAGGTTAACCTTGATTATCTTGTTCATGTATTTTGTAAAATCGAGGATGATTGAATTATTGATTGATCCACCTGACATACAGGTGCCCGCACTTCGTGCTGTGATGGAGAGTGCAGGGTTGGATTCTTTGTGCTCGCTTACATACTTTACTAGTGCTTTTATGTCTTCACTATCTTTTGGATAAATAACAAGTTCTGGTTTTATTTCAAAAAGACTTGCGTCATTTGAATGTGATTTCAGTGTTTCATCACTAGAATCGATGTCTCCTCTAATAATTGATTTCAGTTCGTCTATTTGTGTTTGAGTCATTACCAAATTATATACCACGATGACATATTCTAAAAATTTGTATTATAATCAAATAGATGCATACTAAATCCAAATATATATTAATATTTATCTTAGGGGTCTTGCTTATTTTAGCGGTGACTTTTTTCGTCTCAAACAAATACTTTGGACCGAAGGTTTTTGTGGTTGGTGACAGTTTCGTAGCTCCTACGGATGAGAATAATATGGAGCGAGTAGTAGTTTCTCGAGTCGTAGATGGGGATACAATCAAAATCAAAATAGGGGATACAGAGGATACTGTGCGACTTATTGGTATTAATACTCCAGAATCTGTTGATCCACGAAAGACAGTTGAATGTTTTGGTAAAGAAGCGTCATCAAGGATGCGCGAAATTGCAGAAGGAAAGGAGGCTCTTCTCGTCAAAGATCCGACTCAGACTGAGAGGGATAAATATCATAGACTACTCGCATATGTGTATCTTGCTGATGGAACACTGCTTAATCAAAAGATGATCGAAGATGGATATGCATTTGAATACACATATATTACACCATATGAATTTCAAACAGAATTCAAAGATGCAGAGAAGAATGCGAGAGAAAAGGAGCTAGGGCTTTGGGATAAATCAAAATGTGATTACATTACGAATCCTAAAAAATCTTCTTCAAAAACCCTGTAATTGTATTTGTTTGAAACTTCGATACTTGATACTTGGATACTCTAAAATCAAAAACTTTTGATTTTAGAGTGGTCTCTTCTTTGCAAGCCCTTCTGCACGAGGATATTCTTTTGGAGTCTCCTTTATTTTTTCTATAATTATGAGTTGTCTTTCAGGGAGGATTTCTGAATCAATTTTTATTTTTTCTTTTATGTTTCCTCCGAGTGTTTTGAGAGCTTCTGTTGATGATTCGATCTCTTCAACACCATTCTTTTTCTGTGAAATAAATATACCGCCCACTTTTACAAATGGTATCACCCACTCAAGAAGCGTAGGGAGGAGTGCGACTGCCCGGGAGAGAGCCACATCAAAACTCTCTCGATAGTTCGGATTATGTCCCAATACTTCTGCACGGTTTTGGATCGCAATAGCGTTTTTGAGCTCTAACTTCTCGATCATGTGTTTCAAGAACTGTACTTTTTTACCGGTGGCATCCATAAGTGTGACGTGAAGTCGGGGATTTAGGATTTGAATCACAAGTCCTGGAAAGCCTGCACCTGAACCAATATCAATCACTTTGATAGCCTTTTCTGGGATTGATTTGAAGACCGTAATAGAATCCATAAAATGCTTGTGCCAAATGTCTGTAGGGTCTGTGATACCCGTGAGATTGAATTTGTCGTTCCATTCCAAAAGCTCCTTGAGATAGAGCTCGAGGTCGGCAATGATCTTGTCTGTTATTTTGATACCTACTTTTTCTGCGTATTTTTTGAATTCATCCATAAGTGGTATGATATTGCCATAAAATTTTGATTTTGTGAAGTTTTGATTGATGTATACTACATACAATATACTAAATACCTATATACTAATCTTATGAATTATTGGCTCATAAAAAGCGAAGGAGATTGCTACTCGATAGATGATTTGAAGCGCGACAAGAAAACTTCGTGGGAAGGTGTGCGCAACTATCAGGCGCGGAATTTTATGATGAATGGAATGAAGGTGGGAGACCTTGCACTTTTTCATCATTCAAATGGTAATGACAAAAACCCAACAGGAATTTATGGACTCGCAAAAGTAGTATCAAAAACGCATCCAGACCTCTCAGCTCAGGACAAAAAACATGAGCACTATGACCCGAAAGCCTCAAAGGACAAGCCAATCTGGTATTGTGTTGATTTCGCTTTTGTGAAAAAGTTTAAAAAACCACTCACGCTCAGTGAAATTAAAGCTGATGAAGTGCTGAGGCATATGGTAGTGGCGCAACGAGGTAGTAGACTTTCAATAAGCCCTGTCTCAGAGCTCCAGTTTAAGCGAATTGAGACTCTTTTGTAATTTGATACAATTATCGTATGAGCAATAGGCTTTGGTTTAAAGCAAAAACATATGGATATGGATGGACGCCGAACACATGGCAGGGATGGACTGTAATCATTCTTTACTTTTGTGCACTTTTTGGATTTTGTTTGACTATTCGAATGTATTCAGATGGAGACGGTAATCTTTTGGTTAATTTTGTTTTTCCATTTACCGTACTTACTTTTTTCTTAATTATTGTTTGTATTCTCAAAGGTGAGAAGCCAGGATGGAGAGGGCTAAAGAAATTTTGAGTACAAAATTTCTCGCCCCTAGGTCGACTGGTGTCAACCGGACTAGACCGAACATTTTGTACTCAAAATGTTTTAGGGGGTAAGAAAAATAAATAAAAGTTTAAATTATTAATTAATATAAAAAACTATGTCATTAGGTGATATGTTCAAGAAGGTGAGTGCGGCAGGAGCAAGTACATTTAATAATGCGCGAGGGCGAATGATGGAAGAGAAAAAAGCTCACGACAGAATGATGGAAGGACGGGAACTCGATAGAGAGAAACAAGAAATCTCACACAAGAGACTTGAGAAACAGAGAGTAGAATCAAATATTCAAAGAGTGCGACGAGAATTATTGCATCTTCGGACAGGACATCAGGATTCACGAACATTAAGTTTAATTAGAAGTATGGAAGCAGAGCTCCGGACTCTTGAATCAGAAGGGCGAACAATCGATAGTGACATCAGATCAAAGACATTTGATGTTCAGCGACACGGAGGAATGAGTTTTTAGGGTGAGAATAAATAGTCAGTAGTGAGTAATAAATAATAAAAAAGCCAGTTCGCGGATGCGAACTGGCTTCGTGGTTTCAAGTCAGACTTCAGATGACCTAGCCGAGCGGCACATACTCATGGGTCAGCGTGGTGCCGTCCCAGTTGAGGATGATGCCGTCGCACTCTTTCAAGTTGAGTGCCCTCATTTGGAGAGCAATCTCAGAATGAAAGAGGTCGTCAGCGATGCATGCCAGGATCTCTTGGCTGATTACGCCATGGCTGATAAGGAGGATGGACTTCTCGGCGGCCATCCTCAGGAGTTCCATGGCAGCAATTCGACAATGTCTCAGAAAATGCTGAGTGTAGTTCGGGTGTTGATTGAAATCATTCGGAGTATGCCCGACTACTTCATTGAACATCTGCCAGATGTTGGCTAGTGATGGTTGGGGATAGACCCAATCCACCATGGCCACCATCTCTCCGAGTTCTGACTTAGTGGCGATGAGTTTCTCGACGACGGCAACCGTTCGAATCGTGGGTGTGCAGAGGATTTTATCGTACTTGTTTTTCACGAGTTGTGGGACGAGACGTCCGATCTGACCCTGACCGATGTTGCTCACGGGGCGGAACGCTTCTGCGAACGGGTGGGTTGTTGCGTTAGGGTGCCTGCGCACCTCAAGTTTGAATTTAGCGGACGTGCTCATGGAGCAGAGTGTGTTAGAGGTTGCGCTCCTAAAGCAGATCGGAGGGATTCCGGTTGTCTGACTTGTTAAGGAGTTATTGGATACATTATGGCACAAAATATAGTGTTATGTCAACTATTACATTTCTCTAAAATCTATTGTTTTATATTGATTTATTGGACGTTTTGAAGCATACTTTCAGTATGAAAATGATTAAAACTTTTGGAGAACTAAATCGTACAGATGCGAATACTGCGGGTGGAAAAGGTGCATCACTCGGGGAAATGACAAATGCAGGAATTCCTGTGCCACCAGGATTTGTGGTGCTTTCAGGTGCTTTTGAATATTTCATTCGAGAGACAGGTATTGTTTCTGAAATCGAAGCTACTCTCAAAAAAGTAAACCACAAGGAGATGGAATCTGTAGAGCGAGCATCAGAAATAATTCGAGATATTATTGAGGGCGCATTGATGCCAAAAGATCTTGAAAAAGAAATTTTGGATGCGTATAAAACATTAGGTGCAGAGTGGGTAGCTGTCAGAAGTAGTGCCACTGCTGAAGACGGTGCTGAGCATGCGTGGGCAGGACAGCTCGATAGTTTCCTTAATACATCAGAAAATGATTTGATTAAAAATGTGCAAAGATGTTTCTCTTCACTTTTTACTCCTCGAGCGATATTCTATCGATTTGAAAAAGGTCTCCATAATACACATATCTCTGTGGCGGTCGTAGTACAGAAGATGGTGCAGAGTGAAAAGAGCGGTATCGCTTTTTCGGTGCACCCTGTGACTGAAGATCATAATCAAATGATTATCGAGGGGTCGTGGGGACTCGGCGAGGCGATAGTATCAGGACAAGTGACTCCAGATTCATATGTGGTGACAAAGGAGCCCCAAGAGATTTTGGATACTAGTATTGCCGAAAAGACTCGGGGGTTATTCAAAACAGAGAGTGGAAGTAACGAATGGAAGGATATTGAAAATAAAAAAGCCAATGAACAATGTCTCTCGGGTAAAGAAATACTTGAACTCGGAGATTTGATAATGAAGATCGAGAATCATTATGGATTCCCGTGTGATATCGAGTGGGCTTACGAAAAAAAGAAATTTTATATTGTACAAAGTAGACCGATAACGACACTTCAAAATAAATCAGCTCATATCACCTATTTTCCAAATGGGGTTATTCAAATGGGTCAATGGGCCTTGTCTCCTTTAGCTACAGAGTGTTGGAATAGTGAGATAACGCAAAAAAGGTTTAAAGATAAATTTGGATTGGAAAGAGAAACGATTATTATTCATAAAATCAATCCTTTATACCAGTTACCTTTTTATTCTAAAGATTTTTTTCGAAAACTTGATCTTCGAATAGCTAATCTATACAAATCAGCACCAAAAAAGCTCGAGAAGGAATTGTTGAAATTTTATACAGAAGTTGAAAAAGCAAAAAAAGAAGTTCTTCAAATGAAGAAGAAAAATCTTAAATCATTTTCAAATCAAAAACATACGGCCCATTTGAATTTCGCACTCTGCGCAATGGCAAAGGCGAAGAAGAGTTCAGACTGCTGACCGGCTCTTGCGCATACATAAACGATTCTCGCTTTGAATCAGGAAAACCCTACGGGGCCCACTACGAAATATTCGAAACCATGGCAAAAGCAAATC
>CAZKPS010000015.1:0-16717 GCA_964554765.1 uncultured Candidatus Saccharibacteria bacterium
CAATATCTATGAAAACAGGAGGCATTGGTGGAGCAAATACTAAAACAGGACTTGTATTCGAAGGACGAGCAGATATACTCGAAGTTTTTAAACGTGTCCCTGGGTACAAGGCTCATGCTGATGGGTCTATCCTTTTTAAGGACAAGGTAGTTGCACATCACCTAAGAAAAAACCTTCTCTATAAATTTCTTAAATCAAAAGGTGTCGATTACAAAGATATTCTTTCAAAGAAACTTCTTCCTGATGACGCTATTTATGTTCCATCAGCAAAAACTCTCTATGTGATTGAAATGAAGTTCCAAAAAGTTGCTGGTTCTGTCGATGAAAAATTGCAGACCTGCGATTTTAAGAAAAAGCAGTACACTAAACTTTTTAGTCCACTTGGAATAACTGTTGATTATATTTACATTCTCAATGATTGGTTTTCTGTTCCTGCATATCGAGATGTTCTAGGGTATATCAAAGAAGTTGGGTGTGACTATTATTTCAACGAGATTTCTCTAAGTCGACTTGATCTACCGAGCGAGAAGTAGCTGTTGGTAACTACCGCTTCGCAAGACTCAATATATAAGCTAAGGTACTGACTAATACCATCATTTTTGGTATTATGTACCTGTACAACTGAATAAGAGACCTAACCCCGAAAAGCCTTAAAACTCTTCGGATATGGTCGAAAATCCGTCCAAAGTAAAGAACTCCTAATCAGAGCTACTTTGGACGGTCATATCTCGAAAGGGGTATGGGTATACCTCACGGGGTATATCGGCCTAGTTAGGAGCTTTTTGCTACCTAGATTTCGGGTCATATTATTAGCAAAACCGTCCAAACTAATATGAACAATGATTTACAAAAAGCAGTGATAACTGCTCTGATGATCTTTTCCATCTCCGTCGGATACTACTTCGTGTGGCATCTGCCAAGACAGGAAAAAAGAGAGGTTGCAGAGCAAGAGAGAAAAGAAGAAGTTGAGAACATGCAGAAGTGTGAACAAATCGCTTCTGAAAGATCGAAGCAAGAGACCAAGGATTTTTCAGATGGTGGTCACGGATCTGCATTCAATCCTCAGTACAAGTTCGATAAGGAAACGAACCGATGTCTGTACTTAAGTGGATTCATCAGTGGAGAAACATTCAGTCAGTACATAATCGATCTCTATACAAACAAGCAAATCGCTGGATATATAAAGTATGGAGAAAAGATGATGGAAGGAAGCGAGTATGCTTTCAAAGCAAAGAAACTTGAGCTATTTGGAGAATAGATATCCACAACCTCTCTGCAAAAACGCCATATAACATAGCTGTATTTTGAACAGTCTCATTTGAGACATACCCATGTCTTGTGTTTGTGATAAAATACTCACAGAAGCACTTAGACAGCCACATATCTAAAAACGGCTAAGATGGATTAATGTAAGCATCCTTAGCTAAAGTTCTATGTATGAGCATTTGCGGAAAAAACCTCAGAAACTACTTCACTGTAGTGGACTGGCGAGGGTGACCAATCGAGCAATAGAAAGATTTTTAACTTCCAGAGTTAAACATTTTTCTAACGCTCGGTCGATGCATTAGACGAAAGCCCGCCTTTGGTATTAAAGATCACTTTGATATCGTAGGCGGTTTTTTGTTGCTTCTAGATTACCCACTAACTATCTAGAAAGTATATGAACAAAGAAAATCTAAAGATCGAGTACGTCTCGATCGACAGTCTCGTGGTGAACGAGAAGAACCCGAGAAAGTGGTCGGAAGAACAGAAGGAACAGCTCAAGGAGAGCATCAAGCGATTCGGCAACGTCGATCCGATCATTGTGAATACGCACGAAAAGAGGAAGAACGTAATCGTCGGCGGTCACTTCCGTGTGGAGGCGTGCAAGGAATTGGGATACAAGAATATGCCCGTGGTATTCGTGAACCTCACTCCTGAAAAGGAAGCGGAACTTAACTTGAGACTTAATCGCAATCAAGGAGAGTTTGACCTTGAGATGCTCGCCGAGTTCGACAGCTCGATGCTTCTCGACATTGGGTTCACATCCGAGGATATCGATAACATCTTCCCAATCGAGAAGAACGAGGAGCAGTTTGATTTGCAAAAGGAACTCGACAAGCTAGATATTACCGTCGATGCAAAGAAAGGCGAAGTGTATGACCTCGACGGTTCACGTCTCATGATTGGAGACTCAACTGTTGAAGCAGACATGCTTAAGCTCATGGGAGAAAACAAAGCGGACATGGTACTAACTGACCCTCCGTACATCCTCGACTATCTGAAAGGCAAGGGTCGAGGAAAGGACGGTCCGACAGTCGGATTCGGATCAAAGAAAAATCGCAGGTACCTAGAGACCGATGTGTTGCCTGATAACTTTTCGGATCTCTGGATGGCGAATGTCGCCAAGGTGCAGAAGCCTGACTTCTCGATCATCATCTTCGAGAATCCAAAAAACCTCCGCACCATATGGAACGCACTGGAAGTCCACTGGAAATACAGGAATACCATAACGTGGCACGTACCGAATCGGATGCAGGGATTCTCGGCTTCAAACAAGTTCTTCAACAAAACAGATATCGCACTTGTCGGAACTTCGGGAGAAGTGTCCCTCAATCTCGAACCAGAAGAAGGCTTGCTCCAGAACGAATACGAAAATGCCATCTTCGCAACTTCAGGACATCCGCACTTCGAGCCGTATGAGAAAGGAAAGAAAATCTGCCCGACCGACTTCATCTCGCATGTCGCCGCAGACAAGAAGTCCTCTGGTCAGGAGATCATCTTCGGCACGAAGCCGATTGAGCTTCTCGTGCCATATCTCAAGGTACTGACCAAGAGGAACGACCTCATCCTCGAACCGTTCGGAGGAAGTGGATCAACGCTCATCGCATCGGTGAAAATGGGTCGACGATGCTTTGTCATGGAGAAATCCCACGTCTATGCCGAGGTCATTATGAACCGCTGGGAGAAAGAGACGGGCAAGAAGCGTAAGAAGATAAGCTAGCCATGGCAGTCGACCAGAAAATAAAGAAGCAGAAGGAAGTTCTGCTTGAGCATCTGCGTACGTTCCCAGTCGTAGAAGTAGCGTGCAAGAAAGGTGGAATCTCACGAGCCACGTTCTACCGATGGTGTTCTGACGACGAGAACTTCAAGACCGATGTCGAGAATGCCAAGGTCGATGGCGTTGAGAACATAAACGACATGTCGGAAACCCAGCTCATCGCCCTCATCAGGGACAAGAAATACCAAGCGATTGCCTTGTGGCTGAAAAACAATCACAAGCGATTCATGTCCGAGGACAAGCGAGACCTGATACGAAAGGTGCAGAAGAAAGATGAGCTTAACGCTCAACAAAAGGAACTTCTCAAAGAGGCACTCAAACACTTCAAATGAAAAAGCTATCTCCCGAAATAATACAGGCAGTCATCAATGACACCACCGTGCGAACCGCACTTGTGTATCAAAATCACGAGGCGTTTTGCAGTATCTATCTTCGGAGACATTTGAAATATGAGTTTGCTTGGTTCCATAAAGAGATGTTTAGAATTACCGAGTCATACCAACACAAGCTCAACGTGTTCATGGCATTTAGAGGTTCAGGAAAATCAACAATCCTGAACCTTTCTAATGCTCTGTGGAGTATCCTTGGAAAACATCAAAAGAAATTCGTGATTATTGTCTCAAAGACTCGTGTTCAGTCACAATCTCACTTCGACAACATCAAGCAGGAATTGGAGGAAAACGAATTGCTCAAACATGACCTCGGTCCGTTTCAAGCGACCAAGGAAGACTGGGGTGCTTACACGATAGAGATTCCAAAATACGGAGCGAAGATCATGTGCATCGGTGCTAATCAAAATATTAGAGGACTCAAGTATCGTGATCATCGACCCGACTTAATAATTTGTGATGACATCGAGGATATAAATTCATTTACTGACAGAGATCAAATTAAAACTCTCTATGATTGGTTCATGGGAGAACTCTGGAGTATCGGTGACGAGACCACTAACATTGTTGTTCTTGGGAACTTGCTCAGTCCATCTTCGATAATGATCGAGCTGTACAAAGCGATTAAAAGAAAAGAGATGCCGGGCATCTTCAAAGCGTATCCTCTCCTTGATGACTACAACCGAATACTCTGGTCGGCAAAATATCCTGATGCAAAAACTATCAAAGAAATTGAGCGAGGACTTCCCAGACCAAGGCAATATGACCTGTACTCAATCTTTTGTCGTGAATATCTTTTGGATATGTCACTGGTTGATACCAATGAAATGTTAGAAAAGCATAAGACGCCTATTCGTGCTGGTGGAAAGACAGCAAAAAGTTTTGAGATTTCAGCCCCGATGTGGGCAACGGGAAGCGTGTGGTATTTTCCTGACAATCTCGATAATTTCAGTATGAATATTGATGATGTTGATGGATATCCACTTGAAAAATATATTGAAATTGAAAAGGAACACATCAAACAGCAGAAAGAGAAGGATCCTCACTACAAAGAAAGAGTTAGCAATAATAGGAATGAATCTCATGGATTTGCTGACCATCCTGATAGACCGATGCGATATCGAGATTAGTCTGTTTTTCTTGAAATTTATATAGTTTTATGACCCACATAATTTGGTCGTGTTCATAATTTTTTGATATACTCAGGATACTTTTTTATGATTAAGAAAATCACATTTATTCTTGTATCTCTTTCATTGTTCCTTTCCGTACTGTGTCTTATTTGTGCAGATTCAATTGGACAAGACACACCTTGCCCTCTAATGACAGGTCACCCTGCTTCTTTGTGCAGTATGAACCCACTGGAACATATACAAGAATGGCAATCCGCATTTACAGCGACTTTCACCACTAATTTCTTGTTATCAGTTATTACCCTTATTTCATTCCTTGGAGCAATAAAAATATTCAAGATAAAGAAAGACTCATTGTCTTTATTCTCCTCCCAAATAACAACCTATCTTAGGATCTTTGTTTATATTAAAATACTCAATCCATTAAATCTGGCATTTTCTCAAGGGATTTTAAATTCAAAAGCAGGCTAAACCCATACTGATTTTCAAAGAAGTTTTCTTTGTCTAGAATATTTAATCAGTAATTATTTTAACTATGAATAAAAATGTAGGTTTTGGAGTACTCATTCTCCTAATAGGCTTCGGTGTCGGATATGGGGTCAATTCAAGGAGTGTGATACAGACTGGTGATGTTCAATCAGGAGTTCATTCAGTGGGTCTAATGGGTGGGAATGGATCAAAAGGGATGACATCTAGTCTAGAAGGTAAGAAGGGTGAAGAATTGGAGGTCGCATTTTTAGAAGGAATGATAGAACACCACCAAGATGCGGTGAATATGGCTCATAAGATAAAAGAAGGAAACAAGCGTCCAGAACTTCAAAAATTGGCTGACGACATCATCACTGCTCAGAATTCAGAGATAGAGCTCATGAAAGGTTGGCTTAATCAATGGTATGGAAGATAATTTATAATAAACATGGAACAAATAACAAAACAAAAAAAGTGGAATAATATGGCTGGACCTGTAGCGGTAATAATCGCCGGGGCTTTAATCGCAGGAGCTATTTTAATCAAGCAATCTGAATCAAAAGATAATGAAATGGCAAAAAATATTCAAAATCCTACAGCAGTAAAGCAGACGGGAGATCTTGATCAGATGGTGCCTGTATCAAAAAATGACCATGTCCGTGGTAATCCAAATGCTCCAGTAAAAATAGTCGAGTATTCAGATACGGAATGTCCATTCTGTAAGAGATTTCACGACACCATGAAGCAGGTCATGAGTGATTATGGAAAAGATGGAAAAGTGGCATGGGTATATCGACATTTTCCACTCGACCAACTTCACTCTAAAGCACGAAAGGAAGCTGAGGCAACAGAATGTGCAGGAGAACTTGGTGGAAATGACAAATTTTGGGCGTATCTTGATCGGTTAATGGAAATTACCCCAGCAAACAATGGTCTCGATCTCGCTGAGCTACCAAAAATTGCACAGTATGTTGGGTTAAATGTCTCAGACTTCAATACATGTCTTTATAGTGGTAAATTTGCTAAAAAAGTACAGGAACATGTATCAGATGCACAGGCGACTGGTGGTCGAGGGACACCTTGGAGTATTGTCGTAGGAAAAGATGGCAAGAAATATCCTTTGTCGGGTGCTCAACCACTAGCTTCAGTCAAACAGCTTATTGATCTTGCTGGAAAATAAAATATGGTCATTCAAGCTCTACAAAAAGTATTTCGAAAACCCACCTATGTGATTATTTCACTTATCGTAAGTGTGTTGGTATTTATGTTTGCCGTCTGGCTTCCAAATATCCAGTTAATCATGAGTGTTGCGGGTTCCTCGGATATTTCTTTATTCGGCAAGCTTGAGTTGCTATACAGTCTCTTGGGTGCTATCAGTACTAATTTCACTCTGCTTTCTGCTACATATACCATCGTTATCTCGATATTGTTCGGACTGTATATCTCCACTACGATTTATTTTCTAAAAAATAGAATTAGAGAGATTAGTCAGAGTGGGATTGCAACAGGCTTCTTGGGTATTGTAAGTGGAGTGCTTGGAATTGGGTGTGGTGCGTGCGGAGCTTTTCTGCTCACAAGTTTTCTTTCTCTTGTTGGTGCTGGTGGAATACTTGTATTTTTACCACTCGGTGGCGGTGAGTTCGGTATTATTGGAGCAACACTTCTTATTATGGCTATATATAAAACAGTCCAGAAGATAGAGAGCCCCATGGTCTGTAACATTGAAAATTAAAATATGAAAACATTAATCAATAAAATATCAGTCGAAACACTTCACTATGCAATCCTGATTCAGGCAGGTATCGCTATGGCAGGAAGCCTGTTCTTCAGCGAAGTGATGAACCTACCACCATGCGTCTTGTGCTGGTATCAGCGTATTGCTATGTATCCAATAGTGATTCTTACTGCAATTGGAATCATACGTAATGACAAAAAGGCTTACATATCAGTGTTAGCACTTTCAATTCCAGGTCTTGTGATATCGATGTGCCACAACCTCTTGTATTGGAAGATTCTGCCAGAAAGTGTCGCACCGTGTACGTTAGGGATCTCTTGTACAACTAAATTTTTTGAATGGTTTGGCTTCATTACCATCCCATTTATGGCACTTGTTGCGTTTATCATTATTAACGTGCTTGCGTTTATTAGCTTAAAGAAAAATACATATGAAAAATCTTAAAATCATTATCGGCATAGTTGTTGCAATCGTAGTCGTTTTTCTTCTTGCAAAAGGAGGATACAAGAAGACTGAAAATAAAGCAGAGATTGCTAATACTGGACAAACTTCTGTTCTCGAAATCAAAGCGAATGATTGGGTTTCTGGGACGAGCACCGCAAAGGTCACCCTTGTCGAATACCTAGACTTCGAATGCGAAGCCTGCGGAGCATATTATCCGATAACCATGAAGCTCAAGGAAGAATATAAAGACGATATGCGATTAGTTGTTCGATACTTTCCATTACCTGGACACAAGAATTCCCGAACGGCAGCTCATGCTGTTGAAGCAGCTGGAAAGCAGGGTAAGTTCTGGGAGATGTACAGTATACTATTCACTAAGCAGTCAGAGTGGGGTGAACAGCAAGTAGAAAATCAAGATCAGTTTGAAAAGTATGCAGTTGAAGCGGGAGTGATTAATATCGATCAGTGGAAAAAAGACGTAGTTAGTGACGAAGTGAAAAAACGAGTCGAAAATAGCTACAGAGAAGCAAGCAGTCTCAATCTCCAAGGTACGCCATCTTTCTTCCTGAATGGGAAAAGAATTCAAAATCCTAAAGGATATGAAGCATTTAAGCTCCTTATTGAGAACAAAAAGAAGAATTAATGTTAAATACTACAAAGAGGTACAGATAAAAAACAAACTATTTGTACAGTACAGGTTGACCTATACCCCCTAGGGGGTATATAATTCTCTGCATATGAAATACACAGAGAAAAATAGCAAAGAAAAAGTTGTACGTCGATTAAAACTTATCGAAGGTCAAGTACGAGGGCTTCAAAAGATGATTGAAGCAGATGAATATTGCATTGATGTCATTACTCAAACATCCGCTGTTAAACAAGCGCTTTCCAATGTCGAAGATATCTTGCTTGAAAACCACTTGGATTGCTGTGTTTCAAAGCAGATGACAACAGGAGAAGCTACGAAAGCAAAAGAAGAAATATTAAAAGTATATAAGCTAAAGAGAAAATAGTATGACTGAACACATATACAAAGTAAAAGGTATGCACTGTGCTAGCTGTGTCGCCCTTATCGAGGGTAAGCTTGGTAAAGTCGATGGAGTTAAGTCTGTTTCAGTAAAACTCAATCAAGAAAAAGCGATGGTAAGTTTTACAAATGCCCAGATTGATACAAAGATACTTTCCGATGCAATATCACCATTCGGATATACCCTCGAAGATGCAGATAAAAAAGCTGGTTCTGGGAACGGTCATCACCACGGTGAAGATAACCAGCGTGCAACAGATACAGGGCTTGAAATGAAGTTTATATTGCCGATGGTAGTATTCTCTTTTGCGATGATGTTCTGGGAAGTACTCTCGCAGAACAAGATAATTCCTGCGATGTCCGAGAATGTGTACGAGGTGTTCCATCACTTGATGCCGATTTTTGCGACTTTTGTACTCTTTGGTATTGGTAGAAAATATATCAAAGCCGTATGGATTTTCCTCAAAACCCGCACAGCCAATATGGATACGCTCGTCGGTATCTCAACTATTGTCGCCTTTGTATACTCTTTCATTGTTACAGCTTTTGATAAGGTGCTTGCTCCATACATAAATGTAGAATCGAACTTTTACGATGTGGTCATTGTAGTCATTGGTCTCATTGCCTACGGACAATACCTAGAAGCTCGTGCGAAAAAGAAGACGAACGAAGCACTGCAAAAATTAGCAGGACTAGCAAGTAAAACAGCTCTCGTCATCCGTGACGGAAAAGAGATTGAAGTCCCGATTGAAAAGGTAAACATCGGAGATGTGGTCATAGTAAAGCCGAACGAGCGAATACCTCTCGATGGCATTGTTGTTGAAGGCTCAAGCTCGATTGATGAGGCAAATCTCACAGGCGAAGCGATACCTGTGGACAAGGGTATAAACGACCAAGTGTTTGCTGGAACGCAGAACTTTCAAGGAATACTTCACATAAAAGTAAGTAAAGACCTTAAAGACACCGCTCTCGCACACATCATCTCAATTGTTGAAAACGCACAGAACTCAAAAGCTCCGATTGAACGAACAGCAGACAGAATATCAGGAGTTTTTGTATATGTAGTTCTAGGAATTGCAATTCTCACATTCATCTCGTGGATGGTGTTCGCTCCTGCAACACTTGGGCTGACAACTGCCTTTGCGTATGCAATTTCTACCACAATGGCAGTCCTTGTGATCGCGTGTCCTTGTTCACTAGGTCTCGCAACTCCTACAGCGATTATCACGGGAGTTGGACGAGGGGCAGAGAGAGGAATACTCATTAAAAATGCAGAGAGTTTGGAGAAACTCGCAAAAGTTACTGCAATTGTATTTGATAAAACAGGGACGCTTACACACAACAAACTCGCTATTGAGGGGGTTTACTGCAAAGACAAAAATCATACTTGTGACATTGAGGACACCTCTTTCAAGCAATCTCTCATTTACGCAATCACCAAATCATCAAAACATCCAGTTTCTGAAAGTGTTGCATTATGGCTTAAAGAGAATAATGTTTCTCCACTTCCTATTTCTGACTTGAATGAAGTTGCTGGTAAAGGAGTAACCGCAGAATATAAAAATAAGAAATATTACCTCGGTTCTCGTGCTTACATTGCAAGCGTATTGAAGCAGTCAGAAGATGTAGTTAAAAAAGATTTTGACGATGCTCGCTTTGAGAATGGGCGTGAACTGTATCTCTCGAGTGACACAGAAGTCCTTTCGCTAATCAAGATACACGACACAATAAAAGCGGAGGCGAAAGACGAGGTTGCAAAGCTCAAGAAGCTCGGGCTGAAAGTGGTGATGGCAACTGGCGACCACAAGGCAACAAGCGAATCTGTGGCAAAGGGTCTTGGTATAGACGAAGTGTATTCAGACGTAAAGCCAGAAGATAAACTGAATATCGTCAAAGAATTGCAGAAGAAAGGTCTCAAGGTTGCAATGATTGGGGATGGCGTAAATGATGCCCCTGCACTAGCTCAAGCTGATGTTGCTATTTCTATGAGTGACGGCTCAGACATCGCTATTGAAAGTTCTGATATTGTGATTTTGAAGGGCGATATCGTAAAGGTTGCTGAAGCAATACATCTTGCCCAAAAAACTAACAAGACAATTTGGCAAAACCTCATCTGGTCATTCGGATACAATTCAGTCGGAATACCTATCGCAGGAGGGATCCTCTTTCCGTTTTTTGGATGGACGCTAAGTCCTGCGATTGCAGGGGCAATCATGGCATTCGAGAGTGTAACTGTTGTAACGAACTCGTTACGAATTAAGAGAATGAAATTATAATTATGAAAAATTTACCAATAGATATTGATACTTTTGGATTCGTACAGAGAGAAAGTCACAATGGTGTCACTGTAAAATATAAATGCGGACGGGATTTTCTGTACTATGCTCTTAGTTATTACTTTCCTTCTAAATTCAATAGAAGTTTTAATAATCCTGAACAAATAGACAAGAAAGGCACTTTCGGCTTTTCGGTCTCAACATCTTTTGCTTGGACTATGCTTCAGTTTATTAGGATGCCTAAGTTCTTAATGGAAAATAAACTTGCTTTAAGTATAAATCAGAAAAAAGTATCCAATTATCTTGGTTTTATAAAAGCAATGATCTTTTCAAGAATTTCTTACGATAAAGCAGTGAGACTTATTGAGAAAAAGGTCAATGAGGGAAATGTTGTTGGTTTAGATCTGGCTTTGAGATTTCAAGGGTTAGAGGATCACATATTATTCGTATATGGTTATGACGAAAAGGATTTCTATGTATTTGACACAAATAAAATTCCAAAACTTGAATACGAAAAAATTACTGAGGATGAAAGATTTATCATGAAGGTTTCGAGAGATACAGTTAAAAAAAGATGGAAAATGTTTAGTAGAGTATGGGAAGTATCTAAATTATAAAAAGTATAACTATGAAAACATTCATTCAGACTTCAAAATTTTTCTTCACTGACTTTCATAAAGGAACTGTTAATATTACGTTACACATAATTAGCTTTCTGGTGATGTTTTATGGTCTAGTAGTCAAAGATACATTACTAGTGATCTTGGGGTTGGCTGTTATTGATGAACTTGGACATGTATATAATTATTTTCGTTTTAACCGAAACCCTAAATATGGCGTAAGAATGATTCCGTATCAAATCTTTTATGCAGGAATAGGAATAATAATCTTATTGAAGATCTTTAATTGGTATTAATTATGAAAACATATACATTCCACATTCACGGTATGCACTGCAACGCTTGTGTCATTCTGATAGAGCATAAAATTGGAAGTTTGCCGAACGTGAGCAAAGCTATATCAAATCTCAAAAATCATTCAGTGGAAATTGTCGGTGATTTTGGAGATAAAACGGACATACAGATTGCAGAAGAGTTAACTTCTCTTGTAAAAGGAAATGGCTATACGGTTTCAGTTGAAAAGCAAAATATAGAAAAGAACTGGTCTGACTTCAAGATTGCCGTACCAATTGCACTGGGCTTTGCAGTCCTATTCGTGCTTTTGCAGAAGCTCGGCATCGTCAATCTTGTCGGCGGTGGCAACGTCACCTATGGCACGGCATTCTTCATTGGCATCATTGCATCACTCTCAACTTGTATGGCGGTGGTAGGAGGATTGGTGCTCTCGATGTCTGCAACCTTTGCAAAAGAGGGAGACAAGATTAGATCTCAACTTATGTTCCACGGAGGACGCATTGTCTCGTTCTTTATCCTTGGAGGCGTAATCGGTGCAATCGGCTCTGCCTTTACTCTTGGCACGACAGGCACTTTTACACTCAGTCTTATCATCGCAATTGTGGTGATAATTCTCGGCATCAATCTGCTCGATGTCTTTCCGTGGGTAAAGAGACTGCAACCCTCAATGCCGAAGTTTCTCTCGAAGCATGCAATCGGGGTATCGAAGTTCAATCATACTCTCACTCCTTTACTTGTCGGTATTGCAACATTCTTCTTGCCGTGTGGATTTACTCAATCAATGCAACTGTATACTCTTACTACAGGAAGTTTTCTCAAAGGAGGTCTGACGATGCTTTCATTCGCACTTGGAACATTGCCGGTCTTGGCACTCATTAGCTTCAGCTCGTTCAGCATACAAAACAGCAAAAAGTCGGGGGTGTTTTTCAAGTCCACAGGGCTTATTGTCATCCTCTTCGCAATATTTAACCTTATCAACGCACTGGTGGTCATTGGGATCATTCCGCCAGTCTTTAATTTTTAGTATAATAAACACCATAATTATGAAACCAACTGTCATTTCAATCTTAGTTGCAATAGTTCTCATCGGAGGAGCTTTTGCCCTCACCAGAAAATCTGACACAACATCTGTTGCAGACGCAAACAACGTCACAGTCGTTGACGGAAAGCAGATTGTGGAAATATCTGCCAAGGGTGGATATCATCCAAGAAAGAGTATTGCCAGAGCAGGAATGCCTACCATCCTTCGTTTTGACACCAACGGAACTTTTGATTGCTCATCATCAGTCCGCATTCCGAGTATGAATATTTCAAAGTCTCTACCACAGAAAGGAACAACTGATATTGATGTTGGAAGTCAGGATGTAGCGACGCTTCAAGGAACTTGTGGAATGGGCATGTATCCATTCGAGGTGCAGTTTAAGAGCTAGAAACGAGACACAAAATTGGCAGTCTCCAAAGTGTCTTATTCTGTCTCATTTTCCTAAACCATCCTTATTTCTCAAAGAATGCTCAAAGTATCTTATTTTGAAAATGAGACAGTGACCGAGACGGGTGAAATGTGCTTAGTTTGCTTTGCTTATAAAAACACCCTAGAGACCGAGACGCCTCATACAAGGAGTAGAAGGGATCGCTAAATGTGTTGTGGGGTCTGACCCTACAAGTTCATGACCGTGACAGTCAGTAAAATTAACCGGAGGTAATTTTGGTGGGAGAAGAAAGTGCTAAACGCACTTTCGGCTAGGACTCGAAAAGGTTCTCCCATATTTTTGAGGATGTACTCATCTGATAAAATGGGAAACCTGTATTGCGGCTGTAAGCCGAGAGTGCCTAGTCTCCCAGCCTTGAGCGCAATATTTATTAAAATTACTTATTTAAAAAAACAGAACTCACGCTACGGAGATTGGGTTGAGAGAGTCTAATTTCGAGCTCAATTATATTACTTCTGATTGGTAAATTGAAGACTTGTGAGTCTGTTTATTTTTCTATACTTCTGTTAATATATTTATATATTAAATTAATCTTAACTTTATGAAAGGGTACAAAATCGCTTTTCGGATTACAACTACTATTATTTTCCTTATGGAGGGTGTGCTTGTAGCACTTACTGGTTGGAGTCAGATGTCTATTGATGGTATTACTGGGCTTGGATATCCTCTTTATTTCGTTTCTATTCTCGCTGTATTTAAGATCCTCGGATCAATCGTTCTTATGTTTCCGCAGTTTCCAAATAATGTGAAAGAGTGGGCATACGCAGGGTTTGGAATTGATTTTATTTGTGCGTTTATCAGTATCTGGGCTGTAGCTGGGTTTGGTCTAATGCTTATTATGCCGGTAGCATTTATGATAATACTCGCGATATCTTATATCTCATACCATAAATTGAATAAATAATTTTTACTCCGCGAAAACAGCAGAGTATGTTAAAACCAATATTAAATATATATGAACTATACTTACATCATTATTGCAACGCTCGCACAATTCGTTTTTGGGGCATTATGGTATTCACCAATCCTTTTTGGAAAGAAATGGATGAGAATAATGGGTGCTAATCATAAAACTGTCGAAGAATTAAAAAGAGAAGAAAAAAAGATGGGGCCTGCTTATGTTGCTCAGATATTTTTGACTCTAGTTTCTACTTTTGCGCTCGATATTATGATTATTGTGCTGCCATTCAGTGCTGTCACAACCACATTGTTTCTCCTAATTGGGTTCATACTTCCTATTCAGATTTCAGGTGTAATCTGGGGCGCTACAGAAAATAAGTATAAACTAGAGCAGATTGTGATCGTCGTGTCTGGACAGCTCATCAGTATGCTGATTGCCGCATTAATACTTACTCTCTAGTTATGCAGGAAACTATTGCATATTTTGAAATTCAATCATCAGAACCCCAAAAGACTGTGGAGTTTTACAAGAATGTTTTTGGATGGGATTTTGTAAGAGAATCATCGATGCCTATTGAATACTACAGAATGACTAGGACAGAGGGGATAATGGGGGCAATACTTAAAAGACCAATGCAAACTCCACCACTTGAGTATGGTACAAATGCCTTTACCTGTTCGATCAAGGTTAAAAGTTTTGATGAGACTACAAGAAGGATATTGGATAATGGTGGTGTGATAGCAATGCCGAAATTTGCTGTGCCAGGTAGATGTTGGCAGGGGTATTTTGTTGATAATGATCATAATGTGTTTGGGATTTTTGAGCCAGATGAGAGTGCAAAATAGATTATTTAATATATAATATTTTTTATGAAAAAATATCGTATTGAAATAGTGGTGGGTATTTGTGTGGTGTTTGCACTTGGGATGGGGTACTCGCTTTTTCAGAAATTGTCTGTACCTGCAACTACCACAGAATACGAGCAAAAGACTCCAGAGCCAGCTCCCATTAAAACATCAACCACTGACCAAAAACCAATAGATACCATTACAGAACAAAAACAATTAATAAATAACAAACAAAACAAAATGGAAAAAACAGTAGCAACGATGCACACAAATAAGGGAGATATTACAATCGAGTTTTTTGATACACTCACACCAAATACTGTCGCAAATTTTGTGAAGTTGGCGAAGAGTGGATTCTACGATGGGGTCAAGTTTCATCGAGTGATAAAGGGCTTTATGATTCAAGGCGGGGACCCACTCTCAAAGGATGATACAAAAAAGGAGTATTGGGGTACGGGTGGTCCAGGGTATAAATTTAATGATGAAATTACGACAGAGAACAGAAACGTGACAGGCACTATTTCAATGGCAAACGCAGGTCCAAATACGAACGGAAGTCAATTCTTTATCAATGTAAAAGATAATAATTTTCTAGACATAAAGCATACTGTATTCGGTAAAGTAACATCTGGTATGGATGTGGTTACTGCTATTGAGAATACTCCTACTGACAGTACTGATAAGCCTATTGATTCTGTGGTGATAGAAAGCATTAGCTTCAAATAGTCGATTATTAAAGCACCGGATTTGGCTCTAGCCCAAATCCGGTGCTTTTTGTTATAATAAATCAATGATAAAAAAAACTTGTTTTTTAATTGTGCTATTTTTGTTTTCTTTTTTTGAGACTGCTTCTGCTCACGTAAAATGGTTTGTAGATAGTGATGAAGTAATAAAAGAATCTCATAATGCGGTACCATTTTATTATCTTCACAGCACTGAAGTAATCATCTGGTCTATTATTTCTATCTTGGTTGTTTTGGTGTTTAGTATTCTGGATAGAATTATTCCTCCGCCAAAAAAACTTTTCATATTTGGTCTTAAGCATGATCGTGGAATCGACCGAGCAGTCAGTATAGTGCTTGGACTCTATCTTGTCTGTATTAGTTTGATTTGGAATATTATTCTTATTCCTGATATACCAGTGGCGAGTCTTACAACTTTTGGATTACTTATTGTTCAACTAACATTAGGAATCTTGTTTATTCTAGGTGTTGGTATCCGTAGAGCATCGATGGGTGTTATATTGCTCCTTGGTTATATGACTTATCGGGTTGGATTGCTCGAGCTCGGTGAAAACTTACTCACGGCATCTATTGTGGTTTATTTGTATATTAGACATTCACCAAAGAGATCAATTATAGGACGCCTCGATAATCATTCTGTCGAGATTGTGAGAATCGCTACTGGTATTTCTCTTATTGTTATGGCTTTTTCTGAAAAGCTAATGTACCCAGAGCTAGGACTTTCATTTTTGCAGGTACATCATTGGAATTTTATGTATAATCTCGGACTTACTTGGTATAGCAATGAATTGTTTGTTCTTTCAACTGGTTTTGCTGAAATGATTTTTGGTGTTATCTTCATACTTGGGTATCTTACCCGTATTAATACTGTGCTTATTGCGAGCTTTTTTGCATCATCTGTTGTGATGATGATGGTGCAGTTTGGGCAGTGGGAGGTTGAAGATTTGGTTGTATATGCAGCAGCAACACTCTTTATCTTCTACGGACATGGTAAAACTAAGTTTTTCCATTTTATATGGCCAAAATCAATGCTCCATACTCGGACTATCGAAAATATGTTTAGAAAGACAAGATGATCCTATTTACTGTTTGATTGTATGTGTAAATATTATGATCATTCAAAATGCATACTTTTCGCTTCTGGTTATTTTGAATATGTGATAATGAGGTGTAGCATGTTGGTAACAAGATCAAAATATATTGAAAGAAATTTTATTAGTTTTTTTTGTGGGTAGACCTGTGTAATAATTTGTTTTAATTTAGTCAAATAGTAGGGTATAATGTAGGTAATCGGATGTAGATTATCCAT
>CAZKPS010000016.1:0-13883 GCA_964554765.1 uncultured Candidatus Saccharibacteria bacterium
ATGATCAAAGAGTATATATACAAAGGTCACAAATGGATTGATCTCGAAAATCCAAGCGAGGGAGAAATTGCTAAAATAATTCATGACTTTGATGTTCCTGTAGAAGCAGCAGAAGATCTCCTGTCACCTACTCCAAAACAGCGTGTCATTATGTATGACAAATGTGTCTATACCGTTCTACACTTTCCTACACTCTCGGAAAAAAAGAACCGCTCAGGAGATGACCATAGACAAGAGATTGATTTTATTATCGGAAAGAACTACCTCATCACCGTACATTATGATGAGATGAAATCAATCAACGCATTCTCAAAAAGCCTGCACATAAAAGACGATACGGCAGAAGCAGAAAATGCAGGATTTATTTTTCATAAACTGGTGAAGCACCTATACCATTCACTACTCCATGATGTTGAATCAATCAAAGATGCTCTACACCGTGCAGAAAACTTCATTTTTAAGGGTGAGGAGAAAAGAATGGTGGTAGAACTTTCGAGAATCCACCGAGACATACTGCGCTTTAACCACGCACTTGTACCTCATCGAGAAGCGATATCCTCACTCAACACAATGTTCAAAGAATTTCTAGGCGAAAAATACGAATACTTTATTCATGATATCGCAAGTGAATACCAGAGAGTCGATCGACGTATGCACTCAAACAAAGAACTGCTTGAAGAACTCCGACATACGAATGACTCCCTTCTCTCCACAAAACAGAACGAGGCTATCAAGGGTCTTACTATGATGGCGTTCATCACGTTCCCTCTTACACTTACCGCTGCAATCTTCACTCTTCCTAGTGATCACACTCCGATCATTGGAGGACAATATGATTTTGAGCTTATTATGGCTATAATGCTCGCAATAGTACTGATGTGTCTCGGATACTTTAGTTATAAGAAATGGATGTAGACTTAAGTCAAAAATAAAAACACAAAAATCAAAAATATAATTAAAAATTCAAAATGAACGATATCTGGCTATTCAACACTTTCGGTAAGGAGAAACAAAAATTTACATCAATTGATCCAAAAGAAATCAAAATGTATTCTTGTGGACCAACAGTCTATAATTACGCGCATATAGGTAATCTCCGAGCATATGTGTTCGTTGATATCCTAAAAAAGACACTCAAATACAACGGATACAATGTGAAGCACATAATGAATATAACCGATGTAGGACACCTCACAAGTGATGCTGATAATGGTGATGATAAGATGGTTAAGGCATTGAAACGCGAAGGTAAAACAATGACTCTCGAAAATATGCGAAAGATTGCCGACTTTTATTTTGAATCTTTCAAAACTGATCTATCTAAATTAAATATTGAATTTCCAAGTATGTTTCCTTTTGCAAGTGATCATATAAAGGAAGATATTGAAATGATTGAGATACTACTTAAAAAAGGTTTTGCATACAGGACCTCAGATGGGATTTACTTTGACACCACACAGGATTCTCATTATGGTCAACTTGGTGGAATTGCGCAGGATAGTGAACATGGACGAATTGAATCAAATACCGAAAAGAAAAACTACCGAGATTTTGCATTATGGAAGCTCGCAGATGAGACAGGACTTGGTTTTGAAGCATCTTTTGGTGATGGTTTCCCGGGCTGGCATATCGAATGTTCAGCAATGGTAGAAAAGTATCTTGGAACACCGATAGATATTCATACAGGCGGTATTGACCATATATCTGTACACCACAACAATGAAATAGCACAGACAGAGTGTGCTACAGGACACAATCTCGCAAACTTCTGGATGCATAATGCACATATCACTATAGGTGAAGACAAAATGGCAAAGTCAGGAAATAATTTCCTCACTCTAGAGACTTTGAGTAAAAAAGGATTGCATCCGCTCGCCTATCGTTACTGGCTTTTAACAGCACGATATTCAACTCGGGTTGATTATTCACTCGACGCTATCCTCTCATCTCAAGTAGCGTTTGAAAAACTTCACACACTCTTTAATTCTCTTGGTCAAGATACAGGATCTATAAATATGAAATACAAAAAGAGATTCACCGAAGCTGTAAACAATGATCTAGATACCGCAAAAGCACTTGCCATCGTCTGGGAACTTGTGAGAGACAGTGAGGTAAATAATACTGACAAAAGAACAACACTACTTGATTTTGACAAGGTGCTCGGCTTGATGCTCGGATCAATAACAAAAGAACAAAAAAATATCCCACCTGAAATACAAGAACTATTAGAGGAGCGAAAGATTGCACGAGAAAATAAAGATTGGGTAAAGGCAGATAGTATTCGTAAACAAATACTGGAATCAGGATATGAGGTTAAGGACTAGTTGACAGTATTACCAAACTACTGTATATTCATATCAGTTTCGAGACATCTCGGACACTTCGCATTGGGCTATTGGCACAACCCCCTCCCCCCCCTAGTCAGTACATCCAATGCGGAGAACTCTTTCCCTATGCTCAAATAGGACCCAATTTGCCTCGCGCCGTGAAAAAGGATGTGGATCCTTGCTCGCTACGTTGGCCAAGCATGATCGGCGCGAGGCAAACTTTCTGCCGGACTAGATGTTCTAGTCCGGCTTTTGCATTGTCCGTCTTTATATTGACATATTAATATTTTAATATATAATATTATTGTAAGATTTGCGGTCGGCGATTGGAAGGTGGCCTGACCTGCGAATACCCTTCCTCCACGATTGCGCGTACGAGTCTGGAGGGAAGTGTACATTTTTGATCATTTAGCCTGGTGTCCTCTGGGCTGTTGGTTCCACCTCAATTGTTAATAAATGGAAAGCTGTGTTTTGTGCTTTCTGCTGCACGGGTGTGCAGGCTGATTTTAGAATCACTTAACAGTTGAGGTGGAAAATATTTCAAAGCCGGGTTCGCAAATGTGAATCCGGCTTTCGATTTTGTATTTTCCAATGGAATAGAATGATTCTATAGAGACAGGTGATTTTCGGCGATAATTAGATCCTCCGGTGCTGTAATCTGAATCCAAAATGATGCTTCTACTGCTTTGATATTTACATCGTTTTTCATTGCGAGAATTGTTTGTGGGAGTCCATACTCACCGTTTGGGAGCTTGACCATTTCATAATCAAAAATCTTTGGGGTTATTGAGTACATACCTGTGCACACAAACCCTGCTTCATCTTCTGGATATTTTTCGATGATTTCTTGAATATGTCCTTCACCATCAAAAATAACTTTCGCTTTACCTTTGAGTGATTCAGTCACAGATACAAGAATCGAATTATCATATTTGAGACACTCTGCCATATCTCGTTTTGAATAGATATCATCGCCCATCATCACAAGAAATCTCACCTCGTTCTTAAGTAATTCCTTTGCCATAGAAAGTGAGTGTGCGGTGCCTAGCAGATCGTCCTGCATTACATAAGTAATCTTTCGTCCTTCACAGTTATCTCCTATTTCTGCAGTTATTTTGTCTTTGAGATACCCTACAACAAGAATCACCTCGTCGATTGATTCTGGGAGCATCTCAATCTTGTGTTGAAGCAAGGTTTTACCTTTCACTTTTAGAAGTGGTTTTGGAGTATCTATTGAGAGTTCTCGCATTCGAGTCCCCTTACCTGCAGCCAATATAACAGCTTTCATAATTCGTATATAATATCAAAATTCGCTTATTTTTCTATGTTGACAGACAGAGATTTTGAGATTAAATAATTCTCTATCGCTTGTTATGTAACGCTTCTTTCAGTGTATCGCTATCAGAATATTCAATCTCGAGACCTGTCGAGAGTCCTCGTCCGAGTCTAAACACTTTAATTTCTGGGTTTATTTCTTTAATTATTTTCTCCACAATATCTCCAGTGTTTTCTCCTTCGTGAGTTGCTGATAGAGCGAGAATCACTTCTTTGATATCTTTGTTTTTATCTACAAGATTTTTAAGTTGTGAAAGCCGGATTCTTTTTTCGATAACTTTTTCAAGAATTGGAATGAGTCCTCCGAGAACAAAATATCTCCCATTAAATGCCCCACTTTTTTCTACCGTCACAAGATCATTGTCTTTTGCTACAAGCATGAGGATTTCTGTATTTCTGTTTGAATCAGAACAAATCGAACAGAGAGTGATATTATTCCGTTTTGCAAAATATCGCATACACAGATTACATTGCACTACATCTTTTTTAAGAGTTGAGAGAAGCCCCTTTAGCTCTTCAATATATCCACTATCTCGTCCCAAAAGAAAATATGCAAACCTCTCTGCCTGTCGAGGTCCTATACCTGGAAAATGTCCGAATATTTCCTTTATTTTTTCAAAAGAATCGTTCACTCTATTGGATTTATATTATTTATTATTAATTACTTATCTATCCTTAGAATCCATCACCCACATTAGATTTATCGATAGTGAGGAATGTTGTTTTCTCACCGTCAAAGTAGAGCTCTACAGATCCTACAGGGCCGTTTCGGTGTTTGTCCACGTGGATCTGAGCAATATTTTGTCTGTCAGAATTATCTCTATATTTATCTTCACGGTGAATAAACATCACAACATCAGCATCCTGCTCGATAGACCCAGAATCTCGAAGATCAGAAAGTTTTGGTCGCCCATCTCCACCTCGTTTTTCAACATCTCGAGAGAGCTGTGAGAGTGCGAGCACAGGCACCTCGAGTTCACGAGCAAGCTGTTTCAATGCTCGAGAAATCTCTGTCACCTGTTGTACCACATTGTCTTTATGAGCACTCCCTGTTGGCGTGATGAGCTGGAGATAATCCACAACAATCATCCCGAGACCTTTTTCAATCTTAAGTTTACGCGCCACAGAACGCATCTTTAAAATATTGTTTCCTGGCTGATCATCAATATATATCGGTGCTTTTGAAAGTCTATCAATAGAATTTCGGAGTTTCTCAAAATCATGCTCAATAGAGAGTTTACCTGTTCTAAGTTTCCATGCATTTACCTGTGAATCAGCAGAGAGCATACGATCAACGAGCTGCTGCGAACTCATTTCGAGTGAAAATATTCCTACTGGTACATTATGGTTAAGTGCTGCCTGTCGTGCAATATCAAGTGCGAGTGCGGTCTTACCCATCGAAGGTCGTGCTGCGAGAATAATAAGGTCTGACTTCTGAAATCCTGAGAGCATCGCATCTAGATCCTTGAACCCCGTCGGCACTCCACGTAGTTCGTCTTTGGATTGATGAAGTCTTTCGAGTCGATCCCACGCCTCATCGAGAGTTGCACCCACTGGAATAAATCGAGCAATACTAGATGAATTACTAATATCAAAAATTTCTTTTTCTGCGATATCGAGAAGCTCATCTGTATCTCGAGTCTCATCATACCCAAGTTCACTTATGTGTTCTGCAGAAGAGATAAGTCTTCGGAGTGTGTGTTTCTTCTTGACGAGCTCTGCGTAGTGACGAATGTTTGATGCAGGAGGAATACTCGAGATGAGTTCTCCCAAATATGTCCGTCCTCCTATTTTTTCGAGTAGTCCTTTGTCTCCTAATTTCGCAGACATTGTCACAATATCAATAGGCTCGCCGCGTCCATTGAGCTCAAGCATTGTTTCGAAAATTGCTTTGTGTTTATCTGCATAAAAAGATTCTACAGTCACAATATCTGTCACTTCATAGATTGCATCTGCAGAACGAAGTATTCCACCCAAAAGTGCCATCTCACTATCGAGATGTTGTGGCGGGACTCGCATGTTTTTCTGAGTCTTTGGTTGCATAGAGATATTTTAGCATACAAGAGAAAATGACAACCCTTGAAAGTTGGATAAGCCTGTGGGAGAAATGGGGATATCTAGAATAGTTTATAGTCCATAGCCCTTAGTTTGTAAAAATAAGATAAAACAAAAAACCACCCCCTCTTTTTAGGTAGGTGGACAAGTTTGATCATTAGATTCACTCGCAAGGACTAGCCTATCATCGTCCAATTTAACAAAGAACGGCACACCCCTGACAGTTCTCATCATGCCTAGGATTGGATCCTCATCGAAGGTATGGATGAAATAGCTCCCCTCGCAGAGAAAGGACAACAAATACTGCTCGTACCTTCCGGTCTTTTTCTTTACGGGTATGAGCCTCAAAATGATTCCGTCACGATGGGTGAAGTCAGTGACGTACGCTGCGTAAATGATCCCTTGTCTGATATTTTCCTGCGGAAATACGAGAGTATTAGCATTCAGAAAGATCCGAATCCAGAGGTAGTGAATCCCCCAGAAAAGAATAGGGAGTGAAAGTCCACAGAAATACACCTTCCATCCAGAAAGACCTAGTGGAGTGAACTTAAACGACAGACAGATGATCCAGAAAAAAAGTGTCAAAGAGAGAATAAGCTTTTTCATGGTGATTAATGATCCAAAATGTAAACGAACAGTACACCAACCGCGGTGTAAATATCATCACACCTTGGATTTGGTTAATTAACAAGGTAATACTACTTTTTAGTAGTACTTTGTCAAACACAAAACCACCGCAGGTACGCCGCGGTGGTTTTTATTTTTGACTTTTTGACTTGTGACTTTCGACTACTTAATCGCCGTGATCTTTACCTTAAAGTATGGCTGTCGGTGTCCGTTTTTCTTGAAGTATCTACTCTTTTGTTTGTATTTGATTACTGTAACCTTTGCGTGTCGGCCAATTTCTTCGAGAGTAGCTTCTACCTTTGCACCGTCGATGTGTGGAGTTCCGATAGTAGTGTTTGATCCATCATCTACGAGGAGTACCTTATCGAAAGTGATCTTGTCACCCTCTTTGTAATCTCCGATAATTTTCTCGATTTTGATAGATTCTCCTACAGAAACCTTGTACTGCTTGCCACCTGTAGCGATGACTGCAAATTCAGTTGATTCTGCTGTTTTTTCAGTTGTTTTTGCTGTTTTCTTTGCCATAGGGAGTATATTACCTCTTTATCATTAAAAAATCAAGTAAATTAAAGGTTTAAAAGCTTTTTGATGTTTTCCTCCAAAATACCATATATTTCAAGGGCTTTTTTGTACCCACCCTCAAAACTATAGTTCTGAAACATAGGGTTTTCTACTTCCCACCTGACTGTTTTTGGATTTTTCGACACAAAATTGAGATCAAATTGTGGCTCAGACATGTCAACAACAATATCAGCATCGTCCACCATTTTTTCTGTGACCCTCTGTGTTCGATATTCGCCAAAATCTTTGTATCCATTGTCCACCATCATCTGACAAAAAGCCGAGTGACGATTTAAATCCAAAAGTCTTTGACCCTCTGGCTCATCTGGTGCACCAGTATATGTCCCAGCAGAAGAAACATTTTCTTTACCGATAATTCTCCCTGCAATAGCTTCTGCTATTGGAGAGCGAAACATATTTCCTTTACACACAAAAAGTATTTTCGGATTTTTATTTTGCATTTTACTCATATCTCATTACTTACGACTCACTACTCTTGCTCCTCTGGCTTCTCAAGCATCCCCATCTCGAATCCCACAGATTCTTCTTTGTCTGTAATTCTCATTACATCCTTATCAATCTTTTTGAATTCTTTTGATGAGCTGTTGAAGTGATTAACCACGGTACCAATACTTACACCGAGTTTTTCGTGGACTTCGCTGTATTTCTTCAAGTGTGTCACAAGCTCTCCTACTCTTTTAATAATATCTTTTGCTTGTTCTTCGATTTGCATCGCTTTGAGACCTTGGAGAATAGTCTGGAGGTATGCCAAGAATGATGTTGGAGAGACGATTATCACATGATACTTCGAAGCTGCTCTCTGAATAAGATTTTCGTTGTCGTCTTTGAGTGCACCGATCTTGTTGATGATGAGATCATAGTAGATGGATTCGTGTGGAATAAACATCATCGCAAAATCCATCGTCCCTTTTGAAGGTTGAATGTATTTTGATGTCTCGACAATTCTGTTTTTTAAATCATTTACAAAAAGCTTTTCAAGCTTTTCTTTTTCGGCCTCATTCTTTTCTTCGATAATTCTATTGTAGTTCTCGAGACTGAATTTTGAGTCGATAGGAATAATTTTGTCCTTCACTCGTACTATCGCATCTGGAATAAGGTCTCGTCCCTCTTCATCACGCCCGAGCTTGTACTGCATCTCATATGACCCAGCAGGTAAAACATTTTTAAGGAGTGTCTCAAGATAGTATTCACCGAGTATTCCTCGTTGTTTTGGATTCTTTAGGATATCTTGGAGACTTTGGAGCTGATCAGCAAATGACACCACTTGCTTGTTTGTCTCATCGAGTTTTGTAAGACCCTGTGTTACCTCTTTGATGATTTTTGCACTCTCACTGAACTGATTTCGCATCGTATCCTGCATCTTTGAGTTTGACTCACTCATCTTTTCATCCACCACCTTTGAAAGTGTATTCATCTGCTCAAGAAGGAGTTTGAATCCAATATGATTGTCTTCCGTGGGCTTCTTTTTACTGTTTAAAATGACAATAGCGATATTAGCGATGATTAATATCGAGACAAGAATAAGTAATAGCATGGTTATATTCATCGCTTGATTATATAGCTAAAAGTCAGAAGTGAAAAGTCGGGACCCAAAAGTTATTTTGGCTAATTTTTTACTTTTTACTTTCAATTTTGACCTTTAACTTGTGACTTTTGACTTTATTTTTATATGCTATAATCAGCATAAATTAGATTATTTATTATTCATTACTTAATTATTTATCACCCAAATGAACGACCAAATCAAAGCCAAAATTAAAGAATCTATGATTGCTAAGGATGCTGTAGCACTCAATGTATACCGAGGCATCTCTGCTGCATTTACGAGTGAAGTAATGGCAAAAGGTAAAACCCCACAAGATACTCTCACAGACGACGAATGTATTGTAGTACTGAAGCGACTCGCAAAACAACGAAAAGACAGTATCGATCAATTCCAAAAAGGTGGCCGACCAGAACTCGCAGACAGTGAAATGGCAGAACTTATGATCATCGAAACCCTCCTCCCAAAAAGTACAAGCAAAGAAGAAATCAAAAAAGTCGCAGAAGCTAAGAAGACAGAGCTAGGCATCACCGATAAAGCAAAAGCAGGAATCCTCACTGGAGCTGTAATGAAAGAGTTCAAAGGTACAGCAGATGGTAGTGATGTCAAAGAAGTGGTAGAAAGTCTTTTTTAAACTAGTGATAGAGAGTTAGAAACTATGAAAGAACTCAGAACACCCAAGACATACGATAGGTATCAGGAAGACAAAAGAAACGGCTTGAATGACACCTGTTTCTTTTGTGAGGGTTCGAGGCAAAAAATAGTAAAAGATTTTGAGTATTGGAAAGTGGTAGAAAATAACTACCCTTACGATGCAGTAGCTGATATCTCTCATCTCATTTTTCCAAAAAGACACATAAAGAAAGATGGTCTAAATCAGGAAGAAAAAAACGAGTTTGAAGTAATCAGGTCTAATTTTGTTGTCGAATCAGGATATGATTACATCCTCGAGGCAGTTGCAAAATCAAGTATCCCCAACCATATGCACCTCCACCTTCTGACTTTGGAGAATAAGACAATTCAAAACAAATAATACAAAAACACGACATCTGCGATGTCGTGTTTTTGTAACTTAATATTTCGCCGAAAATTCCATCGACTTACTTACAAGCTCCGCAGTTCAATACACATAAACATTGGAATTTCTTTTCGTGCCATATCCTCAGCTTGCTGTCGGGGACCTTTCTGACTTTCTTTATGAGAAATCCACTCCTCGATTCGAGTGATTGCGAGACCCTCTCTCGAAAAGGCTTTCATATAATCTTGCATTGAACGATGAAATGATTTTGTTTTTGTATTCTTCTTCACATCACCTGGGTGCATATCGATATCTGCTTCAAATTGTGAGAGATATTTTGAGACCTTTCGATACTGAGTCTTCGTCACTTCGTCATATCCCCAATCAGAATTTTTAATCACACGGAATGCCGGATGATTGAGTACGAGCACCGCTCGCCCGTCAGATTTCAAAATTCTCTTTATCTCACCTACTACCCCACCAAGATTTTTCATATTCTGAAGTGCAAGAATAATAAGCACCACATCTGCAGATCGGTCCACCACCATTTTTGCATTGTCAGCCGATGCAGTATAAAAAGAAAGATTCTTACCTGATATACCCTCTTTGTTTGCTCGCTCTTCTGCGATTTTTACAAGCTCAGAACCTATTTCAATACCGATCACCTTTGCACCCATTTTTGCAATCGTTCGCGCAAAATATCCCTGCCCTGATCCAAGCTCCACCACAGTCTCCCCAGGCTTTGTACCAAGTATTCGAAGTAGATTTGGCATTATCACTTTTGATTGATATGTATCAGTATTTTCCTCAAGGAGTTTGTCATACCATTTTGCCTCTTTACCCCAAGAAGTTTCATGACCTGTCTTGTGTTTATCTTGTGAAAAATTTATTTGTTGCTTTTTTGAATCCCTTTTATGCATCATTGTATATTATCACATTACCAAAAATTGACAATCTATTTTTTTGTGATTTAATCACTTGAATCGCTCTTTGTAGCGTGAGCAAGGAAAAAAACTTAACATATACCGACAAATGAACCTCACTCTCGCCAAAAAACTAGTTTACATCTATGCAACACTGCACACAATCTTCACCTGGCTCATTATGCCAACAGTGCTGACGGTAATACTGCTTATCACTGCCGAAAACTCAGAAGTCAGGAGATGGACATTTCTCTACCTGCCTATCTTTGAAGTGATTTCGATTGGTATGACATGCACCATCATCAATACCTATTATTATTTCAGTCACAAGCGCCCCCTAAACCACAACATTGTTAGGTGGCTATCTCAAGGATATGTGTGGCTTGTTTATGGTTTGCGAACTCAAAATATCGACGGCGACACCCTATAACCGGTGTTGCCATTTTTATTTTCAAAAATATGCACTAGCACAAAACCCGAAAATCTGTTATAAATATGGGGTCAATCTACGGCCCTATCGTCTATCGGTGAGTTTGGGCTGGGACCCAAACGCAAGACCTTTTGAGATACAATCGAGCAAGCGAGATTTTATCCAAAAGGTGTACTGCTCCTGTAAGGAGAGGGTCCGACGTTCTCAATGATTGAGAATTTGTATGATTGAGTAAAATGAGAGTTTGAAATAATAATATCACGGCCCTATCGTCTATCGGTTAGGACACAACGTTCTCAATGTTGGAAGCGGGGTTCGATTCCCCGTAGGGTCAAAAATTAAAGCGAAAGCGAAATTTTTGATTTTTAAATGTGCGGGGTCACATTTAAAAAGAATCGAAAAAAACAGATTGCAGCAGCACGAGTCGAGATTGCAGAAATTTTCAACAAAAAAACTATCTGTGATATATATTCCTAATTTCCTTGATTACTTATTACTTGAAACTTGTTTACTTCCTCTCCACCCACTCCTTCTCCTGTCTTACGAGTAATCTCTCTTTTTGTTTTGGATCGGTCATTATTCGCTCTACCACTCTCTCCATTCGCATTCCCTGTGATCCTTTTACATATACAAGGTCACCTGATTCAATCTTGTTTTTCATTTTTTCTCCCGCTTCCACTGAATTATCAAACACAAATATATTGTTTTCATTAAATCCTTTTTCGAGAAGTGCTGTTTTCATTTCTGCTGCTCTGATACCTACGAGTCCTACCATCTCAAATATTCCGCTCGCGATTTCTCCCAGTCTGTGATGTTCGTCTTGTGAAAACTTGCCGAGCTCGAGCATATCCCCTACTATTGCAATCTTTTTACCTGTTGAGACAAGTCCTTCTACTGCCCTAAATCCTTCTTCCATCGCAACTGGTGATGCGTTATATGTATCATCAATTACAATAGAGTTATGTATTCCGTCGATTATATTCATTCGTCCTCGTGGGTATTCGTATCTACTAAACGCCTCTACCGCCTTAAGCGGACTTAATCCTAGACTACTAATAACTGCAAACGATGCGAGTACTGGATATACAAATTGATTGCCATATACATTATTGAGCGCCACAGGAATACTCGATCCATTAACATCGATTTTAAAAGAAATGCCATTTACCTTTTCACTGCTATATGTCGGTTGGATAAATGTCGCTTTGATATCAGATTTTTCTTTGATACCAAAAGAGAGTGTCTTGGCGCTCGTGAATTCTTTGAATCCCATCACGTCTTCATCGTCGGCATTTAGAATAAGAGTTCCTTCTGGATTAAGTCCGCGAGCAAGATATGACTTTTCTTTGACTACTTCTGCAACAGATTTGTAGAACTCTACGTGTACTGGCACACTACCAATACGAGTGATCACAGAAATATCTGGATGAATCCACTTCATAACTCCCTCTATCTCACCTGGATGATCTGCACCTATCTCTAGTACAAGCCAGTCAGGATATTTTGATTTTGTCACAACAAGCAGAAATCCTGCAAAAATATTCTGCATCCAGCCCTTATAATCATTCCATGCATTTGGAAGCCCTAGAATAGTGAGAGGAATACCGATATCACTATTAAAACTCTTTGCGGTTTTGCGGACAAAGAAAAATGGTGAGAGTGCAGTATATATTGCGTCTTTGGTAGAAGTTTTGCCTACACTTCCTGTTACACCGATTATTTTAGGCTTGTACTTTTTGAGTACAAGCTTGGCTTCGATTGTAAGAATTTTTATTATTATTTTTTTTGCAAAATTTTTCATGATTACTGGAATTTTATTTTTGATTTTTGATTTATTCTTTTTGATTTTCCTCTATCTATCTGGCGGGAGTGCATAATAATTGATTAGAAATTTTGATAGGTCAAAGAATGGTACCGCAAGTGTGTCCGCCGCATAGAGATTATCAACTTTTGGATTAAAAGTATAGAGAAAGACAATAAATTTAGGATTATATGCTGGGAAATATCCAAAAAATGAGTGTAGATATTTATCAGAATAGTAGCCACCTTTTGGACTAGGGACCTGGGCAGTACCCGTTTTTGCCGCTATTGTGTAATGTTCGTTCTTGCCTTTACCTTGTATGAGAGCAGTATCTACCACCTCTACGAGCATTCTTGTGATAGCCTCACTCGATTCTTTTTTGATTATTTGTGGACCAGTAGTTATATCTGTATTTTTAAAGAATCCACCTTTGTAATTAACCCTCTTTATTACATGTGGAGTCACTAGAGTACCACCATTGGCAATCACCGATAATGCACGAATGGTCGATATTGCAGTAAGCGCTATTCCTTGGCCGAAGGATGCAGTATAGTACTCAACATCTCGTGGACTATCAAGGTTTCCTACAATATTTGCTGCTTCATTTGGAAGATCGATACCTGTCTTTTCTTTGAGTCCATATCCTCTCATATACTCAGAAAATCTTTTGTTGCCCAATTTATCTACTACAAAGGACACTCCGACGTTCAAAGAATCATTGAGTACTTCCTGCATCGAAGTAATACCGTGTGCCTTATGATCATGGTTCCAGATGGTCATTGTATTAGCCTTGATGTAGCCAGTATCATTGTAAGTAGTTTTGGGTGTGATGACGCCCGCATCAATACCTGCGGCAATAGTAAGTGGCTTAATAATTGATCCCATTTCACGTACATTATCGATGAGTGGATTTGCAAAAACAGAAATATCCTTTTCTTTGCTAAAGTCGTTCGGATCAAAAGTAGGAACTTCAGCCATGGCATAAATTGCACCAGTCTTTGGATCCATCACAATCCCACCAGTTTCTGTAGAACCATATTTCTCCTGCACCTTTCGTAGTGTGTCTTCGAGGGTTGTCTGAACAGATGGTTCTATCGATGCCACTATATCCCCTTCAAAGGAATCATCTTTGGAGACTGTCTTTTTCCAATTACGAAATATCTCAACAAAGAAATTTGCATATACATCATCTTGGTTTCTCATGAGCACCTTATTATAAAATTTCTCAAGTCCGTAGCGACC
>CAZKPS010000016.1:13893-14497 GCA_964554765.1 uncultured Candidatus Saccharibacteria bacterium
CCTTTATATCCTAGAATACCAAGTACATTTGCAGCGGTTTTACCTCCTGGATAGAATCTCCACTGATCTTTGTATAGATATACACCAGGAATCTTGAGTGCTTGTATTGCTTTCGCTTTATCTTCAGGGAGTCGTTTCAATATCTCCTCATATGGGTCTTTTGTCTTGGATGCTTTTGCAATAAATTCATCCCTATCAATGCTAATTATTGATGAAAGTTTCTGATAGACACCATCTATATCCTTGAGTAATGTAGGATTTATGGCGAGCGTATAACCTATCTTAAGTGTTGCAGCAGAGACTAGTCCTCCATTCTTATCTTCGAAAAAGATTGTCCCACGAGAAAACGTACCTCCACTTTTCTTTACATACTGACTATCTGCAATCTGCACAAAGTCATCGTGATGCAACACCTGAAGAAAATAAAGTTTTATAAAAAAAATAAATGCTACCAATACAATACATATAGATAGCACTCTCAGTCTTTTTATACTCTCTTGGTTCATCCCGTTCAAGATAGGAAGCGCTTTTCACACTATCACTATATAAATATTAGTTATTAAAATTTGATTATGTGTCAGGTTATATTTCGGATTCAGGCGCT
>CAZKPS010000017.1:0-12034 GCA_964554765.1 uncultured Candidatus Saccharibacteria bacterium
CTTCAGAAAACCCAAGCCTGTGCATCCCCTCGTCTCCAAGATCAGAAAAGAAAAGTGCACTAGTGAGATCATCATTATCGGAATAATACAGTAATTCACCAATATCAAAAGAGACAAAAAACTTTTGTCGAGAATCAATCACAATTGAATAAAAATATGATTCAAGTGTAAAGAGAAATAGTGTAATAGCGACACACACAAATGCACCCCCTTTTATACCTGAATCTGATGATTCCCCTCCAAATATAAGCACAATAATGAGCACGAGAGATGCACTACCGAACATCTGAAATACGATCCTTCTGATTCTGTGTGGGAAAAGGTCCTCAAGCGTTAAAACATCATATATGCCAGACAGTATTTTTTTAATGTGTTTTGGTATCATATCAAACAAGTAGTCGAAGACCTGAGATAAATAATAGAACTATAATAAATGGGAGGAGTGTCCAACAGATGACCGTAAAAAGCCCTGCAATCACAATGGTTCCGAGTACCCCCAATCCAATCACTATCATCAAACCTCTGAGGAAAAACCCAATACATCTCATGAAAAAATTTGTAAAAATCTTTTCAAAAAAAAATGACACAAACGGATCTTGTTTGTATTTTTTCTTGGTTTTCTTCCATGGACTGAAAAGGGTTTTGAAAAAAATCTTGATTGAAAAGAAGTGATAGATGAACCACCCAAAATTAACAAAAAGATTGAATGTATCTTTGAATGATCTCGTATAATGCCAGATGAAATATGAAAAAATCAGACTAAACATACAATAATAGTATATAGTATTTAGTATTTAGTACAAAGACCGACCGAGACTCTGTCTTGGTCGGTCTTTGTCTAATTAATCCCTCTTCTTTTCCATATAAACACTGATAGTTCTTCTTTTGTGAGGTTGCCCATCTTTTACATGCTTATGGGATTTGATCATTTTATAAATTTTAAAATATGGAGAAAAAGTCTCATAAATCTCATCTTCTGTCCACACGTGCTCGAGTACCCCAATCTTTGGATGTATATATGAATTCTTTTCACCAGATGGTTTTTCTGCAAGTAATCTCTCAGCATTTTTATCCCCCTCAAGAATAAATGTCTTGAAAAAGAGCCACCCATATGGCTTCATTACTCGAACGATTTCCTTTACCAATTCTACTCTCTGCTTCTCATTAAGAAAGTGTGTCGCCATCATATCGAGGACCACATCTACACTTTCATCTGCAACAGGTAGTTTCTCTTCTGCACCTTGAACACTAAATTCCAATAGGAGTCTGCCTGCCATCTTTTTTGCCTGATTTATTGCCTCGCTTGAAATATCAAACCCGAGCCCCTTCATTCCAGACTCTTTTGCAAGAGCAATAATATTTCGCCCATTACCGCACCCAATATCAAGAATGAACCCACCACGAGGAAACGGATGCCACTCGGCATTTTTCTCTGCCCATCTAGTAAAGGTGATGAGATCAGACGAAGGCTCATCCGACATTGTCAGATGTTCAGGATTCTTATATTCATCGTTCCAAAATTTCTTTGATTTAACCATATGGAAATAGTATATAGTATTTTGTATATAGTATGTAGTATAGAACTATTTTACAATAATTCTCGGCAACAATGGGTTCAATCTTGCCACTAATTCATAATTGATAGTCCCTATTTTCTCAGCAAGAATTTCCGCCGATACTTCTCTGTCTTTTTGTCTACCAATAAGTACAACCCCATCCTCTACTTTGACATCTTTTATATTTGAAACATCTACAACAAACATATTCATTGCAATACGTCCCAAAACTTTACATTCCCTGCCACCGATTAATACAAAGGAATTATTCGATAACCCTCTGTCATACCCATCACTATATCCTTGCGGAATAAGTGCAATCTTTTTTTCTCTATCTGTAATATAGGTGAGTCCATATCCTATCGGAAAATTCGCTGGTACAGTTTTTACCTCTGCTACTGATGACACCCATCTCAACACCGGCTCTAATTTTATTTTCTTTGAGAGTCTCTTTTTGAGTGCCTCCGAAGGCCAGAGTCCGTATGACCCAATACCGAGCCGGACAAGTGACCCTTCCCAATTATTTTTCATATCTGAGAGAATTCCTGAAGTAGCAGATATATGATGTGAAATATTTTTGAACCCAAAATCAATAATCACTTTTTTTGCATTCATAAGATAATCGAACTGCTTTTGTGCGTGCTCTAGATCATCTGTATCCTCAATGTTTGAAAAATGTGAATAGATTGATTCGAGAATGATGTATTTTGATTCTTTCATCGTTGTAAGAATATTTTGGAGATCCTCGATAAAAACTCCTTGCCTACCCAAAAATGCATCAATCTTGAGATGAATTTTTACTTTCCTATTAAACTCTCTACCGATCCTGTTTAGTTCTTTTATTGTTTCGATACTATAACAACCCAATACTCCATCAAGCCTTACTAGTTCTTTTAGATCTCTTTTCTGTACATACCCAAAAACAAAAACCTTTTTATTAGTCGCCTTTCGAATTAGTCGAAGCTCATCAATATCATCAACCTGAAAAGCATCAACCATCCCTTTAGTCGCTGTGACAACTGCTACAAGTCCGTGCCCGTATGCATTAGCTTTGACCACCTGGACTAGAGACTGCTTTTCAGGCAGAATTTTTCTAAACTCCTGAATATTATTTTTGAGTGCAGATTTTGATATTTCTATGTAAGACAACGGTCTTTGCATCAGTCGATTCTATAACAAAATGAGGAGGATTGGAAATTCAAAAGCCCTGGCACAAGGCCAGGACTTTTGAATTTTTGCGCGAGTGATGGGACTTGGTCACGAGTCAAAATCTGCTGATTTTGCTCGCGACCCCACCTCGACTCAAAGCCTGTGGTTTTCAAGTCCCCACTTGCTCTCGCTGTTAAATAGAAAATAACTCGGCACAAAACCGAGTTATTTTCTATTTTGCGCGAGTGATGGGACTTGAACCCACGGCCTCTTCCGTGACAGGGAAGCGCTCTAACCAGCTGAGCTACACCCGCATTTTTATGAATCTCTCAAAAACAAGCATCTTTCTCTTTAGAAACAGCTTACAGGGCTTATTATACATAATTTTATATAATTTCAAAGCGTCCGAAGTTCCAAACACCAATCGACCAAAGTTACCGTTTCTAGCAACATACACAGCACCACCCTTAATACCCAATCCTTTCAAGCTTTCACGAACAGAATTTAAGAACTTGATGGACACATAAGATGGGCAAAAGGTAGCTTTTGCTACTTTTTGGATTGATTACAATCTCAAAAAGTCTTGCGCTCGGGCCCCTATCCCGAGCTCACCCGGCTCGCCTGTTGCTATAAGCAACAAGGCTCCGCCCTGCAAATCCGGCACGCGAGCAAAGCAGTTTACTCGCTCTTGGCAACAAATAATACAAAAAGTGCCCATATAGGCACTTTTTGTATTATTTGTTGCGGAGTCCGGATTTGCACCGGAGTCTTCAGGTTATGAGCCTGACGAGATACTACTTCTCTACCCCGCTATGTTGACTATTATACATATTTATTTACTCCTCGCAATATAAAAGACCCTAAGATTATTGAATTTTTTACCAAAAGATGTTTATATATACGAGTCGGGGTAGCTCAGCTGGTTAGAGCGCACGATTCATAATCGTGAGGTCGCGGGATCATGCCCCGCCCTCGACACAGCAAATAAAGCCCCGAAAGGGGCTTTTGTTGATTTTATATAAAATGAAACTCCTCAAAGACTTTTTGATATAGCCCGACTACTCTCTCCGCCTCGTGTTGAGGCAGTTTAAATGCGGCACCATCGTGTGCAATACGATTTCGAATCTTGTGTGCCTCCCACGCATCATCTATGGTGTTAAAATCACTCTTTTCGACCATTTTGAGCTTATCTGCAATAGTACTACCCTGATATCCCATTCGAGTAAGCATCTCACTAAGTACAATATCTGACTCAATAATTGCCAGTCTCCAATCACTCTCATTATTTGAATGTAGTCTCGCCTGAATACTCTGCCATCTTTTATCTGGTGCATGAGGAGCAGGTGTATGATGTGTATCATGACCGTGTGAGTCTCCGTGCCCGTGATCACCATGGCCGTGTCCGTGATGCATAAGTTCACCTAGCTTTATGTTGTAGTAAATAATCCCAACCAAAAAGAGCAGCGAAATAAATATAGAAAAGACCTGTACCTGATTGAATATCCAAGAGAAGACTGAAGCAGCGGAAGGTAAAAAATCAAAAGAAACGCCGAGTGCTGAAGCACCCCCTTTGACTACAGAATATGCAACGAGGAACAAGAGAAACCAAAAAATAGCATCAACAAATAGATTGCCTCCGTGACCTTCTTCTGCTGGCTTTTTCTTAGCGTCTGACATTTATCCTCGAAAATTTTATCTATTAAAAAGTTTGTTTTATTATACTATATTTTGCTTGTCCGAGCACTAAGATTTGTACTCAAATTTAGTACAGGATCGAACAAACTTTTCTTGTTATACAATCTTAATAAATCACAGTATTTCGGCATACGAGCGTATATCTTACACCTTGTTTGATCTAGCAGACACACCCAGATTGTATAACGATAGATAAAACTTTGAAGAATGAACAAGTATCAAGTGTTCAAATGAATCCAAACCACTATTTTATTTTTTATTTTTGATTCTTGATTTTTAAGCTTTGATTTGACTCTCGAATTCCTTTGCAATATCCAAAAGTCCAAGATCATTTTTGTATGCACCCATAAGTTGTAGTCCAAATGGCAGTCCATCATTTGAAGTTCCTCCAGGGATTGATATAGCAGGGATGCCAGCAATATTCGATGTCACTGTAAATATATCTGCGAGATACATCTCGAGTGGATTATTTGATTTCTCCCCTATCTTAAATGCAGGCGAAGGAGTAGTCGGAGTCATCACAACATCCACTTCTTCAAATGCTTTTTTGAAATCGGATTTGATGAGCTCTCTTGCTTTATTTGCCTTTCCATAGAACGCATCATAGTACCCAGAAGAGAGTACATAAGTACCGATCATTATTCGTCGCTTTACTTCACTTCCTAAAAGCTCACCTCGTGTTTTTAGATATTCCTCAAAAAGATTGTCACTTTTTATTTTTTTACCAAAACGCATACCATCAAATCGTGCCATATTCGAAGACACTTCTGCAGGACAGATAATATAATACACTTCAAGTGAGTGGGAGATGTGAGGCATATCGAGCTCGACGATTTCATATCCGATTTTTTTTGCCTTTTCGATTGATTCTTCAAAATTCTTTTTTACTTCCACATCGATACCTTCCATATCAAGAAGTCCTTTTATTACTCCAATCTTTTTCTTTGACGTCGCAGTAGTATTTATTGTGATTGTTGTCGCATCATAAGAATCGGAGCCTTTGATTGCATCAAATATTATTTTTGAATCCTCGACAGTCTTTGTGATAGGACCAATCTGATCAAATGATGAACTCATTGCCACAAGTCCATGTCGTGACACCGCACCATAAGACGGCTTAAACCCTACAACACCGCAAAATGCGGCTGGCTGTCTGATAGATCCACCCGTATCTGATCCTAATGCACAAAGCGCCAGATCACCTGCCACAACTGCCGCAGATCCTCCAGATGATCCGCCTGAGACTCGAGATATGTCTCGAGGATTCTTTGTAACACCGAATGCTGAGTTTTCAGTTGATGCACCCATCGCAAACTCATCCATATTTACTCGTCCCAAAAATACAACACCTTTATCTATAAGTTTTTGAATTGCAGTAGCACTATATGGAGCAATGAATCCATCCATTATTTTCGATGCACAAGTAACTTTTCTCCCATCCACGAGCAAGTTATCTTTAAGTGCCATTGGAATACCTAGAAGCACATTATCTTTCTCTCCATTTTTGATTCGGAGATCTGCTCTATCCGCCTGTTCGAGTACGTCAGAAAAAACTTCAAGATATGCATTGAGCTCGTTATTTTTTTCTTCAATATTCTTTAAATATGCCTCCGCAAGTTCTCGTGCAGTAAATTGTCCCTCTGTAAGGGCTTTATGAGCTGATGTAATTGTTAACTCTTTGAGATTGATCATGTGAAATAGTATTTAGTATATTGTATGTAGTATATGGTATGAAATTCAATTATTCAGCATTCAGAATTTTCTTTACCTTAACAAAATTTTCCTCTCGTTCTGGTGCATTAGAAAGCAACTTTTCTGTAAACTCTCCTCCGGGATGCAAAACTACATCCTCTCGAAGGATATTTTTATGATCATATTTTGGAGCCACCTCATTAGAGACGAGTGAGTTAATATTGCCCACATACCCCAAAATAGCTCCAATTTCATTAGAAAATGAGTCTTCTTCTTTCTCTGTAAGAGCCAACCTTGAGAGATTTGCCAGTTTTTTTATATCAGCTTTTGAAATCATACTGTGAGTTTAGCATAAAAAGAGAGAGACTTGAAGCTATGCAAGGACCGCCCTTGCGGAGCTCCGCAAGGGCGGTCCTTGCCACTTAGGCATCTATTAATTAATTATTTTCTTAAACTCCTCTTCGCTCAATATCTTTACCCCTAATTCCACCGCCTTGTCATATTTTGAACCCGCACTTTCCCCTGCTACCACATAATCAGTATTTTTAGAAACCGCACTTGCCACAGACCCTCCAAGTTTTTTAATCAGAGCTTTGGCCTCATCTCGGTCCATTGACGAAAGTGTCCCTGTGAGCACAAATGTCTTACCTTTGATATTTGGATTTAGGTTTGAATGATCTCTACTTGGATTAATTATTTTTAATTCCTTCATGAGTTTTTGGAGTGACTCAATGTGATGTTTGTCTTTTTTCCATTCAGTAATTTCACGAGCAATCACATCACCTACACCAAAAATATTTGAGAGAGAATCGAAATCAGCCTTGAGGAATTCATCAACACTTCCAAATGTACTTGCCAGATCATCTGCCGTCTCTTCTCCTACCTGAGGAATCGAAAGTGATGCTATAAGTCTCGACAATTCTACAGTTCGAGCCCTTTCGATAGACGAAAGCAGATTATCAACTGATAACTTACCAAACCGAGGAAGAGAGATGATGTCGTCTTTTTTTAGGTTGAAAAAATCAGCGGGAATTTTGACAAGACCAGCATCACAAAGTGCATCAATAATCTTTGGTCCTAATCCATCAATATTAAATACTTTTTTTGAAGTGAAGTAGTACAACCTCTTTCTATCTTTTGCTTCACATTTTTTGTTTACACAATACCAGGCAGCACTCCCCTCACCCTTACTTCCAACACTTTTCTTTTCCAAAACAGAATCACATACAGGACAATATGTTGGCATCTTGAATTCCTTTTCACTCCCTGTACGCAGATCTTTTAATACTTCGACAACTTCAGGTATCACATCTCCAGCTTTTTGGAGTATAACAGTATCACCTATCTTTAACCCCAATCTCCTAATTTCGTCTTCATTATGAAGTGTCGCTCTAGACACTCGTGACCCGTACACAATCACCGGTCGCATCTCCGCTACCGGAGTCACAACACCAGTTCGTCCTACCTGCAGCGTAATATCTTCTACCACAGTCGTTACTTGCTCTGCCTTGAATTTAAAGGCAATAGCATAGCGTGGAGCCTTACCTGTATGACCTAATTCATCTTGAAGTCTTTTCTCATTAACCTTTACCACAATCCCATCAAAATAGTAATCTTGTTCATCTTTTTTATCCTGCCACTTGTTCCAAAACTCGATTACTTCATTTGCATTTTTACACAATTTAAAGTCTTTGTTCACCTTAAATCCAAGATTCGAAAGAAGTTTTAATTCTTCGTTCTGACTTTTAGGCACATCATCGTATTCTGCTATATCATAGATAAACACTTCAAGCTTTCTTGAAGCTGCTATGGCAGGGTCGAGCTGGCGAAGAGATCCTGCAGCAATATTTCGCGGATTAGCAAATAACTCAAGACCTTCTTTTTCCCTCTCTTTGTTGAGTTTTTTAAAAATACTTTTACTCATCCACACCTCACCTTCGACAGTAATATCAATAGGCTTCTCAAGTCGAAGTGGGACTGAATCAATCGTACGAATATTATGAGTCACATCTTCACCTACTACACCATCACCACGTGTCGCACCTCTAAAGAAAATCCCTTTTTTATATTCAAGAATTATTTTAAGACCATCTATTTTATGTTCAGCAACATACTCAATACCCGTACTCAAATCCATCTTCAGAAACCTCTTAACTCTCTCATCAAAAGCAACAAATTCAGAAGGAGTGAAGCAATCATTGAGCGACCACTGTCGTGTTTTATGGGTTACTTTCTGAAGTTCGTCTTTGACACCTCCTGCCACTCGTTGAGTCGGCGAATCAGGCGTAACAAGTTCAGGAAAAGTACTTTCGAGGTCCGAGAGCTCTTTTTTGAGTGAATCGAGTGCTTCTGGAGATATCTCTGAAATATCCTTTAAATGGTAGTTTTTTCGGTGATATTCAATACTCTCTCGAAGCTTCCCAATCCTGATTTTGGCATCTTTTTTATCCATAATATATAGAGATACTATACCAAAAATTTGAATTTTAGGTACTCAGGCATTTCTGTTTTTATTACTCCATTGGTTAACTTCTAGATAGATTCATTATAACAATTCCTTTAGTAGTTGAATGTCTTGATAGCTCTCTCGTAGACATTGCCGGTTTTACTACAGGTATTATACCCTCGAGAATCGATGATTGTCTTTATATCAGTTGCATCAATCGAATTTGGAATTTTCGTGACAGTTACACTAAAGCATATATCAGTATCTGTATTATCAGTGATTTCAAATCTATTTACAGTAGAGTTCTCAGCACCAAGACTTGGATTTATATCTATATCTTTACCGAAGCATTTTTGTGAGGGTGACTTACTATTTGATAAATATTCATTACTGTCTTTGTCACAAATCGCCATATGTGTCGCAGCGGTACTAGAGGAGATAGCAAAAAATCCAGTCTGGCAATCTCTATCTCCTGCACCTCTATCCAGAAACAAGGCACATTCCACACCCGCATCCGCAGAATAAAACGCCTGTTGTGACTCACGACCAGCATTACTAAGCGCCATCTGTTTTAAAGAAATATTCAGAATCGCAATCCCAATAGTAAATACGAGTGATCCAATGAGAGACGCGAAAAGAAGAGTAAAACCTGCACTAGCTTTTAGCTTAGAGCTGTTTGCTATTAGGGTCTGCTTAGATCCTAGTGTTTGGTATTTGATTTTTGATTTTTGATTTTTGATTTTCATTTTGTATTTCAAAAGCTAGAAGCTAGTAGCTAGCAGCTTGGAGCCGCATTTTACTTTCTCTCCCAGTTCGTCATTATATCTGTAAGACTAAATGTCTTGTCTCCTCCCAGAAGCCCCCTCGATGGCCAGCGAATCTCCACCTTAATCACAGCCTCATCCTGTCCAAAACTAGTAGTCTGGGGAATGACACTTATCTTTCTTTTAAATTTTGTCTCGGATGCTAGTGGATCACTTGTGTCATAACCCCAGAATCCAGTACTACTATTATAGAGTAAATGTGGACAACCGATATTTATGTCACACGCAACTACAGCAGCCGCACGATCGACATTAAAATTCTTTGTTGCATTTATATAGCATCCCATAAATGTAGGATCAGCGCCCGTAGTTAGACACGAATCTAGTCCCATAAGCCAATATGATTTACTACCCGGACCAATAAATATATCACTAAGAAAGAGTGAATCTCTCGCATTTTTAATATATTCAATACCTTCAACTGCAAGATAGTATGCAGTAATCTCATCTCTCGCATCATACGATGAGTTAAGTGCATTTGATGCAATCTGTAGTGGCCCAGTAATAGCAAGTACCAAAAGAGTAATTGCAACCAGTGTCTCAATCAGAGTAAAACCTGCACCAATCTCTTTTTGTGCAAGATCACTTTTTAAAACAAACATCTCAAATATTTTTTTGATTTTTGATTTTTGATTTATCATTTTGATTATATGTCTATTCTCCTCTGTGACACAGTAGTTTGGAGATGAAACTCGGTCAAATTACCAAATCCATGATAGTGACCCTTCAAAATAATAATGATTCTGGGTTGATCATAATCTCCATTAGCAGTCTTGTTTGTTCCTGTCACATAGAAAACAAGTGAGTCAATCTTTACCTCATCACTCGTCATTGGAGCTTGCCCTCCTCCGTCAACAGACTTAGTGATTTTACCATTATCATCCAAAACGTAGATTACGGTCTTGTTGTTTGACTGTGTTGATGTAAATGTGATTGCAGTACCTCCTCCTGGGCAATCCCCGCCTCCTCCACCACCTCCAGAACAATGATAATCATACCCCGTACGCAAATCTCGAACCATCGCCTCTAATGCAAAATTTAGGTTCGACAACACAGATGTGATGGCTTGAGATTTCTTATTTGCAGAGACGATTGAAAGCACAGCACCAATAGCTACCACCATCACGAGTGCAAAGATAGTTACCGCTACCATGATTTCAATTAGGGTAAACCCGGAATTTGCTTTCAGCTTAGGACTGTTTGCTATTAGGGTCTGCTTAGATCCTAGTGTTTGGTATTTAATTTTTAATTTTTGATTTTTGATTTTCATTTTGTATTTCAAAAGCTAGAAGCTGACAGCTAGTAGCTAAAGCTTCTTACTGTCCCGTCACTATATCAGCACATCCTCCAGTTGTATCCTCTGGATCAATAGGATCAACAGATATTTGACCAGAAACTGATACACTGACAGTCCGACACTTGTCTCCGAGCCCAGACTGCACCACAATCTTCGCTTCACTATATGTCTTTACCCCGTCAGGACCACCTGCTTTTGTTCCCATTGTGATATGAGCATCTGGATTCGGTCGCACATACACAATATTAAGCACATGCTTAGAGGAGTCTGGCCCACATATCCATCCACCATCACCTCTAGCACAATATTGTTTAATGGTCTGACCTTGAGTAAGTTCAATAACCTTATCAATCACATCTACCCCACCAGTCTGATTAACATCATCTTGTGTAGTATAGTAATAATCAAATATATTTGATTCATCGGATACGGACTCAAGAATAGGAACCTCAGACACATCAATAAAGTTTATAAACGAGTTTGGGCTACCCCCATCTGGAGCTGGCTCAAAATGCACACCATATCCGGTCTTATAAGGAATAGTACTACTTGCCTTAGAACTAAGTCCTGATACTGCAGCATCGCGAATAGACAATGCCACTTCGTACGCCATATCAGTGATTAGCACATCACTTGAGAATTTAGCCTGACGAAAAAGTACCGCAGAAGTCACAATAAGCATAATCGAGACCGTGATAATAAGCTCAATCAAAGAAAAACCACACGAGTTGTGATTTGTGAGTTGTGAGTGATGAGGAAATAAGCAAAATTTTGAATTTTGACTTTTATTTTTACCCTCTTGGGTATTCGCTACTGCTTTCACTTTTGACTTTTGATTTTTGACTTTCATAGATTACATTCCAAACAAAAGCACATTGAGACTCAAAAGGTCTGGTGAGTAGTAATATGAGATGAGCGTCCCGAGTACAAGAAACGGAGCAAAAGGCATTTCTGTTTTCATTTTTAGAGTAGGAATACTTAACCTCACCACTTTCTGGACGCCAATAAGGACCAACGACACCAGGGCTGCAATCCAAAAGCCAAGTATGATTGCCGAAGAGCCTTTGGCAAGACCGAGAAGAGTACCGATACCGAGTGCAAGCTTACCATCACCAAGCCCCATCCATTCACCACGAGACCATCGCCATAATGCATAAAACGGCAAAAAGAGTATTGGTCCCGCAAGAAGATTCAATACACCTTCGAGTGTTTTGAAATAAACGAAATCGTGAGTGGCCAAGACCCATATTAATGCAAGGGATGCGAACCAAAATGCTAATGTATCAGGGACAATCTTATGTCGAATATCATATACAGAAACAACAATGAGAATTGAAAAAATAGCCCAATAGTAAATCATCGATAATGCAGATAC
>CAZKPS010000017.1:12044-13562 GCA_964554765.1 uncultured Candidatus Saccharibacteria bacterium
GATACAAACGGAAACCCAGCAAGAGTTTTAAAATACACCACCAAGAAAATGAGTCCAGTTATGAATTCGACTAATGGATATTGCCATGAAAGAGGTGTTCTACAGGATCGACATTTACCTCTTTGGAATAAAAAACTAAAAAGTGGAATGAGTTCTAGTGCACCGAGAAGCTTCCCGCACGAAAAACAAAATGATCTACCCCCTATTGTTCTCCCTGTTTTGAATCGGAGAATAACCACATTGAGAAAACTCCCAATAATCACTCCAAATATAAATACAAAAATAGCTATTGTCCCAATCATGCCATAATAATATATTAGAAAGTCGAAAGTCGAAAGTCGATGAAAATAGTATGCAATATGTATAAAATTCGTGGCACCTATGGTACCACGAATTTTATATTTTTCTTACAACCTTATCAACTCATACACTTACTACCTTGCTAAGGTCCCTTTATCTGATAGTTAGCATCAGAACCCGAGTCAAGACAGCTTACTTCATTATACATTGCTTCTGTCTCCATTTTTGCACCAAAACAATACCCCTTTGGACTAGTCATTAGCTTGTAGTAATAATCAGTATGGAATTTTGGATCCTGTGGTACAACATTGTTTGCAAAATACTGATTGAGATCAGCTAAAGTCGGAGGAAACTGTCCATTATGCTCATTAAAATAAACCTCAGCTGCCTGACCAAGTGATTTTAAATCTCCCACTCTCACAGCATCAAAGGTCTTTTCTTTTGCGCCCCCTAATCCATTAAATACAAAACTCGAAAGAATACCAATGATTGCAATTACAACCATAAGCTCAATCAATGTAAACCCGGACATTAAGTTTTTATTCCACTTCGTGCTACAAGCATTCAACAAAAATATTTCTTGATTCTTACCAGTCGAAGACTTTTTTGGTCTTAGTGTGTGGGTAAACCCGGATTTCAGTTCCCTCTTATTCATGCCCATATTATACCTCTATTAATATTATTTAAATATTTTCTTATACACAACAAAGCTCCATACCGCCACAATCACCGAAGCCACCACTTGAGACAAGAGATAATAGAATCTCGCATATTCAGTAAAGAGGTAGACAAGCCATGTATTTAGTGGAAGATTTATGACTGCTAATAATACAAAATAAAATACTTGATTATTAACTTGCGACTTGTCACCGTTTTTGAAGGTCCAAAACTTTTGGAGAAGAAAACTGACAGTGGTAGCAATCACAAATGCGACGATAGAAGAAAGTATATACCAAAGATGTAGATAATGAGTAAGAACAAACAAAAAAAACACACTTGTAAACGCGCCAATACCTCCTGCAATCAGAAATCTTGTAATTCGATAAATTTTTTCTTTCATTATTTACTAAATAGGTTGTATTTAATAATGGTCTTAATTGCAGAAAAACCATCTTTCCACCCTATCTTTTTACCTTCTTTGTATGTTCGTCCGGTATATGAGATACCTACCTCATATACTCGATATTTTTTTACACGAGCAGTTATCTCTGGCTCAAT
>CAZKPS010000018.1:0-13006 GCA_964554765.1 uncultured Candidatus Saccharibacteria bacterium
CGAGAATAAAAAGTTTATGGAAGACGATGTTCGACGTATTGGAGCATCCTGTGATTGGTCACGCGAGAGATTCACTCTCGATGCTGATGTGGTCAAGACAGTTCAAGAAACATTCCGAAAGATGTTCAAGGATGATCTCATCTATCGTGGCAAAAGAATTGTAAACTGGTGTGCGAAACATCAGACCTCACTTTCAGAGGTAGAGACAGAATTCAAAGAAAAGAAAGAACCTTTCTACTATTTCAAATACGGACCGTTCACAATCGCCACCTCTAGACCTGAGACAAAATTCGGCGATAAATATGTAGTAATGCACCCAGAAGACGGACGATATGCAGAATTCAAACACGGACAAAAGATTGAGCTTGAATGGATCAATGGTCCGATCACCGCAACGGTTATTAAAGATGAATCTGTCGATATGGAATTTGGTACTGGTGTAATGACTATCACTCCATGGCATGATGCAGTTGACTTTGAGATTGCCAAAAGACACAATCTCGATATGGAGCAAGTAATCGATTGGAAAGGCAAGCTCCTCCCTATTGCTGGAGAATTCGCTGGACTCCATATCAGTAAAGCTCGACCCCTCATCGTAGAGAAACTAAAATCAAAAGGACTCCTCGAAAAAATCGATGAGAACTATGTACACAATATTAAATGTTGCTACAAATGTGAGACTCAGATTGAGCCACAAATAAAAGATCAGTGGTTTGTAAAAATGGCCCCACTCGGCAAACTCGCACTCACTGCGATAGAAAAGAAGCAGATCAGTTTTATGCCAGAAAATTTTGAAAAGATATTTAGTTATTGGATGGAGAATACCATTGACTGGAACATCTCCCGACAAATTGTCTGGGGTATCCCGATCCCTGCAAAAGTATGTGAGAAATGCAATAAAGGCTTTCTTGATACAGATAGTGTAACAGAATGTCCTGACTGTCATTCAAGCCTTGTTACAGATACAGACACATTCGATACATGGTTCTCATCTGGACAATGGCCACTCCTCTCACTCGGATACCCAGAAAAAAAAGACCTTGATATATATCATCCTACACAAGTGATGGAGACGGGGCGAGATTTGATATTCAAATGGATTCCTCGAATGGTCATTTTCTCTTTGTATCTTAAAAACCAGGTACCCTTCGAAAAGGTATATCTACACGGAATGGTTAACGATGCTAAGGGGCAGAAGATGTCAAAATCAAAAGGCAATGTGATAAGTCCGATTGAGCTAATCGAAAAGTATAGTGCAGACGCGCTTCGTATTGGACTCGTAGTCGGAAACACACCTGGAACAGATCTTTCCCTTTCTGATGACAAAATCAAAGGTTATAGAAACTTCGGCAACAAACTCTGGAATATCACTCGATTTATTTTGACAGCAAAGGATGAGCTCAAAACAGAGATAGATTATAAGTTCTCTGCTTCTACTTCAAAAGACATTGAACTTATGAAAGCGCAGGAGGAATTCATCAACATGGTCACAGGAGAACTCAAGGAATACAAGATCCATATTGTTGCAGAAAAGATCTATCATTATATTTGGAGTAACCTCGCAGACGTAATACTTGAAGAAAGTAAAATAATCTTTAGAGAAGGTGCGGAAGAAGAAAAGGTATCAAGAATCCAATTTCTCCTTCACACACTTGAAAATATGCTCAAAATCCTCCACCCTTTTATGCCGTTCGTCACAGAAGAAATCTGGCAGACAATAAAGGGAGACGGGTCAATGCTTATGGTAGAAAAATGGCCAGGAAATACAGAAGATAGAATGTAGAATATTGTATATAGAATGAGCTGCACCCAAAGGGTGCAGCTCATTTCTTTATTCTATATTCAATATACTATATACTATATTCAAATCCTTATGAGATACGCAGTTCTACTTAGTTTCCTTGGAGGTATTGTCCCGACAATACTCTGGCTCCAATTCTGGCTCCGTGAGGCACACCATAGAGAGCCTCGCCGACTTATTGTTGGTACTTTTATACTCGGTATGATCTCGGTGATCATTGCCGGATTTCTTGAAAAAGCGACCACTATTTATTTACTTGAATATACTACCCTATCATTTTTATTCTGGGCATTAATCGAGGAATCTGTAAAATTTCTTGGTGCTTATGTCGTAGCTCTAAAGACTCGATTTGTTGATGAAGCAATAGACCCGATGATTTATATGGTGACGAGTGCCCTTGGCTTTGCTGCAGCAGAAAATATATTATTCCTGTTTGAGCCTTTTGCAAACGGTGAGATAAACGATGGATTGATTACATTGAGTAGCAGATTTGTTGGAGCGACTCTGCTTCACATCATCGCATCTGGACTTGTAGGTATCTCGATGGGACTTTTCTTCTACAAATCAAAAAAAATAAGAATATTTAGTATCTATCTAGGAATCACACTCGCAACAATATTGCATACAGCTTTTAATAGTCTTATAATAAGTCTTGAGGATGAAAAAAAGCTTTGGATTTTTATCGTTCTATGGATTGGACTCATCGCAGTCATCGGCATACTTGAAAAAATTAAAAACCTTAAAAAAATAAAAAAAACAAATGAGTAAAGAGAAAGGATTTTTCAAACGTCTACGCGGGGCACTCTCTCCTGAAGATAAAGATGCAGATTTTTTTGACGAAGAAACTGACAGTGATGAGATAGTCGAAAAAAAGCCAGGATGGAAAGATGATGATGAAATTGGCGGTGAGTTGTCTGTTGATGTCTATGAGACACCAACAAACATAATAATCAAAGCAATCATAGCGGGAGTCAAAAAAGAAGACCTTGATATTTCACTATCGCGGGATATGGTCTCACTCAAGGGCTCTAGAGTCTCAGAGACAAACATTGATGACGAAGACTACTTCCACAAGGAGCTCTACTGGGGATCGTTCGCGAGAACAATTCTCCTCCCACAAGAAGTCGACATAGAGAAGGCAGAGGCGTTTGAGGACAGAGGGATCCTCACATTAAAACTACCCAAGATAGATAAAGGCAGACAAACAAAAATCAAAGTAAAATCAATATAAAAAACAAAGTAAGTAATAAATAATTAGTAATAATAATTAAACACAATGGATCAAAACAAAAAACAAAATCAGTGGCTAACATTTATTGGAGTAATACTTCTTCTCACTGGTATCTATGGTATAGCACGGACAAGTATTAACCTTGTTGCTTTTGAGAAGTATCCTCAAGAAGGAGTCTATCCTGCGCTTCCATTCTTTCAATCAACAAGCTACCCAGTCCCTATGGTGTACGGAAGAGAGGGTGACTGTATAGCAAACTACAGTATTATCTACCCTACATATGATTCAACAGGCAAACCAGTAAAACAGACCGAAGAAGAAAAGGCTGAGGCTCAAAAAAATCTCGATATTCAAAAACAAAACTGCCTTGACGGAGTAAGAGAAGCTAGAGACAAGGCAAAAATAAATGATATTAGTCAATCACTACTTATATTGTTTTTGGGTACTGGTATACTAGTCTCAAGAAGAATCTTCAAATAGATAGTAACAAACCGCCCTCTTGGGCGGTTTTTAATGTAGGTTGTTTTTTCTAGCTATTTTTGATATTATGGTGCCTATGGACGATCAAGAACTTCGAAAGATGGTAGAAGAAACTATGGAATTATCTAAAGATAATAACCGTATTTTACACTCGATTCAGAGAAGAGAAAGAATGACTCAAATTATGCGAGTCGTTTATTGGTTGTTTGTACTAGGTATTGCCGCTGGAGCATATTATTATATTCAGCCATATATCGATCAATTAACAAGAGCCTATACTGGTCTTGTTGAAACCCAACATAAAGTGACCGATATTTCAGGAAAAATAAATATCGATACACTAAAGAATTATTTTAAGTAGGTTTTGTTTGCCGAGGTAGCTCAGTTGGTAGAGCATTTCCCTGAAGAGGAAGGGGTCGGCGGTTCGAGCCCGCCCCTCGGCACCAAAAAATAAAAATTGAAGCTATAATGCTTCAATTTTTATTTTTATTGTAAAACTCAACCATAAACAAACTATACACTACTCCATCGAGCAAATATTCCTGACGGAAGAAGCCTTTCAGAATTTTTTTCTTTGATTGCAAGTTCACCATCCTCTATCGTTCCACCATACCTCTCCACAAGATCTGTGAGATTTTGCTTATAAGCAACAGAAGAGTACCCTGATGCATAACCATTAACCAGAAGCATAAGTGGATTATCTGAGAGAAGTTTCTTTACATCATCAAGAAATGCGATAAACTGCTCCTCAATTTTCCATACTTCACCGTTTGGACCGTGACCAAACGCAGGAGGATCCATAATGATACCGTCATACTTCTTACCCCTTTTTATCTCTTTTCTTACGAATTCATACGCATCTTCAAGAATCCATCGTATGGGGGCTTCTACAAGCCCTGAGGCTACTGCATTGTCCCTCGCCCAGGCAATAGCACTCTTGGATGCATCAACATGACACACCTGTGCTCCCGCTTTTGCACACGCAAGTGATGCACCACCTGTATATCCAAAGAGGTTTAGTATTGACACATCAGCCCCATTTGCTCTTCTTTCTTTTATTTTGTTTTCTGTCCATTGCCAATTAGGAAGTTGTTCTGGGAATAGCCCAGTATGCTTAAATGGTGTCGGCGAAATATTGAGTTTGAGCCCCCCGTATTCTATTTGCCACTCTTTAGGCACCCCTTCTTTAAACTGCCATTTACCAGTATTGCCCGATCGAAGGAAACTAGCGCTCGCATCGGCCCATTCTTTGGGTATAAGAGACTTTTTCCAGAGAGCCTGAGGATCAGGACGCCTGAGGACAAAGCTCCCGAATCTCTCGAGTTTTTCTCCTTCTCCAGAATCAAGAAGCTCGTATTCTTCTTGTGGTTTTGTTATGTCGATCATTTTGTTATTGTATCATTAATTTCTGTCTTCGGTACGATCCTCGAACCTTACAGGATCAGTACACCTTTTGGTATTACTTATGGTCACAAGTTACTAAGTATAATTCTGCACTTCGTTTGAATTCTACTAAGTACTCGCGACCCAATCTCATATTGCTTTGCAATATATTCCGACCGGCATAATCTAAAAAAGTGAAGCAGTTCGCTTTTTCTTTACGCTTATGCCCTCGGTACGAATCGAACGTGCAATGGCCCCTTAGGACGGGGCAGTTATATCCATTTAACTACGAGGGCATAAGTTAAATATAACAAAATGTCATATTAAAACAAAGCGCCTCCCTAGGGACGGCGCTTTGTTTTATGCAATATTCAAGATTTGTTTCAATGTCGATTCGTCATATCCCACCACCACCTGTCCATCAATATCTGTCACAGGCACCCCGAGCTGGCCACTTTTATACATCATCTCCGCTCTTTTTTCCTTGTCAGATGCTACATCAAACTCTTCATATGCAACATTATGTTCTTTGAAAAAAGCTTTGACATGCTTGCAGTATGTACAAGTCGGTGTGCTGTAAATAATTACTTTGTTTGCCATAGTGTTCTTGCCCGTTAAAGTTTTAACTGACGCAACAAGCGAAGCTTATTGCAGAAAAATCAAAGATTTTTCATCACTTAAAATTTTTTCGGGTAAATTAATTATTAAGGAAATCATTATATCACAGAATCTATTTGAAAATTAATAAATAATATAAAACCTAAAATTTTAAGGAAAAACTGAAGGATGAGGAAGGAGGCATAACTGTGTTATGCTGACTGACGAAACTTCAGTTTTTACCGAAATTTTATGTTTTAGATATTCAAGATGATTGGTCCGGTTTATTATAAACGGTTAATTTTCAAATAGATTCTTACCAAAGCCAGTTCCAAAACCTCTCGAAAAACCCTGATTTTTCTTCTTTAGTTTCGACAATTTCGTCTGGCACAATAATAGCCACATTCTCACCCGGCTTTACGACATTGAACTTTTCTCTAATTTCCCTCTCAATGCCATCATTCTCGTTGAGTCTTGATATCTCTAAATTTAAAAGCTCTTTTCGTCCTTCTAAATCTTTTAGTCTCATCGCTGTTTCATTGCGAGCAAGAACACTCTCTCTGTTTCGAAGATAGATATTGAAAACACCCTTTGCTGTAAAGACGAGGATAAACAATAGGATGATCAGTGTTGTCCTTGAGTAGATACGACCTTTGATTTGTTTTTGCGTCTCAAATTTGCGCATAAATGTTTTGGTAGATAGATTTTAACATAAACGGAGACTATGTTATACTGCCTCCATATTAAATTAATACCATATTTATGTTTTTATTCGGAACAAGAGCAAAAAAATACATCAAAATCATATTTTCAATCTTTGGTGTACTCATTATAATTAGTATGATACTCCTCTATCTCCCTGGACTTTATTAATAGCTTTTGGTCAGTAGAAAATACTAAACAGCATGGCACCGTAGGTACCATGCTGTTTTATTCATTACTTATTATTTACTACTTATTTACTCATTCTTCATCATCTTCATAAACACATCGTGAGAGATATTTACATTTCCTTTTCCACGTTCTTTCATTTTTTCTTTACCTTTCTTTTGTTTTTCGAGGAGCTTTTTCTTTCGTGTTACATCACCTCCATAGAGATATCCAGTCACGTCCTTTCGCATAGCAGAAAGGGTCTCAGAAGAAATAATTCGCCCATCCGCTTTGGCTTGAATCTTTGTCACAAAGAGCTGTCGCGGCAATACTGAGTGTAGTCTCTTCACTGCTTTCTCCGCTTCTTCCTGAAGTCGTCGTTTTGCTACCACACGTGTGAACGCTTCGACAGGTTCTTCTGCTACAAGAATATCCATTCGGAGCACATCAGCATTTCGCATTGATTCAAATTCATACGAGAGTGATGCATACCCAGACGACACACTCTTGAGTTCATCAAAAAAGTTTCTCATAAGTTCTCGAAGTGGCATCTTAATATCGAGTGACATTCGCCCATCTCCAAAACTCGTCACCTCCCCGAGCTCTGCCTCGTGATCATAGAGAAGTTGGTAGATAGGCCCCGTATAATGAGATGGAGTAATAATAGTCACAGATACCCATGGTTCGCGGATATTTGATACTTGACCATGCTCAGGAAAAAGAGATGGTGAATATACCATTACCTGCTTTCCATTCTTCATAGTCACCTCATATGTGATTGATGGAGTAGCAATCACAAGCTCAAGCTGGAATTCTCTCTTCAATCGCTCTGCAATAATCTCAAGGTGAAGTAGTCCCAAAAATCCACATCGATATCCACGTCCGAGTGATCCTGATGATTCTTCTTCATAAGAAAAAGATGAATCAGAAAGTGAAAGTCGTCCAAGTGCTTGCTTCAAAAGTTCAAAATCATCCGCATCTTCAGGATAGATCGATGCCCACACCACAGGAGCGGGCTTCATATATCCCATAAGTTCTGGCATAGGGTTTCGAAATCCTGTGATTGTATCTCCCACCGATGCAATACCTGGCTCTTTGATACCTGTGACAATATATCCAATCTCACCTGCACCAATACTTTCTTTTGGAGTTTCTGCTGGATAAAACACACCAGTCTCGAGTGCAAAGAATTTCTTGCTTGCAACTTTAAACATAAGTTCATCACCCTTCTTTACCCTCCCATCCATCACTCGGATATACACAATTACACCTTTATGGTTTGAATATTGAAAGTCGAACACAAGTCCACGAAAACCTTTTGTATCTGGAAGATCTGTTTTTGGTGCAGGAATCTTTTTGATGATTTCTTCGAGAAGTGCTGGTACACCCTGACCAGTCTTACCTGATGTCTCCATTACCTCATCTTCATCACAGCCGAGAAGTTTTATGATTTCTTCCTTTACTTCCTTGATTCGCGCGATTGGTGAATCAATCTTTGAAAGCACAGGAATTATTTTGATCCCTGCTTTCTTTGCCATTTCGAGAGTTGTAAGAGTCTGTGCCTGTACACCCTGAGTTGCATCTACGAGCAGAATTGAACCTTCTACCGCCTTGAGTGCACGAGATACTTCGTATGAAAAGTCGATGTGTCCCGGAGTGTCAATAAGATTTAGGATATAGTCTTTCCCCTCATATGTGTACTGCATACGCACTGGTCGCATCTTAATAGTGATACCCTTCTCTCTCTCGAGCTCCATATCATCAAGCACCTGATCTTTCATCTTTCGGGCTTCAATAGTATTGGTCACCTCAAGCATTCGGTCTGCAAGGGTCGATTTACCATGGTCTATATGGGCAATAATTGAGAAATTTCTTATGTTTTCTAACATTTCTTGAGTATAGCAGAAGAATTACAGAGTATAAAGACATCAAGTTAAAGAACCTCGAACTATTGATTTAATATCAAAATATGGTATAGTTTAATTAGTGATCATTGAGATTGGTGTGAGGATAGAATTGGTTTTGGAGTCTGGGTTATGTGTATATTCAGACTCCACAACCAATCATTCAAATGCACAGAAAATACCTCATCAAATTTTGCAAAGTAATTGCCTACACATTCTTAGCACTAGGGATTTTTATATCTCTATTGATAGTGACAATGGGATTTGCTCCCACCCTTTGGATTCCAGATTTCCAAGCTTGGAAAGCGAGAAACACAATCAACGAGATTGTACCTCTCCTAAAAGAAAAGAAGGGGTTTGAGTACCAGCAATTTGAAGATACGCTCACTGGTCCCCATATATGGGCCAGAATAAACACAAAGGAGACAAGTTACATTGTTAACTACTGGGAGGATTCTCGGCCGTTAAGTAAAGGTGACCCATTCGCAGGAAAAAGGGTTCTTACTATAAAAGCCGACGATAAATGGTTTGAGGACCCGGGTCTCACAGGCACGCCAATAGAATGGTGGAGAGTGTCTGAATACCTTTTTTGCCTCAAGGACATTGCTCAATCGATGAAAAACCTCTGATCGCTCACAGTCGCACCCCGCCACTCATCAGAGTTAGTGCGGGGTCGTTTTTTTTAATAATTGACTTTTTTCCCAAGAAATTGCATTATCAACGAATTGTTTGCTCTTTATCATTAGGAGGTTGGTTGTGGAATTTAGCTCGTATTTTATTGGCTTAGTTCCGCAACAAACCCTAAAATGAAAAACATAACATTAGTCCTTCTCTCTATTATGGTCGTGTGCTTTGGCACATACATCAATATGAAGAAATCTTCAGGATACCATAATACCCCAGAGGTATTATCATCCAAGGCAAAAGCTAGTAGACTCCTTGCTCGACTCATTGCAAATTCAGATAGCTTTCAGGAGTATAACGCCATTAACAGCTTCGGAAGTATAAATATCACAGCCCACACAAATGGAATGGAGATAATCTACCGAAAAGATAGTGATGGTGAATGGTTGCAGATTAACACTCCTGATTCAAAGTTCCTGGACAGATCTGTAACAGGAAGGGTCACAGGTGCCTCACACGTGAGTAGCAAAGGTAAACCAGACAAAGAAATCTGGGAGATTTTCAGGAGAAGTAGAGCAGAGTGGCAAAAAAAGTATGACGACCTCCTCACAGAGTTACAGTTGTAACTACCCACAACATCACCACGCGGTCCCCGCCTTACAGCTGGGACTATTTTTATTTTATGCACCGCAGCGTAGCTGCGGTGCATTTGTACTTAGACTTGAATACTTGCTTACTTGAGACCTGTTAACTTAATTAGATTTCCTCTTTATCAGGTGCCACCACACTCACCTTCCAAACCTTTCCCTTAATACTCTTTATCATTTCCTCCATTTCCTTGTTACCCAAAAGCTTAAGAGTAATAAACCATACAAAAATTCCTACAAGCCCCGCCAAGAGTCCCTGACTAAAGATTCCTGCGAGTGTTTTTGTCTCAAGGACATATGAAGAACCTCCGAGTACGAAATACGCAGATACACCGAGGAGAAATGATCCTGCAGCAGATTGAATAAATGTCTCTTTAATGGTCGCTAAAAATCCTTTGTAGTGTCGGTCAAAATAAATAAGAAAAAGAAGTAAACCAACAAGACTTCCCAGAGTAAACCCGAGCGGAAGTGCTAATATCTCCGTACCAGACACATCACTTACTTTGAATATAAGAGCTACAATATCTTTAATATACGGAAAGACGAAAAAAAACTTGTAGATAGCAAACGATGATACTACAGTCACCGCAGCAGCGATACCTGAAATAATGAGAGGAATCTTAGTCTTACCTGATGCATAATATGCGCGGACAAATAGAAGATTTGCACTCTGTGCGACAGCAGAAATAGAAAAGAGTGCAAAGCAAGCGGCAGTAAGTCGTGTATCGTTCCAAGAAAAAGCTCCGGTACCAAATATTGTTCGAACAATTTGTGCACGGTCTATAATAAAAAGTGCCATAACAGGAAGCGAAAGAAATATAATATGCCGAAGTGCTACAGATACATGTCTTACAAATTCTTTCTTTTCTCCACTCACAAATAGCTTTGACAGAGTTGGAAATGCGGCCATCGAATAACTCACACCAATAATTGTCATAGGTACTGACTGAAGATTATATGCGAAAGTAAATATAGAAATAGACCCTTCCGCCATACGAGACGCTAGGGAAACAAGAATGATAAGTAGAATATTTACAAGTGCAAGTGTAAGTGTCCGAGGAAGCGAAATTATCGCAATATTTTTGAGTCTACTCCATACTATTGGCAACACAATATCAGGAAAAAGCATCACAGAACGCGCAAACGGAATCTGTATACATGCATGAAGGATTGATCCGAACACAACACCAATCACCACCCCTTTGATACCAAATATTGGAAAGAGTACAATGAGTCCTAAAATAATAGCCATATTATACAATACCGGCGAGAGTGCGTAGAGAGCAAATCTTTTATGTGATTGTATGATAGTTGAAAGAAAATTTGAGAATCCAAGAAATATAGGTGATAACAATAAGATACGAGAAAGTACAACAACACTGTCTTGTGACTCCGGAGACATTTTGCCAAACAAAAGTGACACCAGTAATGGCATTGCAAAAAACACCAGAACAGAAACAAAAATAATAAGCACAAAAAAACCACTCCACACCTCATCTATAAATTTTTTGGCACTACCCTCACCTTCACCTATCTTTTCTTGAAGAAAAGGAATAATCACTGATGCTGAAACGATTGATGCTACAGAAGCAAATATAAGATCTGGAATACGAAATGACGCATAATATACGTCGAGCATTGCTCCAGCACCAAAATAATGTGCCAAAAGTCTATCCCGAAAAAGACCTAAAAACTGTGACAACAAGGCAAAAAAACCCAAAAGATAAGCAGCTTCGTGAATGCCCTCTGTTGCTCCTCCGAATGCCTTGAATAGTTTTTTAACCATAGTAGCGTGGACTTATTTTGTCTTTTCTTTTGCCTTTGTTTTTTGTTCAGAAGCAGGTCCGTTAATTGTTGTGGCAGCAGAAGATGCGGTAGATTTATTTATTTGTTCTACAAGTGTTCTAATCTCTTTTGCTAATTCCGGGACATCAGAATAATCGGATTTCAACATTATAGCCCTAGTAAGGTAGTCCTTTGCAGAGTTTTTATCATTTATACTCAACGCCACATTCGAAGCAAACAAAAGAGGGAGTGGATTAGTCGGAGCATTCATACTCGCTGCAAGATATTTCTGAATTGATCCCCTACTTGCATCTTTAAGACCAAGAGACCCAAAAAACTCTAAAATTTTTCCGGTCACTATCTTGGAATTATAATCCATTTGATTGATCTGCTCTGCGAATATTGCAGCATCAATCGCATTTGCGATATTGCTATCTATTTCGTTCTTTTTTTCTACAATCTCTGTTTGGGAGAGTGAGGTTATAGTAGCTACTTTTGTAGCATATATCTGTGCCTTTGTCTGATAATATAATGGTTGAGTAGGATCAAGTGATATTGACTTCTGAATAAGACTGAGGGCGACGTTCACATCTGTACTCAATACAGCTTTTCGGTAGTACATATTTCCTAATGCTTTAAAAGCGACAAGATACATAAGATAGATTGCGAAGATTAGTGCTATCACAAATCCTATTGTAGATAAGAAATTTTTCCATTGCTTGGAATATAAATTAATGTTTATCACTCTAAAATTATGTGCATTTAATATACCGAGCAATGCAACAAAAACAAGATTTGCGAATACAACCACTACACCAGGTGTATAAAATATCATCACAATAGAAGACAGAATTGCACCAATGGATATAATAATATTCACAATAGTCACCTCCTGTCTCTTATCAAGTCCAAACAGTGTCCTAAATCCGAGAATAAAAACAAAGACATAGAATAGTATCCATAAGATAAATCCTATACCTCCAACAGTCACCAAAGAAGTAGGTACAAATCCTACACCGAAATTATATTGATTATTCCAAAAAATATAATTATTTACCTCAACAGACCTGTTCAGATTCCATTCGATATCAAATGTATTTGGTCCTGATCCAAAAAGAGGTTTTTGAGCAAGAACCTTTGATGCCACATCGATAGTAGATTGCCAATTTGGCCTTCCTTCAACATAGTTAACACCGGTTACACCAGAGAGATACACATTGAGCTGTGACCCAAACAATACAAGTAAAATAGATATAAAGAGTATTACAAGAGAAGCTGAGATCGTAGACTTCTTCTTTGTTATTATATTCTCAACATCTTCAACGGATTTGTGGGTCCTACGGAGTGAAAAAAGATATGCAAAAATGATAATAGAAGCAACAGCTATCAAAAGAAGCAGACCTACATTAAAGAAATAAAAATCAAAAGAAAGTCCCGAAAGTACAACAAATATAAAAGGAATGATTAAGAACAGAAAACTCTCCAAACACATTGCAGATGCAAGTTGGGGGACTTTTGTAAGGTTGTTGGAATACAAAGCGAATTGGAATGAGAAAAAAATCTTAAAAGTAAATCGCTTTTACCCTTCAAGTAAGTCCTGTTCTTGTGGATGGATAAATCAAAATTTAAAACTTTCTGACAGAAGTTGGACTTGTGAAAAGTGTAATACAAATCACGACAGAGA
>CAZKPS010000019.1:0-9599 GCA_964554765.1 uncultured Candidatus Saccharibacteria bacterium
TCTCTGGCTCAATTCCAAAACGCTTTGATTCAAGTTTCTCTTTGATATCATCAATCACTTCCCGAGTAAACATTTTATAACACGTCTCCATGTCTGTGAGATTGAGATTGGTCATCATATTAGAAAGTAGCGTCAAAAATTGATTACCAACAGAATGCCAGAAATACAAAACTCTATGAGGTGCACCACCCATAAACCGAGACCCAAACACTACATCAGCATCACCTGCGAGTATCGGTGCAATAAGAACTTCGTATTCTTTTGGATTATATTCCAAATCAGCGTCCTGGATCACCACCACATCACCAGTTGAAGCGATCATTCCATTTTTTACCGCAGCACCCTTCCCTTGATTCTTCTCGTGATTGATGATTTTCAATCCAAAATGCTTTTGTATTTTGTTAAGAATCTTGAGCGTACCATCCTTAGAACAATCATTTACCACAATGATTTCTTTTTCAATCCCAGGAAGTGCAACATCCGCAACACGATTGATTATCTTTTCAATAGTCTTTTCTTCGTTGTATGCGGGAATAATAATTGATAGTTTCATACTATTGTACTATCTTATAAATATAAAAATCATTCTTGCTTGTAAAAGCCTTCTCGAACGAATCACTATGGTCAAGAATATCATTAAGTTTATCAAAAATCTTTGAGGAAATAATCACGGTTGAGTGCAAATCACTTTTAATAATCTTGGCAACTTCATCCCCCTCCTTTTTATACCAAAACGATTTTGTGTTCTCTTTCCGAAGCATTGATTTTGCTATTTTATCTATTGCAGTACAATCCTCAGTATCACATACATAACCATCTGCACTTATGTGTGCCCATTTCCAGTAGAGAGATGGATTATAGACATACATAAACCTTGGCTCAAGGCCAGTAATGTAGTTATAGTTTGGACTATGATAATACATCTGTGGGAACCAGTTCCAAGTCGGATAAAAAATAACTTCACCCTCTTTAACATTCTTATTGATCCAATCTCCTACTTCAGCAAAAGTATCTTCTCTCGCCCCAGCCGCAATACTAGACTGGAGAGCGAGGACATTAAACAAAAAGAGATAGAAAAATACAATTCCAAATGAGATTCTTAGCATTTTCCTTTTTGATTTATCTACTATATCAATAAAACCTAGAATCTCGTTCCACATAAGCACGATAAAGAAAGCGCCAAAGAAAACAAAGAAATCCCCGAATCTTTTACTCACAAGTATTGTGCCTAAAAAAAATGAAATAGCGAGGAAAAACGAACTGCCCGTTAAGTGTAGATATACTCTATTTTTTTCGTTATAAAACTCGCCACTTTTCTTTGAATCTATGTATTTGTAAATGAAATAAATAATAGCGACAAAAAATACGGGCACCAAAAGCTGATTGGATCCAATAAATTCAAAAAGGTCTGCAGGGTAGAGCTCATTGCCTTCTGGAATTCTGACATGGCTACCAAGTATTGTTTCTTTGTAGATACCAAAAACAGTATCGTACATAAAAAGCATAAAGTTCGAGCCTATAAATGATGTATAAAGAATCGCGACAGTAGTCCCGCCGAGACCTGCAATGATATTTTTGTAGTCACCCTTGTCTCCATAAAACTTCTCAAAAATATAATACACCACCACAATACCAAATGAGAAAAAGAAAGTTGAACTATGCCAAAAAAGGTAAAAGAGATTTAGCAGGAATACCCCCCAGTACTTTTTCTTATGAAGACAATATAAAAGTAAAAGCAGAAGTGCAGGGGCTAATATATACGGTCGAGACAAAAAGAATCGAAGCAGTAGTCCATTTCCAATAATCCCAAACATAATAAATGTTGAGAGGAAGGCATACCTAATGTTTAAAGACCTGAGGCACCAATACAAAATAGTGAATGCTCCAGAAGCCACAATCACTGCATAAAGTTTAATCCCGAGAAACAACGGCTTGATGTAGGTAAAAGGAATAATAAATAGATAAAATAAAAAGTTGTAGTACACAAAGTACTCATTCCCCTGAGCCATCTTAGAAAAATAGAGCGATTTAAAATCTCTAAATGATTCGAGAAGCCCCTTGTCTCTCATTTCTTCTGCGAATCGAAAGTGAAAAAAATGATCATCCGCAGTCGAGAGAGTGTAAACTGAAAAATAGAGTATTGAAAATACAGTAGTAAAAAAAGAAAAAGTAAGAAGTGTCTTTAGATAATCCCTGTCGTTTACAAACTGAGTACAGACTTTTGCCTTTGAAACCAGAAAACGAAAAGACGCTTTTATTTTTTGCATATTTTCAAATTATATATGAAAAAACAAAACCCCGCAAAGCGGGGTTTTGTAAGAAAACTTAGACCAGATTAGCAACCTGCGAAAGTCGCTCCATTCTGTGTTACGTTAGCATTACAGTTTGCGTTTCCATTCTGAGCTGCCAAGACTGAGAAAGTACCAGCACCAGCAGAACCACAGCTCTGAGTAACTGTAGCGTTCCAAGTAGTTGAATTTGTACTATTTGGAGCTGTAATGTTACCAGTATCACAAGTACTGATAAATGATGGAAGAGCTGAAGAAACTTCAGACTTGAATGCTGCCACCTTTGCTTTATCTCGTGCACTATTAAGAGAAACCAAAACTACAGATGAGAGAATACCGATGATTGCGATAACAACCAAAAGTTCAATCAATGTAAATCATTTATTTTTTTTCATAATGAAAAATTTTATAAAATTAATGAACTAATAATAATCTAATCAATTGATTATGCCTTTGAAACGCTCAAAGACGAAAACGACATTCGACCGTACAATAATTATATCGTGAATAAAAAAATAAAAAAGAAAAAAAAGATTAAGTTGGGGATAAATAAATCAAAACTCATAAATCAAAAATCAAAAATCAAAAAGAGAGTTTAAAAAATACTATTTGCATGCAAATAGTATTTTTATTTTTGATTTAAAATTTTTGATTATTGATTTATTTCTAGATTGACGCCGAGATGTTATAAATCGGAATAAGTACTGATGCGAGAAGGAACGCAACACCGAGACCGAGTGCCACAATCATCACCGGTTCAATGAGATCAACAAGTGTATCCACCGCATTCACCACTTCTCTCTGATAGAACTTCGCCAGAGTATCGAGAATACTTCCAAGCTCTCCTGTCTCCTCGCCGATTTTTGCCATCTGTACCATGATACTAGGAATCTCCGGAGATCCACCGAGTGCTTCTGAGAGAGGTCGTCCACCCTTCACTAAATCCATTGCTCGCTTTAAAACACTTTGATACACAGGACTATCCACAACATCAGAAGTAAGCTCGAGAGCCTTGATCATGGGAATACCAGAGACAAGCAACGTATTCATATTGTCCGCAATACGAGAGAGAAAAAGTTTTTTATAGAGAGTTCCTACATATGGAATAGAAAGTTTTGCATTATCCATCATTAGAGCACCTTTCTCTCCCATTCCACTTCGATAAACAAAGAACCCAAGTATAATAATTGCAATCAAAAAGAGCACACCATAATTAACCAAGAAATCACTGAATCCAATCACCACTCTAGTGTATACAGGTATCTCTTGTCCGGACTCAGTAATAATAGAAGATATTTTTGGAATAACGAGTGTAAGCATAAGCACCATCACAGCAACGAATGTGAACACCACAAACGCAGGATAAATGAGAGCGTTCTTCGCCTTACTGGATACCGCATAGTTACGGTCAAGATAATCAGCTAGATACATAAAAGTCTGATCGAGTTTACCTGACTCTTCTCCTGCCTTTACCATGTTTACATAGAATGTGGTAAATACTTTTGGATGTTTTGAGAGTGCTTTTGAAATACTTGCACCCGCCTGAATATCATCTGCCACTTCAGAAATCTTTTCTCCTAAAACTTTGTTTTCTGTTTCTCCACCAAGTAGCCGAAACACTCGGAGTGCAGACACTTGAGCTGCAAAGAGAGTAGCTATCTGTCGCGAAAGAATCACCACATCTTTGTTAGAAACTCGTTCCAACCATTTGATTCTCTGGTTTAGACCTTTTGAAGCTTCCGCAGAAAGCATCTCAGTGATGACAAGTCCTCTCCTCTGTATTGAACTGATAGCAACATCATAATTCAAGGCTTCGATTGAGCCTCTCTGTTCCTGTCCTTGTGCATCTAGTGCTTTGTAGTTGAATAACATGGAAATAAATTATAGATTAAAAATCGAAACTCAAAAATTTAAGATAATTAATTCTGAATTCATTTTTGATTTTTGGTTTATGATTTTTGAATTAATACTAAATCATTCTCTCGAGCATCTTTGGATTAAACGCATACCGATATGCGTTCTCGATTGTGATCTCCCCTCGTCGTACAAGATCTGCAAGACATCTATTCATATCAATCATTCCTGATTCAGAACTTGTCTCAATAACCGTATTAATCTCATGCACCCTCTTCTCTCGGATAAGGTTTGATACGGCACTGTTTACAATCAAGAGCTCATAGGCAGGAATAAGTCCGCCAGAAATCCGTGGAACAAGTCTCTGTGAAAATACACCGATGAGTGAAGACGCAAGCTGTACTCGGATTTGATCCTGCTGTGTTGATGGAAATGAGTCAATAATTCGATCAATAGTCTGTGCTGCATTGTTAGTATGAAGTGTCGAAAAGACAAGGTGACCTGTCTCAGCCGCAGTCACTGCTGCCGCCATGGTCTCTGCATTACGCATCTCTCCCACGAGGAGTACATTCACATCCTGTCGGAGAGCTTCGGTAAGAGCAATACCGAAATCTTTTGTATCAATATGAACTTCTCTTTGATCGATAATTGACTTCTTCTGTTCGTAGAGATATTCTACCGGATCTTCGATTGTTACGATATGTTCCGCCCGCTCTTCATTAATAAGCTCAATCATCGATGCGAGTGTTGTGGTTTTACCTTGACCTACAGGACCTACAACAAGAAAAAAACCTTGTTTCCGTCTCGCAAAATCTGCGAGTGTTGCGGGCAACTTTAGATCTTCAACAGTCTTAATCTGTTTTGGAATAAGTCGGAGAGCAATAGAGATATGACCCTGCTGATAATATGCATTTCCTCGAAACCTTCCTCGATCATTAAAATCATAAGAAAAATCAACTTCTTTTGTTGACATAAACATATCGTTCATTTCCTTTGAAATCATAAGATTCAAAAGAGCGATAGTATCTTCCTTCTTTAAGACATTTTTTCGCGCGAGTGGTACGAGTGCTCCTGCTACACGAATTGTTGGCTGTCTACCTTCAGATAAATGCAAATCCGATGCACCTTCGCGCATCACAATTTCTAGTAAATCATTAAGTTCGTTTTTGTAGTCAGTTTCCATATTATCAACTTATGATTTATAACTAGTAACAGATAACTTCGAATTAATTGTCACCTTATATACTGTTATAAATTGTTTGTTATTGATTATTTATTAATAGTTACTCTACTTTCCATTTTCCTTTGCGATTTCTGTGATTTGTCTTAGCACCTCAGATGGAATAGTCGTTGCTTTGACAATATATCCATTTACACCAAATGCTTTTGCTCTATCAATATCAGAAGGTTGACCTTGGTTTGAAAGAATAATTACCACTGAACCCTCTGCTAGATTCTCTTCTCTGATTTTTGCTAGAAGTTCAATCCCATCCATCTCAGGCATAATAACGTCAAGAAGGAGAATGTCCGGTTTTGCACCAGCACGAAGTTTCTCAAGAGCTTCTGTTGGTCGAGGGATTGAAGTTACATCCATACCTTCTTTAGTAAACTTCATTGTATACATACTCAAAATAAACTTGTCGTCGTCGACAATCATTATTTTGAATTTCTTTTTTTCCTCTGTTGCGACTGGTGCTACAGGTGTTGTAGTTGTTTTTTCTTCCATAGTATGACAATTATATCACAATACTCTATTAATATTTAAACCAAATTGTTGATTTCTTCGATTGGAATTTCTTTTCGAAGCATCTTGATAATAGCATCCTCTCGCATTGTAAGCATACCTTTGCTTCGCACCACCTTCCATATCTCTGGAGCAGTTGGATTTGTGAGAATTACTTTTTCAAGCTCTTTGTCCATCTTGAACATCTCAAGCACCGCTACTCGCCCCTTTGTACCCTTTGGACATTCTGGTGTTGGCTGGTTTTCCAATACTTCAGTTGCTTTTGGTATTTCCTTCTTATACTCCTCTGGGAGATCAGCAAACTGCTTGTCCATCATTGCCTGAATACTCCCTTCGACTGGTATGGGTTTACCTGTGCCAGGACAGATTTTTGACACAAGTCGTTGTGCCATCGAGAGAATAAGTGTTGGAGCAATAAGGAACGGATCCACACCCATATCAATAAGTCGAGGCACTGCTCCAATAGAGTCATTGGTGTGAATAGTTGATAGCACCAAGTGTCCTGTAAGAGCAGCCTGGATTGCAAGCTGAGCTGTTTCCTTGTCTCGAATCTCTCCCACCATAATAATGTCCGGATCTTGTCGGAGAGTTGTTCGGAGTCCTGTAGCAAATGTGTATCCAATCTCAGGGCGCACCTGTGATTGACTCACACCATCAATATTGTATTCAACAGGATCTTCGAGTGAGAGCACATTATGACTTTCTCGATCGACCTCAGCAAGCATTGAATAAAGTGTTGTACTTTTTCCAGATCCTGTCGGCCCAGAAATAAGTATGAGACCATATGGTCGTTTGATTGCTTCTCGGATCATTTCGAGGTTTCTTTCTGACATTTCAAGATCTCCGAGACCTTTTATGACTTTAGCCTGATCGAGAATTCGCATCACCACCTTCTCCCCATAATACACTGGAAAAGTAGATACTCGAAAATCAATCTTTCGACCATCTATTCGAGCAGAAAATCTTCCGTCCTGAGGTTTTCGTTTTTCATCAAGTTTCATATTTGAAAGGATCTTGATACGAGCCACCACAGCATTTAAAACTTTAATTGGCAAAATAAGTGATGTGTGAAGTGTACCATCAAGTCGAAACCGTACTCGCACTTTGTCGTTGATTGGTTCAATGTGAACATCAGATGCATCACCCTCGATAGCATATCGAAGTATTGTCGCCACAATCTTTGTGACTGGCGCGTCTTCAATAATATTTGTTTGATTTATTTTTGCACCGAGATTTTCATCTTCAGATTCTGCCTGCGCAATCTCTTTCTCTTCATCAGTAAGATCGGTCTCGAGTTCGGTCAATGCTTTTGTTACCTCGCCTGAGAGACCTTTGTAACAATCCATCGCATTTTTGTAATCTTTTTCAGAAATCAAAAAGATTTTATACGGGATGTTGTTCTTTGATGAGATAAAGTTGAGTGCGTCTCTCGCTTCAAAGTTCTCAGGATCTACAACACCCACCTCGAGCACACCGTCGACAATATCAACAGGAATCATTTTATAAAATGACGCTGATTCCTCTGGAAGATATTTTAGTGTCTCGAAAGGTATTGCTGGTTTAGGAATTTTCTTTACTGGAATACCGAGAAACTCCCCTTTTGCATCAAGAATCGCATACCCATCAATACCCTTACTCACCAAGACAGATTCTGCACTCGCATCACCATTTAAAAGCTCAGTCCGAACATCTTTCGCGATTTCAGCACTAACAATTCCTTTTTTTAATAAAACATCAATAAGATTCATTCCGTTTCAGCTAGAGGTCTCGTGCCCCTTGGTTATAAAAACTAATAAATTATTATCCTACAGACTAGTCAACCCTATACAGATTATACACTACCAGTTCCGATTTGCATCAACACACATCTAGCCAAAAAGCTTTCTGTATTATTTTTTTGTTGCTGGTTTTGAAGTAGATGTTGTGGGAGTGGTGGATTTTTTAGGTAATATTTTTTGGAGCGCAGGTGTAGGTGACTGTGCCGGAGCACCTGTAGCAGTTTGATCAACAAATCCAAGTCCCTCTACGTTTGACATTACATCGCTTGTTATTGCCCCTTCAAACGGATTACTCTTACCTACGCTTTCTGGGACGATAGATTGACTACGATCGACAAGAGCTCTAAACACAGGATCGAGAAAAAGTTTCTCGTCGAGTGTAACATTCTGAATTTTCAAAAGGAGTGGTAATAGGTTTTCTTCAGGACTGCCCGGATTACCCACATTAGATGTCTTTAGAAGTGCAGTGGATTTTTGATCTTGTTTTACAAAGGTGTTATATACAACAAAACCACCTATAAGTACGGCTATTACAATCATTGGCTTTTTTAGTTTTTCAAATAGTTCACCCATAATAATTTATGCTTGTTACTTAGCTAATTTTATTTTAACCAATAAGTTCTAATAGTAACTGAATGCTCTGTTAGGTTTTTAGGATCTGTCTTAAATGAGAGACTAGTTATATCCACCAATCGAAGACTTTGTTCAAGATTCTTGATAAACCCTACAAACTTTGAATAAGTGGCTTTTGTTTTGAATGAGACAAGAATCGAAGAGTAGAGTTTATTGTTTGGACCTATTTGTGCTGCACTGTCAGACTTATCTTCGGTAATCTGTATTTTACTGATGAGCATACCATTCTCTCTTGCAACACCATTAATATCCAAAATCAACTGTACATTATCAACGTGGTCAGGAAGGAGTTTCTTCACGGCTTCAAGGTCACCCGACTTAAACTGTTTGTATCTATCTTGTAACTCCCCTCGTTTCTTCAACACCTGATTAGACTTATCGAACGCTTTTTCGTAGCTCGCGATATCTGTCTGCAGAGTTTTAATCGTCTGATAGACAGGATTAATATAGAATACAAATATTCCGATTGAGGCAAGTATCAAAAAAATTGGGATTAGACTTTTCATTAGTTTGTTTTTGAATTAAGTTTTGGTCCACCATTTAAAAGATTGTTAACCATATTTGTATCAGGTGTGCTTGATGCATTCGTAGCAGAAGATGCAGATGGTGTGTTTATGATTGTATCAGAGTCTGGAGAATTATCTGTAGTCGCTTTTCGTGTATATGTAACAAAACCTGGATCAATCTTTGTTGTAAAATTAAAAATAACATTACCAAAAGTATCGAGATCGAGATTGGAAAAAAGCGGAGTTCGAAGTGCTCTTTCTTTACCAAACACCTCTGCCTGATATGCGACAGCATTGTAGCTCTTCGCTTGCCCATTCATACTAAGTGTTGCCACACCATCAGGACCAGTCTCATACTTAAAATCCGTAAACTTTACACTCTGTATAGTCTGCTCCTGAAGGAAATCAAATATATAAGATACCGCCACGTGACTAGCGAGAAGAGTCTTTGCAGAATCAATACGATTATTGAGTCTCACATACTCATCGAGAGTTTGCGGTTCGAATGATTTTATATTTCTCTCAAGGTTATTTTTTGTATTGGCTTTTGAATTCTCGAGGTATTTATTCCAACCAAATGCACCTCCTGCCACCAAGACAGTAATAAAGAAAATAATACTCGCTATAAAAGAGAAGAAACCTATCGGCTTATGTACTGTATTACTCGCGATTGGATCGAGAGTTGTCTTTGGAATAAAAGATGTTTGGAACTTAGTTTCCATAATTGTGATAATTATATCACAAAAAATAAAAGTAAATACATCGAAAGTGGAAAAACCTATGATTTATGTCACTC
>CAZKPS010000020.1:0-9185 GCA_964554765.1 uncultured Candidatus Saccharibacteria bacterium
ATATTCTGTCCTATCCAGAAAGCCAGTTTCTTCCCGGACAGGCGCAATTCTTCAAAACGACCGATGGCCGTATCACCATCAAGTATTTCATTCTCAGACGGCCAGACGGCCAAATCCGCGCGGCGTTCGATGCCTGCGAGGTCTGCTGGCCCGCCGGATTCGGCTATCAAGAGGAAGGCGACGATCTTATCTGCTACAAGTGTGGGCGTCATTTTTCTATCAAAGAGATTGGCAATGTTCAAGGCGGCTGCAATCCGGTAAAATTAAAGATTCGGATCGAGGCTCAAAAAGTGATCATTCTGCGCCAAGATTTGCTGGATGGGCGCAAATATTTTGATTTTTCCAAACAAGATTACGCGTTCCACCAATAAATGTTTTTGATTTGTAACCAATTCTTACATCGTGCATTCCATAGAAATTTTCAACAATTTTTGTTTTTGAAATATCAATACCATACGCAGCCTGCCAAATATCTCTTTGCCACTTTGTACTAAAAATTATTTTTTCTGCATTATTTAAAACCTTTTTTGTTATTTTAAAAACCAACTTTTCCTTTTGATTAAAAAGGTTTATCTCGGTACTATAGAAATTTTTAAAGAGAATCTTTTTCTTTGTTCTCTCCACATATGATTCCCAAAGAAAGTCACCCCCAGTTCTGACTGTGTATGTTTTGCCCAGCAGTTTACAAAGGACCATTATCGGAAACGCCACACTAAATGTATCCAGAACAAGAATAAAATCAGCACGAACAACTGCAAAAAAAGACTTTATGGCAAAATAGATATGTCGAAGCCCTGTCGGAAGCTTATGCTCAAAAGAAAAATATTTTACCGTTACATCATAACCCTCTTTTTTCCAGATCTCTTCGATGTTTTTGGCATACTCAGCTGGACCGCCGAGCTGAGGAGGATAAATACCAGTTGCGATTAAAATATTTTTTATCTTTTTCACCTGCTTACTTAATTAGAATTTCGGCCAACTCCCCAATACTTCCCGCCCCCATTGTAATAACGACATCAGTATCAGTTGTTGTTTCGTGTATTCTCTTTGCAATGTTTTCAAATTCAGAAATATAAAACGCGTTTTGGTTTTTTTCTTTTATCTTGTCTATGAGTAGTCCACTTGAAATACTGCCATCAAACTTTTCTCGAGCAGCATAAATATCAGTGAGATACACAGTATCGAATTGTGCAAGCACTTCAGCAAAACTTTCAAAATGCTCTTTTGTTCTTGAGTAGAGATGAGGTTCAAAAACAACAGTTATTTTCTTGTCTGGAAAAGCTTCTCGAGCACCATTAAGTGTCGCTTTTATCTCATGAGGATGATGTGCATAATCATCATATACAAGTGCACCAGTCGAAGTTGTACCTTTGTACTCAAATCGTCTCCAAGTGCCCCCAAAGCTCTTTAGAGCCTCTTTAGCGGCAGGAAGTGCAATACCTAGATACGAGGAAACCGCGAGTGCCACAGAGGCATTCTGCTTGTTATGAAGACCTGGTACTTTGAGCCCTAAACTCATATCCAAAAAAGCTCGGGAATCAATAACTTTTTTTCCACATCCTTCTACAGCTTTTACAGAGTTTTCATCGAGCATATCCGCAATGACGATTCCATCTGGTGGAAGTTTTGCGATAAATTCCTTAAATGATGCAATGATGTTTTCTACATTTCCATAAAAATCGAGATGATCTGCATCAATGTTTGTAATACAGACAACAGACGGATTGATATTCAAAAAAGATTTTTTATATTCACAAGATTCTGCGACGAGATAATCACTTGTCCCTGGAATGAAGTTTGTTTTCTCCACCACTTCATCATGTTCATATTTCATAAGAGACCCTACAATCACTGACGGAGAAAGTCCGAGCTTTATCATCATATGAGCAATCATCGCTGTTGTTGTCGTCTTGCCGTGAGTTCCGCAGATTGCAATTGTTTTTTTACTCTTTGATACTTCACCGAGCATTTGAGCGTAACTCAAGACTGGAAGTCCGAGTTCTCGAGCTTTTACGAGTTCAATATTGTCTTCTGGGGTTGCAAGTGTATATACTACCGCTTCAATGTCAGGTGTGATGTGCGATTCGTGATATCCCTCATATGTAGGGACACCAGCTTTGACTAGTCCCTCTCGATTTGAGAAGCCGGTATCACTTCCTGAAACATCTTTACCCTCGTGTTTAAATAGGAGCGCCAGAGCAGACATCCCTATACCGCCGATACCGAGAAAATACACCTTTTTTAGATTACTTATATCCATTTGGGTAATATAATACCACAAAATCCGACTTAGAGAGACTTAATTATCTTCAAAAATTCATCGTTTCTTTCGTATTCATTTTTGAAAAGTCCGAAGGATGCAAATGCAGGACTGAACAACACAACATCTCCTGGTTGTGATTGCTTAACAGCCTCTATGATTGCTTCAGATAAGTTTTGAGCGGGAGTCATTTTCGCTTTCAGTTTAGAGCTGCCAGCTGTCAGCTTTTGGGAACCGGAACCGGGTAAGAGAATGATAGATTTGCAAATTTGATTTATTTTTTCCATAAGCTCGTTCAGTTCGAGTCCTTTATCACTTCCTCCTGCTATAAGGATTATGTTTCGAGTTTCGAATTTCGGATTTAATGCTTCCAAAGCAACTTCGGTCGCCTTTGGTGTTGTAGCATTATTATCATTGTAAATCTTCACGCCATTTATTTCTTTTACAAATTGAAGTCGACCTTCCACCCCACCAAATGTCTCTACCCCTATTTTAATATCATCTTCACTGATTCCAAGTGCCCGACAAGTTTCTATAGCACACGCAATATTGAGCTTATTATGTTCACCTAAAAGATGACTACTCCAATTATCTGGAACATTTTTTGTATTTACAATTTTTACTTTTGAATTTAATTTTTGATTTTTGAATTCTGACTTCTGACTTACCTCTTCACCTACAATAAGATAGTCTCCCTCTTTCTGATATTTAAAAATATTCGCCTTATCGTCAAAATACTTATCCAAATCACCTCCGTAGTAGTTTAGATGATCTGGCATAAATGTAGTAAACACTCCGATATGTGGAGAGATTTTACTATCTCCAAACCCCTGAAGCTGCCAACTATCGAGTTCGAGCACCACAATCTCGGGAGGTTGAATCTCCCGAAAGCTTGAAATAAAAGGTAATGTTGCCATATCTCGAACATTTCCCCCTAGAATAGTTTTCTTGCCTGCAGTTTTCAAAATATGGTTTATGAGATGAGTAACTGTTGATTTACCACGGGTTCCTGTAACACCGATAGTTACAACACTAGGTGGAAGTAGTTTGCAAAAAAGTGAAGAATCCATCTCAATTGGAATATTGTTCTTAAGAGCCTCCTCTATATATATTGAATCGAGTGGGACACCTGCACCTTTCAAAATAAAATCCCTGTCTCTAAAATCTTCGAGACGATGTCCTCCGAGATGAAGTGTAATATTTGGATATCCTTTTAGTTTTTCTACAGAAGTTTTGAGTTCTTCTTCTGACTTTATATCAGTTATAATAAGCTCTGCTCCGCATTCAGCCAAGAAAATAGCATCACCAAGACCTCTTCCGAGAAGTCCTAGCCCCAATTGAGTAATTTTTTTTCTTTTGAAATATTCTTTGTAGTTAAACATAAGCTAATATTATCACGCAAAAAAACCCAAGAATGGATTGACAAAGTAATAATATTGTAATATGGTTTAATGAGTTATGCAGTCCTTCGACAAGGTAATGGATGCTGTAAATTGAAGCAGCTTATTGTATTCAATTTTGAATATAATAAGCTGCTTCAAACAACACAGCACACCTCACCATGAACAACCTTAAAAACTTCCTAGCAACTCTAGCGATGAACCCTAGTAAAAAAGGAGGGCGCCGTCAACAGATTTGGGATCGAATCATTCTACCTGCAAGCACCGAATTTGAGGGAATGAATCCAAATCGAACTGGTATTTACCTGCAGGCAACTTTTTTCAGAGGAGGAACAACCATCTGCAGTACAATATGTTCTCAGCTTGGAAACATCCATCCAAAGAATGTTTTTTTTGCCGCAGAAAAGACTTGGCGCTTGTGGCAATACAATGGTAACTTTGCTAGCGAAAGCGCAGACCTGCTCCGCGATAGTTATACTGGACTTGAGTGGGCAGAACTAAAGGCAATCAAGTTTGGTGGGGCTATCAAAATTCGTCACAAGAAATCTGATGACACCGCCATCCTTGCCGTGTCTGGACTACACCCTTACATGGACGAAGCCAGTGCATACGGATTTGCTCAAACATTCAAAGAGTTGGACGACCTAGTCTTGTTACCATGCATAAATAACCCCGCAATCGACCACACACTTACGGTGTTTAACGAGAACAGGAATTTGTTTAAGCTGTAATTTTGATTTTTCAGTACCCTTGTTATATCCACCCGTTTTGCTTGCGCATCTCGGGATTTTTATTTTCATAATTTTCATTTATATACGATATTTAGATAGTTTTGAGACATCGCCACCCTATCCTAATAAAAAATAAAATCTTTAAAATAAATTTTTTCGTCTTTTTTCGGTGCCCAAGTCTCATCGTTTCCACCAAAAAAAGTTGTGAATTTAAATGTATCAATTCCGAACGAAAGATCATTTCTAAATTTCAAATTAATATTTAGTACCTCACTTCCATCAAGCCACGAAATTATTTTACCATCATCTTTCCCGGGCGTATTCATTTTAACGAATGTTTTCAAAGTAAACCATTTGTTTGGAATGAGATAAACACGATCCTTAAAATGTGTATTCATAGACTTCCACATCCCCTTTTCAATTGACATATTTTTATTATCTCCATTTGTCCATATGAAATCTTTACCCCATCTTCCATCTTTACCGATATAGTAAACATATTGGACCAATAATCCAAGTTCTCTCCACATAACACGGGCGGAAAATCCGTCAGCATTCTCAACACTTGCTCCACCTGCAGGTCCAGTACCACCAAAGAGGCCTGGAAATTTGCCTCCGCGAACAAAATCAAAATTTTCTGGAAGCCTTACTTTATATTCAACTGTATATTCGTCATAAGACTTATCAAAGTTAACGTTCCATTTAACCATTGAATCGTCACTTATTTTACCTTTAAGATAAGTAACCTCAAGAACATTTTCACCTTCTATATCAACAATACTACAAAGACCCTCATCTACACCTTTAACACCAGAAACCTCGCCCCACACATCCTTAAGTGAAGTCTCAGTGAGTATACCTAGAGGTATATTTTTGAGATTTATTTCTTTCATATTATTTAATTATAAAATATGATCTTTTCCTAGTATATGAGAGAGACTTTCAATTCCGGCTTTATGTAAATTCATCTCTTGAAACTGATGCACAGACTGACAACATTCACTAAAAATAAATACCTCGAATCCTAAATCAAATAGTTGCATTGCAGTCACAAGTATCGAGACATCCGTATAAATACCTGTAAGATATATTTTTCTATATGAATTTTTATTAATAAAATTCAGCAACCCTTCATTTAAAATCGAGTACGTCTTATGACGAAAAATATTAAGAACATATTGATCAAATTCTCTTAATATTTTTTGGTTCTCTAGTGCTTGAAATTTAGGCCATTGCAATTGCTTTTCAAATAATGAATCTTTCTCATCATAAAATTGTGTGAATGCCACATTTTCACAACCGAATTCTTTAATTTTCTCAATAACACTATGGATTATCGATTCAGTCTTTTCATATCTAAAACCTTCTTGCATATCTATAATAATGAGTAATTTTTTATCCATATTAATTAGATATTAGTAAAAATCTTCTTCATCTCCTCTGCAATAATCGTCCAATCGTATTTTTCTTTAACCATTTCAAATGATTGTCTCTTAATTTTTGAGACGAGTTCCTGGTTTCGTATTAGTTCAAGTACAGCATTCGCAACACTTTCTGGATTACGAACTTCTGCAAACATCCCGGTCTCTCGGTCTTTTATAAAATCCAAAATCCCTCCCACAGGTGTTGCTACACACGGAAGCCCACAAATCATCGCTTCGACATATGAATTACCAAATCCTTCTGATATTGGTACACGAATAAAAATATCAGATGCTTTGAGATATTTTGGCATCTCCTCGTGTGATATCCATCCCAAAAACCGTACCCTATTCTCTACCCCAAGCATTGCCGAAAGTCTACGGATCGAATCTTCCATATGACCTCTCCCTGCAATAACAAGTTTTACATTTGCTGGCAGCAAAGGCATAGCCTTCACAATATCCTCTACTGCGTTTTTGGGTACCAGTCGTGATGTGGTGATGAGGAAAATACCCCCCTCCTTTTTACCTAATTTATTTTTTATTTCTCCAATCTCCTCATCAGAATATTCTTTTGTAAAATGTCTTATGTCTACCGCGTTCGGTACCACTACCACTGGACATTTGGCACCCATTTCAATACCAAAATCTGCAAGGTATCTTGAAATTGCCTGAATAGTATCTGCATGAGTAAAAATCATTTTAAACAGTGGCCAGAGAGGTCGTGCCCTACGTTTGATAAATGGAATAGGGTCACCCTCTTGAAGAGTGAGAAGGAATTTAATTTTAGGATTTAGAAGTTTAAAAAAGAGAGCGGCAAAAGAATTGTATGTCGCCATTATACTCCAAATGGTGTCATATTTATGTTTCTTTTGGAGCTTCATAGCCTGCCAGAGAGCAGTAAACATCATTGCATATTTGTTGAGATGAAGAAATATTGGCAAAGAATCAGGTGTCACTTTGAGAAACTTGTCTCCTGTCCATCCAACACGGTACACAGTCACATTACCAATCCTCTCTACCTTTGGGAGATGAGCATCAAGCCGGAGTGTCACCATATCAAACTCGAAACTTTGCCCGTTAGAGTTTTGTGAGTCAAAAGTCTCTCGGGTCGAGCCTAGGCGGTCTGTAATCTCTTTAATAGAGACTTCTGCTCCGCCTATAAAATTAGGATAATAGACGAGCGAAAATATTAGAATGCGTCGTTTTTGATTAGTCATAATATACCCTGATTATGACACATAATATGAAAATATTAAATTCGAAGCACAAAACACGAAATCCAGATTTCGTGTTTATTCACTCTATTTCTTCTATTTCATAGTCATCCACCTCATTTTCATTATCTCGCTTTTTCTCCTTGTTGATATTCAAAAACGCTACTGCGCCCATACAACCAACAACAATAATGAGAATCAGAAGTACGTACATTTATACTATTTAATACACATCATATACCAATTACTGTATTTCTAGAATTCTTTTCAAAATATCTTCAGGAACCTCTTTTTTTTCTTCAATTTTTGGTTCTGTTTTTATTGATTTACTCTCTTCTACCTGTTTTGGAATTAATTGATCTACTGAATTAGGTTCCTTTTGTGTTGATATGTTGGCATGAGTATCCTCAACATCATCCAAAGACACAACAGATGCGAGTGCATTTCGAAGCTCCGTCAGATGCTCTTCTGAAGGTAATTTCTTTTCTTTTGGTTTCTGATTTGTTTGACGGAGATAACTGAGTGATACTGCCTTGCGAAGCTGCTTCTCTCTTTCATACGCACTATCTCTTTGTGGTACAGAAGTACTGCCTCTACCTTGATTCTGTTGTACTTGAGTATGTGTATTTGATTGTGACTGTGTAGGTCTAGGTATTGGAGCCTTGCCCAAGACAGCCGCGAGAGCCATATCAATCGGACTCTGTCGTTGTTCATTACTTTTTCTTGATCCCTTGTCTCCACCCCTATTTTGTCCCCCACCATAGACTGCAGCCTGAGACTCTTCATGCCATTCACGTATCTCGTTTTCTACATCTACCCGAGAACGAGCAAATACTTTTCGTGAATTTTCTATAATCCTATCTCGCATATTTTGTTCTGGCTTAGGTAAAGGAGAAAGTGTTGTTGCAGAAAATGGTTTTGATGTCACTCCATCAATCATAAGTTTGAGGTATATCTGTGCAAACCCTAGGTTTACTAGGTCAGTAGCAGTAAATTCAGGTGCATATTCTTTTTCTAAAACCTCAGCATCAAACGCACCCACTCGAAATGTAATCATTGTTCCTACGTTACCGAATACCGCAGCACGAACCTCTTCTGTCATCTGTTCGATGTACTGATGTGCCACTGTTAGATTGAGCTTATATTTTCGAGCTTCAGAGAGAATATCCGCAAACGATTCATTTGCAAAGTTTTGGAACTCATCAACATAGAGATAAAAGTTTGGGAGTACTGCGAGCTCTGCCTCTCTCTTATCAGCACGACTCATGGCAGCAAGATAAATTTTGGTAATAAGCATCGCACCCAACAGGTTTGCATTTGCTTCTCCTACAAGTCCTTTCGAGAGATTCATGATAAGAATCTTTTTGTTATCCATCATATCTCGAATATCGAAAGTGGATTTTGGTTGACCGATGATGTTACGAATAAGTGGATTAGAAATAAACTGTCCAATCTTGTTTTGAATTGATGCGCCTGCCTCCTGCATATATTTTGGCCCATATTTTGCAAACTCATCTACCCAGAAAGATCTCACTGACGGATCAGTGATGTGCTCGATTACTTTTTTACGATAATCCTCATCTGCAAGAATTCTATTAACACCAATAAGTGTTGAATCTGGGTATTCAAGAAGAGCCAAAAGAATATTATTAAGAATATATTCCATTCGTGCAGACCATGCATCCACCCAGATCTTTTTGAATGCAGACATAAGTCCGTTTGCGACGAGATGTCTTTTGTCAGGACCCACATCTTCAAGCACATTAAATGACACAGGATTATCGAGATCAAACGGTGCAAAATAGAGGACATCCTGAACACGTGATTCGGGGACATACTCCAAAAGAAGATCGGCAGTCTTTCCGTGAGGGTCAAGAAATGCCAATCCTCTACCGTCTTGAATATCTTGTACAGCAAGATTCTCGAGTAGAGTTGACTTACCCATACCGGTCTTACCTATTATGTAGGTATGCCGAGACCTGTCTTTTATTTTAATACCAAAACGGAGTCTGCGATTACGCGCATCAGTCTCAGCAAAATAGACTACTTTGTTAGGATCTTCAGGATTCATCCCGTTTAGAAATTATGATAATTTTAAATTACGAATTATAATTTTTTCAAAAAATAAACACTTATACTTCCCTTTCATTCATAAT
>CAZKPS010000021.1:0-8417 GCA_964554765.1 uncultured Candidatus Saccharibacteria bacterium
ATGCTGCAGGAATAGTATCAAAGCTCCGACCATCTGATATTGATTGGCTTGGTATTCATACAACTCGTCTTAATGCGCAGCTTGTCAAAACTATTTTTATTCCAAAAGTTGAGGAGATAATTGTAAAGGACCCGAATGAGAAAATAACTTTTAAAAAATCAATTCTTATTGCTGCAGGATGGAAGCCTGGATGGAGTACAGACTATGATGCGGTGCTCCTAGCAAAGAGATTTAAGGCAAAGAGGCTTATTAATCTCTCAAATATTGATTATGTATACACTGCTGATCCAAAAGTAGATCCAAGCGCAACAAAGATTGAAAAGACTACATGGAAAGAATTCCGAAAGATTATTCCAAAGAAATGGTCTCCAGGACTTTCTAGTCCTTTCGATCCTATCGCTTCAAAAGAAGCAGATAATATTGGACTTGAAGTAGCAATTATTAACGGTAAGAAACTAGGTGAGCTTGAAAATTATCTTGAAGGTAGGGAATTTGTAGGGAGTCTTATTAGATAAAATATTGGATATAGTATATCGAATCTAGAATATAAGATATAACAAAACAGCACCGCGCCCAGAGGCGCGGTGCTGTTTTGTTATATTCAATATTCAGAGGGGGGGCGAATATCTGAGAGGGTGAATATTCTTTTCCCTTCCCTTAATTCACCAAAACCACCACCTTGTTATTTCCAATCTCTGCAAATCCTCCATTGATTGAGATAGTTTCTCCCTTAAATTTTATCACTCCAGATTTGAGAGTTGTGATAAGAGTTGAGTGGTGGGGAAGTACTGTAATCTCACCATCTGTTGCAGGCAAAGACACCTGAGGCACGGTGCCTTCGTATTTTGTTCCTTCGAGTGAATAAATTTTTAACTCCATTTTTGATTCTTGATTTATTATTTCTGCTTTATTCAGCTGCTTTCACTTCATCGATTCCTCCTACAAGGTAGAAAGAACTTTCTGGTTTGTCATCATGCTTGCCTTCGATGATTTCTTTGAATGACCGTACAGTCTCTGCTCGTGTGAGGAATTTACCTGCTCGTCCTGTAAACTGCTCAGCAACGAAGAATGGCTGTGAAAGGAATTTCTGAATCTTTCGAGCTCGTTCTACGAGGAGTCGGTCATCTGCTGAAAGTTCTTCGATACCGAGGATTGAAATGATATCCTGAAGGTCCTTGTACTTCTGAAGAATTCGCTGTACTTCTCGAGCAACAAAATAGTGTTCTTCACCTACAATGTTCGGATCAAGTGCTCCTGAGATAGAGTCGAGTGGATCCACAGCAGGGTAAATACCAAGCTCTGAAAGTGGTCGTGAAAGCACGATTGTAGAGTCGAGGTGGGCAAATGTTGTTGCAGGAGCTGGATCTGATACGTCGTCCGCTGGCACATACACCGCCTGCACAGATGTTACTGAACCTTTCTTTGTCGAAGTAATTCGCTCTTGGAGCATACCCATTTCGTTTGCAAGTGTTGGCTGATATCCTGCAGCTGATGGCATTCGCCCGAGGAGCGCTGATACTTCAGAACCCGCCTGTGTAAATCGGAAAATGTTGTCGATAAAGAAGAGAACATCTTTTCCTTCTGTGTCTCGGAAATATTCTGTCATTGTAAGTCCAGAGAGAGCAACTCGTAGTCGTGCTCCTGGAACTTCGTTCATCTGTCCGAATACAAGAGCTGTCTGTCCGAGCACTCCTGATTCTTTCATTTCGTTGTAGAGGTCGTTACCTTCTCGAGTTCGCTCTCCAACTCCGGCGAATACTGAATATCCTTTGTGAACTGTTGCAACGTTTCGGATGAGCTCCTGAAGAAGAACTGTCTTACCCACACCCGCACCTCCGAAAAGACCAATCTTTCCTCCTTTGATGAATGGACAAATGAGGTCGATAACTTTAATACCTGTTTCAAAGATTTTTACTTCTGTAGACTGCTCTGTAAATGATGGTGGGTTTCGGTGGATAGCCCATCGTTCTGTGTTCGCTGGAAGGTTCTCCTGTCCATCGATAGCTTCACCGAGGAGATTAAACATACGACCGAGAATTCCTTTACCTACTGGTACAGAAATTGGTGCACCTGTATCAACTACAGTATCACCACGTTTAAGGCCATCAGATGGTCCCATAGCAACACATTTTACTCGTCCGTTACCGAGGTGTGATGCAACTTCAAATACAAGCTTTGATCCATCTTCTCGGGTGATTTCGAGAGCATTGTAGATCTGCGGTACGTTTGCTTCTCCTTCGAACTCAACATCGACTACTGGACCGATTACTTGGATTATTCTTCCTGTATTTAATTCATTCTTACTCATATTATTTATTATTTATTATTAATTATTTATTTATTATTCGTTTGCTGCTTCTAATGCGTTTTTACCTGATGTGATCTCAATAAGTTCCTTTGTAATCTGTGCCTGTCGTTCTTTGTTGTACTTGATTGTAAGTGAGACTATCATTTCTTTCGCATTTTCGGAGGCATTCTTCATTGCCACCATTCTGGCCGAGTGTTCTGAAGCGTTGGCTTCGAGGATACTGTGATATACCTCGAGCTCGACAAGTTTTGGTACGAGTTCGTGTACAATATCTTCTGGACTAGACTCGAGAGAGTAGAGAGCATCATCTTTGAAACTCGTTTTGAGGTCTGAATATTTTCCTGTTTCTGGGATAATGTTCGCCACTACTTGTTCGAGGGTTTCTCGGTGAAGAGGGAGAAGGGGTCGCACAACAACTTCCTGCTTCAAAGCAGAAACAAAGTTGGTGTAGACAATATCTATTTTTGAATATTTCTTTTCTGTAAAAAGACTAATAACGAAATCAGAGATTTCTCGTGCTTCTTCGATAGAACCGAAATCTCCTGCACCTTCAAAACTCTTTACAATACTGAGCCCTTTTCGTGCGAAATAGTCTCGACCTTTTTTACCGACGGCGACGATATCAACTTTGTTTTTTGACTTCGCAATCAACTTGTCAGTTTTTTTAATGACATTAGAGTTGAACGCTCCTGCGAGCCCTTTGTCGGAACTTATAACTACGATACATTCCGTAGTAGATTGAATATCAATGTTGAAAAGTGGGGAGAGTCTCTTGATATCTGTTTCAGTATTCTTATCAATCTTTTTCAAGATGTTCAAAGCATAGAGTGCATAGAGTCGTCCACTTATTGCCATAGCTTCACTCTTTCGCATTTTGACAGCAGAAACAGCCTGCATCGCTTTTGTGATTTGCTGAATGTTTTTTGTTGACTTTATTCTACTTTTGATTGCTCTTGCTCCAGCCATTGTAATTAGAAGTTAGATTATAGAATATAGGTTCTTGAATAAATACAAGATGCGAAAATTATTTGTTGAAATAATTAGTTGTGAAGTCTGTAATAATTTCTTTCAAAGAATTTTCTGTTGCTTCAATCATTTGTCCTTCTTTTCGAATGCTTTCGATAATGTTTTTGTGACTTGTTCGAAGGTGTTGGATAAGTTTTGTTTCATATTCTCGAATCTTTGATACCTCCACCTTGTCAGTGTAACCCTTTGATACAGCGTAGATTGTGATTGCTTGTTCTTCAAATGGTTGACCTGAGAATTGTGACTGCTTCAAGAGTTCTGTAAGTCGTGATCCACGATCAAGCTGTCGCTTTGTTGCAGCATCAAGGTCTGATCCGAACTGTGCAAACGCTTCGAGTGATCGGTACTGTGCGAGATCGAGCTTCATACCTCCTGATACTTTCTTCATTGCTTTTGTTTGAGCACTTGAACCCACTCGAGACACAGAAAGTCCTACGTTAATAGCAGGTCGAATACCCTTAAAGAAAAGTTCTGTTTCGAGGAATACCTGTCCGTCAGTAATTGAGATTACGTTTGTTGGGATGTATGCAGAAATATCTCCGAGCTGGGTCTCGATGATAGGGAGAGCTGTGATAGATCCACCACCGAATTCTTTGTTGAGTCGTCCTGCTCGTTCGAGAAGTCGTGAGTGGAGGTAGAATACGTCTCCAGGATATGCTTCTCGGCCTGGCGGTCGCTTAAGAAGAAGTGAAATCTGTCTGTATGCCCATGCGTGCTTTGAGAGATCGTCATAAATTACAAGAACGTCTTTACCTTGTGCCATAAAGTATTCTGCGATAGTACATCCTGTAAATGGTGCGAGATACTGGAGCGCTGCAGGATCAGATGCAGATGCAGATACAACTACTGTGTAGTCCATCGCACCTTCTTTTCGAAGTCGCTCTACAATCTGTGCAACTTTTGATTCTTTTTGTCCGATAGCAACATACACACAAATAGTAGGTGTTTTTTCTTGTTTCTGGTGAATGATTGCGTCGATTGCGATAGCGGTCTTTCCTGTCTGTCGATCACCGATGATGAGCTGTCGCTGTCCACGACCGATCGGAATCATCGCATCGATTGCTTTGATACCGGTGTGCATTGGCTGGTTAACTCCTTCTCGTGTGATAACTCCAGGAGCGATTTTTTCGAGAGGGTATGATTTAGCAGATTTGATTTCTCCACCACCGTCTTTTGATGTACCGAGTCCTCCGAGCACTCGTCCTATTACAGAATCATCAATATTCACAGAAAGGATTCGTCCCGTACTGTTTACCACACCACCTTCGATGATGTGAGAACCATCACCAAGGAGAATTGCACCTACAGAATCTTCTTCGAGGTTTAGGGCTACACCTTGAACTGTCACACCTTTAGAGTCGATGAAGTCGAGCATTTCGTTGTACTCTACATTTCCGAGTCCAGAAACTGTAACTACTCCATCGGCGAGTTTTGTTACTTTACCTGTGTGAGCTACCTTGGCATCAGTTTTGATACCTGTGATTTCTCGTTTTATTGTATCGATTATTGATTCTTTGTTGTGCATATTTGTAATGTGATTAATAATTTGTTTTTTTTTGCAAACGTAAACCTTTAATTTGTTAAGAGCTCCCGTTTGCAAAAAATCTATTTTCTTATTGCGTTTATTTTTGATAACACACTATTGTCGATGATATAATCTCCAATTTTTATTATGCTTCCACCCAAAATCTGAGGATTTGTCTTTGTTGTTACCACAAGCTTTTTACCTTTGATTTCCTTTGGAAGAGAAATAGCTTCACCATTTGCGGTCTGTACCTCTGCATTTATAACATTGTGCCGCTTGTCCCAGAGGTTACCAAAGTGCGAAAGGATTTCATTAATTTTTGAAAGCTTTCCGTCTTTGGTAACAGACTTGATGAATTCACTTAAAATCTGTTTTGATTCTGAATCATCTTTAGACACTGCAAGTGCATTGTCTAGGATTTTTGCGTATTGTTTAAGTGAAATTCGCATAGATGTGATATTACTTGATGAATGACTCTACTTTGAGAGTTTCTTTTGTTGCTTCGTCTGCGAGCTTTTGCTTCGCACCAGCATCTAGATATTTGCCCACAGTTGTTTCGATAGCTGTCGCTACAACAGAAACAATCTCCTTTCGGATTTCTGCATCTCGCTTACTTTGATCGGCGAGAATTCTTGCTTCTGCTTCTTTTACTATTTTTTCTGCGTGGCTGTGTGCATCGATCTCAAGCTTGTTTCGAAGTTCTTTTGCAGATTGTTCTGCGTCTTTAAGGAGCTTTGCTCCATTGGCTCTAGCCTCGGCAAGAACTTTTTCTTCTAGCTCTTTGATTTCTTGAAGTTTTGCTTCAATAGAAGTTGATTTTTCTTCTGCATCTTTTACCATTGCAGTTCGCTCGTCGAGAACCTTAAGCAAAGGTTTGTAGACAAGTTTAAATAGTACAAAAGCCAAAATCCCAAAGTTTATTATTTGGGCTGTGAGGAGCTTCCATTCTATGCCTAATGAATGTGCTATCTCTTCCATTTTATTATACGAACATGATGATAAGCGCAACCACGAGTGCGTACACTGCGATAGCTTCGGCGAAGGCGATAGCAAGGATCATTGTTGACTGAATCTTTGCAGATGCTTCTGGGTTTCGTCCCATTGCTTCCATAGCTTTACCAGCGAGAAGTCCGATTGCAATAGCAGGACCAAATGCTCCGAGTCCGATAGCAAGTGCTGCAGCAAAAGTTTTGTAATCAATATGTATTGTTTCTTCCATTTTTTTATAATTACTAATAAATTATTGAGCTTTCAGGCTCTTTAATGTGTGGAATTATATCAAAAAACACATTAAAACGAAAGGGAAGATGGGGTTGACGTAACTCAAATTATAATGAGGAAAAGACACACAAAAGTAAGAACTCAGAACTCAAAATTTAAACTAAAAAGTTAAAAGTGATCCCAGAATCCGCAAAGCGGATTCTGGGGGTTGGAGTTTTAGGTTTTAACTTATACTTTTGATTTTTGACTTTTATCTTATGACTTTTTGTCTAGTGTTCCTCGTGATGAGCTTCGGTTGCACTCGCCATAAACATCATTGCGAGGACTGAGAATACAAGAGCTTGGATGAATCCTACGAAAAGTTCAAGACCAAGGAATGGAATAGGGAGAATATATGGTGCAAGGAAGGAGATGATAAGCATGAGAACCGACCCTGCAAATATATTACCAAAGAGTCGGAATGTGAGTGATACTGTTCTAGATATCTCCCCAATAAGCTCTAATCCTCCGATAAATGCCTTGATTGGACTCTTAAAAGGATTAACTATAAATTTATTTATGTGATGTTTTCCAATCGTATAAAGACCTACGATATGAGAACCTATAACTACAATAAGAGCTAGCGCAAGTGTCATATTTATATCTGAGTTTGCAGTTCTAAGTAAGGGTACGAATATTTCATGACCGTCGTGTACTTCGTGAAATCCGATTGATTCTATTCCCGGAAGAGTTCCAACCCAGTTACTTGCAAGAACAAGAAAAAAAATGGTGGCAACAAAAGGGAAAAATTGCAGAGCCTTCTTTTTTGAACCTGCAAATGTAGTCATAAAGTCGAGTAAACCTTCGATGATAATCTCACTGAGTCCTTGTAGTCTTCCTGGCACTCTCTTGATATTCATTGAAATAATTATTGCAAGAGTAATAATTATTATTATTGCAACCCATCCGGTTATAAGTGTATTCGTGATCGGTAATCCTCCTATGTGAAATATTGGTTCTGCGGAAATCGATATGTGCATAGATGTGTTTATTTTAAAATATTTTTAATTTTTTTAATCATTACAATTGTTGTCGAAATAAGGGATAAGATTAATCCAAATATTAGGAAAAGTGGCTCGGTGTGAAATTCAGAATCTATTAGTTTTCCAATAAATACAAAACCAGCAAGTGGGATTGCAATAGAAAATCCAATATCCATTGCAAACGAAGTGAGCTCTGATTTTGTTAATACTTTTTCCTTGGAAACACCATCATTTAGTTCGTTTTTTGTTTTATTTTCCACAGACGGATTATAGATTAAAATTAAGGTTTTCGCAATTCGGTGTTATAATTCACAATTATGGCATCATCTCATAAAAATACATCAAAAAAAACCCAAAAACAGCTCGATGTAATCGCCATCAAGGTGACTCGATGGGTAGGGTCAGGCGCATCTCTGCTTGCACATAGTATATTCTTTGTTCTCTGTTTTATATATGGTATTGTCTCGGGTGATTTTGATCACACACTGCTCTTTCTAACAACTATTGTGTCGCTCGAGGCTATATATCTCTCGATTCTCATTCAATCAAGTGTCAATAGGAACACTGAGGATTTGATCGAGGTAGGAAAAGATATTGATGAGATCCAGGAGGACATCGACGAGATTCAGACTGACGTGGACGAAATGCAGGAGGACGTTGAGGAGATTCAAGAAGATATTGATGAGATTCAGGAGGATGTGGATGATATTGAAGAGGGTGATACTGTAGAGGAAAAACGAGACAAAGAAATTAAAGCGACGGTAGAAAGTATCCAAAAATCTCTCGAGCATCTTATGAAAGAGATTAACAATATAAAAAAATAAAGAATCTAACCAAATGACTGAGGGTAAAGTATTAAAAGGAGATAAAAAAGGAACAAAACTAGGATTTCCAACTGCAAATATAAATAATAAAGATAGCGTAGCACCAGGTATTTATGCTGGTCATGTAGTTTTAGGTAAGAAGACTCTTGATGCTGTGCTTTATGTAGGCAAGAAAAGACCAAAGATTCTTGAGGCTCATATTCTTGATTTCAAGAAAAGTATTTATGGTAAGACAATCAAAGTTGAAGTGATAGAAAAGATACGAGATGACGAGGAGATTTCTGACGTAGGACTTCTTAAAGAAAAAATAGAAAAGGATACTATGGATGCGTGGGCGATTCTCTTTGAGCATAAATAAAATTTTTTTAGGGTAAATGTTTACAGGAATAATTCAAAAAACATCAAAAATAAAAAAGATCAAAAGAGAGCAAGAAATTCTTTTTGTGAATTTTGAATTACCAACAAAATTTAAATTAAAAAATGGTGCGAGT
>CAZKPS010000022.1:0-7338 GCA_964554765.1 uncultured Candidatus Saccharibacteria bacterium
TATCTTATTTGAAGAATTTGATATTGAAGGTAAAAATGAAAAAGAAATACAAGAATTTTTTAAGGACAAAAATGTAGTTCAGGTGACTGGAGGAAATACATTTTACCTATTAAAGTCTGTTCGTGAAAGCGGATTTGATAAGGTATTAAAGAACTTACTCAACAATGGTCTAGTATATATTGGTAGTAGTGCAGGATCATATATAATGTGCCCAACAATTGAAGTTGCAGGATGGAAGATGGATAGAGACCGGCATGGACTCACAGATTTTACAGCACTTGGCTACATTCCTTTTCTACTCAAATGCCACTACACAGATGATAGCAAGGAAGATGTTTTAGAAAAAATAAAAGATTTAAAATATCCACTTAGAATCCTTCGAGATGATCAAGCTTTTCTTGTGGAGGATGATCGCGTCACTTTTATTGGAGACGAAGGGGAGGTGATTCTTAAATAATTAAAACTTGAATTTTTAAATAAACTCTCGCCTACCGGAATCTCTTCCTCGACCCAATTCAATAAAACACATTTGCAACCTTACAGGTTCAGATCACTCATAAAATTCTGTTGAAATTTTGTGCGACCCCGACTCGCGCCGCCGCGCTCCGTCTAAAGGTTCTAAACTCGGGTCCCGCCCTTCACCTTCTTACAGAAGCAGTATACCTTTTGGTTAAAATTTTCTTAAAATCAATTTTAGCTCAAAAGGTCTTGTGGTCGGGTCCCAATCCCCGACCTCACCTCCCAGACTCGAACTGGGTCACAGGTATTTTTCTGCTGGAAAATTCTCTGACCGTGTCTCGGACCGTCGTCCTCTGACGTTCCAGTCGGGTCCCACCCCAACTTCACCCATCCCAAATCTCACCCTCACTTACAAAAGAAAAAGATTTTGTTAACTAAAATTTACTGATGAATGATTCCCTTTCACAGAGCCGCCTCCCAGACTCGAACTGGGGACCCTCACTTTACAAAAGTGTAGCTCTACCAACTGAGCTAAGGCGGCTCTGTGAACATGAATTCATCAGTAAATTTTAAACAACAAAATCTTCTGTAGCTCTATTTACCCGTCAAATTTTACTAAATTTGCTCGGGCCAACTAAGCTTTGGCGGCAATTATTATTTTGTTTCTCGATATCCCTCGATGTGCTTTAGAAAGAGCGATACAGAACCTTTGTTCTTTGGAATATCCCTTCCTTTTACCGCATCGACAATATGAGATATCTTAGGATACACTACTTCTCTCACTTTTTCAAATGTTTTTACCCCTTGCTTCACAGCGAGAAAAGTTGCAACATTCACAGCCTTTCTGGGCATCTCTTTTGCTGATTCAGTAATACCTTTTATCTTTTCCTTTAGAGAATGTTCACTGACATGAGATATATCTACAAAAGCACACCCCTTCTCGAGTTCTCTCTTTTTATTCCAAAAAAGGAAAATAATCCCTACAAGTGAAACAAAGAAAGTGATTGAGGTAAACATATGATTTATGCCTTAGTGGTAAACCGCGCAAACTTACCTACCTGAACTTTTTCACCGAATTTTTGGATTGCGTTAGAGATCTTTGTTGCTACAGTTACCGCATCATCTTTGATAAAAGGCTGTTCGAGGAGTACCATTTCTTTGAAGTATGAATTGATTTTTCCTTCGAGGATCTGTGCTTTAAGATTTTCTGGCTTACCTTCAAGCTCTTTTTCGAATACCTCTTTTGCTTTGCTCTTTGCAGCTTCATCAACCTGATCCATAGAGAGAAATTCAGGTCTCGTCGCAGCTACCTGCATTGCAATATCATAAGCTAGCGCTTTAAATTCTTCGTTTTTAGCTACGAAATCAGTCTCACACCAAAGTTCTACCATAGCACCTACTTCTCCTGATGTGTGGATATATGCCTGTACTACACCTGCACCGAGTTCTCGATCACCTTTCTTTTCAGCAATTTCAGCACCCTTCTTCTTTAGAAGTACAAGAGCCTGCTCGAAGTCACCTCCAGCATCCTCAAGAGCTTTTTTACATTGCATAATAGATACACCTGTTTTGTCTCGAAGTTCTTTGATTTGTTCTGTAGTAATCATATAAATAACAAAATTATAAAATAATACGGGTAAAACCCCGCTTAACTATGCAAGAAGTGTGCCTTTTTTATACGCATCTCGAATGTGAGATACAAAGTATTCAATACTTGCTTTTGAAGCATCGTTTGCAGCAATAGGATAATCAACACCCTTTAGGTCATTATCAGAGGATGATATTGACAAAATAGTAACACCTGACTGTTTTGCCTCTGCTACTGCGATGTTTTCCTTCTTTGCATCTACAACAAAAATAGCTGCTGGAATCTTTTCTACACCTTTTAGACCTTCGAACATCTGTGTGAGTGTCTCGATTTCTCGGTCAAACATAAGTCGCTCTTTCTTTGTATATTTCAAAAGCTCACCCTTTTCCTTCTTTGAAATAAGATCTGCGAGTCTGTGAGTTCTTTTTTTGATTTCAGGGAAATTAGTGAGAGTTCCTCCAATCCATCGACTAGCGACAAATGGCATATTGATACTCTCAGCATAAGTCCGGACAATATCCATAGCCTCACTTTTACTTGAGACAAACATAATCGTCTTCTTCTGCCGAGCAAGTTCAGTTACAAATTCTTCTGCTTTTTTGAGCATTTCTTCTGTCTTTTCGAGGTCAATAACCTCAGTCATGTTTTTAACACCACAAATAAGTGACTTAAATGATGGATGTCGTCGAGATCGCAAAAACCCAAAATGTGCCCCAACCTTGAGCATCTCCTGAATCTTCGGTGAAAGTGTATTTGTTTTATCTGTCATATCACAACATACTACCAAAAAAGCCTAATAATTGCAAATGGCAAGGTACTATAGATACCTTGCCATTTTAACTATATATCTAAATGCTTTATTGAGATTCCTTGTAGTTAGGTGCACTCAGACACTGAGAGTAAACATGAGACTCGTCCGAAGCACCATCAGGAGCCAAGAGGACACCGTCCTTGCAAGTCAAAGTGAGAGCATCACACGTCTTACCTACCACAACACGGTCCTTATAGAATTTGAAAGATTCACCATCTCTCAAACTAATCCCGTCTCGATCTTCACAGTCGGCAGTCTGTGTACATGATGTAGGTGCACTCGGACCACCCACCGCAGTCAACTTCTGATCCTTACAAACAAATTCTTGTGTCTGGCATTTACCCTTATCTGCACCTTTTGTGATTTTTGAAGATACGATAGTTGATTCACCGTCAAGGACAACACCATTCTCAGAGAAACACACAACATCGTTAGTCGTAAGCTTCACACTACTCCAGTCAAGCCACCCGACCACATCAGACCCCCACGCGAATCCTCCAAATTTTTTTCCATCAGATGTTATACCGTACACAGGTGATTTGCCACCACTACTAAGACTGATCCAGCCATCCCACCCACCTCTGTTATCAATAGTCTTGTAAGTAAGAGGGAACATTACCGATATCGCTCTCGCCCACCCAGTAAGACCACTGTCAGTAAGTTTTGCATTTGTTCCTATTGACGAGTCAGGGAAACCAGAAAGTCCTCCAAACTTTATCCACCCGATGTTAGACGACCATGCATATCCGACGAGATTGTTTGATGCGTCCACTGTCACACCACCATCATTAAAAGAAATCCACCCTACATTACTAGACCAGGCATATCCAACCAATCTTTTAGTTGCATCAGTTGCATTTACGGAATATGCACCAATTAAAGCAAGAACCAAAACACTTATAATAGTTATAATTGATTTTGAATATTTTTTCTTAAAAAAGACCATAGAAATATAAATAAATGATTGCAATAATTATAGCATCAGTACAGAGATTAACAATTTAATTATCCACTTTTTGCAACTAAACAGATTATCCTATCCACAAGCTTAATAAAGCTCTGGATTTTCTAAATGAAGAAGCGCCATTTTAACCGCACTTTTATTAAATGCAGTTCGATTCATTCTGCCTTTTGTGAGAATACTGATGAGACCCTCGTGTTCTCCTAACTTCTCATGATGAGTTAGTCCAGCAGCCTTCATAGCCTGACTTCCATCAAGTCCCTTATTAAGAATTCCATCCATGGCAACCTTCGGCCATTCACACGCTTCTGAAAGCCCGAGATGGACTTGTGTGCCATCCCATATAGCACACACTGCCACTTCCATATATCCAGATTTGGTTTGTGGTACCACCATAAGTCCACCTTCAATTCCAAATCCATAATCATTACCTAGATATGCCTGCTTTGCCCGATCGATGGCACCAGCCACCGTCTCATCTATGCTTTTTGGATGACCAAACTCTTCTACTTTTACATCCACACTCACAACCTCTACCCCTTCGAACATTGGATAATCAAGAAGTAGTTCAGCAACCGCATTTACCTTTGTCTTATTTTTTGACCCTACTCCGATTTTCATAAATATATTATTTTGAATTCACAAACTCTCGTGTCACTGGACCAAAATATCCCGAAGCAGGTGTAATACCATTAGCCTTTTGGAATTTGATTAGAGCTGCACGCGTTGCATTGCCGAAATATTCTGTCTCGTTACCAGTCGATCCAAACCCACTCTCTCTTACAATATATCCATGAGTATTAAGATATGTCTGAAGAAGTTTAATCTGGGGTCCGCTCACACCATACCCAAGATTGGTATCAAATAGATGGTGTGGTGTGACAGGTACAGAAGAAGTCGCGACCACTGTTGATGTAGTCGTCGCAGCTGATATAGTGACTGTAGGAATATTTATAGGTATTTCAGATGGAGTAGTATGCACCCGAGTAATACTCTGTGTCTGTATTTGTACACCAGGAGTATTACCAAAAGTCATTACTGTAGTTTGATTATAGTGTGCATAAGCATTCTCTTTCACATTGTCGATACTCCCCACAAACCAAACACTTACTGATAATGCAAATAAAAAACCAATATTAAAAATATTTTTCATATATTCAAGTATACCAGAATCTATACTCTGGAAAAGGTAGTCGATGTTTAGAGTAGTGCACTCCCGACAAGATATGCTATGAATGATACAGATGCGGTGATGACAACTCCCCACCCCATATCGACTAGTGTTACAATGGTAGGCCACCCCGCAATAGTCGCATGATTAGTGAGATCGTAGGCACCGTATGCAGCAAGGCCGAGTATTGCCCCACGTATGAGGACATCAACCCACGAATGTGTTGAGAGCGCGGGCATCACCACGAGATATGTGATAGCGAGAGCATACAATGGATAGAAGAAAACAATAGGAGTGATGTTAATCGTAGGTGAAAAGATAAACCCTAGATGTTCTGCATAAAACTTCTTTGCAATGAGTAAAATCCAGAGACCATCAAGGATGAGAAACGCAAACAACGAAACAATGTATGTGATAATCATAGTATGAATATTATGACATTTATTTTTTAATAATTCCAAACAATATTTTTGTTTTGCGTGCAGCTTCGCTGTGATTACACATAGGAAGCGGATATCCCGCTTCTTTACGAGCAAGACCTCCCTCATCGTGAATATCCTTTGGAGTGAGATGTTTGAGTTCTGGTATCCATCGCTTAATATAAGCGCAATCAGCATCAAACTTCTTTTGTTGGAGCCAAGGATTAAATATCCGGAACCACGGTGACGCATCACAACCAGTCCCTGCTACCCACTGCCAATTACCATTATTGACCGCAGGATCATAATCAGAGAGCATTGTTGCAAAATACTTTTCACCCCACTGCCAGTTTATATGTAGGTCTTTAATAAGGAATGATGCAACAATCATACGTACCCTATTGTGCATATACCCTGTCTCTCGGAGCTCTCTCATCCCTGCATCAACAATAGGAAACCCTGTCATCCCACGCTTCCAAAGTTCAAAAGAATGCTTGTCAGTCTCCCATTTGATAGCATCAAATTCTTTACGGTATGCACCTTGATATACGTGAGGTGTCAGTGCTGCCACAGTAGTAAAAAAGTCATGCCAAAGAATCTCCTGTAAAAAAGTTTTTGGGTCAGGCATCTTATGTTTTGCAAAATAATATATTTCACGAATCGAGAGTGTACCGAATTTAATATGAGTCGAGAGAAGTGATGTTGCATTTATAGAAGGAAAATCTCTCTCGGCTTTGTATTTATGTTTTGATGTGAGATGTCGGAGCATCTCTTTGGCATATGTGCGCCCTCCTTGTACTCGAAGTGTCTTGTGCTCTGGCAATATCTGCTTTGCAAAATGCACGAGTGAGATAACGTGAGATGTATTCAAAAATGTAGCATCACTTGATAGTTTGATGGGTGCGGGTGTTGGGAGCCCTTCGATTGCAATGCGATACCTCGTATACACACTGTATGGCTTACCTTCTTTACTTACCACAGTCCCCGGTGCATGAAGTGTTACATCGTGGAGAGCATACACTTCCACTCCGTTTTGCTTGCACACCTTATCTATCACCTGATCACGCTTCTCTGCAAATGGAGTGTAATCTTTGTTATACGAGAGCGCGATCGGAGCATACTCTTTTATGAGTTCTGCCACGACCTGTTCTGCAACTCCTTGTCTAATATGAAGTTTTGAACCTCGTTCACGTAGTTCACGATCGAGGTCCTCGAGAGATTCGATAAGTATCTGAAGTCCAGGAGTACTCTGATATGGATGCTTATTAATCTGTCTCTCATCAAAAATAAATACAGGGAGCACCACATCTACTTTAGACACCAGTGCATTGAGTGCGGTATTATCCTCAAGTCGGAGATCTCTTCTGAAAATATGGATACCTAGTCTTTTCATGATGAGAATATTATAGCAGATAAAAAGACATCAGAAGCAAAATTATTTGCTTCTGATGTCTTCAATACGCTTTGATTTTCTGTGTTTCTTGGTCTAGAACCAGATGAGGTGAGACCTTGAAGGATATTCAAGCAGAAATTTTGGAATCAAACCGACCTGACTCGGTCTAACTGCTTCTTTAAATTCTCTGATAAATACTCCCAACTAAATACTTTTCCGTAGGGCAAGTCATCATTTCGCCATTCGTTCTTTGCCTCAACAAATTTATCCTCAAATGCAATTTTCTTGCCTGAAAATTCAACAGACATAATAAATTTTGTATTTTTAAATTCCCAAATAATAAGTTCGGAAGCTAAATTGCTAAGTGACTCATCAATCATGTTGTTAGGTATACAAATCCACTTATCATTTTCTGTCCGAAATAATAGATCAAATTTATCATCTAAATTAAATCCCGGATCAACGACTCTCCACACTTTATTTACATAAATTGTTTTAGCTATAACCCTTTGATCTCTCAAATCTCTTTTCCACTT
>CAZKPS010000023.1:0-6432 GCA_964554765.1 uncultured Candidatus Saccharibacteria bacterium
ATCCAAAAGCAACGCCCAATATTACACCAACAACTACTAAACCTAATGTTAAATATATTGATATCTTCATATTATTTTCTTTTTAATTTATAAACCTTGAGAACTTCACCTTTCGCTTTATCTACTTGACCAGAAGACATTTGATGATGAACACAATGGCCTAAATGATTCTCCATTAATATATCCTCGACAGAAGACAAGCTCTGTTTAACCGCAGATGTTTGCGTGATTACATCAATACAGTAAGTGTCATTCTCGACTAATTTTTGTAAACCGCGAACCTGCCCCTCAATTCGTTTGAGTTGCTTAATAATTTTTTCTTTCCCTTTTTCATCTATATACTTCATATACAAAGAGTATATACCCCATAGGGGTATATGTCAAACTCAATTAGTAGCCCCTTATAAATAAAATTTATATTCGAAACCTACTCGGTCTGTCTGGTGGATTGGTAAATCCAAAATCTTCCTTATAAGTCGATTTGATTTGATTTTTTAGATAAGCATATTTTTCAGGATGCTTCTCGTGCTCTCTTTTTTCATACAAATCTGCAAGTTTTCTAAACACCTTATACCTTGGATATCCGTCTGGATCCTCAATATTAAGTCCCATAAAATCCTTTTCAGGAACATTCAAAATAGTACCAGAACCCCAACGTGGAACTGTTATCTCAAAGTCCTCGGCTTTATCGCCACCGACACTTATAGGAGTTTTGAATTTTTTCTCCATCACCTCATCAATTCTCACAGAAGACATATCCAAGAGATATTCACGACAAAAAATGGTGTAAAGATCATACTCTCTTGGTTTAGGTAGACCTCTTTCAATCTCTTTTATCGATTCTGTTGTTGGATATCGTGCTGGCCAAAGTATTCGATTACAATCATCAAGAAGCGGATAGGCTTTAAAGATACCTGACATTTCATTTCTCTTCATTGCTTTGAAGATAGTAATAAGTATCGAATATTTGCTCAACAAATTACCTAGGATAACGATGTTGGTTTTCTCATCACCAATACTCCACAACTCTCCCATAAACCAGTCATACATCTTTTTAATCTCATCGCCGTCACGAAATGAATTTATATCTTCCATATCGTCACAGATAATGAGATCTGGTCTGTGATTTCTATACTTTAAGCCTCGAATATTTTGTAACGCTCCGATGCACATGATTTTTGCTCCATATTTTGGTATCTCAATCGTATATGCACCCCAGTCTTCTTTACTTGTCTGAAAAGGACCGAGATCACTTTTGAGTAATTCATTTTCCTCTAACTCCAATTTAATATTGTCGAAGTGTGATTGAGATTGAAGTTTTGTCTTCGATACAATGAGAACAAACTTCTTTTGATGCTTTCCGAGAATACTCCACAGGACATTAGAAAGGTTCAGGATTGTAGACTTTCCTGAACCTCTAAATGCCATGAACACGTTTAACTTGTGTTGGTACGACTCGGTAATTCTAAACATCTCCTTATGGAACCAAGCGAACTCATATTTCAAATGTCTCCGAAGATAGATACTGCAAAACGCCTCGTGGTTTTGGTACACGAGTGCTTTCCGCACAGCAACATCATCAATGATTGCTTGTTTAAGTTCAGGAGACATTTCTTTCATAACTATTTGAAGTGAGATAGAGCTTCTTTAAGAAGTTCCTTCTGATGATTCTCGGTTCACAAGCAAAGCTCGAGAACGACAACAAGATGGTAAATGTTAAGCGTGGACTTCGAGCAAGGTGTGAGATGGGACTCTGGCCTTCTGTTGCCCCTACCGGGTATCTGAACCATCCGGACAGGACGATGAAGTGCCACGTGATCCAAGACCCACACCGAGCACATGCGATAAAGATTATGTTCGAGAAAGTTGCATATGAGAAATGGAGCGGCCGAGATCTGTTCAAATGGCTTAAAGATGATCTCAAGTTCAAAACCAAAGGAGACAAACCGCTTACCTTGAGCAACGTGTTCATAGTTCTTAGAAACCCCTTCTACTGCGGGCTCTTGGAATACCCAAAGAAAAGCGGCAAGTGGTTTGTCGGTAGACATGAACCTATCATCAGCCAGGAACTATTTAAAAAGGTTCAGGAGAAGCTTGATTCTCACAAACCGCACGGACCAGCAGTGAAAGAGTTCGCATTCACCCGCCTCATGAAATGCGGACTCTGTAACTCAGGAGTGACAGCTCAAGAAAAGTTCAAAAACCTTGTCGACGGAACCCAGAAAAAACATACCTACTACAGCTGCACCAGATTCTACGACAAGGAATGCAAGAATACCTACCTTCCTGAACAGGAATTAATAACTCAGCTCATTGAAATTATTGAGAAGATTAATCTAGACAAGATCGGAATAAAGCAGAAGCTCGAACAGGAAATGGGACGTTTCAACAGCTTTAGAAACAAGGTTCTCGGACTTAGTGAAGATCAGGAAGAGAAGCAGAATAAGATTGATGTGAGAGCCTATGCAAAGTATTTGCTCAAGGAAGGGACGATCGAAGAAAGGCGAGAACTGATGCAGTCATTCAAAAGCAAGCTCTTACTAATCAACAAAAGGATCCTACTCGAAGAAGTTTCTTAGTCGAACTGAAGTACATAAAATCCCTTATCAGTGAGTTCTGGCTGATTCTCAACCCAAGTCTTTAAATCAACCTTTCGCGCATAAGTAACTTTCTTTTCAACAAATCTTCCTGTTGGCTTCCTATCGGCACCTGTTCCTACCCATTCTTCAAGACGAAGAATATCACCGTCCTCGATATCAAAATCAGCAAGTCTTAGTTCAAACTTTTTCTTACCCACAAGAATCATGTCTAACCACTCCTTATCGATTTTTTTGATTACAGTTCTCATATATTTTTCTTACAAACAAAGATAAAACTAGCGGGAACCTTCTCTGCTTTCTGGATTGAATAATATTTCTTTGGATCATCAGAACCACGGCTTAAATCTTTTGGTTTTGGTTCATGATATCCCACGATTTCGAATCCTGCATCCTTAAGTAACTGAAACCAAGTTGATGTTTTCCTGTAGGTAATATGTGCCGTTGTGCCTTCTTTTTTCCAATTCTTTATAGCAAGAGGCTTTTCGTCATGATATGCATAAGTCACGACATATTTTCCATCATCATATTGAACATCAGTGAAGAGCGTGTGATCCCAACTCCAGATAAATGTTCCACCTGGCTTTAGGTATGAATGTATATTCTTAAGCGTGATCTCTGGATTGGGAGTCCAACCGATGGCATAAACAGAGAAGATAATATCGACAGGATCAATCTGTAGTTTATCCTCCATTTTCCCTTTTATAAGCACTACTTTATTCTGAGCAATAGCTTCCTTGTTGAAACTCTCTGCTTCCTTGAGTTGGACTGAAGAAATATCAAGTCCGTAAACCTTCTTCGCTTCTTTATCAACAAGATATTTGATTGACCGACCACTTCCACAGCCAATTTCAAGAAAACTTTTCCCTTCTATTTCAGGAATTAGATTGAGATCATCTCCAATACCAAATGGACCCCATACAGGCAAAGCACTCGCCTCTACAAATTGGTCTGCAACAGCATCCCAGGTTTTTTCATTTGTTGAAGTTATTTCATCCATTGATTGAATTATAGCTAAAAACGAAACTAAGCGATAATGACCCCTCTAGGTCTCTAGGTACCAAAAACTTGATTGCTGCCAGACCTGGACTCGAACCAAGATAACAGCATCCAGAGTGCTGTGTCCTACCATTAGACGATCTGGCAATTAGTTCCAATAGCTTACCTTTTTTTGAGTTAAAAATCAAAATTTTACAATAATACACTATGTTGTATATTTATATTAGTATGAACCACCTTTTGTACCCCGCACTCTTTCTTCTAACCACAAGCACGGTCAATCGCCATAGACCAGGATTGAGCAAACACCTTGTCAACATTCCTTGTTGTCGATCCTACGGTATAATGGATATTACAAGTATTCCAAAATATGATCAGCCCAAAGACTCACTCTGGACCAGAGGAATTGCAGGATTAAAAGAGCCTACACAAAAAAGCTCTTTCTCAAAACCCGGTCAGAAATTCAGAAGGCTCAGACCAGGACTCAGCCGACGAACCAAATGGTAAGTCGGTATTTTTATTTTTCTAAAAAGTTTGACAGAATATATTATGAGTGTTATTTTTGGATTCGTTATGCCAAATCCTGCACACCCTGACTGTCCAAAAACCCTTGCCCTCATTGTTCAATATTTTTACGAAGCCGATCCGGAATTCGAGAAGGCACTAGACAAAATTATTTTCAAAAAGGGACCTACAAGCAAGAAAAAGAAATTCACCCTGAAGTGTCTGCTAAAAAACAAGCAAAAAATACGGACAGAAAGCGCTGATCAAATCAGCAAAACACGGAGGGAAGTCTCACAACCTCCCTCCTGTTTTTATTTCGAACAAAAAAATGCACTGCGCTTCACGCGGTGCATTTATAATTTATTTATTATTAACTACTTATTACTTACCTATCCCCTATTTCTTCAAACTTGCCTTTATAAATGCTGTAAAAATTTTGCTAGGACTGAGTGGTCTCGCGAGGAATTCTGGATGATACTGCACTCCGACAAAGAATGGATGCTCACTTGCCGGAAGCTCCGCTATCTCGCAGAGAGTTCCGTCTTTTGATTTACCTGAGAATACGAGACCTGCTTTTTCGATATCAGCAACATATTCCGGATTCACTTCGTATCGATGTCGATGTCGTTCTACAATCTCATTTGTGCCATACGCCTTTTCTACAATAGAACCTTTCTTGAGTACTGCTGTATAGTCTCCAAGTCTCATTGAGTTACCATAGTTGCTTTCTTCGAGTTTCTTTTTCTGATCAACCATAATATCAACCACGAGTTTTGATGCTTTTGGATTAATCTCTCGAGTATTTGCATCTTTCCATCCGAGTACATTTCGAGCATATTCGATAACCATAAGTTGCATACCATAACAGATACCGAGATATGGGATTTTGTTTTCTCGTACGAATTTGATTGTCTCTACAATTCCATCCACTCCACTCTCACCAAATCCTCCAGGCACAATCACTCCGTCGTATTCTTTGAGCATAGAGAGTTTACTCTTATCTTTTTCAAAATCTTTTGAATTCAAGAATGATATCTTAGGCTTCGCTCCTGCATAATATGAAGAGAATTTGATTGCTTCGATCACAGAAATGTATACATCAGAAAGCACAAAATCTCCAGAATCAAAATATTTGCCCACCACTGCAATATCCACCTCTTTTCTTGCATTTTTCTTTTTGTTTACGAATTCCATCCACTCTGTAAAATCCGTCTTTCTTTTTGGAAGTCCCAAAATCTCAGAGAGATGGTCACCCAAATGATCCTTTTCAAAGTTTAGTGGAATATCATAAATACTATCTGCATCTGGAGCTGAGATAATATTTTTTGCGAGCACATTACAAAATATCCCAATCTTTTCTTTTCGCTTATTATCCAGAGGCTGATTACTTCGTGCAATAATGATGTCTGCCTGAATGCCAGTACCATTGAGTGTCCGTGCTGCATACTGTGTCGGCTTTGTCTTCATCTCACCTACTGTTGAAGGAGTTGGAAGATATGACACCATCACAAAAGCAACATCTCGTGGATGTTCAATCTTGAGCATTCGAGCAGCTTCGAGAAAAATAATATTCTGGTACTCACCAATTGTCCCTCCTACTTCTACAATAGTTACATCAGCATCCGCATCGTGAGCCGCATTCTTGATACGTCGTATAACCTCTCGTGGAATATCAGGCACCACCTCCACATTCTTGCCTTTGTATTCAAGATTTCTCTCTTTTCGGATCACCTCCTGATACACTCGTCCAGTAGTCATATAGTTGTTTCGAGTGAGACTAGTGTTAAGGAATCTCTCATAGTTACCCATATCCTGATCACACTCATCTCCATCTCGAAGCACAAAAACCTCTCCGTGTTCTGTAGGATTCATTGTCCCTGCATCAATATTGATGTATGGGTCGATTTTGAGAGCGGTAACCTTGAAGCCTTTTGACTTCATAATGGTTCCAATAGAGGAGGAAGAAACACCTTTGCCGACTCCCGACATTACTCCACCAACAACAAAGATGTATTTTCGCTTACGCATTTAGAGAATATTGAATTTAGAATATTGTATATAGTATAAGAAAACTTAATTAAATGCAAAGCCTACAGATTTGATGTGGATTTAACAAAACCAGTAAGCAACCTGCCTACAATTTCGGATTGATTTACAAGAGTCAAATTATCCTGATCATTAATAAAACCTAGGTCATGGGCAATAATTAACTGATTTTCCACCTCTGACAAAGAAGCTTTCGACATAAGATAGAAATGTTTTTTATCCTTTACTGAATACCGGGCAAACCCTTCGGCGATGTTTGAGGTTATAGATACCGAAGCTCTCCTAA
>CAZKPS010000024.1:0-706 GCA_964554765.1 uncultured Candidatus Saccharibacteria bacterium
ACAAACTATAGACTAGTGATCATTAACTTTTTTTAATCCAGTTCTTGAAGCTTTCGTAATGCAATACCTACAGCAACAGCGAAATCAAGACCTGTCTGTTTCAATAAATCAGAGAGAAAAACTGGAGCATCTACCTTGGCAAAAGGATTACCGAGCACCACCTCAGCTTCAAATCTACTTCGTGCAGTCTCAAAAAAACCCTTCATCGCAACACCACCCCCAGTAAGATACACCTTACTAATGCTTTTATTATGTTTCTTTTGGTAGGAAACCATAAGCCCTCCCGCTTCTCCAAAGATATAGTCGAGTGTTAGACCCACAATATCATAAACACTCTTCTGATCTGCAGGAGACACTTCACCGAGATTTCTTTTTATCTTCTCTGCCTTTTCGATTGTAACCTGAAGACCCTTTGCAATACTCTGAGTTATATCCTGTGAGCCCTTATTGATGATGTGAGACTCTTTTACCACTCCTCGTTCAGAAATATAAATCTTTGTTGATGATGCCCCCATATCAAAAATCATCACTGGAGCTATCTCCCTATCAACCAACGATCGAATAGACGCAAACATCTCAATCTCAAAAAAAGTAGTGTGCAATCCTCCTGCCTGAACTATAGAATTATATCCTTGAAGAATCTCATTATGAATTGATACAAGAAGTACCTCTGTTTTGTCTTGTTTTTGAATTTTCTTATCTTTGT
>CAZKPS010000024.1:716-5230 GCA_964554765.1 uncultured Candidatus Saccharibacteria bacterium
CTTTGTTTTCGATATCAAAATCAAACGCCTTCTCTTCTTCTTTTGGTATTATCCACCAATCAAGTGCCACTTCAGAAATAGGTACAGGTATAAACTTACGTGCCTCAATAGGAATAATCTCGCGAAGTTTTGCTTCAGGTAAAGCAGGCATCTCAACAAGCGACACGAGACTCGATCGAAGTGGTATAGAAACACCCGAATTAACTGTTGTTGCATTTGATTCTTTTATTACATCACGAATAGCCTCTCCTATTTTGTCTGGGCCGAGATTTGTTGCTTGACCTATCACAAGCCCAGCATATGGACCGAGAGCAAGAGAACCGTAGGTCTTAAGGACCGCTCTCCCCTTTACCTTTGCAAGCTGAACAATCTTGATTGCTGATGTACCAATATCAATACCAATCACATTGGTATCAGACTTAGCAAAAAAATTTTTAAAAGGATTATCCATATAGAATTCAATACATTATTATATAATAGTATATCATAATGTTTTTAGAACACACCTCAAAATTAATGAGTAATACAAAATTTTTAGTTTTGTATATTCAAGCGGTTTTAAATCAGACTTATTGTAAGCGATTAATTCTGAGGTGGGTTCTATTTTTAAATAAAATACTCTGTTTTCCACAAAAGGCTTTTTTTCTTACATTTACAACCGCCGATATCAGACTACAAAATCTGCACAGTCTCACCACCAAAGATTGGCAACTACTAGCCCGTGAGACCAATCACCCTGACGGCACACTCTCAGTATTTAATTATCAAAACAGAATCATAAGAGACTCACTCTATTATATAAAGAACAAAAAAGATGCTCAGATTACTCGGTCTATGTGCCAAATCCTTGTTGATATCCTGCTTGAGGAATTGAGTGAGAGAGAGGTGCTGAATAATTTCACCTCTCCTCTACTTGTATCTATCCCGAGTACTAAAGATCATATATATAAGAGAGGATATAATCCGAGCGAGGTGATCACAAAAGAAATATCGGGACTTACTTTAATACCTTATATACCTAATATTATTTTAAAATCGCGACACACTCCTGCACAAAAAACCCTCTCACGATATGAGAGATTAAAGAATGTAAAGAATTCGATGAGTATAAATACAAGGCATCAAGATAAAATAAAAAATAGATGCGTGATTGTTATTGATGACATTATGACAACAGGTGCAACACTAAAAGAGGCAAAGAGAGTATTACTCAAAGCAGGTGCAAGAAAGATTATGGGAGTGGTGCTGGCGCATTAAGAGATCGAGATCCGGCCCCTGATAATTTCTTCACTATCGCTCAGAAAAAGAGAGCGAGAGTTTCGACCTCGACTAAATTTTGCTGCCTGCAAAATTTGTCTGGTCACCGCCTCGCGGTTTCGCAAGCTTGCGAAACATCGCTCTGGCGTTCGAATCTCGGTCTCTCAATAGTCAGAAATAAAAAAAGTACCTGCAACTAAGCAGGTTCTTTTTTTATTTTGCGGAGAGAGCGAGATTCGAACTCGCGGAAGGTATTACCCTTCGGCGGTTTAGTAAACCGCTTGTTTAAGCCACTCACACATCTCTCCAAATACCTAACTAAGATAACCTTATTCTCACTATTAATCAAGATTTTAAGTTAAAACTACAGGACATCATCTGGGTCCCCTTCTGCAATATCCTGCTCCTTTAGGACATGCATAACATTCGATTTCATCCCCAGAAATCTCCCAGCAAGTAGTCCTGCAAAAACACTCACGGTAAAGAAAGAAAGTTCTACCCCGTGAATCCAGTGACCAAATATCCACTTGCGATTAAGATCAATAATGATGAAGAGTATAAGGACAATAAATCCAACAGTATCGAGTTTTGCAATCACCTTCTCTTTTTCATCGTGCCACACAACACCCGAGAGCCTCCCTCTTATTATTCCTACAAACATTCCAATACAAACACCAGAAATTGCAAGAAGCGACGACATATCCCCTACAATCACTTCTTTTATAATATAGATTGCGAGCGCAATAGAAATAAAAAGAAATATATATAATTGATAAAATAGCCTTTTTCCTATGTGTGGGTGAATATGATTGTCGTGTAATTTTTCCATTTATCCTAGAAAATTTTAGCTGTTAAAAAAGTTGGCCAATTCCGTAACATTATTTTTGCATAAAATCCCTATTTGACCAACTTTTTCTTGTTATGCAATTTATATATAAAAAAATAATTTAATTGGTGAAATTACAAAAGTTTGAGAAATCTAAAAGTCATATACTGTTATAACTCAAATTGCATAATGACAGCCAAAACTTTAGAGGATTTATTTCTTCTTTTCGTCTCGAAGCACAATCATCTGTATAGCTTTATTCACCACTCTCGAATCTATTGGTGGCATAAACTTTGCTGCTTCTTTTGCAGAGGAGTCGGGATGAGCTTTGAGAAAATCATGAAGCTCAACAAGACCCTCGGCTTCACGCTGGAGTTTCTGTTCTTCAGCGAGGTCAACGACGAGTGCCGGATGAGTGTTTTGATTTTTTGGGTCAAAGGGATTCATAAATTAGATTTTAACATAAAACAAAATCCGACACATAAATGTGTCGGATTTTTATCTGTCCTTAATTATTTTACCTCCTTAAGCTCAAGAGAAATATCAAGTACTACTTCATCAGAAACCATCACACCTCCCGCTTCTATCAGCACAATTCAAAAAACAACTCCAAGCAGATGGAGTTGTTTTTTGAATCTACGGAAGCGGAGGGATTTTCGAAGCTTACAGCTTCAGTGTTGTTAATGGAGGGATTCGGTCACTGATAATTTACTCGCCGTCGCTCCTAAATTTCAGTGACCCCGACTCGCAACCTCGCAAGCTTGCTCGGTATTAGCTCCGTCTTTCGAATCCCTCCATCTCAATACACTGAAATTAAAAAGAACCTGCAACTAAGCAGGTTCTTTTTAATTTTGCGGAGATGGAGGGATTCGAACCCTCGGTGCGCTTTAAGACGCACGCCTCTTTAGCAAAGAGGTAGATTAAACCACTCTCCCACATCTCCAAATTTTAAATTCAAAAAAACAAATCAATTCATCAAAGAGGCAGATTAGACGTCAGACATAAAATTCTGCTGAATTTTTGCCCAACCCTGACTCGTGCCGTCGCACTCCGTCTCTGAATTGTTCCAAGTATTCACAACTCAGCTCTTCCACGTCTCCAATTGCCCAAAGATACCACAAAAATCCCCTATTTTCTAGCATCTTGCTATATACAATATTCGATATTCAACATTCTATTTCTCCCAAAGATCCCACACCGCTCCTGCGATATTCTTTGGTTTACCTTCGAGTGCGTAGTAGTGCAGATCAATAAATGGGAGCGTATTACACTCGATGATCCCCCATCTTTGAGTAACCTGGTCTTCTGTAGGCTCTGGCACAATGCAATCAAATCCTGCAACTCCAAGCCCTACAATCTCTCCTACTTTTTCGAGAATCGGTACAAAACTCGGATGGAGTTGATCTAACATTTCCTTCGTGACTCCTCCAAAGAGTCTCCCTGTTCTGTATGTGAGAGGAATTTTTTCTCCTCCCTTTGGAATCGATTTGAGAGTTAATCCAGAGCGCGCAATATAGTCGAGAATTTCCTTGTTGACTTCTACATCCCCCACTCTTTCATTTCTGTTTTTGTTTTTCTCTTCAATTAATTCCTTGATTGTCTTTACCCCATCACCTACAACTGTCGGCACTCCCGCACGATAGAATCCAAGAAGCTTTCCATTAACAAGCGTCGCCCGGCACACATCCCCCACAATATGTTCTTCGACGATAATATATGGAGTCATAATCTGCGCCACTTCTATCGCTCTTAGGAAATCTTCAAATGTATGAATGTTGGTGGTGGTATGTCGACCACGAGATCCTACTCGAGGTTTGACGATTATAGGTTTTGTAAATTCATCAAAAATTTTGCGGGGTTTTTTTGTGTTATGTTCTGGACTGCGAAAGAGCGAGAGCTCAACACTCTTTGGCACTGGAATATTATTTTTTCTAAATACTTTTTTGAGGAATGATTTGTTGTCCCACATATCTACCATATCCAAAAATCGAGTGGGTATTGGGAGACTCTCAAAATATATTCGCTTACCGTTTTTTAGCCGAGCCCTGTAGTATTCGACAGATTTGCCAAAAATTATTATCTGTTCCATCTGCAGCCCTCGCCTATTCGCCTCTTCCCACACCACACGAGAACGAAACGTATTCGCCTTTTCTATGTCTGTTGAGAATCGTGCTAATCGAAAGAGATTCAAAAATGGAAAAAATATAGACGGGAGCCAATCGACAAAATTTTTAAGAATCTTTGGAGCATAATTAGTCATCGATCCAAAAAGTGGGTCCACATTTATCGAGAGTATGCTTCCGAAATATGACATACCGTGATTAGTCGGTGCATTAGCACAGTATTCACAATCTGTTTTTATTTTGACTGGTTCTACGTTAGACATGTATTTAATATATCACTCTATGTATATAAACAAAAACATCGCATC
>CAZKPS010000025.1:0-4211 GCA_964554765.1 uncultured Candidatus Saccharibacteria bacterium
CTCATTTGTTCTACAAACAATCCAGAAACAACTAGTCGTGCTGGCACTCCCGTTTCACTCTCTACTCTTTTTAATACTTGTGTATCTTTTGAGATTGCAGTATTGAAGTTCTCCCATTCAGAACCTTGGTTCCAAGGTCGAGGAGTGGTATCAACTGATGTGTTATTGTCTTGGTTTCGGAAGAATTCAGTCTGGCGGTCGATGATACCTTTTGTGTTAGTGAGTCCAAGCTTTACAGCAAAGAACCCTAATGTAAGGAAAAGCCCAATCGCTGCGAAAATGTACACAATGACATTTAGTATTTTTTTGAGATCGTTTTTTTTCATGTAGTAAGACAATACAGAAATAATTTGCAAAAAGCAAATCATTTAGCTAATAAGCTAGCGAGCTTGTTAGGGAGTAAAAAACTTAAAGATTCCAGGAATTTCCTCACAACCTCACCAGCTTATAAGCTCACTAGCTTTATTCAAAATGCACCTCTTTTTTACTATCTATATATTTCTGTAGGAGAGGATAGTGAGTTAAATTATTCTTCTCCACAATATTCTTTGCCTCTTCTCGAGCAGCTTCAACCATTTTGATATTACGGAGCGCTTCCATTGCGACATCGGACACTCCCCATTGTTTACCTCCTGAGAGTCCTCCAATACCTCTCTGACTCATATCGAGTTCGGCAAGCTCGAATCCATTTTTGGCATTTTTGAATGCCTTGAGTCTCTCGATTGATTTGTCACTTTTTGATTCCGCAAAGACGAAACAATGTGCTTGATGTGTCCCACGGATTACTCGTCCTCGGAGCTGATGAAGTTGCGATAGTCCAAATCTTTCTCCACCTTCAATGACGATGATGTTTGCATTAGGTACATTCACTCCCACTTCAACCACCGATGTTGAAACGAGAATATCTATTCGTCCACCATAAAAATCATTCATGATGTCATCTTTTTGTTTTGGTGACATTTTGCTATGAAGAATATCAATCCGGTATTCTTTGAATACTGTTTGCTTCAGTCTCTCTGCTTCTTCAGTCACAGATTTAAGTTGAAGTGTCTGTTCTTTATCTGGATCGGGTGCATCGATTCGTGGGCAGATGATATATGCCTGACGACCCGCTTTGAGTTCGTTCCTGATTTTGTCGTAGACTTCATCTCGCTTGTTTGGAAGAACAATGTCTGTGATAACAGGTTTTCGTCCTTGAGGCATTTGATCAAGAATTGAAAGATCGAGATCTCCGTATATTGTGAGAGCAAGTGTTCGAGGTATTGGTGTTGCAGTCATTGAGAGGAGGTGAGGAACAGTGCCATCTTTACGTGCGAGCTTTTGTCTTTGATTTACACCAAAACGATGTTGTTCATCAATGATGACATATGCCAGGTTTTTGAATGAGACTTTTTTCTGTATAAGTGCGTGAGTACCAATGGTAAGAGATATTTTTCCTTCTGATATCCATTTGGTTGCTTGTGCTTTTGATATTTGGGTCCAGCCTTCTTTGTTGACTTTTGATGGGAATTTGCGACAAGTGCTCCCAGTCATAAGGACAATCTCTATTGGAAGGTGCCTGAAAAATTCAATGAAACTTTCAAAATGTTGTGTAGCCAGAATTTCGGTCGGGGCCATATATGCTACCTGGAGATTACCAAAGTCTCGCCCCTCTGGATGGCTTCTGACTACTGCATAACTTGTCGCAGCTGCGACAGCTGTTTTACCGCTTCCTACATCTCCTTCAAGGAGTCGGGACATAGGGATACCTCGTTCGAGTTCTTTGCAGATTGATGTGATGACCGATGTCTGAGATTCTGTGAGCGTGAAGGGGAGACGATCAATGAATTCGTTTGCCTTTTCTTTTGCATCTTTTATCTTTGAGCCAGGGAGGTCGAGAAGTTTTTTTCTTTCAATTTGTTTTTGAAGTTGAATCAAAAATATTTCTTCGAATGCAAAACGTTTTCGAGCGATTTCGTAGTTTTCTTTTTTGCGAGGAGAATGCGCCCAGACGAGTGCGGTCCCGAGTGTTGGGAGTGAATATTTTTTGAGAATTTCTTCAGGAATAGGGTCGACTATTGTATCAATGAGCCCACTTTTAAATATTTTTTGGATTGTGTAGTAAATCCAATTGGATGTGATGTGTTTGGTCTCTGGGTAGACAGGGTAGAGGGTACCATCGAGCTCCTCACCTTCAAAGAGTGACTGTCCTTTGATTGAGGGGATTTTTTGTATCTCTTCTATTTTTGGATTGGTAAGGTATCGCCCTGATTTACCTTCGGATATTTTACCTTCGACGCGCACGAGTGCATCATCGTGAATTATCTTTGCAATATATGCCTGGCTGAACCAAACAATACCGATACTTCCTGTCTCATCGGTAAGTACGGCTTTTGCCATAGGGATTTTACTCTTAAATCCTTTTGAGGTTTTGAGTCCGCTTATACGTCCAAAGAGAGTGACTTCATCACCCTTTGAGGCGAGGCTGATTGTGGTGGCTTCGGTAGTGTCTCCGTAGCGAATAGGATAATACCGTAGAATATCTTCTACGGTATGTATACCTATCTTTTTTAATCCTGACTTTTGTTCAAAAGAAAGGCGAGTGACTGATTCAATACTATCGAGTAATCTCATGAGTTTGTCTATAAAAAGCCATTGCAAGTGTCATAAGTAGAAATCCAGAAAATGCCATAAGTGGGATAGTAATATATCCCAAATGTATAACGAACACTTTGCTACAAGTGACACTTTGTCCCACTGCAGAGCAAGGGATAATAGATGACCCTGTCATTTGTAATGTATAGTGATTAAGAGCTATGGGTCCACCGATAATAGAGAGAGCTAGGCTATAGAAATACATATTCCATTCTTTTCTCCAGAGTGCGAGACCTAGGAGAAGTACCTGTGGATACATAAATATTCTCTGGAACCAGCAAAACTTGCATGGATTGTATCCCATCACATCAGAATAGAAGAGGCTACCGAGAGTTGAAATAAGTGCAACGAGAAATGCGAGTATAAATCCATTGTCGCCAAGTATTTTTACAAACTCTGAATTAGAATTTTTTCTTTTTATTATGAAACCGACAATATATACAAGAGAAAGTATTTGAGAGAGAACGACAAGTACAAGAATAATATTTTCTATGAATGGTTTCATGAATTCTCGATTATTTAACTACTGATGTTGTTGCTGTTGTAGATGTAGCAGTTGTTGTTGCATCTGTGAGAGGGCACTGGGTCTTTGCTGCAAGTTCTTCTGGAGTTATCGCACCTGATTGTCTTGTACCATCTGCGAATTCCCAGGTAGGATAGCTTTCAACTTTTGCATCTATACACACCTGTGTCTGTCCTACTGCATCTGGAGTAGAACATTCAACATAAGGAAGTAATTTCGCAGAGTTACCAAAAAACTTTTTCTGGTCTCTACAGTGAGGGCACCAGAACGCACCATAGAATTTGACACCTTTTTCTTTCATACAAGTTGCAAGGGTGTCATATTTGCCAGGACCAGTATCTACTTTTTCGTTAAAAAATGAGAGGATTCCGGCGATAATAACAGCGACCACAGCAAGGACTAATACATATATTATGGTTTTGTTTTTCATTTCTATATTATATCACTTCGGTAAAAGTGGGGGAACCTTGAATATATCAAATATATGCTCAATAAAAAAAACTGCTAGGCTCTGAGAGCGTAACAGTTAAAAGGTTAGAGCATCTAAAAGGTCAGAGCATCGCGATATAATACGGGTTTATGGTGCCACTTACCACTCTTACTCAACCAGTAAATGTGGTAGCTACCCTCTATCCGAACCAGCACCTTGTCTGGTTTGAACTTGATTGGCTCATGATGACTATTGTTGCCATATCGGTCTTCATACTTATTGCGAAATTTCTTGATGGCAAGTGCTCTTTTTCTCCACTGAAGGTAGAGTACAAAGAAAAGGACAGCAATGACAGGGAAGATGATTTTGGGGTATGGGATCATGGGAAATAACGGGTTGCTGGTCGTTACTATACCACTTCTTTTCTTCTTATCAACACAGGATTTTTAATAATAATTATTATGGTATATAATAGAGAGGTACCAATTACTGGTTAATATATTAATTATATGAAACTAGGAGGACACTAAGAGCTTGCTCTTCAAAAATACCGTAGCCGTAAGGCTACGGTATTTTTGTTTGTAATGTAGTAATATATATTCTATGAGTCATGTAGAACCAGTC
>CAZKPS010000026.1:0-2194 GCA_964554765.1 uncultured Candidatus Saccharibacteria bacterium
TTGGACAAAAAGTACTCCTTTCTTATTCAATGTTTCTCTTTCTTTTAGCAGGATGGAGTCTTTGAATGTATATTCCTGGAAGTGAATCGGAATAACTTTCTTTGGTAGTGGAGGGGTAGAGTTGTAATATCCTTTTTGTGTAGAGCACGACATAATAGATGTTGCAAGAGCTGTCATTTCCAATGCTACCCCTACGACCTTTATAGTCTTTCCTGCTTTCTTCCTAAGTCGCAATTCATGTTCCAAATTTTTCACATCTTTCTCACATTTTGGGCAAGTACCCTTGCATTCACCATTGAAATGACATTCTTCGGGTGAATAGTCAATCCCATTTGCATCCGCTATCTGCTTGCGGATAGCTTTGAGAGTGTTGCAAATATAACGTCCTCTTGCCATAGTTTATTTTTTTTATGCTTATGTCCTTTTTTGATAACAACAATTTCACCCATGAGTCCTCCACTTTCTGTCAAAGTGATGACATTGAGTTTTTCGAAATTCATTTCAGAGAGTTTGATGATTCTGTCTTGCATACCAATGAACTTTATGGTGATTGTATCTTTTGGCTCCACTTCAATTGTGAAGTTTCCATCAATGTCTGCTGCCGTTTTCTTTCTAGAAAGTTTAGCTGTGATGGAAACTTTAACATAAAGCCCTAAAGCACCCGAAAGCGAATAAGAGAATGAATTTTGAAGCGACCCTTTTAATATGAAGAAAACTTAAAAATGCTGAGCAGCTGCCCAAACTAACTCCACCTTTGTTACCTGCGGATAAGCTTCCTTATATTTATCTGTCAAATCCCAGAAGAAAAGCGAGCCTTCTTTTGGTTTCAAATAGAAATTCTCCAAAGTTCCGCCTTTACCATCTCCAACCTCGAAATAAAGTATACTGTGATCTTCATTATACGTAGTAGTATAATACCCATCCACCAACACCTTTCCACCAGCAAGGAACTGGATTCGGGATACTGTAAATACATCACCACGGCTCTTGAATTTAACAGCTTCATAAGGCTTACTTGCTATCGCATCCGATGCTATCACCAAAGAATCTTCCTTGGAAACACCCTCCACCTTACAATATTTTTGATAACCACTAAATACTTGTGTAGTCTTCCATAACGTCTCAACATCCTTGACTTCCACGGCAAGTTTTGCCTCATTACCATCTTCATCAGTCACTGTAACAATAGCCTTTCCCACAGCGATAGCAGACAAGCTAATACGCTCATCCTTACCATACTGCCCCGTCTCATGGATGCAAGTTACAGTGACTACTTTCTCATCAGAAGACTGTGCCGAAATCTTGCCCTTGGCTCCTTGCACATTCACGCGGGCACCCTGGGTGGTATATATGACAAGGCTATTGCCCTTGATACCCACTTGTTTGCCTGTGTTAATATCACCAATGATTTCATCCTGTGTGAGTTGAATACCATCATCATCGCTACACCCTACCATCAAGAGAGCGACGAAAGCCATTGCCAAAAAGTAAATCTTTGCTTTCATAAACTGTTGTTTTTATGAGTTATACATGATAGGCGCTTTGCCCATCCTCTATTTATAAAACATTATTCTCCCCCCATTATTGCATTCTTCTTCCTATTATCTTTCTTTATTTAACACACTTTTACGCAAAAATATAAGAAACGCCTGTTTTGTTTCTATACTATCGGCAGACTTATTCCGTTGATCTTCTGATAAATATCTAAGGCATAGATATCCGTCATGCCGCTGATGTAATCCAATACTGCCATGATTCGCTCTTCCAGACTTTCGTTCTCGATATCGTACTGGCTGCTTACCCGGCGCAGAAGCTGCTTGGAGTAGAAACGGGACGGGTTGACGGCGGCATCGATGAATACCTCCATCAGCGTAGCCATGATCTTGTAACCCGAAAGCTCGATGTCGAGAACGGGCTTGCTGGCATAAATCTTCTTTCTCGAAACCTGAGTGCAGGTGATGTAGGCATTGCGCTCGTGCTCCGAGATGTGGTCGATGAGGGCTCCCTCGAAGGTGCCGGCAAGAATCTCTTCCTCGTGGTCGAGGAATGCCTTTACGCATTCGTTCTCCAGTTTGCCTATCACGCAGGCTCTCATGTAAACCACCTGCTCGTTTTCATCGGTCAGTTCCTCGTCGATGATGCGCTGGCGAATCTTGTTTCTCGTGGTTTCATCAAAGAAACCGAGCAATAAATC
>CAZKPS010000027.1:0-1955 GCA_964554765.1 uncultured Candidatus Saccharibacteria bacterium
GATACTGCGTAGAATCCTGGAGAGATGGTGGCGCAAAAGATACAATATTGGCCTGTTGTAGAAAACAGTTCACCATCGTCTTTTCATAAGGTGTCCTATTTTAAGAAATAGCTTTCTTCCTTTTCCTGGACAGTTTTGAAATTAAAGTTAAATATGGACGGATTCCTTGGCATAACGAGATCGTCTTTTGGTTATTTGCAGTATACCTAAAATCCGCAACTCTCAAGCGTGACTGATGGAATGTTACATTACCTGTATAAAATTGTTTCTATGTGTCATTATAGGTTAAATAGAGAGAGTTCGACAAATTATAGCTTACAATTCCCCCTTACCCCACCAAGCGCATAGAGGCTCACCGCTATAAACCAGCAATGTCAATCATTCATCCAAACTCCGTCTTAAAGACAGTTGCATACTCTTTTATATCTGTGTATATGTTCAAATGGTAAGACCTTGCAGTTCTGATCCATTTGGCTGGCACAGAGATAAACTTGAATACGAAGGCTTTGATTCTGCTTGTGGGCTTCAATCCAAAGGCTTTCAGATTTTCATTCTGTAATAGCAAGGTATAGAAGTTACGTATCATAGCAGTAATCAACAAGAATACCGTGTTTTCACTCATGAATGACTTCGGCAGGTTCTTCCATCCGAATCCATTGTCAAGATCATCAAAGATTCGCTCCTGGCCACCGCGCTTGTTGTAGAACTCTACAATATCTTGAGGGGTTGATATGTAGTCATTAGTCATGATGCAACGGTAGGTGTATTCGCCCTCCCATATGTCCTGCTCTCCATTTGGCCTTTTCTGGCGCTGTATGATAAGACGGCACGCGAAGCCTTTCCATTTCTCAACCAATATAGAGTTAAGTTCATATTCAATGCCATTAATCTCAACAGTCTTCCATCCTTTCAACGAGAAGATTTGGTCATACATTGATTGGCATCTATTGGCCCGTATATAGTATGTATCGCAATGCTCAACTATCTCTTTCACAACATCTTCGGAACAAGAGCCACAGTCTGCACGAAAGCGCCTAATATGCAGGCTTCGGCTTACATATCTCATGAAAAAGCGGTGTAGAGTCTTTCTCTGATTGAAACGAACATTGGCATTGCCATCGCGGTTTTCTATTCCCGTAATCAGATCGCCAATAGTTGCTACACCCGGACTGTAACCAAGAAAGTGCTTGTATGTCATTTTGGTATCATATTTCTCTGTTTCGAGAAACTCATGGTCAAAGTCAAGATCATAGCTTTCACCAGACTTGAGCTGACCGGTGGCAATCAGCAAATCAAGAAGAAGATCATTCAGCTTGTCAGCCGTATTAAAGTCGTACTTCTTGCCGCTCTCGGAGGTGTAAGTCGTATTCTTGCAAGTAAGTTCTGTGATAGCACGAAGTATAGTATCCGAGGAGCAAGAACGAAGTTTTGGATGAAGCCGCAAGTGCTTCAAAAGGTGGCTGGAAATATCTTCCGTGCAAGAGCCGCCGCAGAAATAGACACACATCAGTGAACGGATAATCTCACTGTAGTTGTATCCAAATGAGCTACACCTCAAACCAAGCACTTTATCGATAATAGGCGACTGTAGGCGCTCAAAAAGCTCCATAACGTGAAAAATTCCCCCGAAGGGTGTCAGTTTCTCTGATTTTATTATTATTTTTGCCATGTCATTCAGATGCTTATTTTTTGTTTTTGCACCACTAAGGTAAGTGAATTTTCTGACATGACAAAATCCTGGGCAACTTCTTGTTGCTCAGGTACTTATAAAATATATTAATTAAAATGTTGCGGATTTAAGGTAATAAACGGAAGTTGAGGGATGCGTAGTGAGGAGACTGACAAAGAACAGCGGATTATCCGACTTTTTCACCAGGGCGATGCTTCGGCGATGGATTTGCTGTACACTGATTATGCCGGTTACCTCACGGGGGTAGGTTTCCGTTATATCTCTG